>UQCC01000001.1 GCA_900539325.1 uncultured Eubacterium sp.
ACATATTTATTACATTTACAAGATATATTAAATTTCGCAGAAAAAGTAAATAATGCACCAACAGATGGTTTAGGAGAAACAATAGGTGCAAATGATAAATATAATGTATTCAGAAAAGATGAAATTGTAGAATTCGGTGATAGAGATGCATTGCTTCAAAATGCTCCTGCACAAGAAAGAGGAATGTTTAAAATACCAAAAGTTATACAATAATTAAAAATGACATTTCATAAGGTTCGAAAATCATCAAATTTATTAATGCAGATGAATTATGCGAAGGGAGGAAATTTAATGAATATTACAGAACTTACAGTACATGAACTTCAAGAAAAATTAGCTTCTAAAGAGCTAACAATAACAGAAATAACAAAAGCTTATGTAGATAGAATAAATGACAAAGAGAAAGATGTACAAGCATTTGTTACAACATTAACAGATGAAGCTTTAGAAAAAGCAAAAGATGTACAAGAAAAAATAGAAAGAGGAGAAGTTACAGGAGATTTTGCTGGAATTCCAATAGGAATAAAAGACAATATGTGTACAAAAGGTGTAAAAACAACTTGTAGCTCAAAAATGTTAGAAAACTTTGTCTCACCATATGATGCAACAGTAGTTGAAAAATTAAATGCAGAAAATATGATTGACTTAGGAAAACTAAATATGGATGAATTCGCAATGGGTGGTTCAACAGAATATTCATATTTTAAGAAAACAAGAAATCCATGGGAATTAAATAAAGTACCAGGAGGGTCATCAGGTGGTTCTGCAGCCGCAGTTGCAGCAAATATGGTTCCATGGGCATTAGGTTCAGATACAGGTGGTTCAATAAGACAACCAGCAAGTTTCTGTGGAGTTGTAGGATTAAAACCAACATATGGACTAGTATCAAGATATGGATTAGTAGCATTTGCATCATCACTTGACCAAATCGGACCTCTTGGCAAAGATGTTCTTGATGTTGCAGGTGTGTTCAATGTAATTAAGGGCAAGGATGTCAAGGACGGCACTTCAATGGAAAGCGAAGTTTTTGACCTTGCCGATATTAAGCTTGATAACCTTAAGGGCAAGAAAGTCGGTATTCCAAACGATTATTTCGGCGAGGGTATCAACGCAGAGGTTGCAGCGAGCGTAAAAGCTGCCGCTCAAACTCTCAAGGATCTCGGTGCAGAGGTTGAAGAGTTTGATATGCCTATCGTTAAATACGCAATCCCTACCTATTATATTATAGCTTGTGCAGAGGCTTGCTCAAACCTTTCTCGTTTTGACGGCATCAAGTACGGCTATAAGTCAAAGGATGCGTTCAATCTTACCGATGTATACTTCAAATCCCGTTCGGAGGGCTTTGGTATGGAAGTTAAAAAGCGTATTATGCTCGGTAACTTCGTGCTTTCATCAGGCTATTTTGATGCTTATTATAAGAAGGCACTTCAGGCAAAGGGCCTTATTTGCAAGGCGTTCAATGAAGCGTTCCAAAAGTATGATTTCCTCCTCGGTCCTGTTGCTCCGACAACAGCGCTTAAGATGGGCGAGGGCCTTTCTGATCCGCTTGCAATGTACCTTGGCGACATTTATACGGTTATGATTAATATCGCAGGCTTGCCGTCACTTGCACTTCCTTGCGGTTTTGATACAAATTCAATGCCAATCGGTATACAACTTATCGGCAAACCGTTTGATGAAAAAACAATTCTTTCAGCCGGCTATGCTTATCAAAATGTAACCGACTGGCATAAAAGAAAACCAAATCTTTAATAGGAGGCAGTAAATATGGATTATATTACCGTTTGTGGTCTTGAAGTTCATACAGAGCTTGCCACTAAAACAAAGATTTTTTGCAACTGCACAACAGAATTCGGCGGTGAGCCAAACACTCATGTTTGTGAGATTTGCTCCGGTATGCCGGGCACTCTCCCTGTTGTAAACAAGAGAGTTGTTGAATTTGCGGTTCGCACAGGTCTTGCACTCAACTGCGAGATTACACAGTATAATAAGTTTGACAGAAAAAACTATTTCTATCCCGATTTGCCAAAGGCTTATCAAATTTCACAGCTTTATCTTCCGATTTGCAGAAACGGCTGGGTTGAGATTAACGATAGCGTAAACGGCGGCAAAAAGAAGGTTAGAATTCACGAAATTCATATGGAAGAGGACGCAGGAAAGCTTGTTCACGATGAGTGGACAGACAGCACCCTCGTAAACTACAACCGTTGCGGTGTGCCTCTTTTGGAAATCGTGTCAGAACCTGATATTGCAAGTGCCGATGAGGCGGTTGAATATGTTGAAAAGCTTCGTGCAATTCTTCAGTTCTGCGGTGTTTCGGACTGTAAAATGCAGGAAGGCTCACTCCGTGCCGATGTAAATGTGTCTGTTATGGAAAAGGGTGCAACCGAATTCGGCACAAGAACAGAAATGAAAAACATTAACTCGTTCAGAGGTATTCACAACGCAATCGAGGCTGAAACCGAGCGTCAAATCGAGCTTATCGAGGACGGCGACAAGGTTGTGCAGGAGACTCGCAGATGGGACGACAGCAAAGGCGTCTCAACCTCTATGAGAAGCAAGGAGGATGCACAGGACTATAAGTATTTTCCTGAGCCTGACCTTCCTCCGATTGAACTTTCGGATGAATATATCGAGGGCATCAGAGCATCGCTTCCTGAACTTCCCGAGGCTAAAAAGGCAAGATATATCAGCGAATATTCTCTTACGGAATACGATGCAAACATTCTTTGCTCCGATAAGGCATATGCAAAGTTGTTTGATAAAACCGTTGAGATTACCAAAAATCCAAAGGACTCCGCTCACTGGATTATGGGCGACCTTATGAAACTTATGAATGATACCCAGACTCTTCCTGAAAACATTTCTTTCAGAACAGAGAGCCTCGGCGAAATTATCAATCTTGTAAATTCAAACAAGGTTTCTCGTGAATCTGCAAAAAAGGTACTTAAGGCAGTGTTTGACGATGATGTAATTCCTGAGGAATATGTCAAGGCAAACAATATGGAAATGGTATCCGACACAGGTGCAATTCAGTCAGTTATTGAAGAAATTATCGCAAATAACGAAAAAGCTGTTGCAGAATACAAAGAGGGCAAGGACAAGTCCTTTAACTTCCTTGTCGGTCAGTCAATGAGAGCACTCAAGGGCAAAGCTCCGTCAAGCGAAGTAACAAGAATTCTTAAAGAATTGCTTGGCTAATTTTAAACCAAATAAAAACAATAAAAGCGTATCGAATTTTCGATACGCTTTTTGTTATGCCGTTAAGTGTTATTATTCGTTAGCTTCTGCTTCGCTTGCACGCTTTGCAACGATGTGGTCGTGTACTTGGTCGGCAAGGTCGCCGTGAAGTTTGAACTTTGCAGTGAATACGATTAGCGAAAGCAAAATGAGTACAGGAGGAACGGCGAAGCAGATGATGCCGATTCCTGTTTTTGTTGAATTGTTGATTTGCTTTGTTGCAGATGTGATTTGCTCGTTATAGTTCATTATAGCCAAACCGCCAAACAAAACGAGAGTTTGAATGGTGTATGCCATTTTCTGCAAAAATCCCTTCATAGAAAATGTGATTGATTCGTTTCTTTCGGCATTTTTGAACTCACCGTAGTCAACAATGTCTGCAAGGAATACTGTCTGTCCAACAAACATTGCAGCGATACCTGTTGACGAAATAATGTATGCAATATCGAGTGCGATAGTCATCTTGAGAACAGGACCAAAGATGTACATCAAAACATAACCAATAATTGTGGCAATGAGCGAAATTTGATAGATAACTTTTTTGTTGAACCATTTTGAGAGAACCGGAATAACCAAAAGACCCAGAACCGAACCGACTGCGCCGATTGTTTGGAACAATGATTGTGCTTTTGGGTTGCCGAGTACATCCGTAAAGTAATAAACGGCAGTTCCGGATGTCAAATACCAGCCGGCATTTGAAAGCATGGCAAATATCATAAATATAACAAGTTGGTCGTTGTTTTTAATAACGGAAAAGATTTTTTTGAATGAGAATTTACTCTTTTCGCCGTAAACAACATTTTTTTCTTTTGTATTGAACACACAGATAGCAGAGAATAATACAAGCATAATTGCAAGAATTCCTGCCCATCTTGAAAATCCTGTTGCACTGTAACCCTTGTCGGTCTTTACACCTGTTGAGAGCAACGGCAAAATGATAGGAGAAGCAACCGTAACAATACCTTGACCTAATCCGGAGAATGTTCTTGCAACGGTTGAAACAAGGTTTCTGTCTTTAGGGTCGGAGGTAAAACTCGGAATCATACTCCAATACGGAATGTCAGCCATTGTGTTGGTCATACCCCAAAGCACATACATAATACCGATATAAATATAAAGTGCTGTTCCGCTCAATCCGAATTTTGTAAATAATAAGAACAATACAACTGCGTTTGACATAGCACCTATTAAAATCCACGGTCTGTATTTGCCGTGCTTTGTGCGGGTGTTGTCAACAATCGTTCCCATCATCGGGTCGTTGATACCGTCCCAAATTCTTGCAAGTGGGGTGAGAAGCAATAAAAATCCCTCTTTAAGTCCCAAAACACTTGATAAATAATAACTAAGGAATGAATAAAACATACCGTAGCTTAGGTCAAGCCCTATTGCGCCCACACCAAAACCGATTTTTTCACCCCAGGTGGTTTTTCTTTCTTCCATCTAATCACCATAACTTTCGTCAGTATAATATAAATATTATAACATATATATAATGCTTTGGCAATTTCAAATATTGTTATATATTACAAAATGGTTACAAAATTTGTAATTAAACTTTAACCTTTATAAAAAAGAATTATAGAAGATTTTTCTTGACTTAGTCGTGCGATACTATTATAATGAAATAGAAGTGGGGTGACACCCCATAAAGTGTATTGAATAAACACATAAAACCCTAATTTTTTGAAAAATGTGGGGAACAAAATCAATTTTTCGGGAGGAGGACGCAAAATGGACAACTATTTGTATGGCTACCGTGTGCATAAATTGGATGCAAAAAGTCGTATCGCCATTCCTTCACATATGCGTTCACGCCTCGGCGAAGAATTTGTTGCATCTCTCGGATTGGGCGATTTTATCTCGCTTTATCCGCAGGACCAGTGGGAAGAACTTTTAAATAATGTTCAAAACAGTAAGCTTCCGACCGAAAAAAAGAAAAAGATTTCTATGTATCTTGTTTCTTCGGCTGACAAGGTAAGTCTTGACACTCAGGGCAGACTTCTTGTAGGCGACCGCCTTAAAGAAAAGGTTTCGCTTGCGGGAGAAAAGGAAGCTGTTGTTTTCGGTAATATCAATCATATCGAAATTTGGAACAAAGCCAAGTTTGAAGAGCAGGTTGCTTCTATCAGCAAGGAAGAAGTTATCGATATTATGGACGAGCTCAACGGTATAGGTATCTGATATGAAATTTGTACACAAGAGCGTTTTGTTTGACGAATCCATTGAGTCACTCAATATAGACAGCACAAAAACAATAGTTGACGGTACGGCAGGCGGCGGAGGTCATTCAAAGGCAATCGCAGCAAAAGCCGGCAGACTCATTGCGATAGACCAAGATCCCGATGCGATTAAGGTCCTTCATGAGCGTCTGGACGATTTGGGGAATGTTACTATTGTTCAAAATAACTTTTCTAATGTTGATCAAGTTTTGAAGGAGCTAAATGTGGCATCCATTGACGGAATGCTGCTTGATTTGGGAGTAAGCTCCTTCCAACTTGACACAGCAGACAGAGGATTTTCGTATCACAAAGACGCACCTCTTGATATGCGAATGAGCAAATCGGGTTTAAGTGCAAAGGATGTTGTCAATACTTACAGCGAAGAAGAACTTGCTAATATAATTTTTAGATATGGGGAAGAAAAGTTTTCTCGCAGAATTGCAAAAAGCATTGTTCTCTTTAGGCAGGACAAGCCTATTGAAACAACAGGCGAGCTTGTTGATATTATCAAAGCTTCATATCCAAAGGCAAAAATGCGTGATTCGCACCCGGCAAGAAAAACATTTCAGGCTCTTCGCATTGAAGTAAATGCAGAACTTGATGTGCTTGACAAAACGCTTGATAAAGCGCTTGAATGTTTAGCACCGGGCGGCAGAATTTCGGTTATTACTTTCCATTCGCTTGAGGACAGAATAGTCAAGGAAAAGTTTAACAAATGGGTTAATCCATGTACTTGTCCAAAAGAATTTCCTGTTTGTGTTTGCGGCAACAAACCTCTTGGCAAACTTGTGTTTAAGTCAAAAGCACCGACCCAAGCGGAACTAAAAGAAAATCCAAGAGCGAGGTCGTCAAGACTCAGATGCTTTGAAAAATTTTAAATTGTATATTAATTACATTATTATAAACGGAGGTGAATATAGTGACAAATACAAATGATTTTCGCAGATACTCGTATCAAAACGATACATCTTATATGTTGAATGGCTTTAATGTATCTCGTTCTTCAGCCGCACCTAAGCGTAGGGAAGAAGAGTATCCGGAAACCGGCAGAACACTCAAAGTTCGTGAAAACGACAGCGTAAAGTCCTCGTCGCAAATAAAACACGAGCAGGCACTTTGTGCCAAAAGAGCTGTTGCCCTTATTTTGACAGCGGTTATCGTAATCGGATTTGTCGGCTTAACTCTATATTCCTTTGCCGTTAAAAATGAACTTACAAGAGAAATATCAAGCGCAAAGGTTAATATTGCAAACGCTCAAAGCGAAAATATAAGCTTGCAAAGCGAACTTGATACCATGGTGTCAATCAGTATGATTGATGATTATGCGGTTAATAAGCTCCATATGACAAAGATGAAGTCCAATCAAATTCAGTATATGGATGTAAATCAATATAAACAAGATTATATGAAAAAAATAAATCAGCACAAAACTCTTGCCGAAAAGCAGTTGAGTAATAAATAAAATTATACAGCGTACTATATAAGAGAGTCGGAATTTTCCTACTCTCTAAAATGCTTTTTTATAGGCAGTCGAAAACAGACGAAAAATGAAGCGAGGTGATAACAATGTCAAACGATTTTAAAAAGCAGGGACTCAGGCGAATCGCAATATTGGCTGTTGTTATCGCTTTCCTTTTTTCAATCGACGCATTCAGGGTGTTTTATATTTCAACCGTCAAAGGTGACGAGTACTCTGCAAAAGCGGAAAGTCAGCAACTTTCGGATACCGAGATTGAAGCAAAACGAGGTTCTATTTATGACAGCGACGGCAATGTTCTTGCTCAATCGGCAACTACTTGGGATATTTTTCTCGATTCAAAAAATATTACCGACAAAAGCAGAGATAAGCTTGTTAACGGACTTGCAAAAATTTTGAAACTTGATGATGAAGGCAAAGCGGAACTTCTCGAAAAAAGCAAAAAAGATACTCATTATGTTGTTGTTGCCGAGCAGGTTGAAAACGATATTAAGGAAAAAATTGCAAGTTTTAAAATTAAAAATAAGTTTTCAAGTATGATAGGCATGGAGCAAAATACAAAGCGTTATTATCCTTATGGCGAATTTGCTTCAAATGTTCTCGGCTTTACGGGTGATGATAATCAAGGTCTTTACGGCTTGGAATATTACTATGAGAATGAATTAAAAGGCACAAACGGCAGAATTATCACCGTAAAAGACGCTCAAAAGCACAATCTTCCGACAGATTACGAAACTTCGATTGACGCAGTTGACGGCAACTCTCTTGTGCTTTCTCTCAATCAAAATGTTCAGTATACACTTGAAAAAAATCTTTCTTCAACAATGAAGGAATACAAGGCAAAGGGCGCGTACGGCGTTGTGATGAATTGCAAAACCGGTGCTGTGCTTGCTATGGCATCGCTTCCCGATTATGATTGCAACGAGCCTTACAAACTCACATATTCAAAAAATATCAAGGCCATAGAAAAAATAATCGATAAAGACGAAAAAGTTGCCGCAAAATCAGAGGCAATTCAAAATCAGTGGAACAACTTTGTTACATCAAGTACATATGAACCGGGTTCGGTTTTCAAAACCTTTATTGCTGCAGCAGCACTTGAGGAAAATATAGTTAATCTCAATACAACTTATACTTGCACAGGCTCAATTCGTGTAAAGGATTATGTTATGAGGTGCCACTATCATCCGGGACACGGCACAGAAACTTTTACTCAAGGACTTGAAAATTCGTGCAACCCGTTCTTTATTACAGTCGGTCAAAAACTCGGTGTGCACAATTATTTTAAATATTTTGAGGCATTCGGCTTTACTCAAAAAACGGGAATTGACCTTCCCGGTGAGGCAGGTTCACAGTATTATAAAGAAAATCAATATGGTATTGTAGAACTTTCTTCTGCTTCGTTCGGTCAATCAAACAGCTTGACGCCTATCCAGCTTTGCACGGGCCTTTGTGCAATAGCAAACGGAGGCACACTTTTGAAGCCGTATGTAGTTGACCATATCATCGATGCAAACGGCAATACCGTTAAAAAAACGCAACCTACTGAGGTAAGAAGAGTTATCAGTGAAGATACTTCCAAAAAGGTTAGAGGTATGATGAAATCCGTTGTTGACAACGGTACGGGTAAAAACGGATATGTTGCAGGTTACCGTGTAGGCGGTAAAACAGGTACATCAACCAAGCTTGCCGAGTCGACAAACGGCAAAACAAAGTATATCGTTTCATTTGCGGCAATCGCTCCGTCGGACGATCCGCAAGTTGCTATGATAATCATTATGGATGAGCCAAACGAAGATTTGGGCGGCGGTGCACTTTGTGCTCCTATTGCGGCACAGGTGGTAGAAACTTGTATGCAGGAACTCAATATTGAGCCTGAATATGACGAAAAGGAAAGCAAAAACCTTTCTGTGTTCACACCGAATGTAATCGGTAAGTCTGTAAATGACGCAAAATCAGCACTTAATTCGAAGAATCTCAAATGCAAAATTGTAGGCAACGGCAAAAAGGTTGTTCGTCAGTCACCGGCGTCATCATCAACAATCCCTACAAACGGTACAGTTGTTCTTTACACAACCGATGAAGAAAAACAAATCGTTACCGTTCCTGATTTTTCGGGACTTACAATAAGCGAAGCCAATACTTTGGCAAGCGAAAATAATTTGAATATTGAAATTAACGGTATTAATTTGTCGGCATCAAATGTTGTGGCTTATCGCCAGTCCACCGAAAAAGGTGCAAAGGTTTCTGCCGGCACGGTAATCACCGTATCGTTTAAGAATACAAACTCAGTTCTCGACTGATAATATATAGGAGTGAGAAAATGAAGCTTTCACAGATATTAAAAGATGTAAAGGTAAAAAATGAATATAAGGATGTTGAAGTAAAGGATGTAACAGCCGATTCCCGTCAGGTCGAAGAAGGCTATCTTTTTGTGTGCATAAAGGGTGCATCGTTTGACGGCCATTCGGTTGCCGAAGAAATGCTCAAAAAAGGTGCGCCGGCTGTTGTATGCGATCACGATTTGGGTCTTGCAAATCAAGTTATTGTTGATGATACACGCAAGGCTTATTCTCCTATATGTGCTTCGTTTTTCGGCAATCCTGCCGATAGTCTGAAACTTATAGGACTTACAGGCACAAACGGCAAAACAACCACAACATTTTTGATTAAGCAAATTCTTGAAAATGTCGGTAAAAAATGCGGACTCATCGGCACGGTTCAAAATATGGTGGGAAGCGAAATTTATCCTGCACATTATACCACTCCGGACCCTCACGAATTGCAGTCGCTTTTCAGAAAAATGGTTGATGCAAACTGCGAATACTGTATTATGGAGGTTTCTTCACAAGCACTTGCACAGGGCAGAGTTGAGGGCATTCACTTCCATATCGGAGCGTTTACAAATCTCACTCAGGACCATCTTGATTATCATAAAACTTGGGAAAATTATTTTGAGGCAAAAAAGCTCCTTTTCAAGGCTTGCGATACAGCCGTTACAAATGTTGACAACAAGTACGGTCTTAAAATTGTTGAAGGTTGTAATTGCAAAACCGTTACCTACGGTGTTGATAATATGAAAGCGGATTACACCGCAAGAAATGTTCGCTTTTCTTCACAGGGCGTTAAGTATGACCTTATCGGTGAAAAAATCGGCAGAGTAGACTGTCCTATTCCGGGCAGATTCAGCGTATATAATTCGCTTTGTGCAATTTCTGTTGCATTAACACTCGGTGTTGATTTTACCGATGTGCTCGAAGCAATCAGCAAGTCAAACGGAGTAAAGGGCAGAATTGAGGTTGTGCCTACACCGAATCAGGATTATACTGTTATTATTGACTATGCTCACTCTCCTGACGGACTTGAAAACATTATTTCTTCCTTAAAGGAAATTGCAAACGGCAGAGTTGTCACAGTATTTGGTTGCGGCGGTGACAGAGATAAAACCAAGCGACCGAAGATGGGCAAAATCGCAGCTGACTTGTCTGATTTCTGCGTTGTAACTTCAGATAACCCAAGAAGCGAAAATCCAAGCGACATTATCAAAGACATTCTTGTGGGAATGAAGGACAGCAAAACTCCTTATGAGGTTGTTGAAAACAGAAAAGAAGCTATTGCGTGGGCAATGAAAAATGCGAAAAAGGATGATATTATTCTCCTTGCCGGCAAAGGACACGAAACCTATCAAATTCTTCCGACAGGCACAATTCATTTTGACGAAAGAGAAGTTGTTGCAGAGGTTTTAGAGGAACTTAACAAATAATGGAAAAATTAAAATTATCAGAAATTGCACCGTATTTGGGTGCAACATATAACAAAGATGCCGAATTTGATTCGGTGTGCATAGATACAAGAAAAATCACAAAGGGTTGCCTTTTTATATGTATTAAGGGTGAACGCTTTGATGCTCATCAATTTGCAGAGGAGGCTTTGTCGCTCGGTGCATCGGCTGTTATGATTCATTCCGACATTGAACCGAACGGTGCATATATCAAGGTTGCCGACACATCAAAGGCTATGCTCAGCCTTTCGGGATATTATCGTTCAAAGTTTGATATTCCTGTGATCGGTTTGACAGGCTCGGTCGGCAAAACAACAACAAAGGAGTTTACTCATCTTGTTGTGTCGGCAAAGTATAATGCAATCAAAACTCTTGGAAATCTCAATAACGAAATCGGTGTATCTCAAATGTTGTTCCAAATTGACAACAGCACCGAGGCGGCGGTTATCGAAATGGGTATGAACCACTTCGGTGAAATTTCCCGTCTCGTAAACGAGGTTAAGCCTACAATCGGTCTTATTACAAATATCGGCGTTTCGCATATTGAGAATCTCGGCTCTCGTGAGGGAATTTTGAAGGCAAAACTTGAACTTTGCGAGGGACTTGCAGAGGGTGCTCCTCTTATTTTGAACGGCGACAACGATATGCTCCAAACCGTAAAAGATGAACACCACAAGGTTGTTTTTTACGGAATTGAAAACGGTGAATTTAAAGCGGAAAACATTGTTGAAATGGATAATTCCACATCGTTTGATGTTGCATATTACGGCAAAAAACAGCATATAACTATCCCGACAATCGGTATACACAATGTGTACAATGCTCTTGCGGCGTTTGCGGTAGGTTATTTTTTGAATGTCGAGCCACAGTCGGCGGCAGATGCACTCGGCACATATGTGCCTGCCGGTATGCGTCAAAAAGTAGTTGATGTTGACGGCATAACTTCAATTGAGGATTGCTACAACGCTTCTCCCGATTCGATGCGTGCCGCACTCAAAACATTAAGCAACATTAAAGGCAACAAAAAAATTGCTGTTTTGGGCGATATGCTTGAACTCGGCGATTATGCAAAAACCGCTCACACAGAAGTCGGCAAGGCTGTTGCAGAAAACAAAATAGACTATCTTCTCGCCTATGGTAACGATGCAAAGTTTTATGTTGACGGTGCAAAGCAGGACGGAGTAGAAAACGCATTTCTGTTTGATGACAAAGAAAAATTGTCAGAAATGCTTTTGAATATTGCAACAAAAGGTGATGCAATTTTATTTAAAGGCTCACGAGGTATGAAACTCGAGGATGTTATAAATACTGTATATAAAGGATGGAGAAAACAATGAGCACAACAGTTGCACTTATCATAACCGCTGTTATATCTTTCGGTATCACAGCCGGTCTCGGATTTGTAATTATTCCGTGGCTTCGTAAATTAAAATTCGGTCAAACAATTTTGGACATCGGTCCGTCATGGCACAAGTCAAAGCAGGGCACACCAAATATGGGCGGCTTGATGTTCATTATCGGTATCATCGTTGCGTTTGTTATCGGTGTATTGACTTTTACTCTTTCGGGCGGCAAACTTGAAAGTGATTATGCTTCGGTTCTTGTCGGCAGAGATAAGGTGCTTATCATCGCAGGTCTTTGCCTTGCGTTAGGTTGCGGCGTTATCGGCTTTACTGATGACTTTATCAAAATCAAACTCAAAAGAAATGAGGGCTTAACCGCAAAGCAAAAGTCATTCGGTCAACTTGTTATGGCTATCGGCTACACGGCTACTCTGTGGCTTTCGCACAATACGGTTTGGTATTTGCCTTTTATCGGCAATGTTAATTTTGAAAAAAATATTGTTACAGGCGTTGTTTTCTGGCTTGTTTCAATTTTCATTATAGTAGGATGTGTTAACAGCGTTAATCTTACCGACGGTATTGACGGTCTGTGTTCAAGCGTAACCGTAACCGTAGCAGTTACATTTATTATTGCGTCGGTTATGCTAAAGTTTGCAGGACTCGGCATTATTTCTGCCGCACTTCTCGGCGGCGTTTTGGGCTTTCTTTGCTGGAACTGGAACCCTGCAAAAACATTTATGGGCGATACCGGCTCGCTTTTCCTCGGCGGTCTTGTTACTGCACTTGGTTTTGCAATCAAGTGTCCGCTTTTGCTCGTGCTTATCGGTATTGTATATGTGTGCGAAACTATGAGCGATATTATTCAAATTGGATATTTCAAAATGACTCACGGCAAGCGTATTTTCAAAATGGCACCTATACATCACCATTTTGAAATGTGCGGCTGGAAAGAAAAGAAAATCTGCGTTGTATTTTCAATCGTAAATGCAGTAGGATGTGCAGTTGCACTTGTTCTTATGCACTTTGGTTATTAAATGTAAAAAAATCTACGAAAGGAGTCCCGTATTATGGCAGGCAGAGATTTAGAACCGCCTCGCCGTTCGTCAAGACAAAATGAGTCTTACGAACAGCCGAGAAAGAAAAAATCAGGAAAAGCACCTAAAAATCCGTTTGATAAAAATTCGGGTATGTCATTTTTGGTTGCCAACGGCGGATTTGATTTGCCGTTCTTTGCCGCAACACTTGCACTTGTTACAATAGGTCTTATTATGTTGTTTTCGGCAACCTATCCGTATGCTTTGCAAAATGAGGGCGACTCCTATTATTATTTTAAGCGTCAACTTATTTTCGCTGTTGCAGGCGTAATTGTGATGTTACTTGTGTCAAAGTTGAATTATAAATTCTTGAAAGTAATTGAAAAGCCTCTTTTTGCGATTTCGGTGTTTTTATTGATACTTGTTTTGTTTTACCATGTTGATGTCAACAGAAACGGTGAGGACTTTAAGAGATGGATTCCTATCGGACCTTTTACTCTTCAGCCTTCAGATATTGCCAAGTTTGCACTTATTCTTGTTCTTGCAGGGTATATCAGTAAAAACTACCGCAAGATGAAATATTTTAAAGATGGCGTCTTATTCCCGGCACTTTTTATAGGTGTATGCTGCGTGTTGATTTACCTTGAAAATCACCTTTCGTGTACTCTTCTCGTTTTTATGATAGGACTTGCAATGATGTTCTGCGGCGGAACCCGTTGGCAATATTATGTTGCCGGCATATGCTTCGTAGCCGTTGTTGCAATAATTGTTATAAGCAATCCCGATGTTTTGCCGGGTTATCAGGGCGACCGTATCAGAGCATGGACCGATAAAGCTTTTCAGCCTTTGGGACTCAGATGGCAAACAAACAATTCGCTTTATGCAATCGGCTCCGGCGGATTTTGGGGCGTTGGTTTGGGCAACTCAAAACAAAAATACCTTTATGTTTCCGAGCCGCAAAATGACTTTATTTTTGCAATTGTTTGCGAAGAACTTGGTTTTATCGGTGCAACGCTTATTATCGGCCTTTTCGGAATTCTTTTTTGGAGAGGCGTTAAAATAGCACAAAGATGTGAGGATAGATTTTCTTCACTTGTAGTTATAGGTATCGTATCTCAGGTTGCAATTCAAACAATATTCAATATTCTTGTTGTAACCGATACCATTCCGAATACGGGTATAGCATTGCCGTTTTTCTCTTACGGCGGCACATCGCTTTTGATGCTTTGTTTTGAAATGGGCGTGGTTTTGTCTATTTCACGCAAAGTAAATACAAAGAATTATTGAGGTAGAAATTATGAAACTTTTATTTGCAACAGGCGGTACTGCCGGCCATATTAATCCTGCACTTGCCGTTGCTTCTTATATCAGAGAACAATATCCCGACAGCGAAATTATGTTTATCGGCACAGCCGACCATATGGAATCAAGGCTTGTTCCGAATGCCGGATTTGAATTTAAAACTATCGAAATTAACGGCTTTAAGCGTTCGTTTTCGCCAAAAGCAATTATAGACAATGTAAAAACGGTCGGCAAACTTATGAAGTCGGAAAAGGAATCTAAAAACATTATCAAAGAATTCAATCCCGATGTTGTTATCGGATTTGGCGGATATGTATCCGGACCTGTTCTTGATGAAGCTGTTAAACTTCATATTCCGACTTGTATTCACGAGCAAAATGCTTATCCGGGAATTACAAATAAACAGCTTTCTAAAAAAGTGGACAAGGTTATGCTCACTGTTGAGGATGCAAGAAGTCATTTGGATGATAAATGTGATGCTGTTGTTACAGGACTTCCCGTAAGAGGCGAACTTCTTAAAAAATCAAAGTTTGAAGCAAGAATTGAACTTGGAATTGCCGATGATAAACCTCTTGTTCTTTCGTTCGGCGGTTCTCTCGGAGCAACACCTTTAAATGACGCTATGTTTGATATTCTCCTTGAAGACGCCGAAAAAAATGATGTTTATCATATTCATTCGGTAGGCACAAACGGCAGAGATTATCTTTATAAATTTGCCGAAAACGGTTTCGCCCAAAGAAGCGAAGATGTTTATTATAAAGGCAATGTTGAAGTAAGATTGTATATTGATAATATGGATACCTGTATGGCGGCTGCTGATTTGGTTATCGGCAGAGCCGGTGCTTCCTCTTTGTCTGAAATTGAGGCTATGGGCAAGGCTTCTATTCTTATTCCGTCACCGTATGTTGCGGAAAATCATCAATTCCACAACGCAATGGCACTTGTAAATCGCAATGCAGCAAGAATTTTGCGTGAAAAGGATTTGACAACCGACTCCTTAAAGGCTCTTATGAATGAACTTATAAGCGATAAAGCGGAACTTGCCGATATAGAAAAAAATGCAAAAGATATGGCAATCCTCGATTCTCGTGAGAGAATAGCGGATATTATTCTTTCTCTTGCAAAATAATTAACATATTTTGAGCACTTTTCATAGACTGCCATAGGTGGTTTTATGAAATGCTTAAAAATTAACGGCGGTAAAAAATTAAGCGGAAGTATTTCGGTTCATGGTGCAAAAAACAGTGTGCTTCCGATTCTTTCCGCTTGTGTGCTGATTAACGGAGTTTCCGTTATACATAATTGCCCAAAACTTTCTGATGTCGATGTAACTATTGATATTTTGCGTTATCTCGGTGCAAAAGTTGAAAGAAACAACGACACTTTGACTGTTGATACTTCTGATATAAATCGGTTTGATATATTGGAATGTCAAATGAAAGAACTTCGTTCTTCGATTATTTTTCTCGGTGCCCTTGCATCAAGGAGCGACAGAGCTTGTCTTTATCTTCCCGGCGGGTGCGAAATAGGACTTCGTCCGATTGATTTGCATTTAAAGGGACTTAAAGCACTCGGATATGATGTTTATACCGACGGCCACAATGTATGTGCCGCAAAGGATAAAGTTAAAGGTACAGAGATTGTTTTGCCGTTTCCGAGCGTCGGTGCAACGGAAAATATAATACTTGCCTCTGTTTTGGCTCCGGGCAGAACAACAATAGTAAATGCCGCAAGAGAGCCGGAAGTATCAGATTTGGTAAATTTTTTAAACAAAGCAGGTGCAAGAATTTCGGGAACATCCGCACCTACCATTGTGATTGACGGTGTAAAATCACTTCACGGTGTTGAACATACCGTAATTCCCGACAGAATTTTGGCTGCTACCTTGATGTCCGCCTGTGCAATTACCGGCGGTGAAATTGAAGTTAAAAATTTGTTTCCTGAGCATATTATGCCGACTTTGCCTGTGTTTGAAGAAATGGGTTGTAATATAGATATAAGTAATAATATCTTGTATATAAAATCGCCTCAAAGGTTAAATCGAGTTAAAAAGATTGAAACAATGGCATACCCCGGATTTCCTACGGATTGTCAGGCACCTGTTATGGCGGCTCTTTCAGTAGCAAACGGAACTTCTATAATCAAAGAAACCATATTTGAAAACAGATTTAAGCATATAGAACAACTTAATTTGTTTGGTACGGATATAAGCATTAATGACAGGATTGCCGTTGTTAACGGTGTAAAAAATATTCATCCGGCAGATGTAAAATGTACTGATTTGCGAGGGGGTGCAGCAGTTGTTATTGCTGCCCTAAAGGCAAACGGAATCTCAACTGTTAGTGATATTTATCATATCGACAGGGGATATGAGTGCATTGAAAACCAATTTGCTCTTCTTGGTGCAGATATAAAGAGGATAAATGATGAAAAAAAGCAGTAAAAATAACCAAAAAGAAAATATTGATGCTATGAAACCTCTGAATGATGAACTTGGCTTTTTTGGACTCGAACCGCCAAAGGTTTACCGTGAAGATCAAGCCAAATCTTCATACAGAAAAACAGAGCAAAGGCAATCTTCAGATAAGAAAAGAAAATCACAACGTAAAAGTGCACCTGCTCAATCAAGAGAACAAAATGTAAATCAGGTTAAGAAAAAAAGAAAGCTTAAAAAGAAGTTCAGAGTGGCTTTTACGGCTGTCGGTCTCGTACTTTTAATTGCAATAATTGTACTTGTTTTAAGCCTTACCGTGCTTTTTAAGATTGAAACCATAACGGTTAACGGTGCAAAAAAATATAATTCGCAACAAATTATTTCTGTTTTGCCTATTGAAAAAGGCAAAAATCTTTTTCTTATAGATAAAAAGGGAGCAGCAAGTAAGGTTGAAGAAAATTTGCCGTATGTTTACAATCTTGAAATTACACGCAAATTGCCGTCAACCGTTATTGTAAAAATTACAGAACCTGAGTTTGTGTATTATGTAAAAAACAGTAATGATACATATACCTATTTTGACGATAATTTTAAAATTCTTGAGGCAGATGTAAAATCGGCTCCTAAAAAAGGAATTGAGGTCAAAAAAATAGCATTTGAAAATGTTGTTCCTGGCAAAACGGCAAAAATCACAAATAAAGACCTGATACCTGATATAGAGGCACTTATGCAATGTGTTGCCGATTTACAATTTAAAAAGATAACCGCTGTTTATTCTGACAGTCTTGTAAGCAATTATATTGTGTATGATAATCGTATAACAGTTAAATTGGGCGAAACCAAGGATATAAAAGATAAAGTCTTTACAGCTTTGGCAGCTATAGAAAAGCTAAATGAAAGTAATCCGGGTGCCGAAGGCACTTTAACAGCTACAAACAGCAAGCAGATTTACTTTACAGAGAAAAAGTAAAAAATATAATGAATTTCGCTGTAAAGTGACATTACTTGCTGAGTACATTACGAAATGTATAATTTATGCACTTTGCACAACAAAACAATGTATAATTTTATAAAGGTTGGAAAAAATATTTAGATTATTTTTTAAAAAGTATTGCAAAGTAGTTACAAAACTGTTACAATATCAAATGTGAGACACTGACAGAGTGTTGTACCGATAAAATTAAAGATAAGGAGAATTAAAAATGGGTAGATATGAAATCGATACTGACGACAACAAAGTTGTTTCAATAAAAGTAATAGGCGTAGGTGGCGGCGGCGGAAACGCTGTTAACCGTATGGTTAAGTGCGGAGTAAAGGATGTAGAGTTTGTTGCTGTAAACTCTGATAAGCCTGCTCTTGACAAGTCATCTGCCACACATAAAATTCTTATCGGCGAAAAAGCAACAAAAGGCCGTGGTGCAGGTGCAAGACCTGAGGTTGGTCTTAAAGCTGCCGAAGAATCAAAGGAACAGTTAACAGATGTTCTCCAGGGCTGTGAAATGGTATTCGTTACTGCCGGTATGGGCGGCGGAACAGGTACAGGTGCTGCTCCGGTAGTTGCAAAGCTTGCTAAGGAAATGGGTATCCTTACCGTTGGTGTTGTTACAACTCCGTTCGGTTTTGAAGGTAAGCGTCGTATGCAACAGGCACAGGAAGGTATCAATGAGCTTGCTTCAAATGTTGACTCATTGATGGTTATTCCAAACGAAAATCTTAAGCTCGTTTCTAAGGAAAAAATTACTCTTCTCAACGCATTTGAAATTGCAAATGATGTACTTCGTCAGGGTGTACAGAGTATTTCTGACCTTGTTAATGCAACAGGTCTTGTAAACTGCGACTTTGCCGATGTTACTGAAATTATGAAGGATGCCGGCTATGCTCATATGGGCGTTGGTCACGGCAAGGGTAAGGATAAGGCAGAAATGGCAGCTCAGCAAGCTATTTCTTCACCTCTTCTTCAAACATCTATCGACGGTGCACGCGGTGTTCTTCTTAACATCACTTGCTCAACAGATATCGGTCTTGAAGAAATCGATGCAGCATCCAATGTTGTTATGGAAGCTGTTCATCCTGATTGCGAAATCATCTGGGGTGCTAACTTCGATGAAGAACTTGAAGATGAAATGATCATTACAGTTATCGCTACTCGTTTCGGTGAGGACGGACCTGGTGCTCCTATCAAGTCAACAACAGCTTCAAAGCCTGTTGCTCCTCCAACTGAAATTCCATCAGCTCCTGCAAGCTTTACTTCAAATGATGACGATTCGTTTAATGACATCGTTTCATTCTTTAAGAAGTAATTAATCTGAAATTTAAAAGACTGTTCGCTTTTGAACAGTCTTTTTTTGTTGTGTAAAGCTATAATGCTTGTATTATTTATTTTTGAAAAGGTGAGATTACTTTTTGAAATATACATTGTTTTCTTATGTAAATTTTTAAACTTTACTGTTTTTAACACTTTCCACCCAATTTTCCACACCGAAAATACGCTAAAATCGGTTATTTAAACATTTATTCCACACAGTTTTCCACATTTTTGTTATTTGATTGTCGGTTTGTAAAGAATTTCACTTTACAAATATCGCATAATAAAAAGCCGCTAAACAATTATTTTTGTAACTGTTTAACGGCTTTACATATGTTTTTTATTTTTTTGCAACAATAATTGAAAATTGTTTGGTAAATGATTTTACTTTGTTTGCCATTTCAGTAGGTGTTTCTTTCATTCCTTTTGAAATCCAGCTTATGATAACTCCGCCCAAGCCGAAGCCAAAGAATTCCGCAACGGCAGAGTTGTCATTGCTTAATGTATTTAAGTTGTTTTTTCTGATAATATCATCAATTATGCTTTTAAATTGGTTTGTGGCAATTTTTGACAGGTAAGAATATACATCACCCATGTTGATTTTTACGGCGTTTTGGTAAAACTTTTTGTCGTTATACATTGTATTGAATATAGCCAAAAAGTTTTCTTCCATCGTTTCGTATGAAAAATTGTCAACAAGTTTGCTGATTATTTCATTATAGAGCAACCAATCAAGAAGCTCGTATCTGTCCTGAAAATGATAGTAAAATGTTTGTCTGTGCATTTCGCACTTGTTTGAAATGTCCGAAACCGTAATTTTTTCAAACGGTGTAGTTTGCATTAATTCTTTCAATGCAGCAGCAATCTTACGCTTGGTGATTTCACTGCATGATAATTGGTCTTTCATACCGTAAACCTCTTATACAAATATTATAGTATGTATATTATAGCATATTTTCAAATTTATACAAGTGTATGTTTAAAAATTAACATTTGTATAATTAAATTGTTGAATGATACATCATAATTCCGCTCGGCTCAATGTCTACAACTCCGTAAATACCGTCACGGGCAGAGCCGGGGTTCATATAATGTATAGAGTCCACAACCTCAATATACGGGATGTGAGTGTGACCGAATAAAACAATGTCCGCACCGATTGACCTTGCTTCTCTTTGAATATCCTGATACCCGTGCTTAACATAGTACGGATGTCCGTGCGTGAAAAGTATCTTCTTTCCGTCAAATTCTATAACTTTGCTTGCAGGGTACGGTGAATAAAAATCACAGTTTCCGCTTACTCTGTCAACCTTAATGTCCGGATACATTATCAATGCTTCATCAAGGTCATCGTTGCCGTCACCCAAAAACAAAAATAAGTCGGCATTGTTCTTATGCCTTTCGATTATGTCAAGTAAAGCCGAAACTCTTCTGTGACTGTCCGACATTACCACTATTCTCATTCATATCCCACCTTAAATTATCATATCTTTAATTAGATTATACTATGAAAGGATGCGTGTTTCAATGAAAAATATCAATGTTGACGATCTGAAAAAAGCCGCCGAGAACGGAAACATAGATTCGTATATCAATAAAAATCTTCCGCCCGATGCAACCAAAAAAATCAAGCAGGTTTTGTCCGATAAATCCGCAACCGAAAAGCTGCTTAACACTCCGGAAGCAAAAGCACTTATGCAGAAATTTATGAAAAAATAGGTAGAAAAATGGATAACATAAACGATATTATATCATCTCTTTCTGATGATGATATAGAAATGCTCAAGGGTGTTGCCTCGTCTATATTAGGCGACGGCAATGCACCCGAACAAAAGCCTTCGGCCGAGAAGAACAATTCTGTTCTTCCAAACGGACTTAATCTTTCACAAAGTGATATCAATATGATGCTCAAGGCAAAAACGATAATTGATAAAATGAACAATACATCATCAAAGGATGCCGATCTTATTCTGGCTTTAAAGCCGCATCTTTCCGAAGAGTCAAAAGTAAAAGCCGATAAAGCAATTCGTATTTTGAAATTGTTTGATATTCTTCCGTACATAAAGGAACTGTTTTAAATGAGCGAATTTAATTCAAATGATATAAATGATGCAAAACGCCGTGTTGAAGAAATGCGAAAAAAAGCAAATAATTACATAGACACTCCGCAAAACGAGAACAAAACTTTTAAAAATTTGAGTGCAAAAAGTGATAATAAAAATGATTCTCCGCTGTCTTTTTTATCGGATTTAACAGGTTCTCTTTTTTCGTCGTCGGGCAATGACGGCTCGCAGGGACTTATTCTTGCACTTATTTTAATTTTGTCAAAAGAGGGAGCAGACAGCAAATTAATTTTGGCACTTCTGTATATTTTGCTTTGATAGTATGGAAATTTGATATAATATGTGTTATATTATACATTAGATTTATTTGGGAGGAATTAGATGTCTAATATTACACATGTATATTTTGACGGTTTGGGTATAGATTTTAATCTGCCGTCGGTAGCCTTCAGCGTGTTTGGCTACGACATTCATTGGTACGGAATTATTATTGCTTTCGGTTTTGCACTTGCTGTTTTGTACGGCGGTCGCAAGGCGTACAAATGGAAGATGAGCCTTGACGGAATGACCGATGTGCTTATTTGGGGCACACTTTTCGGTATAATTTGTGCACGACTTTATTATGTCGCTTTTGAATGGGATTACTATTCGCAACACCTCAACGAAATTCCGGCTATATGGAACGGCGGTATTGCGATTTACGGCGGTATTATCGGTGCTCTTATCGGTGCGGCAATAGGCTGTAAAATCGGTAAAATTAATTTTCTTAACCTTCTTGATTTGGGTTCGCTCGGTCTTTTGATCGGACAAGGTATCGGCAGATGGGGTAATTTCTTTAATCAGGAGGCGTTTGGTACAAACACCGATACGGCACTTTTCAGAATGTGGTCGCCAAAAATTCATGATACTTTGGAAAGTTCGGCGGCACTCCTTGCACAAAAGGGAATAATCGTTGACCCTGACACAGCTGTTCATCCTACATTTTTGTATGAAAGTGTATGGTGTCTGCTCAGTTTCCTTGTGCTTCATGTTGTTGTAACTTATTTCAGAAAGTTTAAGGGCGAAATCTTTATGCTCTACGGCGTGCTTTACGGTGCCGAGCGTATGGTTGTTGAAGGTATGAGAACCGATTCTCTTTACATCGGCTCAACAACTATCCGTGTTTCACAGCTTTTGTCGGCAATTATTATGGTTGTTGCTCTTGTATTTTTCATTTATTTTATGACAAAATACAAGAAGGGCAAATTGCCAAAGGCACTTCAACTTGATGATTTGGATGCTTTAGAAGAAGCAAACAAAAAAGCAAAGGCAGAGCAAAAGGCTGAACTTGAGGAGAAAAAAAGACAAAAGGCTCTTAAAAAGCAGGAAAAGAAAGATAAGAGGAATAAGCAATGAATATTATTGACGGAAAAGCTGTATCAAAAAAAGTGAAAGAAGATGTTAAAGCAGAGTGCGAACAGCTCAAAGCAAAAGGTGTCACACCGGGTCTTGCGGTAATTATTGTTGGCGATGACCCTGCATCTCAGGTGTATGTTCATAACAAAGAGGTTGCGTGTGAGGTTTGCGGATTTTACAGCGTTAAGTATGCTCTCCCTGCCGAAACAACTCAGGAAGAACTTAATGCACTTATAGACAAACTTAACAAAGATGACAAAATCAACGGTATTCTTTGCCAGCTTCCTCTGCCGTCACATCTTGACGACAAGGAGGTTATCAATCGTATTGACCCGCTCAAGGATGTTGATGCGTTCCATCCTGTAAATGTCGGTGCAATTATGATTGGCGATTACAATTATTTGCCTTGCACTCCTGCGGGCGTTATGGAGCTTATCCATTCAACAGGCGTTGATGTTTCGGGCAAAAAAGCTGTTGTTATGGGCCGTTCAAATATCGTGGGCAAGCCTATGGCAATGCTTCTTCTTCACGAAAACGCAACGGTGGAAATCACTCATTCAAGAACTCAAAATTTGGCAGATATTACCAAGGAAGCCGATATTCTTGTTGCCGCTATCGGCAAGGCAAAATTTGTTAAGGCAGATATGGTCAAGGATGGTGCAGTTGTTATTGATGTCGGTATGAACAGAGATGAAAACGGCAAACTCTGCGGTGATGTGGACTTTGATGATGTAAAGGATAAGTGCAGCTTCATTACTCCGGTTCCGGGCGGTGTTGGTCCGATGACTATTGCTATGCTTATGAAAAACACATTGACAGCGGCAAAAATTCAAAACGGTGTTGAGTAATATGACTATTGAAGAACAGGTTGTAAACAAATTAATTGACAAAGGCTTCCGTATTTCCTTTGCCGAATCGTGCACAGGAGGCCTTTGTTGCGGCACGCTTGTTAATGTGTCAAATGCTTCAAAGGTGCTTGATATGTCGTTTGTGACCTATGCAAACGAAGCAAAAGTTGAACTTATAAATGTAAGCCCCGAATCTATCAAAAGCTATGGTGTTGTCAGCGAACAGGTTGCAGGGGAGATGTGCACCGGTGTTGCCGAAAAAGCACACAGCGAGGTCGGAGTAGGCGTCACAGGTGTTGCCGGTCCAACTGGAGGCACCGCCAAAAAACCGGTCGGTATGGTTTGCTTTGGATTTTATGTAAACGGAAAAGTAAAAACTTATACAATGCAGTTTGGCAATCTCGGCAGAAATGTTGTCAGAGCCAAGTCGGTTGAATTCGTTTTTAATACTTTAAATGATTTGCTTGAAAAGTAAAAAGCTATGTGTTATAATATTTCCGTTGCAATCGCAAAAATTAAATAAGGTGTATCATCCGATACACCCAATATGCTGATATGGCTCAGTTGGTAGAGCAGCTCATTCGTAATGAGCAGGCCGTCGGTTCGAGTCCGACTATCAGCTCCAAAACCTGCGTAAACATGGCGTTTTCGTAGGTTTTTTCTTTTTCAGAAATGCATTTCAAAATAAACTTTTTTCTATTCTTTGCCGATAAAGCCTGAAGCATTATGTACTAAATTTTATTGATGTGTTTTTAGAAAAAATTATAATTTTTTAGATAAGATAAAAAGCGGGCATCATTTGAGTTATCATATAAGCAGAAATAAAAAATATGAAATTGCGGACCAAGTTCGTTTTCGTATTCGATATTAAATATGAAAGCGGAAAGTGCTCTCACAAATTTTTTTCGGAGGCTTATTATGAAAATCAAAAATCCAGATGCAAAAAAAGAGAATTTTATCGTTGCCGTTTCATCGGTTGTGTTGGTGGTGTTGTTACTCATCATATTCGGTTTGAGCGGAATCGAAAATTTCTTTTCACAACCGATTGTGTGGAAAGAACCTGATTACATAACAATCACAGCAGCAAATTATGTGCCTGACAGTTATATAGAAAATTGTGGCAAGTTGAATTTTTTTATCACAAATGAATCACGCAATAATATAAGTTCCTACAAATTTTTGGTGAATTTATATGGTGAGGAAGTTGTGATTTACTGCTCTAAAAATCTTGAACCGTATTCGGTTACCGATTTTAGTATTGGAATTGCAAGCGATGAGGTAAAATACAAATCGTTGGATAGTAATGTTGTAAGTAAAGAAAATTTTGAAAAAATTAAAAATATAAAATGTGGAGATGTAGAATTTAAAACCTCTTACCTATTAACTACTGAAGGAAAGTATTTGATTAACAATAACGGTATTCAGCGAATTCTTGCAATATTTGTGCCATCATTGGTCTTGGGGCTTGTCGGTTTTCTCGAAATTATAAAAACAAAATGGCTTCGTATGTTTTTCAAATTCTGCGGTATGCCGGTCGTTGCCGTTTTTTCAATATTTATGATTTGCGGTTATCTTGTTAATTCCGATCTTGCACCTCAAGTTACAAGCAATACTAACGCAAATTCTGCAAAGCAGAGATACAGAGAAGCATCAAACAAAAAGCGTGGTGCTATTGCACGAGGTGACAAGAATGCCGAAGCGCTTGCTCAAAAAGAAATGGACAAGGCTATGGCTGATATGATGAGAGAAAACGGAAGCGTATCAGCAGAAAGTGCACAAAAATTTAAGAATGCCGCTTCAAATTATGCAGGTGCAAGAATGAGCGGAACAAATGACACTTTGGCTTCGGCGACTCATAACAGAGAGACAGCTTTTGCGGATATGATTTCGCCAAATAGTAATGCAAACAGAAAATTTAAGGAAGCATCAAATGCAAAGCGAGGCGCACATTCAAAAGATTTAGAGGCTTCTGCACAAAAGAAAATGGATGACGCCTTGGCCGATATGCTCAGTGGTAAGGATTGATGAATGTTGTAATTAACTATTTGGCTTGTTATAATTGGGATGGTGATGAAAATGTTTAAAGGTGTTTATGAAGGTAAAAATGCAAAACATCAAAGTAAAAGAATACTTATATTAGGAGAGTCGCATTATGATAAAGATGGGTATAATGATTTTACTACTGATTCAGTAGTTCAAAATTTTTATTCAAATCCAGGTGAAAAGAAATATCATTTTTTTCATAAAATTGCTAAATGCTTTTTTGAAAATGTAAAGGATATTGATGATGAATTTGAAAGTTTTTGGAATAATGTATATTTTGCAAACTATGTTGACGGATTGTGTGGTATAGGTGATTCAAAAGCAAAAATTTTAATTAAAAACAATAAAGAAAAATACAATAATGAATTATTTGAATTTATAAATGAAAATGAAATTGATATAGTATTTGTTTTCGGTAGAACGGTTTATAATAATCTGCCGAGTTGTTCCAAAAATAAAACAGCTGCTGAAAAACAACCTAATTTAGATAATGGCAATATTTTTGTGGGTAGTAGAAGAGATTTTATAAGTCATTGTGTTTATCTAAAAGGTGAACAACATAAAAATGTAAAAACAGTGCTAAAGAGAGATGTTCACATTTATGGACTTCGTCACCCCTCGGCACAATGTGGTTTTAATGTTGAGAATTATAAACCATATTTGAAAAATTTAATCTAACACTTTAACACCGCAGTGAGAAATCATTGTGGTGTTTTATTATGCCCGAAATTCGGCACATAGCGTTTTATATAATCGCATCAAGAAAGGGTGATGATATGAAGCAAGGCGTGTTTTGGGTGATTGATAATAATCTGCTTGCAATTCCGTTTGACAAAAGTAAATATCCCGACGGCATTGCAAAATCGGGTGATACATATAATCACGAAAAACTGTGGAAATATGTTAAGCCACAAAATTGCAACAAGCCGTATAATTACTATCCTCGTGGCAGGGTTGTTAAAGGAACTAAAAACAAAGCGATTATTTATATGAACCCAAATATATCAAACGAGTTTATTTCAAGCATAAAAGAAGTGTTTGAAATTAAGGAAGAACCGATTGTCAAATTAGATTACAGCAAGCATTATAAATGCTTTTTAGATTAGGAGGATAATATGGATATTTTACAATT
Organism: uncultured Eubacterium sp.; assembly: GCA_900539325.1. Taxonomy (GTDB): domain Bacteria; phylum Bacillota; class Clostridia; order Oscillospirales; family Acutalibacteraceae; genus Eubacterium_R. Next base: position 26,617 of record UQCC01000001.1, read on the forward strand.
TATAAATTCAAAAGATATCAGAAATCATTTGAAAAAAATCAATTATCAATTCAATACTTTGGAGGCTGCATGGCTTATTTATCATTCATATAACCATTCTGTTTATGAAAAATTCGATGCCTACGAAGAGCTTATGCAAGAATATCCCGATTGCAGAGTTAAAAAAAGATTGCACACTCCGGTGCAGGATAGCCTGTTTGAGTATCTGAAAAATTATATCAATGAGTACAAAAAAGCTATTGATGAATTCGAAACGCCGGGTGCAGTATATTCTATTGAAGTGAAGTATTTTGAGGGTACATTTGAATGTGAAGCAACTTATAATATTATGACAATATTTACCAATTTAGATGCTGTTAAACAGCAATGCAAAATTGAAATGGACGACGAAGCCAAGGAAATAAAAAGTTTTGTGATAAGCAAGTATACACCTAAAAATGAAGCAAACAGTAGACATTATTATCCACAGAAAATGGTGTTTAAAGGTGCTGATTTAAAACTTTTTTCGATTGATTTTGATCCTGAATTCTGCTTTGATTTATTACAGGGGCTTTGGTTTGATTTTCCCACGCCGTTCAAAAGCGGTGATATTGTTTGGGATAAATATTATGCCAGTGAGCCTATGGTTATTTCAAATATCGGGTATAAAAATTTGAATAAAGAAAATTATGAATATTTAAAAGAAACTGGCGACGAAACGGATATGACTTGTGAATATTATGCCATAGATAACGGTATGTTATTTGATGACGATTTTTATAATTATATAGATTTGGAATATTATCCTTATGAATTAACCGGTAAAGACAAGGCCTTACTTCCAATCAGTCGTTTTTTAAAAGGTGATATTGATATCGGCTTATGTTGTAATGCTTTTCATAACCTATCTTTAGCAGATTATATGGAAAAATCAATGCCGAAAGGATACACAGATGAAATTATGAAAGAGTTGGGGATAAAAAATGAATAATACATACAAAAAATACATTGACGAGTTTATGCCGTCTGATGAAATGCAAAACTACTTAAAAACGCAAGAACTTACGCCGTATCAAATAGCGTCACTGATATTTAATTCTCCGTATTCTATTGACCAAAAGAAAAATGCTTTTGATTCACTGCTTGGTGAAACTGACAATAGCGAACTAAAAACGCTTTGTTCAAACTGTATTGAGGATATTGACAAGGCATATGAACTGCTGAATGCAGACGGGGTTTTCAGCGTTACAAGCAGATATGATACCGGTTATTGCCCACAACTTATAAATGAAGGACTGTTTTCAAACTATAAAGATGTGAAAGAGTTTATAGCGTCCGACATAAAGGAGTGCGAATATAAGGACTATGATTATTACGGTTATTTTGTTGAAAAATGGATAAAAAACAGCGACGGTATACTCGAAAATGTTATTACTTATTATGTAATTAAAAATGAAATTTGTTATTTTAAGTATTCGCCTTTAGGTGATTACTTAAAAGAATTTTTACACGACTTTGAGCCCAAAATTCGTAATTTTGAACTTAATGTTCCAACGCCTTTCAAAGTTGGCGATGTTGTTGAGTTTGACGGATATCCTTTTGCGAAAATAACATTCTCTCTTATTTTAAGTACAGGTGATAATCAAGATTGTTGCAGTCTTTGGAATCTTTATTGGGTAGGTCCGAGAACTTGGAAAACAGGCGCAGTCAAGCACGGAGACGTAGGTTATATATTACGAAATGATTTTATCGTTCCGCCGCTTTACTATGCAAAGAGATATGACGGAGTGTTGCCGTCAACATTTAAGATTTTTCATGAAATTAAACAGGCTTTCGGCGATGATGAACAAAAATATCATGACTTAGATTCAATTATTTCTGCAAGAGGAATAACCGAAGACGAAATACGAAATTTTATAAATTCAGAGGTGGATAATGGAAAACTTTAACATAGAACTTTTTGTAAACGATTTAGAAAGCGAAGTGGGTTTAATGTTAGTCGGCGGTCGTCCCGGTGTAGGCAAAACAACATTTTTGTTGAATGTGACAGCTCAAATGCTTAGGCGTAATAAAAATGTGTTTTTTGTTTCATTGGAATTGGACGAAGAAAGTATAAAAAATTATCTGCTTTCAACAGGACTTAATGATCAAGACAGTTTAAGCAAATTGACAATTTATGATAAGCCTAACTTTAATATTGATGATTTATCTGATGATGAAACAGTTGTCAATTCAGATTTAATCGTTATTGATTACTTGAATTTAATCGGCTATGCAAATGATAAAAGTCTTGATTATATAGTCAAGCAATTGAAAAACATTTCAAATCATAAAAATATAAATATCATTGCCACAACTCAATTATCAAAAAGCAATGATAAAAGCAGAATTCCTACCGAATCTGATTTTATGATCAGCGAAGATGTATTTCCAAAATATGTTGACAATAGTATTTTGCTATATGAAAAATAAATTTTATTTAATAATAAGGAGATTAAAAATGAAAAAGATTTTATCAATAGTTATCGGCATAATTTTAGTTGCAACAGTATTTGCAGCTTGTTCAAAAGAAGTAAACACCGACGCAACAGCAACAACCGATAAATCAACAACTGTTCAAAGTGACTCAAGTACCGAAATTAACACAATAACCACAACAGAGTCAACAACTCAAAGCACATCACAGGCTACATATAAAAAGAATGTGATTATGTCATTCAATGCTGTTCATGGTGCTGTTATTTACGACCAAAGCTATGATTTGAACGGTTACCTTGAAAGCTGTCAGTTTCATAAAAAGTGCGAAGCGTGCGGCTATGTAAGCAACAGTAACGGTCAAGCCAGTGGAAATCTGTCAACCTCATATCATTGTACGCAGTGCGGAAATAATCAGGATGTTGAAATTGTGGCGAATTTTGAATGTGTTGAAGTGCCGTATGATAATTAAAATATTCAGTCGACAGCAGGTTGTTAAGCAAAGTTATACGGATTTTGACGGCAGTAAAATTATCATATCAATAAGCGACCCGTTTGAGGAAAAAGCAAAGTTCAATAGGAATAATATTTCTATCAAAAGTGTGCTTTATTTGTCGTTTTATGATATTGACGAAAAAACAAAAAGCATCTTCGGCGGCTACGATTTTATGTCGCCGATTGATGCTGTTTTGATTAGAGATTTTGTTTTGAAATGGGAAAATTATGTGGATGAAATTTGGGTGCAATGTGAAATGGGCATATCCTGTTCTGCCGGCATCGCCGCCGCAATATCGGAACACTTTGAACTTGATTCAACCTATATTCTGAACAATAAGAAATATATCCCTAATATGCTGTGCTACAATTTAACAAAAGAAGCGTTTAGCAAAAAGGAGTGAAATCAATTTGATTTCACTCCTTTTTTTATGCGCTGTATAAATTTAGTTTACTTTCGATTTCTGCTAATTCGGTTTTCAAAGCTTGTATTTTCTGTGCGTATTCAGGTTTTACTTTATGATTTTCTATACTGATTCTTCTTTCAGTCAATTTTTGCAAGACTTCTTCATCCTTTTTAATTTGTTTGTCAAATTTAGAAAAGAAATGATTTAACCTGATTGCGTTACCTGACGGACTATTTGAAACTTCAAAAGTGTATCTTGTGTTTAATCTTTCAACTATTAAATAAGGCTTTTTCTCACTTTGTTTATCAGGTGTATAAATACCGAAATCATAAATCCAAAATTTATTGCTTGAATAAATAAAATCATTAGTCATTGTTTTGTTATATTTTTTGCAGGTGTTTTCAATTAGTTTAGATAAATCTTTAATATATTCGCCGTTTTTTCTTGTATTTGAAAGGCGCTCCTCTTGTTTGCTTATTTTAACTTTGAGTTCATCATATTCAATTTTCAAATTCCTTTCATTTTCATTTCCTTTTGAACTTACAATAAGTAAATTTTTGAGTTCGTTTTCTTTTTCTGCTTTTTCTTTCATAAGAGGATTTGCAAGTGCCAAAGCCTTTACTTCGGCATAGGATAATACATTTTCCTCAAGGTCCTCAATACTTTTTTGATATGTACTTCCGCTTAAAAATTGCGAAATGAAATTTTGTTTTGTTTCGAGAATTTGCCAAGAATATGAATCAAAGCTGCCTTCGGCTATGTAGCGGTATATAAATACATCTTTATTTTCATTGCCGTTTCTTAAAATTCTGCCCTCACGCTGTACCATATCGGCAGGTCGCCAAGGCACATCAAGATGATGGACGGCTTTAAGTTTAGTTTGCACATTAGCACCGATTCCGAGCTTAAAGGTAGAACCGATAAGGACTCGCACTTTACTCGAATTTACCTGTTCATAAAGTTTCAGTTTTCTTGTTTCAGTTTGATATGAATGAACAAAGGCTATTTCTTTTTCGTCGATTCCTTTGGTGATAAGCAATTCCTTAATTTTGTTATACACATCAAAATTAAAACTTTTGGGTGTTGAATAATCGCAAAATATCAACTGTGAAGTGTTGGGGTATTTATTATATATCTGAAAAACATTTTCTGCACAGTTAAAGACTTTAGAAGTTTGATTGTATGATTGCTTTTTTCCGACTAAAGTTAAATCAAGCGCGGCTTTTCTGCCGTCAGTACTGACCTTTAGCATATTATCGTACGCTCTATCTACTATTTTTGCCCTGATAAGCTCTGTTCTTTCGCAAAGTGAAAGCATATAATCTTTAAGTGGTTTGTTCTTTTTAATAACTACATCTGTGTACCCGTTAAAAGTAGGCAATCCTTTAGGCTCTACGGCGTGAAAAAAGGCTATTGAAGAAAACATTTTGGAAAGTTCTTTAAGATTGAAAAATTTTGCAAATCGCCTAATCATTCTGAATTTAGATGTATCAACATCAATTTCGCAAATAACCTCAGGTGCGGCAAATGTTTTTACCCAATTATCAAATATGTCAAGTTTTAGCTCGTGCATTTTATCTCTTTGAAGATACATTTGCATAGCATATGCGTCAGATATTGAATTACATAGCGGAGTACCTGTTGCAAAAACTGCTCCTCTGCCTCCGTTTTGCTCTTGAACACATAAAACCTTGCTTTGCATTTCCAAACACTTTTGAGAGCCGGTAGTATTGATTCCTGTTAAATCTCTCATTTTAGTTTTAATTGGAATGTTTTTGTAATTGTGTGCCTCGTCAAGAAAAATTGTGCCTATTTCCAAATCATCAAAGCAAATGTTTCTTATGGGCTTTTTGTCCATACTTGCTATTAGTTTGGCGGCAAGATTCCTTATTCTGTCTGCTTCTTTTCTTCTGTTTACCTGTTCAAAGGAATAAAGGTTGTAATTATTAACGGCAAGATTTAACTCCTCTATACTGTCTATCATTTGCTTATTTATGTAATCACAAGACAGCGGTATCATTTCAAAACAACTATATGCCATAATTATACCGTCATAATCGCCGTCACGAATTTGTGAAAGTACTTTTTCACGAAGTAGGGGCTTAAATGTTTTTGAATCTACTGTTAAAACCTTAGCTTTAGGGTAAAGCGTTGTAAACATTTTTTCCCATTGTCCCACAATATTATTGGGGACAACAAAAAGGTTTTTCCTTGACAAGCCTTCCTGACGCATTTTCATTGCAGCGGCTATCATAATATATGTTTTTCCTGCACCGACATCTAATGCAAGTAAAGTATTTTTTTCTGTAATTATCTTTTTTATCGCATTTTTTTGGTAATCAAAAAGTTCAATTTCGTCAGCAAGTTCGGGAAATTCAAGTGTGCTGCCGTCATATTTTCTTTTTTCAAATTCGCCGAAAGAATTATTGTATGCTTCCTCTACTTCCCAAATTCTGTCCTCACTTTGCCATATCCACTTTTTAAATTCTTCGTTGATTTTTCTTTGCTTTTCAAGTGCCAAAGTGGTTTCAAGTTCATTAGGAATGCCCTCTACATATACTTTTAGCGGTCTTAAATTTAGACTTGCTTCAATTATTCTAAGTGCATTACATAACGCTGTGCCGTATTCCATTGTTATGCGTAAATTGTCACAAAATATGTTTTTATCGGGTATGTTCCAGTTTGCCGTGACATCATCATATTTCACAAAGCAAATTGCAGAATTTTTAACTTCTTTGCCTGTGATAATGTAGTGAATAAATTCTTCAATAATAGTTTTTGAAATCCATGGTGCTCCGAGCCGTGCCTCTATATCGGTATATTTAATCTTGTGAGGTTTTCTCTCTTTTGGTGCTTTTTTATAAATTGAATTTTTCTCTTCCTTTAATTCCTGTGCCTTTTTGTATAAATTTATCCACTCGTCAAGTGTAAAGTTATGTCCGTCCTCTTCCGAAAGCGAATCTATTATTTCCTTTTCCGGCACATTGGAATTTGAATGAATAGTATAATCGTCTGCACCGAAAATCGAATAATCTCTTTTCATTAGTTCTTCTGCAATTTGCTTTCCTAAGAGTGATGACTCGATGCTTTTTGCAATTTGGCTTTTGATGTAGTTTTTACTCTTTTGAGCAAAAATCGGCATATTGTTTTTTATAAGAATATTATTTAGCTCTACTCTCCAAAGAATTGAAAGCTGATTAAACCTGCTGACTTTTTTGTTTTTCTTCGCTTGTCTAATCAGCTCAATTTCGTCACTTTCAATACATAAAATTCCCCAGTTTTCAGGCACTTTTTCGATTGCAGAGCTTTTGTGCTTTGTGCTGACTACAATATAATTTTGGTCAAAAAATTCATTATATGATTTTACTTGCGAATTTAGTCTTTGATAATTATCAACATCACTTTTAATTTCATATCCTGTAAGGCAATCAGTAACAGTCATAACATCGCAAATTGACGAGCCTATGCTTTTTTCTTGATAAATTCTTATTTCGCCATTACTTACTTTAAGGTATGATATAAGTATTTTTCTTATTTTTTTATCGTTCATTTTTTACACCTCAACAAGATAATAAAAGCTGTTATGAACGAAAAACTGTACAATCAATTTACTATATTTAAGCAAAACGGAGGTACAAATATGAATGATAAAAACGAACCTGTAATCGAATTTGCAAAAAACTTTATTGATGATTGCAGCAATTTTGAAATTAAAAATTTGGATTCTGCCAAGTCAGAACAAAACAATTCGCCCGATATAAGCCTTTTTTCCGACTTTGTTAAAGAATACTTAAATCCGATTGAAGAAGAACAAAATCAAAATCTTATAAAAACAGGTAACAATATTTTAGATGAACTTTGTATATTTGAAAAAGGTATGTTTAAGTTGTTCTGTACCGATGAGTTTAATGTGCCTCTTGCGAGAATGGTAAACAGTTTTGTTATCGAAGCTGTCGCCGGTGGCAATCGAGTTTTGATTATATCACCTTATCCTAATATAATTGTTCGTAATTTCTTAAAAGCAATTGTACGAAAAAATCACCAAAACAATATTTCTTGTTTTGATGATAAAAAACTCTATTTTTACGAGTGCATGCCTGATGATAATATAATTGATTTGACGGAAAAACTGATGGCAAGAATCATTGACTTGAATATAGATGTTTTATATATTCCATACCTTGAAGATTTACTTCAAAATTACTGTACAAAGTTACCAATTGATGCATTGAAATATTTTTATAATTTTGCTTTTGATAAGAAAATTTCTATTGTTTCAACATTGGCATCACTTGATTATCACGGATGGAAAAATGAACCCCCTTTGTTTTATCCGCAACATAAATTAGACATTGCAGTGTTAAAGAAAAATCTACCATCAGAGGCAATGTATATCACTTCGTTTGCTAATAATGTAGCAAGTTTTGATGACTGGTCCGTATGGGATAGTATTAATGATACCCCGTCAAAAGTTTCAGTGCAAAGTTTTGATGATTTTTATACATTTGATTCAGTTAAGATGAATGTAAAGGGATTTAATAAGGACATATAGCTTTAAGAAATTTAATGGCAAATAACATTATGCACGAAAAAAGTCGCATAGTCTATTGCATAATGTGAGCATAAGATATAAAATAAATTTGAGGTGAACATTATGTTAGGTGCAAGACCAAAGAAAATGATGAATATGTATATTTTTGATATACTCAGGCGAAACACCGATGCCGAGCATCCTATGACGCAAAGGGAAATTCAAAAGCGACTTGAGAGCGATTACGATATGACCGTTGATAGAAAGGCGGTCAAGGCTAATCTTGAGGATTTAATCAATGACGGCTCGTATAATATTGAATACGCAACAAAAATCCGATTGACACCGAATCGCTTGACGGGCGAGGTTGAGAAAAACGAGGTGCTTACAGGTTTTTATTACGATAATATATTTACCGATTCAGAGCTTCGTTTGCTTATGGATTCCGTGCTGTTTTCAAGGAGTATTCCGACTAATAACAAAAAGGAAATGCTTGTCAAATTAAAAGATTTGTCAAATAAATATTTCAAATTCAGCACTGCCAATATTCAGTCGTACGAAAGCGTTGACAGAGAGATGAACAGGGAATTGTTTTATACCATTGAGGTGCTTGACGAGGCAATTTCAAAGGGATTGCAGGTTAAGTTTTTGTATAACGAATACTGCGCTGACAAAAAACTTCATCATAGGAAAAATGAGGACGGCGATGTCAGAGAATACATAATTAACCCGTATACTATGGCTGCCAACGGCGGTAAATATTATCTTATTTGCAATTACGACAAGTACGATAATATTTCTCATTACCGTATTGACAGAATCAGTAATATTGAGATTTTGGAAACGCCGAGAAAACCGAAAAATCAGGTTGAGGGGCTTGTCGGTCTTGATGTTGCAAAGTATATGCAGGAGCATATTTTTATGTTCGGCGGCAAGTCAATCAGGGCAAAATTTGAAATGCCAAGCTACTTGATTTCCGATGTCCTTGATTCGTTCAGGGCAAATGTTGATTTTGAGGATTTAGGCGACGGCAAGGTGCTTGCAAGCGTTAAGGTGAACGAAAACGATATGCGCTTTTGGGCAAGACAATACGCAAGCCAAATCAAAATCACCGAACCGAAAGAGCTTGTCGATATGTGCAAGCAGGATTTGGCGAACGCCCTTGCACTTTATCAAAATTCATAGTATAATGGTATAAAAAGCTTATTTTTTACGGAGAATAAAATATGGAGTATGTTACAAGAATAAATCTAAAAACAAGCACAAATTACAGAAAAGAGTTAATTGAACATTGTTTATTATCAAAGCAACAAAACTTGGCAATTGGTTGGAGTTGCGTTTACAAAAATAGTGACTTTTCTAATTTTGAAGATTATTATTATGCTGTTAAAGAATATGCGCATAATAATTCAAAAAGGCTTAATCACGTATTGAACATTTTACGGTATACAAACAAAAACGATTTATTTTGGACAAGAGATTTAGACGGAAATTACTGGATATGTAAGGCAACTGATAGGGCAATTCCTAAATGCAACGAGAAATTAGATATTGGCGCAGTTATTCCCGTTAAGGCATATAATGTAGGAATGCAGGTTCCAGGAAAAATTAAAGCTTCGTTTAATCGCCCTAGAGGAGGAACTGCCGAAAAAATTTCCGACAGTAGCATAGTTGAATATTCAAAATACATTTATAATAAACTTTCAAAGACTGATTGCTACAGTTACAATAAAAATAATGGAACATTATTTGACAACTTACCTGATTTTGACCTTGAAGAATTAATTATTTCTTACCTACAAATAAAAAACAACTACTATGTTCTTTCGAATTCTATTGCCAATAAATCAACAACAATAAAAGTTGAATGTGAGTTGATAAGTAGAGATAAAAATAATCCTCAAAAGGCTGTTGTACAGGTGAAGGGCGGTAAATCAACAACAATCAATGCGCTAGATTATAAATCATATGTTGAAAATGGATATTTTGTATATTTGTTTGCACCACATATTGAAAATTTAGATAAATCAAATAATTTTGTTCAAATTACAAAAGATGAATTGCTATCGTTTTATAATGAATATAAAGCTATATTGCCAAAATCAATAACAGAATGGGAAAATTTATTTGATTGATTATGACCTATGTAATATCTGACTTACACGGTTATCCTATTGAAAATTTGAAAATATTGCTTGAAAAAGCCGGGTTTTGCGAGGATGATTTTCTTTACATACTCGGTGATGTGATTGACAGAAACGGTGACGGCGGCGTTGGGATTTTGCAGTGGCTACTCTCCCAGCCTAATGCTCAGCTTGTTCTCGGTAATCATGAGGCAATGCTTCTTGCTTGTGCGTTTTTGTTTGATGAAATCACGGACGAAAGCGTTGCGAATTTTGGTAGTGAGAAAGTCGAACTGCTGACAAATTATCAATTAAACGGCGGCGATATCACGCTGAAATCACTTGCAAAACTTAACAAAGAATCACCAGAAACGGTTGCAGATATTCTCGATTATCTGCGTGACTGCCCACTGTATGAAGCTGTTACAGCAGGCGGAAAGGATTATTTTCTTTGTCACAGCGGAATTGATGATTTTGCAAAGGGTAAAAAAATCAGCGACTATCCTGTCGACGCTTTTATTTGGGCTTGGCCGGAGCTTGATGATGAATATTTTGACGATATTATAACCGTTTTCGGTCACACTCCGACAATGAATTACGGCGAGCAATATCGCAACAAAATAATCAAAACAAGAACTTGGATTGATATTGATATGGGCGCAGCAGACGGCAAAACCGAGCCTGTCCTCCTCCGCCTTGACGATATGAAAGAGTTTAGGAATTGAATAAGGAAATTATTTAATTATCTGAATAACAATATAATGGTAGCAAGGAGAATAGATAATGAAAACAAAAAAAGAATGGTGTTCCCCAAAAAAAGCTGCCAAGAAAGCAATATTTGAGCTATACGGTGAAGAAGGTTTAGCTCGATATAATCTCGATTGGGACTCTTTTACTATCGATTTTTCCGACATAGGAAGTGACTGTTATTCTTATAATGTTCAGGCATTTAAAAAGCTGTTTAACAGTCAGGACGAAGATTTGCGTAAGGCGTTATGGAACGCACTAACGCCGTTTTATACTGTTAAGGAATTAGCCGAAAGCGGTGACTTCACACCCGATGAACTTGAATTCTTAGCCGAGCATCTTAAATGTTGTCAAAACCGTTCTCTGCGTTTTAAAAACTCGAATAAAAGCTTTTCAACCGAAAGGCTGATCATTCGACCTTGTAAGGATAGTGACAATAAACTTTATTTTGAATATCTAAAAAGCGATGGCGACTTTACTATGTACACCGGTAATAAGCTGACTAAAGATAATCTATATGCTTGCAAAATAGAACGGCCTCTTATATTTTCTGTGCTTAAAAAAGACACCGATGAAATGGTTGGCGTTATCGGATTTCATCATTATGACCGTCGCAGAAAAAAAGCATCGGCACAATGGTATATTTTCAAGCCTTATAGAAATCTTGGTTATGCAAAAGAAGCGTTTACTGCGCTTGCAAGGCGTATCTTTAACGGAAAAATATCAGAATTTGTTGAAAGCTCCTGGTCTAATAAATTCAGAAAGCGCAGCGTGAATCTTGATTTTATTAGAGCAGAAATTCGTGAAACAAATATTTCTTCACAGCATATGGCAGAAAGTTGCGGATTTGTTAAGCAATTCATCGACCGTAATCATTTCGTAATTGAAGATAAGTTTTTAGAAAATGCGGTGATTTATGATTTGACTCCTGAAACAATTAAATAAAATGTTCTTTAAAATTAATGTCCCACGACCTTCGTGGGATTTTTTTATGCCATATAAAAATTTATTGTATTAGCAAAGGAGGCATAATTATGAAAACTAAAATTGGGTTTAATGTTCACTCGTATTTTTCAAAAATGAATGATGTAAACTTTTCAAGTGATATTATTAATGAGTATCGGCATCGTGCTCAGATGATTGTAGATAACATATCGTCTATTCCAAGCGATACGCATCTTGCTGACAGTGAGAAAAAATATGATGAAATTAAAGAAAGAGCCTATCTTAAAGCAAGAGAATTATATGGTGAAGATTTGCATGAGTTTGTTAAAGCGAGACTTGAAAAAGAGTTAGGGTTTATTAGTAAATATGATTTTGCACTATGCTTTTGGCTTCCGATGAAAATAGCGGACGATAGTAAATCAAAAGGCTGTCCTGTTATGTCAAGGGGAGCTACAGGCTCGTCATTAGTGGCTTATCTATTGGGGCTGACACATGTTAATCCGCTTGGCGCCCATTATCGTTGCAATGATTGTCACTATATAAAATTTGTTGATGATTATAATTCCGGCTTTGATTTGCCTGCAAAGAAATGCCCAAACTGCGGAAATGATTTGATTCGTGACGGGCATAATGTGCCGTATGAAACACTGTTCGGTTTCTGCGGCGATAAAGAACCAAGCATTGAATTGAATTTATGTGAAGAATACAAAGATACTCTTTATGAAACTTTGTTTTGGCTGGATATTCTCGGTAACGATGCTGTTCAAATGCTGAAAATTCTGAAAGAAAAGATAGGAGTTGAACCGTCCGAAAACGATTTGGCAGATAATGCGAAATTGTTAAAATCGATTAAGGAAGTAAATACTGACTTTATTCCTGAAATGGGTACAGAGTATGTCAAAAAGCAGATTGAACGAACTCGACCGCAAAAATTTTCAGATGTGGTTGTATTAAACGGTTTGCTTCATTCAACAGGCGCTTATGTTTATAATGCAGAAAAAATGTTTGAAAATAATGTTTGTGATTTTGAAAGCGTAATAGCTTTTAGGGATGATGTATTGCTTTATCTTGACAAAAGAAGAAAAGAGTATATCGAACGAAACGGTAATGACGCACCGATAAGTCATCTTGATTGCTATAAAATAAGTGAGATAATAAGGAAAGGCAGAGCAAAAAGAGAATTATCAAAATACAAGAATGCGCTTTGCGAAATAGGTGTTCCTGATTGGTATATTGATTCTGCTACGGAAATCAGTTATTTGCTCCCTAAAGCACATTCTGTCGAATATATGATTGTTTCATTTAAGTTGCTTTGGTACAAGTTGAATTATCCAAATGAATACTTAAATGCGTATAATGAGATAAACAAGGAAATATGATCTTTACAAAAAAATTATAAATTATAGAAGAACATATTGGTAAATATAAAAATAATGAAAAATTTAAAAACTTTGTAAAAGCCACATTTGTTATTGGCATTGAGTTATATCGACAATTCAATTAAAACCTCTTATAACATATCTATAAAACGAGTAAAAGAAGATTTATTTTATAGAGAAAAATGGGATATTGATATAGAACATATTTTAAGTCGTAGTATTTATGAAAATGATAAATATGTAAAGTATGGTTTGTATTTAATGATTCTTTGACCGTTTATTGACCACTTACAAACGGAAAGCAGGATAAAAACACAGCGCTAAATTAAAAAACAGTCATTTCAATTTATAAAAGAAATGGCTGTTTTTCGTTATTTTGAGTGTATGATATATTTTTTCATCTGTTTCGTAATGAGCAGGCCATCGGTTCGAGTCCGACTATCAGCTCCAAAACCTGCGTAAACACGGCGTTTTCGCAGGTTTTTTCTTTTTCTGAAATGCATTTCAAAATTCAATATGTAACAAAAAATCTCACTCTTTTTTACGGAGCGAGATTTTGTTCGTTAATTCGATTTTTCGCTCAAGACAATTTATTGGTCGTTTATAAAATTTTAGGATAAAAACATTTGCTCAACAGATTAGAATTTATCAACAAAGCTGTTATTTCGGGATCCGCATGAATAAATGCGCTTCATCTTCGCCCGCAATATAAGCCCCATTATTCAACATGACCTTCTGCGAAGCGATATTATCCTTATTTACACGAAGGTATATCTCTTCTTCCAAGATAATGCTTTTTGCTTTATCAATAGTAAGTTTCAATCCCGCCGTTCCATATCCTTTCCCTCGCTTATCTTTTTTGATGCTGTAGCCGATATGTCCGGCTCCTTCTCGAAGTGTTTCAGTCAAATAATGCCTTATTCTGAATTCTCCGATTAGACAATCTTGGTCCCACAAATAATAGTATGTTTCGGGAACAAACCAATTTGGCATGTTAACAGGATGCTCATACGAAATCAAGGTTGGCAGGACAGTTTTAATATATTCCTCGTATGAAACACCATGATACTGATTTGTTAAGCCGTTTTCATCAACAGGCAATGCTGTTGTGTATTCCCATTGAGCAATAGCGTCCTGTATATTTATTTTTCGAAGTTCCATCACATTGTTACCTCTGCAAATTACAATTTATCAAATTCTTTATACTATACCTTTGAATTTTGAATCACTTTTTTCTATAATGAAATATTTTGCCGTGTCGTGCAGGAAAAATACTGTTAATATTTGCTCTATTATAACACATAATTTTTTAATATTAAAGAATTAATCTTCGGTTTTAAAAATCACTTTGATAATTATGCTAACTATGATATTATAAGTATATAGAAATGATAATTATCAGTTTGTTTTGAGGAATAATATGAAAGAGTACATATGTAAAATCGCTTCTGTTGATGAAGTGATAACAAAATGGAATTATGAAATAAAAAAGCAAAAGCGAAAACAAAAGAAATCGGCTTTAGAGTTAGTGAAAAATAATGCAGTTGAGAATATAAAAAACGGTCAGGCTGTTACATATTATGGAAAATTAAATGACAAAATCATTTGTCAAGCGACTGCAATGTTTGATGAAGATATTATTCAAAACAGCGAAGGTCTTGTTGGAACTCAAACTGTATATCTGTGTAATTTCAGTACAGACATAAAATATCAAGGCAAAGGATATTTTTCAAAGCTTTTCAAATTTGTAATTGAGGACTTAAAAAACAAAGGTTATACAAAGTACACTTTAGGCGTTGAACCAAAAGAAATAAAGAACTTGCAAATTTATCAGCATTTTGGGTTTAATACACTGATAAAATCAGGGCAATTAACCTATCCAGACGGAACAATTATTGATGTTGATTATTATGAAATGGAAATTTGCTGAAATCAAAAAATAATTAATAAATATAGATGATTAAATTCAAAAACAGTCATTTCAATTTATAAAAGAAATGGCTGTTTTTTGTTGGCTTGCTTCAAGTTTTAATATTTTTATAATTGATTTCTGAATTTTTTTGGAGTTTTGCCAAATTCTTTTTTGAAGCATGATATAAAATAACTTTCGGAACAAAAGCCTAAATAATATGCGATGTCGGATATTGTATAATTGCCTTTGAGCATTTCTTTTGACGCTTGAAGTCTTTGACTTCTTATGTATCTTGAAATATTTACTCCCAAATTCTTTTTGAACAGAAAAGAAAGATAATCGTCAGATAAACCGCATTCGTTTGCAAGTGTTGAAATGTCTAATTTTTCGTGCAGATTAGTGTTTATGTAGTGCAGGCACTTTCTTATTGGCTGTGGATACACGCTGTTTTCTCTGCTTTCTGCAACCATATCGGTAAGTTTTATGCTACTTTGAATTATAAAACTTATAATTTCATCTGTTTTTGTAAATTTGTCAATAGTCATAATGCAGTTGTCAGAATAATTGTAAGCGGTTGTTTCGTCCAACCCGCCTTCAATAGCTGCTCTTGTCGTCAAGGTGAATACAGCAACTGCCCAATATTGCATTTGCTTTATGTCGTCAGCAGACATCTTGCCAATGTTTATGCCGTTTTTTTCTATATCGTTTATTAAATTTTTGACATCTGTGCGACTGCCTTTTTTCACAGCGGATAAGAATTCGATTTCTGCCTTATACGGACTATGAGTCATTCCGTTTTCACGCTCTTCAAAAATATGGCTTTCATCTAATATATTGATTTTATATTTGCTCATTTTAATCACCGATTATACATTATCATACAATTTTTAAATATTCAAGGAATTGTTATATAAATATCGGAATATTTATATTAAAGTGCTGTGACGGACGATAACATAGAGTCATACACGAGGAGGTGTTCGTATGATTAGCAGGACAAAACCTGATGTTTCGGCAGAACAAATTCAAACAATGTTTGATAATGCTTGCTTGGGCAAAATTAAAAGTTACAGTAAGTTGGGCGACGGTGAGTATAACGCTGTTTTTGATGTCGTTACTGATATGGGAAAATATGTGTTGAAAGTTTCTCCACTTGACAAAACAGGAATACTCACATATGAACAGGATATGATGAGAGGCGAAGTGTTTTGGTACGCACAAGTCAGAACACATACCGATGTTAAAGTTCCGTATGTTTATTATAAAGATTTTTCGCATACTGTTTTTCCGTCAGATTATTTTATAATGGAAAGAATGGACGGCGAACAGTTAAATAATGCCAAGTTGTCAGCAGAAGAACAGCGTTGGTGTAACGAAGAAATAGCGAGAATAACGGCAAAATTCCATAAGGTATCAAATGACAAATTTGGCTATTTGCAAAATGGATTATATGATAATTGGTATCTTGCATTGAAAAGTATGATAGAAAATCTGATTCAAGATATTGAAAGAACAGGCAGGCATACAAGGCGTGGTAAGAAGTTGCTGTTTTACGCAGAAAAATACAAGGATATATTAAAAAATGTCCCTGCTTCCATGGTGAATTGCGATTTATGGTATGGTAATATTTTGTGCGTTAAAAACGAAGATAGCTTAAAGTTAATAATTATTGACCCCGAAAGAACCTTTTGGGGTGACTGTATGTTTGATTTTGCAAATTTAGAATTTGATAAAATGTTAGACAAAAAAGAAACGACTTTATCTGCATATAATAAAATTGCAAAAACTACGGTGAACTGTTCAAAAGAAGAAATGATTCGCTTTGCATTTGGCATTGGATATTTGGCTTTAGTGCAGGAAGCAGAAAAATATTATAGATACACACCGCATCATTTTGGTTGGTGGAGAAATGTTCTTTCTTGTATGTTTTTGTATAAAAATTCTTTCAAAATTTTGAATCGAGGACTAAAATGAAACAATCGTTAACATCAAAGATTGTAACAAGTGTTTTGTGCTTTGTTTGTCATTCAAAATATGAAAAAAGTGCAACACGCTCCAACACTCTTGCAAATAAATCAAATAATAAAAAATCACATTTTCATCCGATTGGGTTCAGAACAGAAAGGACAAAATGCGGAGAATGTTATCTTGAAAAAATATCACCGAATAAAAATGTGTCAAAAAAAGTGATTTTTCATATTCACGGTGGTAGTTTTAAGGTGAAACTTACGGATTTTTATCGTAGAGAATCCGTTTATTACAGCAGGTTATTCAATAATGCAACTGTTTATAATGTTGATTACAGAGTGTATCCCGATGTTAGGTTTCCGATACCGCTTGATGATGTTTATAATTGTTATTTGAGCGTTATTAAAAATGAAAGCGCAAATAATATTGTTGTAATAGGTGATAGTTGTGGCGCAAATATGGCAGTATCACTTTGTATGAAGTTACGGGATAATGCAAAGCCATTGCCAAGTTCTGTTATTCTATTTTCATTTTGGGGTGATTTGTCAAACTCGGGTTCGTCATATAAAGAAAATTGCCATCGTGACCCGTTTTACGGTATTCCAAAAAGAATTTCGTATGAAGATGCGAAAGATAAGATTCATAGGATAACGCTTTATGCACAGGGCGAAGATTTATACAATCCTTATTTGTCACCTTGCTTTGGAAGCTTTGCCGATTTCCCAAAAACGATATTGGTTTGCGGTTCTGCCGATTTGGGACAAAGCGACAGCTTTACGGCATATGAAAAACTCAAATCCGAGGGCGTTGAAACTTATCTTTTTGATTACGAAAATATGTTCCATGATTTCCAAATGCTAAAATTTTTGCCCGAATCAAGAAGTGTGTTCAAACGAATAAAAAAGATAATTTAATTAATCTTCTGCCAATTATGAGTTGATGCTTTTATTTTTTTCTTGACACGAACGTTCTGATATGTTATAGTGATAACAATTTAATTGTCAAATATTTATTTTAATTTACGAAAGGAGGCGGACAGAATGAAGATGAGATATTATTCAAGACCCTATTATTATGCTAAATCAAAATATGTCCTTTGCATCGGTCCGTCCGCTTGCAGAGGCTTTTCGGAGCCGTAAATTAATTTTGTATCAATGATATTATAAAATTATGCCGTCGGTTTTCCGACGGTATTTTTTTGTTTGGAGAGGAGAAACAATGAGGTTTATTCAGATTGACAAGGAACAGCAAAATGTTCCTGTGGTTAAAAATGTTATCTATGCCATAAAACTGTGTTGGCAAGCCGATAAAAAACTGCTTATCGGTTATCTTATGCAAGAGGGAATGTTTTGCGTGTTTTCGTTCTTTATCAGGAATGTTTTGTTCCTAAAAATCTTGCTTGAGATTATCACCGGTAATCGTGATTTTGCCACATATGTGCGTGCACTTTTGGCTTTTGCCGCCGTGTCGGTATTGTGCAAAGTTGTCAGTTTTTGGGGCATGAAAATGGAAAAACGGGCAACCAAAAACATCCTGAAAGTGCTCAATAACAAGGTGTTTGACAAGGCACAATCGCTTGATATAGCCTGTTACGAGGACCCTGCTTTTTATGACAAATATCAGCGTGCAACTCTTGTTTTGACATCGGGATATTTTGATATTATTTGCTATGATTTGGCAAGCATTATTGCTGAAATTACATCCGTAATTTGCGTGTTTGCAACGATTTCCGCAATTAATCCCGTATATCTTTTGTTCCTTGTGCCTGTGTTTTTGGTGTTTGTTATCGAAACGGCAAAGAGCAAATATGTTTACAAGCGTGATATGGAAATGACAACGAATAACCGCATAAAAGCCTATGTTCAACGCACCGTTTTTTTGCGTGAATATTCAAAGGATATGCGCACATCAAACATATTTTCCGTGCTGATGAAAAGGTTTGAAGCGGCGATTGATTCAAATATCGTAATTCTTAAAAAGTACGGTGTCGGTCTGTTCCTTTACAGTATGGTAAGTTCGCTTTTTGAGGAATTTATTCCGATTATCGGCAGTTATCTATATGCCGGATATGAGTTTGTTGTCAAGGGTAATTTGACTGTTTCGGGCTTCAGCGTTGTGCTGTCGTCAATAAATTCCGTGCGTGATGTAACGCTTGACATTACACAGTGCTTTGACGAAATGAACCAAATGGCTCTGTATTTTCAAAATCTGCGTGAGTTCTTTGAATATGAACCTGCCGTTACTTCGGGTACCAAAAAGCCGAAACCGTTTGAAAGCCTTGAATTCAAAAATGTCAGCTTCAAATATCCGAGTGCAGACAAATATTCACTTCAAAATATTAACTTTAAACTTACAAAAGGCGAAACGCTTGCCGTTGTGGGCATCAACGGTGCAGGCAAGTCCACGCTTTTAAAATTGATGCTCCGATTTTATGATGCAACCGAGGGCGAGATTTTGTATAACGGCGTAAATATCAAGGAATATGAGCTTGAAACTTACAGAAATGCTTTTGCAACGGTGTTTCAGGATTATAAGAATTTTGCCGTTTCCGTGTTTGAAAATGTTATGTGCCGTCCTTGTACGGATGAGGACAAGGCTTTTGCCGAAAATGCTCTTAAAAACAGCGGTGCGTGGAAAAAGATCAACACATTCGCAAACGGAGGCGATACGGTTCTTACCCGAGAATTTGACGAAAACGGTGCAGGCCTTTCGGGCGGTGAAAATCAAAAAGTTTCAACGGCAAGGTTGTTTGCCCGTGATTTTGATATTGCCGTTCTTGACGAGCCGAGCTCCGCACTCGACCCAATCGCCGAAAGCGAGATGTACGATAATTTGACCCGTGTAACAAAAGACAAAACCGTTGTGTACATTTCTCACAGACTTTCAAGTGCCGCTATGGCAGACAGGATTATTGTGCTTGATAACGGTAATATTATTGAAAGCGGAACGCATACCGACCTTATGGCAAACGGCGGAATGTACAGCGAGATGTTTACGCTTCAGGCTTCAAATTACAACAAGGAGGCGATTGAAAATGAATAAGAAAAAAGAAAAAACAGAACATTCGCTTATTTCAAATATGATGTTTTTCATCAAACTTATGTTCAAGGCTTCGCCGCTCCTCGTTATCGGTGAATTTGTGTGGGGGATTCTCGCAAATGTGCCCAACAGTCTTATCGGCGTGATCGGAGTAAAGTACATCATTGATGTTATGACTTCGGGCGAAAGGTTCAATCGCATTTTTTTGGCAATCGGAGTTATTGCACTTGTCATTATCTTGAGCCGTTTGCTTTCGTGGCTTTTCCGTGAATTTATGTGGAATGTCGAAAAGGAAAAGTGCTACTATGCTCTTAATAAAACTCTGTATGAAAAGGCAAAATCGCTTGACCTTGAATCGTATGACAATCCCGAATTTTACAACAGCTTTATTTTAACTATTGAGTCGTCGAGCGATAATATTCAAACTCTCTTGGGGCTTGTCCGCAATTATTTTGGCAATGCCGTGTCGCTCATTGCAATATCGGGTGTGCTTCTCACCATTGACCCTTGGTGTTTGGTGATTGTGCTTTTGCCTATTGCGATATTTATGCCGTTGTCAAAGGTTATCGGCAATCTTCAAACTCAGCGACAGATTGAAAACACAAAATATCACCGCAGAAGCGACTATTTTCAGCGTATTTTCTACTTGCAGGATTATGCCAAAGAGGTTAGGATGAACAACATTCATCCGCTTCTTATCGACCGTTACAACGATGCCGCCGATGATGTTATCAATAATCAGGATAAGTATTGGACAAAGATTTCACGCCTGTACTGTGTGCAGGAAATAGGCGTGCAGATTATAGGTTCTATGCTTGCTCTTCCGCTGTATCTCGGCTATCTTGTTATGGTCAAAAAAAGCGTGTCGGCAGGCGATTTTGTGGCAACATTCAACGGTGCATATTCAATCGCCATGAGCGTAAATTTCCTTACCGTATGGGCGATTGCAAGGTTTGAAGAGCGTGCAAAAATTATCGAAAAGTTCAGAGGTTTCCTCAAAGCCGACCATAAAATCAAAGACGGCGAAGATGTTGCTGTTTGCGGCGAACCTAAAACGATTGAACTCAAAAATGTGTCGTTCACATATCCGGGTAATGAAAAGCCAACACTTAAAAATATTAACCTCACAATTCATCCAAAAGAGAAAATTGCTCTTGTCGGATATAACGGTGCGGGAAAAACAACCTTGACAAACCTACTGCTTCGATTGTATGATGTAACAGAGGGTCAAATTTTGATTGACGGCGAGGATATTCGCTCTGTGAATGTTCAGTCACATAGGGATAGATTTTCGGCTGTCTTTCAGGATTTTCAGATTTTTTCTGCTTCTCTCGGCGAAAATGTGGCGCTTGATGTTGATTATGACACGGGCAGGGTTTTGTCCTCATTGTCTCACAGCGGATTTGATAAAAAATTGAAGAACTCAACTGAAACCGAACTTCTCCGTGAGTTTGATGACAACGGTGCAATGCTGTCGGGCGGCGAGAGCCAAAAGGTAGCCGTTGCAAGAACATTTTATAAAAATTGTCCTTATGCAATACTTGACGAGCCGTCGGCAAATCTTGACCCGGTTGCCGAGCATAATCTCAATCAGGCTATGATTGAAGCGTCGGATGACAAAACCGTGATTTTTATTTCGCACAGGTTGTCTACTACCGTCAATGCGGATAAAATTTATGTTATGGAAAACGGCGAAATTATTGAGCAGGGAAGCCATGAAGAATTGATGAACCAAGGCGGAACATATGCGTATATGTTCAATCTTCAAGCCGATAAATATTGCACGGAGGGATAAAATGCCAAAACGCAAAAAATCAAAGTTACCGCTGGTATTATTTATTATACTGATTGTAATTATAGCAGGCGTTGCTGCCATGTATTTTTACACGCAGATAAACAATGATATTTTGGGTAAAAATCAATCGAATGATACCTATACTCTTGTAATTGAAAAGAAAGACTTTGAGTACGAAGTCGGTCAAAAACTTGCCAACAACAAAATTGTTTGCTCTGATGTTGTGTGGACAAATTGGATGAGCAACCACTATCCTGATTTTGAATATACCAACGGCGAGTATAATATGACCGCTTCGATGAGTTATGAGGAAATTGCCGAAAAATTGCAAAATCCCGATATTTCTCACAAGGCTGTAAAAGTTTGCATTCCTGAGGGTACAAACGCAATGCAGATTGCCGAAATTTTGGAAGAAAACGGAATTTGCAAGGCTGCGGATTTTCTTGAAGTTTGCAAGTCAACCGACGGATTTGATTACGATTTTCTAAAAACCGTTCCTGATTCGGATTTGATTGCATACAAATTGGAGGGCTTCTTGTTCCCGGCAACCTATGATTTTGCTATGAACAGCGAGTCGAGGGATATTGCCGAGCAAATGCTTGATGCGTTTGATTATCGCATAACCGATGATATGGAAAAGTTCTGTCAAGATAACGATATGACTATGTATGACCTTATCACTCTTGCGTCTGTTGTACAAGAGGAAGCACTCGGTCAAAGTTCCGCAAAGAACATTGCTTCGGTCTTTATGAACAGACTTAAAAAAGGTTCAAAACTTCAGTCGGATGTAACATATTTTTATGCTCGTGATTTGCGTGATGATTACGGATTTTCGCAAAAAGTATACGATGCGTATTATACCTATCGTTGTCCGGGACTCCCGGCAGGACCTATTTCAAACAGTGGTTCCGATATAATCGACGCCGTAGTAAATTATCCTAAAACCGACTATTTGTATTTCTTTTCCGATTTGCAACAGGAATTCCATTTTGCAAAGGATTATGATGAGTTTGTTGCTCTCCAAAAGAAATATCCGTGGAAGTAATAAAACAATATATTTTAGGCTATCTGCACAAAGCGGATAGCCTTTTTTTGTTAAATATTATCCCTATAATAATGAAAAAATCTGTGGTAAAATAATTATGTATAATTTTGCAACAAGGTTTGGTGATATATATATGAAAAAGTTGGGAAAGAGGTATTTGTCGCTGATACTCAGTGTTGTGCTTTGCTTCACAACATTTATGTCGGTTATGGTTATAGATGCGCAAGATTATAAGGTACCCGGTCCGAAACTTACATATTCTTTTGATAAAGCAAGCGGCACCCTTACTGTTTCGGGTACAGGTGATATGTATGATTTTTGGGATAGTTCTTTAAGAGGCAGAGTGCCTTGGAACGATATTAAAGACAGCATAAAAAAAGTTGTTATCAACGAGGGTGTTACAGGAATCGGTCAATATGCTTTTTATAATTGCTCAAATCTTACTTCCGTATCACTTCCGTCAACGGTTAAAGAAATCAGAGGCTACGGTGTTACAGGCGGATATCTTGGCAATAACGGAGTTTCTTACGGTGCTTTTCGTGATTGCGTTTCACTCACCGATATTAATTTCCCTGAAGGTTTGCAAAAAATAGGTATAGCCGCATTCCGTGGATGTATTGCACTTAAAAAGGTGACATTTCCTGACAGTCTTAAAACATTCGATGCAGGTGCATTTGTCGGTTGTTCGGGTATCAGTGAGGTAACATTCGGCAGCGGTACAACCGAGCTTTCCACAGAGTGTTTTTACAATTGCTCAAATCTTGCAACCATTAACTGGGGACCAAGTATAAATACCATTAATAAGTGGGCATTTTACGGTACAAGACTCACGGAAGTTACTTTGCCGGACCAAATTGTATCAATTGATGAGCGTGCGTTTGGTGACTGTTATCATCTTTATGACGCTTATATTTACAACAGAAAATGTTCTATAACAAACCTTGCTTTTGACAATAAAGGACTTACAGACACTCAACAATTCAATGTTCACGGCTATACAGGCTCAACTGCCGAAACATTTGCAAAAAACAGAGGCTATACTTTTGTTGCACTTGATGCCTGCAAGCACGAGCATACACATATCAATGTTATCAAAGCCGCAACCTGCACAGAGGACGGCTTGCAGGAAACATATTGTGACGATTGTAACACGGTTATTGTTCCCGATACAGTTATTCCGGCAACCGGTCACGATTATGAGGTTACTTCAACTTCGGATGATACCAAGGTTGACGGACATCTTCGTCAGTACGAAAAGTGTAAAACCTGCGGATATGAAAATGTTGTTCTCACTCATGTTGAAGCTGAGGGCAGCGGAACCGTCAACAAAAAATATGTTTGGGTGGATGGAAAGTATACCTACACCAATACCGCAACCTGCACTGTTCCGGGTGTGGAAACCTACACTTGTACGGTTGACGGATGTGGCGTTGTTCAAAGAAATGTTGTTAAAAAAGCCGGTCATACCGTAGACAAATGGACTGTTACAAAACAGCCTACCTGCGTTGAAGAAGGCACAAGAACAGGTCATTGCTCCGTTTGTGACAAGGATGTAACCGAAACCATCGAAAAAACAGGTCATACCATTGATGCAGAACATCCTATAAAAACCGAAGATAAAACCGAAACGGACGGTCATATTTACAAAACTTATGCCTGCTCTGTTTGCGGTCAACAAACTACACAAATAACTCATACCGCTTGGGTAGAGGGTCAGTATACACCTACAATTGTTGCAAAAGTTACATGCACAACAGACGGTGTAGAGCGTGACAAGTGCGATATTTGTGACGAAACAAGAACTGTTACAATTCCGTCAAAGGGCGAGCATACTTGGGAAGCTACCGAAACAATCGAGCCGACTTGTACAACAAAAGGTCAAACAAATTACACTTGTACCGTTTGCGGTGCCACAAAGCGTGATAATGTTGTAGAGGCACTCGGTCATGATTATGTTGAACAAACGGATTTGACTGTTGCCGCAACCTGTACCGAAGCAGGTTCAAAAACATACAAATGCTCTCGTTGCTCCTCAACAAAAACAGAAGTGGTTGATGCAAAAGGACACTTTGCGGATCAACGCACAAAAGTTATTACAAAAAAAGCCGATTGTGAAAATGACGGTGCAGGTTACGCTACCTGCCTGCGTTGCCACGAAAAATATGATTTTGTAATCAAAGCACTCGGACATGATTATAAAAACGATGAGGTGGAAATTGCCGATAAGCCGGGTCATGTGCTTTCAACTCCTATTTGTACCCGTTGCGGTCAAAAGCAAAATGCCGAGATTGTGCACAAAGAGTGGATTAAAGGTTATTACACCCACAGAGTTATCACGGAAGGAACTTGCTTAACCGGTGAAATTTATGTTGATACCTGCACTATTTGCAATAAAACTACAGGCAATACGAAGGGTTCGGCTCCGGGTCATGGATACCGTATGCTCAGGGTATATAACGAGCCTTCAACATCTGTCGGCGGCAACCTTAATGTAAAGCCTTACAGCGTGGTTTATTCCTGTAAGCATTGCGGAAATTTGGTTACTAAAACGGGTGCTGAAATTTTTGCTATGTGGGATAGAGGCTACTATAATGTTGATAAAATCGAAAGACTTTCAATAGATAATTCATCGTATCTTGATGTTAATAACGACGGCATTATAAATGCGAAGGATTATGCGTTTATTTATAATCTTAACAAAAAATATTTGAAATATCAGGAAGAAAATGCCAATAAGGGCGATTCTTCATCAAGCAAAAACGCTTAATGCTTTATTCAACAGCTTGTCGAAACGCTATCGACAGGCTGTTTTGCTTGTTGTAACACATTTGTAATTATTAAATTTTGTTTATTTTCTTTACTTTAAGATTAATTTATATTATTATATATAAGAAATTATGCATAACGGAGGATTTTTTATATGGGCATAGCATATAAAAGAATTTTGTTAAAACTCAGCGGCGAGGTACTTGCAGGCGCCGCAGGCAAGGGTATCGATAACGATACCGTAATCAGCATTTGCAAGGCAGTAAAAAAAGTTGCAGATGAGGGCGTTGAGGTTGCCATCGTTGTCGGCGGCGGTAACTTTTGGAGAGGCAGAACAAGCGAGCACATGGACCGTGCAAGAGCAGACCATATCGGTATGCTTGCAACAGCTATGAACTCTTTGGCTCTTTGTGATGCTTTGGAACAGCTCGGTGCTGATGTAAGAGTGCAAACCGCTATTGAGATGCGTCAAATCGCAGAGCCGTATATTCGCAATAAGGCTATTCGTCATTTTGAAAAGGGCAGAATCGTTATTTTCGGCTGCGGCACAGGTTCGCCGTTCTTCTCAACAGATACTGCGGCTGCTCTTCGCAGTGTTGAAATCAATGCCGATGCACTTCTCAAGGCAACAAATGTTGACGGCGTTTATGATAAGGACCCTAACAAGTTTGACGATGCCGTTAAGTTTGACAATGTTACATTCCAAGAGGTTATTACCCGTGACCTTAAGGTTATGGATTCAACCGCATTTTCACTTTGTAAGGACAACGATATGCCGATTATTGTTTTCAATCTCAATGATCCCGACAATATTTTGCGTGTTGTATCGGGTGAAAAAATCGGCACAACAGTCAGCAACAATCAATAATTAATACATAAGAAAGGTTTTTACTATGGATACAATTTTTGCACAAACAACCGAGAGAATGGAAAAATGTCTTGACTCTCTCGACAGAGATTTTTCAACAATCAGAGCCGGCAGAGCAAACCCAAATGTTCTCAACAATGTTATGGTTGACTACTACGGCACACCAACAAAAATCGACCAAATGGCGGCTGTTTCGGTTCCTGAACCGAGAATGCTTGTGATTCAGCCTTGGGATGCTTCAATGCTTAAAGAAATCGAAAAGGCAATCAATGTTGCCGAAATCGGTATCAACCCTCAAAACGACGGCAAGGTTATCCGCCTTACATTTCCTCAGCTTACAGAGGAACACAGAAAAACTCTTGTAAAGGATGTATCAAAGCGTGGCGAGGAAGCAAAGGTAGCCGTTCGTAATGTTCGCCGTGATTCTATGGATGATGTTAAGAAGCTCAAGAAAGCAAATGAAATCACCGAGGATGAACAAAAAGACGGTGAAAAGAAGCTTCAGGATATTACGGATAAGTACATCAAAAAGGTAGAAGAAATGACAAAGAAGAAAGAGAACGAAATTCTTTCTATTTGATTTTATTTTTGATTATGTTTGGGCGACGCTTATGCTTCGCCCTATAACACTTTTTTAAGGAGAGAAAAAATGGCTCTTTTTTCAAAAAAAGAAAGCAAAGCTGTCGGTGAAAGACCGCAGTTTGAAGTTCTTCCCGAACACATCGGCATAATTATGGACGGCAACGGAAGATGGGCAAAAAAACGCGGGCTTCCACGCACGGCAGGTCATAAACAAGGTGCCGAAACATTCCGTACAATTTCAAAGGAATGCGGCAGACTCGGTATTAAACACGCCACTTTTTATGTTTTTTCAACCGAAAATTGGAAAAGACCTAAGGAAGAAGTGGATGCTATTATGCGACTTTTCAAACAATATCTTCTTGAAGCAAAGGAAGATATTACAGCCGCAGAAAATAACAAACTTCGCTTTATCGGGCTTAAAGACGGCATTCCGGATGATATTCTCACTCTTATGGAAGAAGCCGAGGAAGATACAAAAAACAATACCGGCTGTGACATTGCTCTTGCCGTTAATTACGGCGGCAGAGAAGAAATTGTAAATGCCGTTAACAAACTTATTGCTGACGGTAAAACGGAAATTACCGAGGAAGATATAAGCCAAAACATTTATACCGTGCCGGATTGTGATTTGATTATTCGTCCGTCGGGCGAGCAAAGACTTTCAAATTTCTTGCTTTGGCAAGCGGCTTACAGTGAGTTTTGGTACAGTGATGTTATGTGGCCTGATTTTTCGGTACAGGATCTTTACAAGGCTCTTTCAGATTTTGAAAACAGAAACCGCAGATTCGGAGGTTAACTTTATGAAACAAAGAGTTATTACCGCAGTTGTGCTCTTGGCACTTCTTGCAGTTGTTGTTTGGCAGATATACACACCGCTTTTTATTATTGTAATTGCATTTTTGTCTGCTGTTGCGGCAAATGAAATTATGAAATGTGCCAAAGTTTCAAACAAATTTATTGTGATTTTGGGCACGGCAGTCGGTGCAGTTATTCCGTTTACTTCAAGTGAAAATATTATGCAACCGTGGATTTCGGCTGAAAAGTGGAGCCACTTTATTTCAATAGTTCCGCCGCTTGCGTTTGCAGTTATTGTTATCATCGCATTTTTCCTTGCAATGATTTTTGATTACGAGCACACAAAATTTGAGGATGTTGCGGTCAGCATTGTTGCTTCAATCGCTGTGCCTTACGGTTTTTCAATGTTCGGTATGCTCCGTGATGTGTATGATTACAAAGCTCAGCTCGGCGTTTACCTTATTTTCTACGGACTTATTACCGCCCTCGGTACGGATACGGGTGCACAGCTTGGCGGTATGGCACTCGGCAAGCATAAAATGGCTCCTCATATTTCACCTAAAAAGACTAAAGAGGGTGCTGTATGCGGCATTTGTGCATCGTTTGTTCTTAATGTTGCGGCAATGCTTTTGTACAACAAATTTGCATATGTTCCGCTCGGCAAGCATATGGTTACGGCACTCCTTATTGCAGAGCCGTTTATATCGTTTCTCAGTATGATGGGTGACCTTTCGGCTTCTGTTCTCAAACGCAATTTTGATGTTAAGGATTTCGGCAAAATTTTTCCGGGTCACGGCGGAGTTATGGACAGATTTGACTCATCGCTTTTCTCAATTCCGCTTACATATTGTGTGGTAGAAATCTTTAATAATGCTATGAAATAAATAGGTGTTTATTATGACAAAAAATATTTCTCTTTTGGGTTCAACCGGTTCAATCGGTACTCAGTCACTTGATGTTGCAAGACTTCAGGGTTATAACATAAAATGCTTAACGGCGAACTCCCGTGTTGATGTTATCGAAAATCAAATAAGGGAGTTTAAGCCGGAACTTGTTTGTATGATGAACGAGGAAGCCGCAAAGGAACTCAAAACAAAAATTGCAGACACCGATACAAAGGTTGTCAGCGGTATGAACGGTCTTATTGAATGTGCAACCTATAACGGTGCGGATACCGTTCTCAATTCCGTTGTCGGTATGGTGGGGCTTCAACCAACTTTGGAGGCTATAAAAGCCAAAAAGACTATTGCACTTGCCAACAAAGAAACGCTTGTTGCAGGCGGTCATTTGGTAACAAATCTTGCAAAAGAAAACGGTGTTTCCATTCTTCCCGTTGACAGTGAGCATTCGGCGATTTTTCAGGCTATGCAAGGCTCACCTAAAAAGGAAGCAATCAAAAAAATTATTCTTACCGCTTCGGGCGGACCGTTTTTCGGTAAAACTCTCAAAGAACTTGAAAATGTTACTCCTGCCGACGCACTCAAACACCCTAATTGGGATATGGGTGCAAAAATCACCATCGACAGTGCAACAATGATGAACAAGGGCCTTGAATTTATCGAGGCTAAGTGGCTTTTTGATATGCCGAATGAAGATATTGAAATTGTCGTTCACAGAGAATCAGTGGTTCATTCCGCTATTGTGTATCAAGACAATTCAATGATTGCTCAACTCGGCGTGCCCGATATGCGTATTCCTATTCAGTATGCACTCACTTATCCCGAAAGAGTGCCGAGTCCTGTCGGAGAACTTTCTCTTGCGGATTACGGTAAGTTGACTTTCTTTGAGCCGGATTACGAAACCTTTAAGTGCATCAATGTTTGCAAAGATGCGATTGAAAAAGGCGGACTTTATCCTGCCGCCGCAAACGGTGCCAACGAAGAAAGCGTAAAGCTTTTCTTAAACGGTAAAATTAAATTTACCGATATTGCATATCTTAATAACGAGGCTATGCTCAAGGCAGACAGCAAATCCGATTTTACTTTGGAGGATGTGCTTGAAGCCGACCGCAAGGCAAGAGATTATGTATTGGAGTGCGTGAAGTAATGTCACACATTTGGCAAACCGTTTATCCCATATTGATTGCAATTCTTTTCTTTGAATTGATTATTATCGTTCACGAGGGCGGTCACTTTTTTGCCGCCAAGCTGATGAAAATCAAGGTTAACGAGTTTTCAATCGGTATGGGTCCTAAGATATTTCAATTTACTAAAAAAGATACAAAATTTACACTTCGTCTAATCCTTTTCGGCGGTTATTGTGCTATGGAGGGTGAAGACGGCGAAAGCGATGACAAAAATTCATTTGACAACAAAAAGATTATTCAGCGTATATTCGTTGTTGTCAACGGAGCGTTGATGAATTTGGTGCTGGGTGTTCTTATCATTCTTGGTATGGTGTGCTCGCAGGAACTTGTGGGTATTCCCGTTATTGCCGATTTTGACAAGGATGCCGTGTCAAACGCTTACTTGCAGGAGGGTGACAGAATTCTTGCAATAGACGGTATGCGTGTTTATACAACAACGGATATAAGCACCGGCTTTTCGAGAAGTGATGACGGCAATGCTGAATTTTTGATTAAGCGTGACGGCAAAACAAAAACCGTCAATGTCAAATTCAACACTCAAAAGATTGACGGCAAAAATTATATCGATATGGATTTTTACCTCTACGGTGTAAAAAAGACCGTGCCCAATGTTTTAAAGGAAACGGGCAGAGAGTTTATGTCTTTTTGCAGGATGATATTCCTGTCGCTCCATGATTTGATTGTAGGTAGATACGGTTTGTCGGATATGAGCGGACCTGTCGGAGCGGTAAGCGTAGTGTCCGGTGCGGTAAAGATGAGCCTGACTTCTACATTTAGAATTATGGCATTGCTAACAATTAATATCGGACTTTTCAACCTGTTCCCGTTCCCGGCTCTTGACGGTTGGAGATTGTTTATTCTCCTTTATGAGGGAATATTCAGGAAAAAGCTTCCGCAAAAATTTGAATGGATGATAAACGCTATCGGTCTTGCGGCTTTGCTCGGATTGATGTGCTTGGTTACATTTTCGGATATAACAAAATTGTTTTAGATAATATGGAGTAGATTATGAGAACTTCTAAAAAAATAAAAGTAGGCAATACCTTCCTCGGCGGTGGCAGCCCTGTATTGGTGCAAAGTATGCTTAATATTCCGTCAACAGATATAGACGGCTCCGTTAAACAGGCTGTTGAGCTTGAAAAAGCAGGATGTCAGATTATCCGCTTTGCAATTCCTAATGAGGAGGCTCTCGCACTTGTTGAGCCTATTAAAAAGGCAACTACCGTGCCGCTTGTAGCCGATATTCACTTTGATTATAAGTTGGCTCTCGGTGCGGCAGAAAGAGGAATAGACAAAATCCGTATCAATCCGGGCAATATCGGCTCGGAGGATAGGGTAAAGGCTGTTGCCGACATTTGCAAGCAAAAAGGGCTTCCTATCAGAATCGGCGTTAACTCCGGTTCTCTTGAAAAGCATATCCTTGCAAAATACGGTTCTCCGACTCCCGAAGCTATGGTAGAGTCTGCACTTTATCACGCTTCGCTTCTTGAAAAGTTTGATTTTGACGATATTGTTATTTCAATCAAATCTTCAAATGTAAATACTATGATTAAAGCGTATGAGCTTGCGGCTGAAAAATGCAATTATCCTCTTCACCTCGGTGTTACGGAAGCCGGCACAGAGCGTATGGGTATTATCAAATCCGCTGTTGGCATCGGCTCGCTCCTTACTCACGGAATAGGCGACACTATCCGTGTAAGCCTCACCGATGACCCTGTAAAAGAGGTTTATGCCGCACAGGATATATTAAAAGCTATCGGACTTAAAACCGATTGCCCGTACCTTGTTTCATGCCCTACCTGCGGCAGAACAAGGATTGACCTTGTCGGTCTTGCAAAGCAGGTTGAAGAACGACTTCGTGATTGTAAAAAGCCTATTACCGTTGCCGTTATGGGTTGTATTGTTAACGGTCCTGGCGAAGCGAAAGAGGCAGACATCGGAGTTGCGGGCGGTGACGGATGCGGACTCATTTTCAAAAAAGGCGAAATTCTCCGCAAAGTTCCCGAAAATGAATTATTAGACGAATTGATGAAAGAGATAGACAAATTATAATGGCAAGAATTTACGATTATTTTTCTCAATATATCGACGGCAGTGATTTGGCACTTGTCGGCAGCGGTGAAATCACACGATTTGCCGTTTATCGTGAGGCACGCAAGCTTGAACTCGGCGTGCTCCTTGATAAAACCGTTGATTATTCGGTTATAGACCGTATTCAAAAATCACTTGTAAAAAATTTACAGCTTGAAAATGCTGTGCTTAATATAAAATATCCGAGCAGTCTTTTCAGCACGGAAACTGTTCCTGTTGTGCTTTCAAAAATCGGTGCACTCAATCCCGTTGTAAACGGATTTTTTGACAATGCCGATGCCGAAATTGAGGATAATATTCTCACCGTTTGCCTTAAAAACGGTGGCAAAGAACTGCTTGAAAGCCAAAATGTAAACAAAGAAATTCTCCTTGCTGTTTACGATATGTTTGGTGTTGACCTTGACGATGTTGCTTTCTTGGAGGTTGAAACCTTTGATATGGAACAAGCCGTTCGCAAGGCGGCAGAAGCAAAGGCGGCAGAAAAGGCAAAAGAGGAAGCCGAAAAGGAAAAATATGTTCCACATGTTCAACTCGGAGATTTGCCGCTTTATGCCGATACACGCAAGCAGATTATGGGCAGACCGATTAAGGATTTGCCAAAACCTATTAAAGAAATACGACCTGATGACGGCTTCGTTACCGTTTGGGGCGATATTTTCAATCTTGATGTTCGTGACACAAAGCGTGGTGATTCACGAATTTTGACTTTTTGTGTAACAGACCAAAGTTCGTCCGTATCGGTTAAGATATTTGAAAAGAAGGGCATTATCGACCCTATAATCAAAAATCTTGAAGCGGCGGGAACAATTCTTATAAGCGGTCTTTACAAACTCGATACATATGTTAACGAGTATATCATTATGCCTAATCATATCGAGGCAATCAAAAAGATTGAAAAGCAAGATACGGCAGAAGAAAAAAGGGTTGAACTCCATATGCACAGCTCTATGTCTGAAATGGACGGTATGACTCCGGTGTCAAAACTTGTTGAGCGTGCGGCAAAATGGGGTCACAGAGCCGTTGCCATCACAGACCACGGCGTCGTTCAGGCTTTGCCGGAAGCATACGCAACCGCAAAATCTAAGGGCATCAAGCTTATTTTGGGTATGGAAGGCTACTTGGTTGACGATACTCTTTATCCCGATTTTATGAATATGAAGTCAAGGGACTTCCAACGCCATCATATTATTTTGCTTGTCAAGGCTGATAACACTATGCCTATGCGTCTTGATGAAAATTGGCGACCTGTTATGGATGAACCTGAGGACGGCATAATCCATCGAGGCAGAAAAAATCTTTATGAACTTATTTCAAGTTCAAATGTTAAAACTTTTAAAAATCGTCCGCTTATTCCAAAAACTATGCTTGCCGAAAAGCGAGAAGATATTTTAATCGGCTCTGCCTGTGAGCAGGGCGAGATTATTCAGGCTATTCTCAGAGGAAAGTCTGATGATGAACTTTTGAAATTGGCAGAATTCTATGATTATTTGGAAATTCAGCCGAACGGTAACAATGAATTTATGCTCCGCACAAGCGATCAGGAGTATATCACGACAAAAAGAGGCGAGCAGAAATACAATCCTTATTGGAGGGTAAATACCGAAGAAGACCTCATAAATATAAATAAAAAAGTTGTTGAACTTGCGGACAAGCTCGGCAAACCGGTTGTTGCCACGGGCGACGTGCATTTTCTTAACCCCGAGGATTCAAAGCTTCGTGCCATTGTTATGGCGTCAAAGGGATTTGACGATGCCGACAATCAGGCACCGCTTTACTTCAAAACAACCGATGAAATGCTTGAAGACTTTGCTTGGGCAGGCGACAGAGCAAAGGAATTTGTTGTTGACAATCCAAACAAGATTGCCGATATGATTCAGGACAAACTTCCGCCTATCCCTCCGGGAACTTATCAGCCTTACATTGAGGGTGCTGATGATGAACTTACCGAAAAATGCTGGGCAACCGCTAAAGAACTTTACGGCGACCCTGTTCCCGAATATGTCGCTTCCCGTCTTGAAAGGGAACTTAATTCAATCATTTCTCACGGTTACGGCGTGCTTTATGTTATCGCCAAGCGTCTTGTTGAGGAAAGCGAAAGACGAGGCTATTTGGTTGGTTCAAGAGGTTCCGTAGGTTCGTCACTTGCCGCTCATTTTGGCGGTATTTCCGAGGTTAATCCGCTTGCACCGCATTATTATTGTAAAAAATGTAAGCACAGTGAATTTTTCCTCAATGGTGAATACGGTTCAGGCTTTGACTTGCCAAAAAAGGATTGCCCTGTATGCGGCGAACCGATGAAGCGTGACGGTCACGAAATTCCGTTTGAAACCTTCCTTGGCTTCGACGGTGACAAAGAGCCTGATATCGACCTTAACTTCTCGGGTGAGGTTCAGGGTCAAATTCATAGATTTACCGAAACTTTGTTTGGTAAGGAATATGTGTTCAAGGCAGGCACAATGTCCACTATTGCAGAAAAAACCGCTTACGGTTATGTACTCAATTACTTCCGTGAGCGTGACAAATACACAGGTGAGCGTGTTGAAAAGGCAAAGGAAAATCTTGCCGAAAGCAACAGTATGCTCTCAACAATTCCGAGAGCCGAGGTTGAGCGACTTGCAACCCTTATAGATAAGGGCAAGATTACAAGAACAACAGGTCAGCACCCGGGCGGAATGGTTGTTGTGCCGGATAAGTACACGGTTGAGGACTTCACGCCTATTCAGTATCCGTCAAATGATGAAAAAAAGGGTACATACACAACCCACTTCGACTTTAAAAATTCACTTCACGATACACTTTTAAAACTTGACGAGCTCGGTCACGATAATCCGACACTGTACAAGTACCTTGAGGATTCAACGGGTATTCCTGTTATGGATGTTGATTTGAGCGACCCTAAACTTTATGAACTTATAACCTCTTGTGCACCGCTCGGTGTTTCACCTGAGGATATTGATAACCCTACCGGTACACTTGCAATTCCCGAAATGGGTACGCCGTTTGTTGTAGGTATGCTCATGGAGGCACAGCCAAAAACATTCGCCGACTTGCTTCAAATTTCAGGTTTGTCACACGGTACCGATGTATGGCTCGGTAATGCACAGGAACTTATCGATAACGGCACTTGCACCATTTCGGAAGTTATCGGATGCCGTGACGATATTATGACTTATCTTATCCATAAGCTTGAAGCGTACGAAAGAGAAACAGGCAAAGAAGCACCTCTTACAAAAAAAGACTGCTTCAAAATTATGGAATACACTCGTAAGGGTAAAGCGCCAAAGGAGCTTCCGCCTTATGAGGAGGGAATGAAAACCATCGGCGTTGAGCAGTGGTATATTGATTCCTGTTATAAAATCAAGTATATGTTCCCTAAAGCTCACGCTGCGGCTTATGTTATTGCCGCACTTCGTATTGCGTGGTATAAGATTTATTATCCTGTTCAGTTTTACAGTGCATTCTTTACCGTTCGAGGCGGTGCGATTGATGCAGTTGCGGCTGTTCAGGGCAAGGAAGCCGTTAAACGCAAGATGAACGAAATCAAGCTAAAGGGCAATGAGGCAACTGCTAAAGAGGAATCTCAATATGTCGTTTTGCAGATTGTAATTGAGATGCTCGCCCGTGGTTATGAATTCTTGCCTGTTGACCTTAATAAATCCGATTGGCGAGTTTATAAAATCGAGGACGGAAAAATTCGACTTCCGTTTTCAGCTATTGATGGTATCGGCGAAACTGCGGCACAGGCTATTGCCGACGCTGTTCAACGAAATCCCGACGGCTTCGTTGCGTCTGATGACCTTGCAAACGAGCCGGGTGTAGGCAAATCCGTTGTTGACGCACTTCGTGCGGCAGGTGCTCTCGGCGATTTGCCCGAAACTACACAAATTTCTTTATTTTAACTTATATAAAATTTGTTGTTGACAAGCTCACTTTATTGTGTTAGCATATTAGCGTACTAAAGTGAACTATGGGAAAGGACGGTATTTCCACGGAAATATCATTTAAAACTATGAAAAGATATTCAAAAATAACTCCGCAGGGCAGCAGAGATTACCTTTTTGAGGAGTGCGACGACAGAAGGAAGGTAGAACACGAACTTTCTGTTCTGTTTAAAGAAAATAATTACAGAAAGGTCATTACTCCTGCTATCGAATACTTTGATGTGTTCAAAAGTGACAATGTCGGAATTGAGTCGGAGATGATGTTTAAGATGTCCGATTCAAAGGGCAGAACAACTGTTTTGCGTCCCGATAATACCATGCCTATTGCCCGTATGGTTGCTACCAGACTTCACGATGAAGAACTTCCGGTAAGACTATATTACAGTCAACCTGTATTTGTCAGAGCAAAGGATTTGGCAGGCAGACCGAGCGAAATTGCTCAAAGCGGTGTTGAACTTATCGGTGACGGCTCATTTGATGCGGATATAGAAATAGTCAAAATGGCTGTTGAAAGTTTAAAGAGAAGCAATCTCAATTCATTTAAACTTGAACTCGGCAATGCGGCATTTTTCAATGTCGTTCTCGGCAAAATGGATATTCCGCAAAGTGTGAGGGCTGATGTTGTAAACTATATTGAATCAAAGAATTATGCGGCTCTCGGTGACTTGCTTGACAAAATTGGTGACACTGCCGAAACAAGAGTAATTCGCAGATTACCTCGTCTGTTCGGTGACGCTTCCGTAATTGATGAAGCAAAAAAGTTATATTCCGATTCTGCATTTCAACAGGCATTGTTTTATCTTCAAACTGTTTACAATCGGCTCTGTGATGAGGGATTAAAGGATTATATCATTCTCGACCTCGGTCTTGTAAACCGCTCAAATTATTATACGGGAATTATATTTCACGGTTATGCCGAAGGTTCGGGTATTTCTGTTCTTTCCGGCGGTAGATATGATAATCTTCTCGGTGAATTCGGCATGCCTGCTCCGGCTATCGGCTTTGCCGTTGAGGTGTCCGCTCTTTGTGAGGCTATGCGTGAGGTTATTAATGTAGAACGACCTATCCGTATCGCTCTTACAAAAGGCAGATTGGAGCGAAAAACGGTTGAGCTGTTCAAAACTATGGGGCTTGATACCGCAGAACTTGAAAATAAGGGAAGACGGCTTATTCTTCCTGTTGATAAATATGAAACCGTGCTGTCAAAGGCACCGGATGTTATTACATATGTTGAGCACGGCGTGTGTGACATCGGCATTGTAGGCAAAGACACCATTGTTGAGCACGGCTCGTCGTTTTATGAGGTTATCGACCTTAACATCGGCAAATGCAAATTCGCTCTTGCCTGCCCAAAGGGAACAGATTTCTTTTCGGGCTATAAGCGTAAAACGGTTGCTTCAAAGTACCCGAAGGTTGCAAAAGAATTCTTTGAGTCAAAGGGTATGGATGTCGAGGTTATCAAAATTGAGGGCAGTGTTGAACTTGCTCCGCTTCTCGGTCTTGCCGACGGTATAGTCGATATTGTAGAAACCGGCTCAACGCTTAAAGAAAACGGACTTGAGGTTGTTGAGGACATCTTCCCGATTTCCGCAAGGGTAATAGTAAATATGGCTTCAATGAAGCTTCGCAAGGCAGAAATTGAAGAATTTTTGAATGATTTGGAACTTGCGTCCCGTGTTTGATAGGAGGAAATATGAAAATTACAAAGGCAAACGGCAAAGCAGAATATGCCGTAATAGAAAATCTTAAAAAAAGAAGCGGTGAAACCGATGAAAAAATCGTAAACATCGTTTCAAACATTATCAATGAGGTTAAGGAAAACGGCGATGATGCCGTTAGGGAATTCACCGTTAGATTTGACGGCGGTGTTCCTAAAAAGTCCGTTATCGAAAAGGATGAACTTCAGGAATATCTTAATATGGTGGACGATGACTTTAAGTCTGCCATAATTAAAGCAAAGAATAATATTTATGATTTTCATCTCCGTCAGGCACAGCAGTCTTGGATGACCACCAAGGAGAGCGGAGTTATTATGGGTCAAAGAGTGCGTGGACTTCACAGAGTCGGCATTTATGTTCCGGGCGGTACTGCTGCTTATCCGTCATCGGTTTTGATGAATGCAGTTCCTGCAAAAATCGCAGGAGTTAAGGAAATTATTATGGTAACTCCTCCTGCAACCGATGGAAATCCCGACCCTAATATTATGGCTGCTGCTGCTGTTGCAGGGGTAGACAGAGTGTTCCTTGTAGGCGGTGCACAGGCTGTTGCCGCTCTTGCATACGGAACGGAAAAAATTCCAAAGGTAGACAAAATCGTAGGCCCCGGCAATATATTTGTTGCAACCGCAAAAAGACTTCTTTACGGTGTGGTTGACATTGATATGGTAGCCGGACCGAGCGAAATCCTTATTGTAGCCGATAAAACGGCAGACCCTGCTTTTTTGGCGGCAGACCTTATGTCACAGGCAGAGCACGACAAGATGGCTTCGGCTATTTTGCTTACAACCTCTATTGATTTGGCAAGAGCTGCCGCACATGAGATTGAAAAGCAGGTTAAAAATCTCGACCGTCAGGAAATTATTCGTGAAAGCCTTGAAAATTACGGAGAAATTATTGTTTGCGAGGACTTGAAGCAGGCCATTGATTTTGCAAACGAGCTTGCACCCGAACATCTTGAACTTTGCGTTGCAGAGCCTCTTAAATATATCGGCAAGGTAGACAACGCAGGTTCCGTATTCCTCGGCAATTTCTCACCGGAGCCTCTCGGCGATTACTTTGCGGGTCCAAATCATGTTTTGCCGACTTCGGGCACAGCAAGATTTTTCTCACCTCTCGGAGTAGACAGCTTTGTAAAGAAGTCGTCATTCATTTATTATACTCCTGCCGAGCTTCGTGCGGCAAAAGATGATATTATCAAACTTGCCGATACAGAGGGCCTTACGGCTCACGCAAATTCAATTAAGGTAAGATTTGAATAATTTGTAGGGGACACGGCTTGCCCGTCCCGTATTTTAAAGAAAGATACGGTAAATATTATGCGTACAGCAACAGTAGAAAGAAATACAAAAGAAACACAGATAAAAGCCGAACTCAATCTTGACGGCGGAGAGGTAAGCATTTCAACAGGTATCGGATTTTTTGACCATATGCTTACGGCTTTTGCCGTTCACGGCGGATTCGGTTTAAAACTAAATGTAAGCGGCGACCTTGATGTAGACACTCATCACACCGTTGAGGATACAGGCATTGTTCTCGGCACGGCTTTTAAGCAGGCACTCGGAGATATGAGCGGAATAGAACGCTACGGCACATTTTTCATTCCTATGGACGAGAGCCTTGCACAGGCTTCGCTGGATATTTCAAACCGTCCGTTTTTGGTATTTAATGCAGACTTTAAGCAGGAAAAATGCGGTGATTACGAAAATTGCGTGACCGAGGAATTTTGGCGTGCCTTTGCCGTAAACAGCGGAATTACACTTCATATCAATGTCCTTTACGGCTCAAACGCTCACCACGAGATTGAAGCAATATTTAAAGCAGTTGCACATGCAATGAAAATCGCAGTAACAAAAAATGTTGACGGCTCCGTGCTCTCAACAAAAGGAGTACTTTAATGATAATTTTTCCCGCTATTGATATTATAGACGGCAAGCCCGTAAGACTTTTTAAAGGCGATTTTGCAACCGCCGAACAGGTTGCCGATGATGTGCTTGAAACTGCAAACGGCTTTGTTCAGGCAGGTGCCGAATGGGTGCATATGGTAGACCTTGACGGTTCGCTGAAAAAAGAGAGGGTGAATTCTCAAACCTTTATTGATGTTGCCCGTCAAACGCCGCTAAAAGTTGAAATCGGCGGCGGTATCCGCACAATGGCTGATATTGATTTTTATGCAAGCAACGATATTTCAAGAGTGATTTTAGGCTCTGTTGCTCTTAAAAATCCCAAACTTGTCAAAGAGGCTGTTAAGGAATTCGGCAACCTTATCGCAGTAGGCATTGATGCTAAAAACGGCTTTGTTGCAACCGAGGGTTGGACAGAGGGTTCGGACACTCATTATATCGACCTTGCAAAGCAGATGGAAGCAATGGGCGTCAAAACAATTATTTACACCGACATTTCAAAAGATGGTACTTTGAGCGGACCGAATGTTGAACAGCTTGTTGAACTCAACAATGCCGTATCGTGTGATATTACGGCGTCCGGCGGCGTTACAAATATTGATGATATTGTCGCTCTCAGAGATAAAAATCTCTATGGTGCTATTTGCGGCAAATCGATTTATAAAGGCACTTTGGATTTAAAGCAGGCTGTGGAGGTTTGTAAGTAATGGATTTGGATAAGTATTTTAAAAAAGGCGAGCTTATTCCCGCAATAGTTCAGGAGGAGTCAACCGGTGAAGTTCTTATGCTTGCCTATATGAACAAAGAATCTTTGCAAAAAACTCTTGAAACAGGCTACACTTGGTTTTGGTCAAGGAGCAGGCAGGAACTTTGGAACAAAGGTGCAACCTCCGGTCATCTTCAAAAAATCACCGATATAAAGGGCGATTGTGATGATGATACACTTTTAATTAAGGTTATTCAAACAGGTGCCGCTTGCCATACGGGCAATCATTCATGCTTTTTCAATAACATAGATTTTAACAAAGCGGATTAACGAAAGGTAATAATATGGATTACATCAGAAACGACTATGAAACTATCCTTGCAAGAAAGGACGCAAAAGAAGAAGGTTCTTACACCTGCTATCTTTTTGAACAGGGACTTGATAAAATATTAAAAAAAGTCGGCGAGGAAAGCACGGAAATGGTTATCGCCGCAAAAAACGGAGTTAAGGAAGAAACCGTCGGCGAGATTTGCGACCTTATTTACCACACTCTTGTTATGATGGTAAACGAGGACATCACAATAGAAGATGTTGAGGCGGTTCTCCAAAAGCGTGCAGAAAAAGCAGGCAATTTAAAGAAATTTCATAAGGTAGACAAAAATTCATAATGGCAATAAAAAAATGGGTGATTAGGCAGGCTGATAAGGAGCGTGCCTCCCAAATCAGCGAAAAATTTAATATTGACCCGTTTGTTGCTTTTTTGATGGTGTCACGAGGAATAGTTGACGATATTGATGTTGTCAATTTTATGACAGATGAATTTATGTTTTCGTCACCGTTTGATATGGCAGATATGGACGAGGCGGTTTTTACCGTAAGCGAAGCGATAGAAAACGGGGACAAAATCTGCGTTTACGGCGACTATGACTGCGACGGCGTTACATCCACAACTTTGCTTGTGGATTTTCTGCGTAGTAAGGGTGCTGATGTTTGTTACTATATTCCGAGCAGAGAAACAGAGGGCTACGGCTTGAATAATTCCGCAATAGATGAAATTGCTCGGTGGGGCGTTAATCTCATTGTCACCGTTGATAACGGAATAAGTGCCTTTGATGAGGCGGAGCATATTTATGAACTCGGTATGTCGCTTGTTGTTACCGACCATCATCAACTTACCGACGGCAAACTTCCGAAAGCGGAAGCGGTTGTCAATCCTCACAGGGAAGATAATGCAATGGATTTTCGTGATTTTTGCGGAGTCGGCGTTGCTTTCAAATTCGCCGTTGCAATGGATGAAGATAATGTAGAAGATATTGTGGAACGCTACATAGACCTTGTGGCTATTGGTACAATTGCCGATGTTATGCCGCTTAAAGAAGAAAACAGAGCATTTGTACGCCGTGGATTGCAAAAGCTTAACAACAATCCTCGCAAATCTCTTGCACCGCTTATTAAACGAAATTCAAACGAAATCACTTCTCAGGATATTGCGTTCCAAATTTGCCCGAGAATAAATGCAATGGGCAGAATGGGCGATGCCAAAAGAGCGGTTGAATTTTTGCTTTGCGATGATGCCGCTCAGGCAGTTTCGGCTTGCAATTCTCTTGATGAGGAAAATGCAAACCGTCAGCAGGTGGAGCAGGAAATTATAGAAGATGTCAAAAAGCAAATCAAAAAAAATCCGCGTCTTGTGGCTTCACCTATTATAGTTGTGGCAGGAAAAGGCTATCATCACGGCGTTATCGGCATTGTCGCCGCTCATATTTTGGAAAAATACGGCAAACCTACTTTTGTTATCGGCATTGACGAAAACGGTGTTGCCCGCGGTTCGGCACGAAGTGTTGAGGGATTTAATATCTTTGAAGCACTCACCGCTTGTAGCGATGATATGATTCAGTTTGGCGGACATCCGCTTGCGGCAGGCATAACGCTTAAAGAGGATATGATAGAAAAGTTTTCGGCGGATATTAACGAATTTGCCATTAAAAATTATCCCGTTATGCCACAGGTTGAACTTACACTTGATTTTAAACTTGCTCCGTCATATCTAAACCTTGATTTGGTAGATTCTTTGTCGGTGCTTGAACCTTACGGTGCAGGCAATTCGCAGGCTGTTTTCGGAATATATAAGTTGAGGCTTTTGGGCGTAACTCCTCTCAGTGAGGGCAAGCACATTCGCCTTGATTTGCAGAAAAAAGAGACAA
Organism: uncultured Eubacterium sp.; assembly: GCA_900539325.1. Taxonomy (GTDB): domain Bacteria; phylum Bacillota; class Clostridia; order Oscillospirales; family Acutalibacteraceae; genus Eubacterium_R. The sequence goes on from UQCC01000001.1 coordinate 69,115, forward strand.
AAATCAGAGTTGTAAAATTCTCAACTCCGTATGACGATTTCCCGTATAAACCGGGGGATGAACTCAATCTCGCAGTTAAAGTAAGCAAAAACGCATATAACGGCAAAATGTATTTGTCTGTTCAGGCGGTTGATATTCGACTGTCGTCACTCGATGAGGATAAATATTTTGCAGAAAAATCGGCTTATGATTTGTACAGATACACGGGCAAGGTTGATGAAAGCCTTTATCCTACCAGAGAGGATTGTGCCTTTGTGTATAAGTATTTAAAGAAAAATAACGGTTACCCTTATTCGCTTGAAAATTTGTATTTAAGGCTTCAGGACAATATGACTTACGGCAAGCTTATGTTTGCACTCAAGGCATTTTCACAGGGCGGACTGATTAATTATAAAAAAGGAATAACCCTTAATACTGTAAAGGAAAAAGTAAACCTTGAAGAAACACCTATTCTCAAGGCTTTGAAGGGAAGATTAAACATTGAGTGAAGAAACAAAAACACAGGATAAAAAACAAGAAATAAAGTTAGAGGATTACGACGATAAATTTGACGAATTCTTTGAAGAAGTAAAAAAGAATCCGAATTATAACAGTGACCTTATCAAAAAAGCGTATGATTTGGCTTACGAAGCACATAAAAATCAGCGTCGCCGTTCGGGTGAACCGTACATTATGCACCCTGTTGCCGTTGCAAAAATTTTGTTTGATTACGGCATGGACAATGAGTGTATTATCGGTGCGCTTCTCCATGATGTTGTTGAAGATACAACATATGACCTTAATTTTATTCGTGAGCATTTCGGCGAAGAAGTTGCCGTGCTTGTTGACGGTGTAACAAAACTCGGAAAAATTCCGCTTTCCACCAAGGAAGAAGTGCAGGCAGAGAATATCCGCAAAATGTTTATTGCGATGAACCAGGATGTTCGGGTCATCATTATCAAACTTGCCGACCGACTTCATAATATGCGTACGCTTCAGCATATGCCGCCGTATAAGCAAAGAGAAAAATCGCTTGAAACTCTTGAGATTTACGCTCCGATTGCTCACCGTCTCGGTATCCGTGCCGTTAAGGAAGAACTTGAGGATTTGGCTCTTCGCTATCTTGACCCTTACGCTTACAAGGAAATTGAAAATTCTCTTTCTATGAAAATGGAAGAGGGCAGGGAGTTTCTTGAGGACATTAAGGCACAGATTAAAGAAAAAATCGAGCCTATTATGCCGGGGGCACAGATTACTTCAAGAGTAAAATCCGTTCACGGAATTTTCCGTAAACTGTATATCAAGGGCAAGAATTTTGAAGAAATCTATGATATCTATGCCGTTCGAATTATAGTTGATTCTATGATTGACTGCTATAACGCTCTCGGTATAGTTCACGATATGTTCACGCCTCTTCCGGGCAGATTTAAGGATTATATTTCAACCCCTAAGCCTAATATGTATCAGTCGCTTCACACAACTGTACTGAGCAAAAAAGGTATTCCGTTTGAAATTCAAATTCGTACATGGGAGATGCACCGTACTGCCGAATACGGTATTGCCGCTCACTGGAAATACAAAATCGGTAAAGGCGGAGAAGATAATTTTGACACCTCACTTCAGTGGATTCATCAGGTGCTTGAAAACGGTGACTCAGCCGATAATGCCGAGGATATGGTTATGTCCATCAAGGGCGACCTTTCTATTGATGAAATTTATGTCTTTACCCCAAGAGGTGATGTAAAGTCGCTTCCGAAAGGCTCAACTGTCATCGACTTTGCGTATGCAATTCACTCGGCAGTCGGCAACAAAATGGTCGGTGCAAAGGTAGACGGCAGAATTGTGCCGCTTGATACCGTTGTTCGTACAGGTCAGGTTGTGGAGATTATTACTTCAAAACAGCAGGGCAAAGGTCCGTCGAGGGATTGGCTCAAAATCGTAAAAACAGGTGAAGCACGCTCAAAAATCCGTGCTTGGTTCAAAAAAGAAAAGCGTGAAGAAAACATCGCTCAGGGTAAGCAGGATCTTGATCATGAATTCAGAAAGAACTTCTTGCGCTTTGAGGGTAATAAATACGAGGAATTCGTTAAGAAAATTGCCGAGCGTCAGCATTTTGACAGCATAGAGGATTTTTATGCCGCTATCGGTTACGGCGGTGTGCAGATTACCCGTCTTATGCCGGGAATTAAGGACGAATATAACCGTAATTGGAAAGAGAAAGAACCTGCTCCCGCACTTACAACAAATACAGTAACTCAGGTTAACAGAGAACCTAAGTCCTCAGGCGGTGTTGTCGTTGAGGGAATAGATAATTGCCTTATCAATATGGCAAAATGCTGCAATCCGCTTCCGGGTGAAAATATTATCGGCTTTATAACAAGAGGTCACGGATTGACAATTCACCGCAGAGACTGCAAAAATGTTCCTGTTGATATAGAAAATTGTGCAGAACCGGAACGCTGGATAAACGCTCATTGGGACAGCAAGGTTAAGGTTGAGGCTCGCAGTTCGCTCAATGTATATGCCATTGACCGTGACGGCGTGGTGCTTGATATTACAACAACCATTGCAAACGCTCATGTAAAGATGCACTCTATCAATGCCCGCCCTATTAATGACGGTAACTGCCTTACTTCAATGAGTATTACGGTAAACAACAAAGAACATCTTGACGCTATTATTAAGCTTCTTAACAAGATAGACGGCGTATATCTTATTGAACGAAGCGATCAATAAAAAATTAATTTCGGAGAAAAATATGAAAGCAGTAATTCAACGCGTAAAATATGCAAGTGTAAAAATTGACGGCAATTTGGTCGGTGCTTGCAATCAAGGTTTTATGATTCTTTTGGGCGTACAGCAGGGCGACACCGAGGCTGATGCGGACAAGCTTCTCAAAAAAGTTCCCGTTCTTCGCATTTTTGAAGATGAAAACGGCAAAATGAACAAAAGCCTCCTTGATGTAAACGGTGAGGCTCTCGTTGTGTCGCAGTTTACGCTTCTTGCCGATTGTTCGCACGGCAGACGACCGTCGTTTACAAATTCCGCACCTCCTGATGTGGCTAACGCACTTTATGAATATTTTGTTCAGGGTATGAAAGACGCAGGGATTCAAAGAGTTGAAACAGGCGAGTTCGGTGCAGATATGGCTGTTGAACTTCTCAATGACGGTCCCGTTACAATTCTTCTCGATTCAAAGGAGCTTCATTAATGAAAGTAATCAGTGAAAAATTCGGTTCAATGGATAATAATTGCAGTCTTATAATTGATGAAAAAACAAATCAAAGCGCACTTGTCGATTGCAACGAATTCAGTCAAAAAATGATTGATATGATCGGTGATACCGACCTTAAATATATACTTTTGACCCACGGTCACTTTGACCATATTATCGGCGTAAAGAGTGTTAAGGAAAAATACGGTGCACAGGTTGTCATCAGCAAAGAGGACGAACCTATGCTGAATTCGGCAAAGCTTTCTCTTGCTGTATTTTGTAATGCTCCGCAAAACAATGTTGATGCGGATATAATAGTTAAAGACGGTGATGAAATCACTTTGGGTGAAATTAAAATCAAGGTTATGGCTACACCGGGTCACACTTCGGGAAGTGTTTGTTATATTGCCGAAAACTGCATTTTTTCGGGTGACACTTTGTTTTATTGCTCGTGCGGCAGAACCGATTTTCCGTCAGGCTCTCCCGAGCAAATGATGTCATCGCTTCAAAAACTCAAAGCACTCGACGGGGACTATAAGGTGTATACCGGTCACAATAACCTTACAACCCTTGATTTTGAACGCAAAAATAATCCTTATATGAAGTAATTTTATGATAATTAAGAATATAAACCACGATGCCTCCTATCACACAGAAAAAATCGCCGTTATGTTTTTCCCTCTTGAAAAGCTTAAAACCGACGGTGACGACAATGTTGTGATAGAAACAAAAAAAGAAAATAATTTGCTTTCGGTCAAAGTAAAGGCTTATTCTCGTTTTCTCGAAAAAACATATGAACTTAAAGAAAATGACGATGTAACTCACTCTTTGTCAATTCTTCTGTATGATACCTTGAGTGAACTTACGGGTTACAGTCTGCCGTGGGGCATACTTTACGGCGTTCGCCCGGCAAGGCTTATGCACGCAACGGTTGAAAAATACGGCGTTGACGTAGCAGTGCAAAAGTTCCTTGACGATAAGGTTGAGCAAAAGAAAATCGACCTTGCTCTGTCTGTTATGGAACGGGAAAATAAAATAATAGCACTCTCTCGTGATAATTCGTTTTCGCTTTATGTGTCAATTCCGTTTTGCCCGAGCAGGTGCTCATATTGTTCGTTTGTGTCACACAGCATAGCAAATGCAAAAGATTTGATTCAGCCGTATGTTGAACTTCTTTGCAGGGAACTTGAAAATATCGGCAAAATCGCAAAAAATCTCGGTTTAAGGCTTGAGTCGATTTATTTCGGCGGCGGAACACCTACAACTCTTTCTGCCGAACAACTTGACATTTTGCTTACCGTTATTGAACGGAATTTTGATTTGTCAACTCTTCGTGAATATACCGTGGAAGCCGGCAGACCGGATACTGTAACCGAAGCAAAGCTTAATATGCTCATGTCGCATAATGTTGAAAGAATAAGCATAAATCCGCAAACATTCAGCGATGACGTGCTCAAAGCGATAGGCAGGAAGCACACTTGTGCTCAAACGATTGAGGCGTATGAACTTGCACGCAAAGTCGGATTAAAAAATATCAATATGGATTTTATCGCGGGGCTTAATTCCGACACTCCCGAAAGCTTTAAGATGAGTATTGATAAAGCTATTTCGCTCGCTCCCGAAAGTATTACGGTACATAATTTGGCACTTAAATCCGCCGCTTTTCTGTGCACCGAAAATGAATTTTTTGATTTAACCGAGCGTAGCAATGCCGCAAAAATGGTGGATTATTCGTATAATACCTTGCTTGAAAACGACTATAATCCGTATTATATGTACCGTCAAAGCAAGTCGCTCGGCAATCTTGAAAATGTCGGTTATGCAAAAGACGGCTTTGATTGTCTTTACAATGTTTTTATGATGGACGAAACACATACGGTGCTTGCCGCCGGTGCAGGAGCCGTTACAAAGCTGAAAGACCCCAAGACCGCTCATATTGAGAGAATATACAACTATAAGTATCCGTATGAGTATCTCAACAATTTTGATGAGGTTTTATCACGCAAGAAAGGAATAATTGAATTTTACGGTGAATAAAATTGTACAAATACACTTTTTGAAGTATGTACAAATTTCACTAATAATCACATTTGGTATTGCATTAATTTACATATTGTAATATAATGATATCAAAGAGGTGTAATTATGAGAAATTTTAACGATGTAATTAATTCTGTTGACGAAGCTATCAACAATGCAAAAAAGAACGGCTCTATTGACGAGGTCATTAATAAGACCAAGGAATATGCCAAAAAGAGCGCACAGGCAATAGAAATTTCCCGTAAAAGAATAGAACTTCTTGACACAAAGACCAAACTTGCCAAGGCTTATGAAAAGTACGGCAAACAGCAGTTTGCTCTTTACGAGGGCAAAGAGGTTAATCAAGATGAAATCAACGCATCTTGCGAAGAAATTGTTATGCTCAAAAGTCAGTCCGAATTTTTAGAGGCTGAAATTGAGGCTTTTAAGGAAGCTATTGCCGCTCAGGTAGACGCAAAAATGAATCCAAAAAAGGATGAAGATGTTGTGGTTGACGAGTCGGATATTGAGGTTGTTGAGGCAGAGTCCGAATAATATACAATGATTTTTAAGACGGTGTATTTTGCACCGTCTTTTTTTGTTGGTGATTTTGTGAATTTAAAGGGAAAATATCTGTCCTCCGCTTTTATTCTTTTGCTTTCAACCGTTATAGTCAAAGTTATTTCCGCAATATACAAAATTCCTCTTACCGCATTTATCGGTGGAGTCGGCAGGGGATATTTTGCTTATGCTTACAATCTTTGTTTGCCTATACATGCCGTGACTATGGGTGCTTTTCCCATAGCCCTTTCAAAGCTTGTAAGCTCTTACAATTCAAAAGGTGATACAAGCAAGGTACTTTCACTTAAAAAAGGTTCATTCGGGATGTTTTCATTGGTTGGCTTTGTCGGAATGGCTGTTTTATTGTGTGCCGCAAAGCCTTATTCCGATTTAATCGCACATTCGCCAAAGGCAGTTTACACTGTTATGGTTCTTGCTCCGTCGGTGCTTTTTTCCTGTATTGGTGCGTCGTATCGTGGCTATTTTGAGGGATTTCTCAATATGATACCGACTGCGGTCAGTCAAACGATTGATGCTCTTTTTAAGATGATTTTCGGCTTACTTTTTGCCAAGTATTCAATGGCTTATCTTTTTGAACGGTATCAAGCAACGGGTATGGTACTCGGCACAACCGCCTGTGATGAGCAAACGGCATTGTCGCTGATTTATCCGTTCACTTCTGCTTGTGCTATGCTCGGCGTAACCCTCGGCGCATTTGCAAGCCTTTGCTTTTTGAGTGTGTATTCAAAATATCACAGCTCTAAAATCAATGTCCGGCTTGATACAAAATCCGCAAATACGGAACTTCTCGCTTTTTCTTTTCCGATTATGGTGAGCACCTGTGTGCAAAGCGTTTTTCAATTTTTGGATACGGCAACCATTCAGCTTGCGTTGAGCACGATTAATATATCGGTACTTAGGAGCATGTTTTCACAGTCACTGAAAATTGTTAATATTTCAAATAGGGATTTGCCCACCTATGTTTTCGGTGTGTTTTCGGCTTCTCTTGATTTTAAAAATTTGGTGCCGGGTGTAACCATGGCTCTCGGTATTTCGGCTGTGCCTGTAATAAGCAGAGCGTTTGAGCAGAAAAATAAAGAACGGTTTACTGTTCTCGTAAATTCGGTTTATAAGTACACCGTGCTTCTTTCTTCTCTCGGAGGAATTGTTTTGTATGTGTGCAGTGAAGAAATACTCAATTTGTTTTACGGCAAAAATTCACGGGACATTGTCGTTTCGTCTGTCGATTTGGTAAAATATTTTGCACTCACCGTGGTCTTTTACTCGCTTGCAGGTACAGCCGTTTTTGCCGTTCAGGCAATCGGTCTTGCAAAAAAATCAATACTCCCTTATGCCGTGTCCGGTGTTATTAGGATTGTTTTGAATATTGTTTTGGTAACGGATGAACACTTTGTTCTTTACGGTGCGGTTATCAGCGGAGCGGTGGGCTATGCCGTTTTAACAGCGTGGAATATAGTTATATTTTGTAAATATACAAAAATAAAATTTGATTTTTTAAGAGTAATTTTGTTGCCGCTTTTTGTGTTCGGTTTAACTTTATATTTTTGTGAAATTTTCTTTAAACAGCCGTTTTTACCTGATTCGACAATTAGTTTGATTATAATTAAGGGTGTAATTTCGTTTGTTTTTTACTGTATATTGTGTTTTTTGTGCGGTATGCTGAATTTTAAAGATTTTTTTTGTAATTATATCACTAAAAAAATTCACTAAAAACCTTGAAAAAGCCGTGTAAATAGTGTATATTACTAAAAGACACTTAACGAGGAAATGATTATGGCACAGGAATTTGTATTAAAAGATAAATATAGTATAGATGACCTTATCGCTATTATCAAAGTACTTCGTGCACCGGGCGGTTGCCCTTGGGACAGAGAGCAAACTCACGAATCTATAAAAAAGAATTTTATAGAGGAAACCTATGAGGTTGTTGAAGCGATTAATAAAAACAGTGCCGATATGCTTCGTGAAGAACTCGGCGATGTTCTTTTGCAAATTGTTCTTCATACCGAAATGGAAAGTGAAAAAGGTTCTTTTACTTTTGACGATGTTGCAAACGATATTGTACAAAAGTTGGTTGTCCGTCATCCTCATGTTTTCGGTGATGTTGTTGCAAACGATACTGCCGAGGCACTTAACAGTTGGGATGCGGCAAAGCTGAAATCTAAGGGTCAAAAATCTCAAACCGAGTCTATGCTCAGCGTGCCTCGTGAATTTCCGGCACTTATGCGTGCACAGAAAATTCAGCACAAGGCTGCTAAAATCGGCTTTGATTGGGATAATGTCAGCGGTGCGGTTGACAAACTCTATGAAGAGATTGATGAGTTAAAAACAGCAATGGATCAAGGCAAAAAAGCTGATATTGAAGAAGAATTCGGAGATGTTCTCTTTTCTTGTGTAAATATTGCTCGATTTATTGATGTAGACAGCGAGGAGGCACTTACCGCAGCTTCCGACAAGTTTATGTCACGCTTTTCACTTGTTGAGCAAATGGCAAACAAACAGGGAATCGATATGAAAAACTCTTCAATTCAAGAGCTTGATATGCTTTGGAACAAGGCTAAGAAAATAAAAAATGCCGAGTAATCGGCAATGGAGGATTTATTATGAACAAAACTGAATTGGTAGCAGCTGTAGCTGCAAAGGCAGAATTATCAAAGAAAGACGCAGAAGCAGCAGTAGCAGCAACATTTGACGCTATTACAGCAGCTCTTGCAGAAGGCGACAAGGTAGCTCTCGTTGGTTTCGGTACATTCGCAGTTAAGGAAAGAGCAGCTCGTACAGGCCTCAACCCACAAACAAAGGCTAAGATTGAAATTCCTGCATCAAAGGCTCCAAGCTTCAAGGCAGGCAAGGCACTTAAGGACGCTGTTAACGCTTAATTATTTGCAATAAAATTCAAGGTGTCTTTCGGGACACCTTGTTTTATTTAAAGGAGAAGTTATGCGACTTGATAAATATTTAAAGGTATCTCGCATCATAAAACGCCGAACTGTTGCAAATGAAGCTTGCGATGCAGGCAGAGTAGAGGTTAACGGCAAGGTGGCAAGAGCATCGTATGATGTTAAGGTTGGCGATGTCATAAAGGTGTCGCTCGGCTCAAATGAGCGTGAGTATGAAGTGCTTGAGGTTCTTGAGCATGCGCTTAAAGAAGATGCCACAAAAATGTATAAGGCTTTGTAAGGTACAGAACAATCTGTACCTTATTTTTTTATTATTTTTGAATATTGTTTAGTGTACAAAATAATGCTACAATGTGTTTGTTCGAACAAAGAATAATGTTTCAGAGGTAATATAAAAATGAGCAACAGATATGAATTGAATAAAAATCTTGCACAAATGCTTAAGGGCGGTGTGATTATGGATGTTACCACACCTGAGCAGGCAAAAATCGCAGAACAGGCAGGAGCATGTGCCGTTATGGCTCTTGAAAGAATTCCTGCCGATATTCGTGCCGCAGGCGGCATATCAAGAATGAGCGATCCAAAGATGATTAAGGGCATTCAAGAGGCGGTTTCCATTCCTGTTATGGCTAAGTGCCGTATCGGTCATATTGCCGAAGCACAGATTTTGCAGGCTATTGAGATAGATTATATAGACGAGAGTGAGGTTTTGTCACCGGCAGATGACCTTTATCATATTGACAAAACCGAATTTGATGTTCCTTTTGTTTGCGGTGCAAGAGATTTGGGCGAAGCACTTCGCAGAATTGCCGAGGGTGCGTCTATGATCAGAACAAAGGGCGAACCGGGCACAGGCGATGTTGTTCAGGCTGTCAGACATATGAGAAAAATTAATGCGGAAATGCGTCGTGTTCAGTCACTTCGTAAGGACGAACTTTTTGAGGCCGCAAAGGAATACAGAGTTCCTGTTGAACTTATCAATTATGTTCATGAAAACGGCAAACTTCCTGTTGTAAACTTCGCCGCAGGCGGTGTAGCAACTCCTGCCGATGCCGCACTTATGATGCAACTCGGTGCAGAGGGCGTATTTGTAGGTTCGGGTATTTTCAAATCAGGCAATCCCGAAAAGAGAGCCGCAGCAATCGTAAAGGCTGTAACCAATTACAACGACCCGCAGATTCTTGCAGAACTCAGTGAAGATTTGGGCGGCGCAATGGTAGGCATTAACGAAAACGAAATCAAAATCATTATGGAGGAAAGAGGACAGTAATCCTTCGTAAAATTATGAAAATCGGAGTTCTTGCTTTACAGGGAGCATTTGAGGAACATATCAAGAAACTTGAAGAACTCGGCGTGGAAGCGTATGAAATCCGCCGGCTTAGGGATTTGGATGAAAAGCCCGACGGTTTGATTATCCCCGGCGGAGAAAGTACCGTGATGAGCAAGCTTCTCGATGACCTCGGTATGCGTGAAAAAATACTTGATTATGCAAAAGGCGGTATGCCTGTTTTCGGCACCTGTGCCGGTCTTATCCTTATGTCAAAGGAAACGGGCGACCCTCGTTGCAACGGTTTGAAGCTGGTTGATTGTACTGCAAAACGCAATGCCTACGGCAGACAACTCGGAAGTTTTGATACTGTGGGAGAGTTTAAAGGTTTGGGTAAAATTCCTATGGTATTTATCCGTGCACCGTATATCAGCAGTGCGGATGACGGTGTGGACATTCTTGCCGAGGTTGACGGTAAAACAGTTGCCGCAAGACAGGGCAATTTCCTTGTTACCGCTTTTCATCCGGAGCTTACCGATAACCTTTCGGTTCACAGGTATTTTGTTGATATGGTTAAAACTAAATAGGCATAATAAAAACCTGACTTAATTTTCAAGTCAGGTTTTTGTACTGAATTTTGATTGTTAAATTAATCGTTGTTTTCTGCTGCCGAGTGGTTGATTGCTTCTTGTTCTGCAATTCTGTCAGCACGCTTGTCTGCAAGTTCAACAATCATCTGTTGCTGAACTTTGCCGTGAATTGGGTAAAGAATGAAGCATATGCCGTAAAGTCCTCTTGCAAGAGCAGGGAGAATACAGAATACTGCCCAAATACCGTTAAGCATCTTAGGGTCTGTCTGCGGAATAGCATTACCTACCGAGTCGGTAAGAGGTATATAGTTAATCCATGTAAGTACCATACCCGAGAGCCAGCCGGTAACAGATGTTGCAAGTTTGCCGAAGTAGCCCTGAACAGTTGTAACGAGTGCTTCGTTTCTGAGGCCGTGCTTCCATTCCATATAGTCAAGAGCCTCTGCTGTAACGATTTGACCCGATACATTAAGAATTTTGTTTGGAAGACCGCAAATTGTAAGACCGAAGATGACCCACATAAGGTTGAATATCCTGTGGTCGGCAAATGTTTGTCCAAACGGATGATAGCCAATGAAGAATACTGTCATATATGCAACAAATCCGAACAAACCTGCAATGATTGATGTTGCACGGGCACCCCATTTCTTTACCATCTTTGCGGCAAGCGGAACCATTATGTAGTTTGGAATACCTGTAAAAAGTCCGCAAATTGTTTGGTTCATAAGAGAACCTGTGTTGTTGAGCCAAAAGTATGATTCGGATGAACCGCCGACTGCTTTGAACGAGTTAAAGAAGTTTGCAAGGATAACCGCAATAAGAGGTCTGTTTGTAACGATGTTTTTGAGGGATTCAAGGATGGATGTTTCTTTCATTTCCTCACGGCTCATAAGAGGAACACGCTCTCTCATATTGAAGCAACCGAAAATTGCAAATCCTGCCGAAAGAATAAGCATAAATCTTGCAAATCCGCTGTAAACATCCTGCATCGAAATGTTATTGTTGATTTTTGGCAACAAAGTAACAAGTATAGGTACAAGTGACGGAATCCATGTTCCGAAAAGTTCAAAGAACTTTGTAATTGTGATAAGGTTGTCACGCTCGTCGGTGTTTGGAGTGATGTTGTATATCATAAGACCCCATGCACCGAAGTAGCTCATACCGAGTCCGTAAATTACAATGGCAACTGCCGCCCAAACGATTTTGCCTTTGAAATTTATATCGGGAGCGGAAAACATCATATATCCGCCGATTACCCACAAAGGAAGCGGAAGTATGAAGAATGGTTTTATTCGTCCCCAGCGGGTTCTTGTTCTGTCAATGATAAGACCCGAAATTGTGTCGTCAAGTGCATCGTAAATAGATGCAAAAAGATTGATGTTTGCATAAGCGGTAGTGTTCAGCTTTAAGAATTGAATCATAAAGAATTCTTTAAATGCGTCTACAAACTGGCTTAAATTTTTTTGACCGAAGTTTACAAGCACATACGCTGCGATTTCTTTAGGCGTAAGATATCGTTTTTTAGTGTAGGCAAGCTTGTCGAGTTCTTCTTGGCTCATTGTGATTTCATCAATGGATACTGATTCTGCCAATGTATTCCCTCATTTCTTTTAAAACATTATATAAACTGATTTTAACATATATATACATCAAATTCAACACTTTTTTGTTTGATTTAGATTTTACAATTATTTAAACAAATGTTATCCGATTTTTGTTGACATTCGCTATAAAAAATTATATTATATATAAGAATATTAATTAAAACAGAGGTGCAAATATGGCAAGTTCATGTCCTAATTGCGGCAAAAAATTACATTGGTATGATGTTAAAGCCGAGTGTTCAAACTGCGGCGTAAGTATTCCTAATTTTAATTGGGAGGAAAGGCTTGAGGCTGATAATGAATTGGCAGAGCGTAAGTTTGCTTCATTTTATCGTGCACTTAACAGAATTGCATATTCAATCTGTGGCACAAAACTCAGAATAGCAAGAATTGTTTTATCGGTTTTACCGGCAATAGGATTTATTTTGCCTTGGGCAACAATTAAAAGCGATGCCGAAAGCGTCGGTCTTGACCTCTTTGGTATGACATGCAACAAATCTCTTATCGATTTGTTTAAAGATTTCTTCGGAAATGCAAGTCTTTATATAACAAATATGAAATATGAGGGATTTTCGGGTACACTCAGCTTTACGATGTATTCAATGCTTTTGATGGTGTTGTCATTGTTGCTTGCCGTTATTGCATTTTTCCTGATATTTATTTTGGCAAAGCGATTCAAAACAAAGACACTTACGGTGTTTGAAGGTTTAAGTGTTTTATCGGCTGTCGGCAGTGCAGTTTGCTTTACTTTGGGAATTAAAGCCGCTCCTAATGAACTTGGCATTAATTTCGGCAGTTTTCCTGTATATAACGCTACAGGCGGCGTTGCTTGGGGATTTTATGTTGCTCTTGCACTTCTTCTTGTTGCTGTAGGTATCAATGCGGCAGTTGCAAAGGCTCCGTCAAAAACAGATGACGAGCTCGAAAGTGAAAGACTTGCACGCAAGGCTGCAAAAGAGCAAAAGGAATATGAGGCTGCTCTTAAAAAGGAAATTGAAAGAGAAGAAGCCGAAAAGAAAGAAAAAGAAGAACAGGCGAGAATCGTTGCCGAAGCAAAGGCAAAACTTGCCAAGAGCGAGAATAAAAAGAAGTAATTTAAGAGGTAATATTTAATGGAAAATCAAGGTAAAAAGAAATATATTTCCGGTTCAAAGGTAAAGGTTTCAACAGTTGTTATAGTCTCTGTTGTACTTGCTGTTTTGCTTGCACTTTCATCATTCGGATTTGCCGTATTCACTTCACAGCCTTTTAAAATGAAGGACGGCAAGGTCAATGTTTATGAAATGAAATCAGAGTTGTATACAAAAGCAATAATAAAAGCTTTGCCTAAAAAAATTACCGGTAACGACGGCGGCAAAAAGATTGATTTTTATATTGAAGAAAATGATGATTACGACCCAAAAACAGATCAGCCAATCGAGCAGTTCAGAGTATATTATTATAAAGACGGCAAAAAAGACGGCGAAAAGCTTATTGCACACGAGGGTATGTATAAGGGCAATTATGAAACCATGTATCCTCTTGTCGGATTTTTCATAAAAGGTATGAATAATCTTAAAGTTCTTAAGGGCGTATTCCTGACACTTATAATTGTTGTTTGCGCAGCTGTTTTGGCATTCCTTATTTGGCTTATTGTTCTGTTGGTAAGAATAAAGCAGGACAGACAGTATAGCGTTAGTTATCAAGAACAAAAGTTAATTAAAGAGGCTGAAAAAAAGGCAAAAAAGGAAAATAAAAATTAATTTAAAAAGGCTTGCCCTCAGCGGAAAGCCTTATTTTCGGTAAAATAATAAGGGGTTTTTATGGAGTATAATGTGCTTTTTTCTCCTATGAAAATAGGTAAAGCAGAAATAAAAAATAGAGTTGTAATGGCTCCTATGTGTATGGGATTCGGTCAGTTTGACGGTAAGGTTACGGACATTATGGCAGATCACTATGTTGAGCGTGCCAAGGGCGGTGTCGGTCTTATTATCACCGAGATTACCCGTATCAATGATGTGACCGGTGCATCGTCATTCGGTCAAATGGCTTTAACTCACGATTCACAAATTGCACCGCTCAAGAATATGGTTGACCGTATTCATTTCTACGGTGCAAAAATTTTTGTTGAACTTCACCATCCGGGCAGACAAAATCTTGGACTTATGATGGGCACAGTTCCGCTTTCTGTTGCTTGCGACAAAATTATGGGCAAGGCATATGCCAAACTTCTTACCGGTGCAATTATTCCGCCGGGAAAGAAACTTCAGGATAAGGACATTGTTCCTCGCACTGTTGCTCCATCAAAATGCGAAAAGTCAAAAATGGCTGACAGCGTAAACAGAGGTCTTACAAAAACAGGTATCAAAAAACTTGTTCGCCAGTTTGTTCAAGGTGCTGTAAGAGCACAAAAGGCAGGCTGTGATGGTGTTGAACTTCATGCCGCTCACGGATATCTTATTCAACAATTTTTGTCACCTAACACCAATCACAGAAATGATGAATACGGTGGCTCGCTTGAAAACAGAATGAGATTTCTCAACGAAATTATCGATGGAATAAGACTTGCCTGCGGCAAAGATTTTCCTCTTGTTGTTCGCCTTTCGGTTGATGAGATGTATGCAAAAATCGGTCAACCGGGCAAAGGCTACGATTTGCAGGAAGGACTTAAAATTGCCAAAGCACTTAATGATAAGGGTATTGATGCTATTGATGTTTCATCGGCAGCTTATGATACCTTCAACTATTGGCTTGAACCGACAACATTCCCGCTCGGCTGGAGAAAATATCTTGCCGAAGAGGTTAAAAAAGTTGTTGATATTCCTGTTATCGCAGCAAACCTCATTCGTTCACCCGAACAAGCAGAACAGCAATTAGAGGACGGCATTCAGGATTTTATTTCCCTTGGCAGACCGTTGCTTGCCGATCCTCATTGGGTTAACAAGGTTAAAGAGGGTAAGGAAGATACAATTAAGCGTTGCGTATGCTGTCTGTACTGCTTTGAAAGTATGGAAAACAACGCATATGAATATACACACGGCAGATGTTCGGTTAATCCGTTCATCGGCAGAGATTCTCTTGAACTTGAAAAGAACGGCAATGGCAGAAAGGTTGCAGTTGTCGGCTCAGGTGTGGCAGGTCTTACCGCTGCCGAACTTCTTTCAAGACGAGGCTTTGATGTTACCGTGTACGAAAAAGAAAGTGCTGTCGGCGGTCAGATTAATCTTGCCGATAAGCCGCCGCATAAGGAGAAACTCCATTGGTGTGTTGATGATTTGTATACCAACGCAAAAAACAATGGTGTAAAGTTTGAGTTCAATACAACTGTTACAAAAGAGTTGCTTGATGATGTTTCGCCTGAATTTGTTATCAATGCCACAGGTGCAAATGCTGTTTTTCCAAAGGCTTTTGCAGGCGATAATGTCAGCACTGTTACAGAAATTCTTAACGGCTCAATTAAGCTTGAAAATAAGAAGGTTGCCGTTATCGGTTCGGGTATGACCGGACTTGAAACTTCGGAACTTTTATGCGAAATGGGCAATAAAGTTACCATTCTTGAAATGGCAGATACCATTGCACCGGGTGCATATTTCCAACAGCTTGATGACGCTTTGCCAAAACTCAAAGAGGCAGGCACAGTATTTATGCCGTCAACAAAATTGCTTGAAATTACAGCAGATGGATTGACAGCAGAGAGTACAAAGAACGGTGACAAGATTAAACTTGATGTTGATTTTGTTGTTCTTTCAATGGGTTGCCGTCCTGACAATGCACTTTATGAGCAAATTAAGGACAGCACAAAATATAAAGTTATTAATATCGGCGACAGCGTAAAGGTCGGCAGAATCGCAAATGCTACCGAATCAGCCTTTCAAGCCGTTATGTCGATAAAATAATAAAGGGGTAAGTAATGAAAAACAAGTATATTTGGGAAGACCCAAAAACCGTTTATATCAACAAGGAAAAAGGTCATGCAATCGCTATGCCTTTTGACAGCGTTGATGACGCACTTTCGGGTGAACAGTCAAAATACAAGCAGAGCCTTAACGGCAAGTGGAAGTTCTTTTGGCAAAGAGGACTTGACAATCAGCCTGACGGATTTGAAAAACCGGGCTATGATGTGTCAAACTGGGATGAAATTTCAGTGCCGTCCGTATGGCAATGCGAGGGTTACAGCGTGCCGTATTATTACGCAAGCACTTTTCCGAGAGCATTCAGCCGTTCAAAGAGCCGTATTCCGTCTATTGACCATACTATGCAGGAAATCGGTTTTTATCGCAGAAACTTTACAATAAGCAAAGACTGGGACGGCAGAGATGTGTTCCTCCATTTCGGTGCGTGCAAGGCGGCTCTTGAGGTTTGGGTAAACGGCGAGTATGTCGGATATTCAACGGGCTCAATGACTCCTCACGAATTTGAAATTACAAAATATCTTAAGGACGGCGAAAATACCGTAGCGGCAAAGGTTTACCGTTATGCGGCATCAACATATCTTGAAGATCAGGATATGTGGTGGCTTTGCGGTATTTACCGTGAAGTTTATCTTTTTGCCGAGCCAAAGGTAAGACTTTTCGACTTTTATGTAAAAACCGACCTTGATGAAGAATACAAAAATGCAACCTTGTCGCTTGATTTTTATATCAATAACAGAATTGACAGAGATTCCTCCGTTACTGTTAAATCTTATCTTATCAGCGACACCGATAAAATAATCGAACTTGATGATGTAAGTGCAAAGATTGCCGCAAATAACGATGTTGTTTTGAGTATCAAAAATGACATTAAAAATCCTAAAAAATGGTCGGCAGAAACACCTAATCTCTATCGTCTTGTTATGCAAATTCTTGACGATAATGGCAATGTTATAAATGTTAAGACCTATGAAATCGGTTTCAAGAAGGTTGAAATCGTGGGCGAAAAGATTTTGTTCAACGGTATGCCGTTGATGCTCAGAGGCGTTAACCGTCACGACTTCGATATGGATAACGGCTGGAATGTACCAAAGGAAAGATATATTCAGGACCTTGACCTTATGAAGATGGCAAATGTAAATGCTATTCGTACATCGCATTATCCTGATGACCCGTATTTCTATGAACTTTGCAACAGATACGGTTTTTATGTTATGGACGAATGTGATTTGGAATCTCACGGTGTTCGCCGTAAGGGCGTTCCGGGTTCAAATCCGCTTTGGACAGATTTGGCTGTTGATAAAATGGAGCGTATGGTTCTCCGTGACAGAAACAATCCGTGTATCTTTATGTGGTCACTCGGTAACGAAGCGGGCGACGGCGACAACTTTATGAAAATGAAGCAAGCCGCTCTTGCACTTGACGATACCCGTCAGTTCCACTATGAGGGTGACTTTGACCTTACAAAGAGTGATGTAATTTCTCGTATGTATCCTGATGAGGCTACTATGAAGAAACTCGGCAACAGAGAGCCTATTACAATTTCACTTTATGATAATATTGCAAATCAGCTTGCGGCAGACTCAAAGCCGATTCCGGCTGAAAAGTACACAAAGCCTGTTCTCCTTTGCGAATATGCTCATAGTATGGAAAACTCTATGGGTAACTTCCAAGAATATATGGACGATTTTGAAAAATATGACAATATGTGCGGCGGCTTCATTTGGGACTGGGTAGACCAAACCCTTCATGTTGTTGACGAAAACGGCAAGGATAACTATCTCTACGGTACAGACTTCGAAAAGGACGAGCCACGCCATTGGTACAGCGGAATTAACACAACTGCAATGACAGGCTCAAATACATATTTCTGTGCAAACGGCGTAATTTCTGCACTTCGTGAGCCGCATCCGCAATATTTTGAGGTTGCTCATGTGTATCAGCCTATTGTTACAACCGCTTTTGATTTGACAAAGGGCAGATTTAATGTTCGCTCAAGATTTTTGTTTACCGATGTTTCTGCTTACAAATGCAAGTGGAAAATCGAATGTGAGGGCGATGAAATTCAATCGGGTGAAATGGATAAGTTCTCGGTTGCTCCTCTTCAGGAAAACTTTATCGACATTCCGTACAATTATTCAGCTCTTCCGCAGGATAAGGAATGTGTACTCACAATCTCATTCCATTCAAAGAAAAAGACTTTGGGCATCAAATCAAATGCAGAGATTGCGTTTGACCAATTTATTCTTAATACACCTTCAAAGCCTGTAATTTCAAAGGAAGGCAAAGCACCTTCAGCAGAAAAGAAGGGCAACAATGTTGTTGTATCGGGTGATAACTTCACAGTTAAGGTTGATAACGGTGCCGTTACATCGTATGTTGTTGACGGTGAGGAACTCCTCAAAGCTCCTATGGCTCCTAACTATTTCAGAGCACTTACCGATAATGATATTGACTTCCTTAATTTTACACCGCCGTTTATGTTTGCTCACCCTTATTATAAGTGGAAGCATGCAACAAAAGCCGTTAAGGCACTCAAAACCTCTGTTGAGGAAAAGGACGGAGCGGTTAAGGTAAAGGTTGCTCTTGATGTTCCGTTTATGAAAAATGCGTTTGTAGCATACACCGTTTATTCAAACGGCAAGCTTGCCGTATATCACAGTGCAGTGCCTAAAGCACCGCTTCTTCGCTTCGGCTTCCAATGGAATGTTGACAAGTCTTTGACTCAAATTTCCTGGTACGGCAGAGGTGAAGCACCGTCTTATCCTGACAGAAAGACGGGTTATAAAATCGGCAAGTATTCTTTGCCTATTGATAAGTTTGAATATACCTATATGCGTCCGCAGGAATCCTCAACCCGTGCAGATGTAAGATACTTTACATTGACCGACAAGAAGGGCAACGGCATCAAGGTAACTGCATATTACGACAAGCCGGTATTGTTCTGTGCACTTCCTTACACACCGTTTATGCTTGATAAGTATGATCATGTAACGGATGTTGACAGAACTCACGACATCACCGTAAATGTTGATTCGTCACAGTATGGTATCGGCGGCGATATGCCGGGTCAGGCTTTCGTTCGTGATAAGTATCAGGTTAAGGCAGGCGAAAAGCAAGTGCTTTCCTTCCTTGTTGAACCATGTAAAAAATAATTATTTATGAAAAGAGTATTCACCTGTATAGGTTTTTCTATGGCAATCGCATTGTTTGCGCTTTGCTTTGTAAAAAGTGAATACGCAATTTGGTTAACCGTAGGGCTTGCGGTGCTTCTTGCCGTAAGCCTTATCGTTCCAAAAATCAGGCAGGCTGTTGTTATACCGCTATCTTTGTCATCGGCGGTGGCAGCTTGCCTTTTATTTGTTGCGGTTACAAATATAGTTGTTCAGCCGGTGAAATCTCTTGAAAACACTTCTGCATTGTGCTCGTTTTATGTTACCGATTGCGGTAAAACCGTTGGTGAATATAAAGAATATACCGCAAAAATTATTCAAGCCGATGATGAAAAGGTGAATGTTAAGGCGTCGCTTTATCTTGATAAAGACATCAATCTTCGCTCTTATGCCGTGATGAAAGGCAATCTTAATTTTAACTCGGTCGGAAATGACGCATTGTCAAGTTATGGCAAGTATGCCGACGGTATCTATATTTCGGCAGATTGCGTGCTTACCGATTATACCGGAAAAATTGTTCATTCGCCTTTTAGATATATTGTTGCACTAAGGCACAGTATAAGGAACAAACTTTCTTATCTGATGTCGGGCAGAGAGGGCGGCTTGTCCGTTGCTCTTGTAACAGGAGATAAATCGTTTCTTTCCGGCGATGTCAAAAACGCTTTTATATATTCCGGCACATCGCATATTATGGCGGTTTCGGGTTTGCATTTAAGCGTGGTAACAGGTGTGCTGTTTTTTATTTTGAAAAAACTTAGGGTTAAAGAAAAAACTTCAAGTGCGGTTTGCATTGTTGCCGTTCTTATTTATATGGCACTTGCCGCCTTTTCCGGCTCGGTTACAAGAGCGGGAATAATGATGATTATTCTTCTGTCGGCAAGGCTGTTTTCAATGAGGGGTGACTCGCTTAATTCTCTCGGCGTTGCAGTAACCGTTATGTGTCTTGCAAATCCGTATGCTGTGTCGGATGTCGGTACGGATTTAAGCGTAATATCTGTTTTGGCACTTATAACCGTTTATCCTTTTGCTTCAAAAAATATGAAAACGGATTATGTTGACCCTCTTCAAAAAACAACAAAGGAAAAAGCATACGATCGTCTTTATTCTGCATTCGGTATGTTTTATATATCTCTTTGCGTGTTTGCATTTACCGTGCCTATAATTTATATATTCTTCGGCTATGCAAGTATCATCGGACCGCTTTCAAATTTAGCGGCGGTTCCGATGGGCAGTTTGTGCGTTGTTATGTCGTTTGTCACTTATTTTGTGTCACTTCTCGGTATAACTCCTCTCACAGCAGTTGCCGTTGTTTTGTCAACAAAATGCGATGCATTGCTTATTAAAATTTGTGAATTCTTCAGAGCATTTAACAATTCCGTGCTCGGTTTTGATTATTTGATAGGACTTTGCATTGCAGCTGTGTTGCTGTTTTTTGCCGTTGCATTTTTTATGGGCAACGATAAAATTTTAAAAAATACATGTATTTTGTCGCTCGTATTTACAGTTTTGTTTGTCGGCACTTTGTCGGTGTATAATTTTAATTGTATGTCGCTTCGTGTGTTTCAAAACGGTGCTGTTGTTTGTACATATAAAAACAAAACGATAGTTTACGGAGTTAATTCAAATTGGGACGAAAGTTCTGTCAGCAAATATTTGCAGAATAATTCAATGCCCGTTGATTTTCTTGTTACTCAGCGTTCGCTTGATAAACCCTCACTGCTCAGCAATGATGTGAGCGTAAACACTTTTGTTTGTGATGAATTTGATGATGTTGTTCTTGTTGGTGCAAGATATAATAATTTAGAGGTTCAAAATACTTACAATGCGGTACTTGATGAAAACTTTTCTTTTTGTTATAATCAAGGGGATGTGATTATCCGATTTAACGATATTACCGTAGGTTCAAATGATAGTTGCGATATTAAAATTTCATCGTCAAAAATTATTGATCCTAACGGTACTGTTGAACTCGGTAAATCAAACACGATTGTTTACAAAATAAAAAACAAAAATTCTTTTAAGGTAAGGAGGCTTAATCAATGGCAAAAGTAGGAGAAGCAGAACTTAAAAATCAAATAAAAAGCGGTGACTTTTCCAATGTTTATATGATTTACGGCGAAGAGGATTACCTAAAAGAATATTATGTAAATAAGCTTAAAGACAAGCTTGTTGAACCGGCATTTGCCGATTTTAATTTTCATCAGTACGACGGCAAAAAAACTCCTGTGTCGGAGATTTTAAACGATGCCGATATGATGCCTATGATGGCTCAGTATTCGCTTTTGCTTGTCGTTGATTATCCTTTTGACAAAAGTAAGGACGATGTTGAAAAGGTTAAAACTTACTTAAAGGATATTAACCCAAGTTCGGTGGTTGTGTTCCTCTTTAATCAAATTGATGTAAACGCAAAGTTTAAAACGCTTGAAAATGCGATAGCCAAGGCAGGCACGGTTGTAAATCTTGAAAAAAGAACCGAGGGCGAGCTTGCAAAGCTGATTATATCCTCGGCTAAAAAGAGAAAATGTACTATTGATACGGCAAATGCAAAATATATGATTTCGCTTGTCGGCAACGACATTAAAACCGTATTCAATGAACTTGAAAAAATGTGTTCATTTGTCGGTGAAGGTGAGATTACACGCAAAATCATTGACGATTTGGCTGTTAAATGCCTTCAGGCAAGAGTGTTTGATTTGTCAAAGTTTATCCTTGCAGGCAACAGTGACGGTGCTTATGAGGTGCTCCGTGTCCTTTTTGCACAAAAGGAAGAACCTATCGCAATATTGTCCGTCATTTCGTCTTGCTATATAGATATGTATAGGGTAAAATGTGCCCTTGCTTCGGGTGAGGGCGAAAACTCACTTACAAATTATTTTAATTATAAGGGCAGAGAATGGCTTATTCGCAACGCCGTTCGTGACAGCAAAAAACTCAGCCTTGAAAATTTACGCTCGGCTATTGATGTCCTTTCAAAAACAGATGAACTGTTAAAGTCAACTTCTATTGATAAAAATCTGCTTTTGGAAGAAACGGTTATGAAACTTTTGATGTTGAGGAACGGCTGATGGAAGATAAAATTAAGCTTTCCGAAGCTGTTATAGTTGAGGGAAAATACGATAAAATTAAACTTTCGAATATTCTTGACGCTTTTATTATAGAAACAAACGGCTTTGGTGTTTTCAAGGATAAAACCAAACTGTCATTTATAAAAAAACTTGCAAAAGAACGGGGAATTATTATTCTTACGGATTCCGACCACGCAGGTTTTATGATAAGAAATTACATATCCTCGGGTGTGCCCAAGGAACAAATAAAAAATGTCTATATTCCCGATATTTTCGGCAAGGAAAAAAGAAAAAACGCCCCGTCCAAAGAGGGCAAATTAGGCGTTGAGGGAATGACAAAAGAAGTTATTGTCGAAGCTCTTTCAAAGGCAGGAATTACATCGTCAAAATCCGTGTGCTCCGACCCTGTCACAACCGTTGATTTCTACGATTTGGGCTTGACCGGGGGAACAGGCTCAAAGGCAAAACGCAAGGCTTTGTGTAAAACTCTCGATTTGCCGGAATTTCTTTCGACTTCTTCTCTTATTTCGTGTATAAACAATTTTATGACAAAGGAAGAATTTTACTCTGTTTGTCAAAATTTAGGTGATTAAATGAAAAAATATCTATCATTGTTTCTTTGTTTTGCAATGCTTTTTGCATTTACGGCTTGTGCAAAAAATGCAAACAAAAGCACAGCAAAAACAGAGAAAAATACAGCTTCAACCACGAAAACCGCAACATCTTCAACATCTTCGTCTGAAGAAAATCCCAACGGATTAATCCCCGGTGTCAATACAAATGAGGTTACTTCCGACACGCTGATTTGTTATTTTTCCTGCACGGGTAATACCGCTCAAATAGCGTCTTACATTAAGCTCGCAACCGGCGGAGATTTGTTTGAAATTATACCGAAAAGCCCTTATACCAAAGAGGATTTGGATTATAATTCTTCAAATTCAAGAACCGAAAATGAGTATAAAAACGAAAAATCAAGACCTGAGATTCTATCAAAAGTTTCTTCGTGGTCAAGCTACAAAACGGTTTATATCGGCTATCCTATATGGTACGGCGAAGCACCGAGAATTATCTATACTTTTTTGGACACTTATGATTGCTCGGGCAAAACCGTAATTCCGTTTTGCACTTCTTCAAGTTCGTCGATAGACGGCAGTTTACCTGCAATCAAAAAACTTTCTCCAAAAGCCAAATGGCAAAGCGGTATTCGCTTTGACCCTGCTTCAACCGAGGAAGATGTTGCAAAAAAATTAAAGTGACGCATATTGACTTTGTTAAATAATAAGAATATAATAACATACCAAAAAGGTAGATATTAAAAATCAAGAAAGTTTACAAGTTCGGCAATGCAAAGTCGATATGTACGGATCGGAGAAAATATGCTCAATCAGTTTTCAAGAACAGAATTATTATTCGGCAAGGAAGCTATGGACAAACTTCAAAAATCAAGAGTTGCCGTGTTTGGAATAGGCGGTGTAGGCGGCTATGTTTGCGAGGCACTCGTCAGAAGCGGCGTTTATCATTTTGATTTGATTGACGATGACCAAGTGTGCCTTACAAATTTGAACCGTCAAATAATTGCCACACGCAAAACAGTAGGTCAATACAAGGTAGATGTTATGCGTGAAAGAATATTGGAGATAAATCCCGATGCCGATGTATCGGTTCACAAGTGCTTCTTTCTGCCCGAAAATGCGGATGAGTTCCCGTTTGAAGAATATGATTATGTGGTTGATGCCGTTGATACTGTAACGGCAAAAATCGAATTGGTTATGAAAGCACAGGAAAAGGGCGTGCCGATTATTTCTTCAATGGGAGCAGGCAATAAGCTTGACCCAAGTGCTTTTAAGGTTGCCGATATTTACAAAACGAGAGTTGACCCTCTTGCAAGAGTAATGCGTCGGGAAATGAAAAAGCGTGGCGTAAAAAAACTAAAGGTTGTTTATTCCGAGGAAGACCCAAAGCGACCTATTGAAGATATGGCTGTCAGTTGTCGTAATAACTGCATTTGTCCTCCCGGTGCACAGCACAAATGCACCGAGCGCAGAGATATTCCGGGCAGTACGGCTTTTGTTCCTAGCGTTGCCGGACTTATCATTGCGGGCGAAGTAATAAAAGACCTGATAAAGTAAAATATTAAAGAACCGTAAATGCTGCATTTGCGGTCCTTTTTTATACTACTTTACTATTTCAACCCTTGCTTTTTGTTCTTCTCCGCAGGGCTTTATTTTTTTGTATCCCAAGTTGTAAATATCGGTGAATTTACACTCCAAATCAAACAGTTCTTTTATTTCTTTTGAATTTATATTTCCGTATTTTGTGATTATCGGCAGAGTAGCTGTTTTTTTCATTCTTGAGAGCAACTCTCTGCCTCTGTCGTTAAAAGCCAAAATATGCAGGTATTTCGGTTCTTTCGGCATATCTTTTGTTATTCCGAGATACGCACGCAAAATAATTCGTCTTATTCGTGAATGTGTGTAACGCTTCGTTTTAATGTTGTCGTATAAATCTTCAAGCGTGAGCGAATTCGCAATCGCACTTACAATTCTGTTTTCAAGTCCCTCGCTTACATCATCAATTTGCAAAAAATCCTTTGCCGTCATTGTGCGGAGCTTGTATAAAATCGCCTTTTCGCAGTTCTTCATTGATGAAATTTCGTCAGCGTTTAGGTGCTTTCTTATTTCGCTTGCCGAGTATTCGCCGTCGTCGGTGTCGTGACCTTTGCCGAGCCTCTTTATCGCCATTGCTTCAAGTTTTGTATATGTCAAATATTCAATTGCAAGGATGTTGTTTGGTGTGTCAAGTAAAGGCGAATTAACGGCATTTTTGCGGGCTGTCGGGTATGAAATACCTTTTTTAAGTTCTTCTTTAATCAAATCGTCTTTGTCCTGTACCTCTTTTGCAACCGCCTTTAATTCGTTAACATTGTCGCATTCAGCACCGAAAGCAAGGCAATCGCAAATTCCCGTTGCCTCCAAAATTTCAACACCGGCTTTTGCGTATCCCTGTGCGGATTGAATTGTACATAATGCAGGGATTTCAATTACAAGGTCGGCACCGTTTTCAACGGCTGTTCTTGCACGGGTGTATTTGTCATATACAGCAAATTCTCCTCGTTGAACAAAGTTGCCGCTGAGTGCACAAATAACGGCTGAATTTTCACTTTTACATTTGTCAAAAAGATATTTGTGCCCCTTGTGCAGGGGATTAAGCTCGCAAACAATACCGAATTTCATTTTTTTATCCTTTTTCTCTTGACATTCTTAATTTATAATATTATTATTATTTATATACTATTCTATATTATTATAAAGAAAATTTCAAGTCCGGAGGAAACATAGATGAAAATTCTTGTAATTAACTGTGGCAGTTCTTCTCTCAAGTATCAGCTTATTGATATGAAAGACGAGTCCGTTCTCTGTAAGGGTGCCGTTGAGCGTATCGGCTTAAAACTTACAGGCGGAGAAGAAAATGTTATCATAAAAGTAAACGGAGAAAAATATACTTACGATAAAGAATTGCTTACTCATACAGATGCGTTTAACGAGGTTAAGTACATCTTGTGTGAAGGCGAGCATAAGGTTGTTGACAGCTTTGATGAAATCGACGCTATCGGTCACAGAATCGTACAGGGCGGCGACAGATATACACAGTCTGTTATCGTCACACCAAAGGTTTGCGATGAGGTAGAAGAGCTTGCTCCTCTCGCACCGCTTCACACTCACGCTAACATTGCAGGCTACAAGGCTTGCCTTAATGTTGTAGGTCCCGATGTACCTCAGGTATTTGTATTTGACACAGCATTCCATTCAACAATGCCGCCAAAGGCATATATGTATGCTTTGCCATATGAGTATTATGAAAAGTACAGCGTTCGCCGTTACGGCTTCCACGGTACATCTCACAAATTTGTATCTCACAGAGCAGCAGACAGAATCGGCAAGAATATCAAGGATCTCAGAATCATCACTTGTCACCTCGGCAACGGCTCATCAATCGCAGCTGTTGACCACGGCAAAGTTGTTGACACATCAATGGGCTTCACACCACTTGACGGTTTTATGATGGGCACTCGTTCGGGCGGTGTTGACCCGTCTGCGGTTACCTTCATTATGAAAAACGAAAACCTTACTCCTGACGAGATGGATGCAATCCTCAATAAGCAATCGGGTGTTCAGGCTATTTCCGGTATCTCATCTGATGACCGTGACATCTGCAAGGCTCAGGAAGAGGGCGATGAAAGAGCTATCCTCGCTCACGAAATGCAGGCTTACGAAATTGCAAAGTTCATCGGTTCATATGTTGCCGCAATGAACGGTGTTGACGCTATCGTATTCACAGGCGGTATCGGTGAAAACGGCGTATGGCTTCGTTCAAAGGTTTGCTCATATCTCGGCTACCTCGGTGTGCACATCAATGAGGCTGTTAACTCAAAGACTCAAAAGGGTGCAGAGGCTGAACTTACCGAGCCGACAGACAATGTCAGAGTGTTTATCCTTGCAACCGATGAAGAACTTATGATTGCAAGAGATACAGAAGAACTCGTTAAATCATTGTAAATTATTATTTATCGCATAAGTATTACGAAAGGAGAATAGCAAATGCCAGAAATTAAGTACGAAATCACAGAACACCTCGGTGTAATTTCCGAAACCTCTCGTGGTTGGACAAGAGAAGTTAATATGATTTCTTGGAACGGCAGAGAACCAAAGGTTGATGTAAGAGATTGGTCACCTGACCACTCAAAGATGAGCAAAGGTCTTACCTTTACAAAGGAAGAACTTCTTGAGCTCACAAAGATTGCTGAAAAAATGTAATGTCAATAGGCGGAACTTTTGTTCCGCCTTGATATTGTTTTAGCACAGATTAAATAAATTATAATTTGGCAACTTTTGTTGCCCGATTTGGAGAATATAACTATGGAATGGACATCATTAAATGATATAAGAGAAAAGTATTTGTCATTTTTTGAAAGCAAGGGACATCTTCGTTTGCCGAGCTTTTCATTAGTGCCAAATAACGATAAGAGCCTTCTTCTCATTAACTCGGGTATGGCTCCTATGAAAAAGTATTTTACCGGTGAGGTTACCCCTCCGAGAAGCAGAGTTACAACTTGTCAAAAATGTATCAGAACTCCTGATATTGAGCAGGTAGGTAAAACTGCCCGTCACGGCACCTTCTTTGAAATGCTTGGCAACTTCTCATTCGGCGATTACTTCAAAAAAGAAGCAACCGCTTGGGCATGGGAATTTTGTACCAAAGTTCTTGAAATGCCTGTTGATAAGCTTTATGTCACAATTTATGAAAATGACGATGAAGCATTTGAAATTTGGACAAAGCAAAACGGCGTAGACCCGTCACACATTGTTCGCCTTGGCAAAGAGGATAACTTCTGGGAGCACGGTTCAGGTCCTTGCGGCCCTTGTTCCGAGATTTATTTTGACCGTGGCGAAAAGTACGGTTGCGGCTCTCCTGATTGTGGTCCGGGCTGTGAGTGCGACAGATTTACCGAATTTTGGAATAATGTATTCAGTCAGTTTAATAATGACGGCAACGGCAATTACACCGAGCTTGCACAGAAAAATATTGATACGGGTATGGGTCTTGAAAGACTTGCTTGCATTATGCAGGGCGTTGACAATATCTTTGAGGTTGACACCGTTCAAAACACAATGAAGAAGATTTCGGAGATTGCAGGCGTTAAGTATCACGATGACGCAAAGAATGATGTTTCGCTTCGTGTAATTACCGACCATGTTCGTTCATCAACATTTATGATTGGTGACGGTGTAATCCCGTCAAATAACGGCAGAGGCTATGTTCTTCGCCGTCTTATCCGCCGAGCTTGCCGTCACGGCAGACTCTTGGGTGTTAATGAGCCTTTCCTCTATAAGGTTTGCGAAACCGTTCTTGAAGATAATAAGGTTGCTTATCCTGAACTTCAGGATAAGGCTGAACTTATCAAAAAGGTTATTTTGTCAGAGGAAGAGTCTTTCGGCAAAACAATCGATGCAGGTCTTGCAAGACTTGATGAATATATCGAAAACACCGAGGGCACTGTTTTCTCAGGCGAAGATGCGTTCAAACTCAACGATACTTTCGGCTTCCCGCTTGACCTTACAAAGGATGTTCTTGAGGAGCGTGGAATGACCGTTGATGAGGAGAAGTTCAACGAGCTTCTTGCAAATCAAAAGGCTACTGCCCGTGCTGCCCGTAAGGATGCAGGCGCAGACGCTTGGAAGAATACAAGCGTAAAGATTGACGCTGAAAAGACTGTTTTCACAGGCTATATCGATTTCACCGCCGAAGCAAAGGTTCTTGCTCTTGTAAATGCAGACGGTGAACTTGTTGATATGCTCGGTGCAGGCGAAAAAGGTTCTGTTGTTCTTGACAAAACTCCGTTTTATGCAACATCGGGCGGTCAGGTTGCCGATACAGGTGTTATCACTGCCGACGGTGTTGAGTTTGATGTTGAAGATACTTCAAAGAACGCAGATGGTATCTATATCCACAGCGGTACGGTTAAAGAGGGTGTTGTTTCAGTCGGCAACACCGTAAACGCTCAAATTGATGCAGACAGAAGAAAGTCTGTTATGCGTAATCATACAGCGGCTCACTTGCTTCAAGCCGCACTTCGTGAGGTTCTCGGCACTCATGTTGAACAGGCGGGTCAGCTTGTAAATGACAAAGAGGTTCGTTTTGACTTCACTCACTTCAATCCGCTCACAACAGAAGAACTCAGTAGGGTTGAAGCTATTGTAAATAAAGAAATTCTTGCTTGTGCTCCTGTTTCTATGCAGGAAATGCCTATTGAAGAAGCAAAGAAGATGGGCGCTATGATGCTCTTCGGCGAAAAGTACGGCGATATCGTGCGTGTTGTAAAAGCCGGTGATGCTTCAACAGAATTCTGCGGCGGTACTCATGTTGCTTCAACAGGCGAACTCGGTCTTTTCAAGATTGTGTCCGAAGCATCTGTTGCCGCAGGTGTTCGCAGAATTGTTGCTCTCACAGGTACAGGCGTTCTCAATTATCTCAACGAATGTGAGGACACCGTTAAGTTTGCTTCTGCAACATTCAAGTCTGCCGACAATGAAGTTAAGGATAGAATTACCGCTATCGTTGCCGAAAATAAGGCAAAGGATAAGGAAATTCAAAACCTTAACGCAGAAATGACAAAGCTCAAGAGTGCCGATATGTTCTCATCAGCTGTTGATGTTGACGGCCTTGAACTTTACACCGCAAAGGTAGAGGGCACAACTCCTGACGCACTTCATTCTATGGGCGATGATGTCAAAACAAAGGGCGACAATGTTGTTGCCGTTCTTGCAGGCGTAAACGGCGATAAGGCTAACTTTGTTGCAGTTTGCGGCAAGGGTGCTATTGCCAAGGGCGTAAAGGCAGGCGACCTTGTTAAAGAAGTTGCAAAGATTGCAAACGGCGGCGGTGGCGGCCGTCCTGATTCTGCAATGGCAGGTGCAAAGGATATTACAAAGATTGACGAAGCACTTTCAAAGGCAGAAGAAATTGTAAAGTCATTAATAAAGTAAACAACATCACCCTCAATTGCAGTTTTTGTGATTGAGGGGATAAAAACTTTTGAATTGTAAAAGAATTTTCGGAGGCAAAATATGTGTGTTTTTTGCGAGATAATCAACGGCAATATACCGTCAACAAAGGTGTATGAGGATGATATGATGGCTGCATTCAAGGATCTTAATCCTGTTGCACCTGTTCATTTTCTCTGTGTTCCAAAGGAGCATATCGAAAGTGCAAATGCACTCAATGAGGAAAATGCAAAATATGTTAGCCATATATTTGCAAAAATTCCCGAGATTGCAAAGTCGCAGGGAATCGAGTCATACAGAATTATTAATAACTGCGGTTCTGATGCCGGTCAAACTGTTATGCACTTGCATTTTCATGTAATCGGCGGAACAGAGTTAGGGGAGAAGCTAATATGAAAAACACTTATACATTAAAAATCGGCGGAATTGAAAGAGAACTTCAAAAGTTCCCTGTGTCGGATAAAATGGACATTGCCGCATTCATCCTTTTCGGTGATGTTGAACTTACAGAAGTTTGTGCAAGAGAACTTCTTAAAAAAGTTCCGGACTTTGATTACATAGTAACTCCTGAGGCAAAGTCAATTCCTCTTGCGTACGAAATGAGCCGTATGAGCGGCAAAAAATACATTGTTGTTCGTAAGGGCGTAAAGGTTTATATGGACCGCCCTGAAAAGGTTGTTGATGTTTCTCTTACCACTCAAAAAGAACAGGCTCTTTACCTCGGTCACGAGGACGGCGATTTGCTCGACGGCAAGCGTGTTCTTATTGTTGATGATGTTGTGTCAACAGGCGGTAGCTTAAAGGCTGTTAAGGAACTTCTTGCAAAGTTCAATGCAAATGTTGTTGCTTCCTGTTTCCCGCTTGCAGAGGGCGATGCGGCAGACAGAGATGACATC
This sequence comes from uncultured Eubacterium sp., assembly GCA_900539325.1. Classification (GTDB taxonomy): domain Bacteria; phylum Bacillota; class Clostridia; order Oscillospirales; family Acutalibacteraceae; genus Eubacterium_R. The sequence goes on from UQCC01000001.1 coordinate 99,856, forward strand.
ATTTATCTTGAAAAATTGCCTCTTTTCTTTAAATAAAATATCCAAGGCTGTGATTGCAAATTTGCTTTCACAGTCTTTTAATTTTAACAAAAAACATTTGTCTTTTAAAGTTGTTGACATATGTCAAGATTGCATATATAATGTAGAAAAAAGCAGCTTTTATAAAGGAAGTGAAGTATATGAAAAGAAGATTAATTTCAATGTTTTTGTCTATCTGTCTTGTGTTTTCGTTTATTCCTGTTTCAGTTCAGGCGGCATCAAAGCCTAACATTAAAATAGGTGATTATGTTCAAATGGGAAAGTACAACGGCAGTTCGATTTTGTGGCGTTGCGTAAGCATTGACGCTGACGGACCGCTTATGCTTGCAGACAAAATTGTTGACACTCTTGCATATGATGCAAAAACAAACGACAACAGCAATTCAAAATCACACAGCAGAAGCTATAAGCGTGACAGTTACGGTTCTAACTACTGGAAGGACAGTAATATGCGTTCCTGGCTTAATTCAACAGCAACTGCGGGCAAGGTTGACTGGCTTTGCGGAAATCCGCCAAAAGACGGATATGTCAGCGGAACAGGTGCTTATAATAATAAAGCAGGCTTTTTGAATGAATTTTCAAAGGCAGAAATTGCGGCTATGAAGACCGTCACACAGCGTTCTCTCGTCTCTCATCCCGAATATAACAAGGGCATTGTCGAGGGTGACGCAAATTCAGATTTGCTGTATTACACCGACATTTCGGAAGCGGTGGCAAACTACGACAGTTCGTATTTTGAAACTACAACCGAAAAGGTTTTTCTTCTTGATGTAAAGCAGGCAAATGCCGTGTGGAGAAATCTCAAAGGCTATTATGTTGCGTATAACAATGACGGTATGGCTTGGCCTTATTGGCTTCGCACTCCTGTAACCGATTGCAATCACGATATGCGTTATATCAGCTCATCGGGTCAGGTTGGCCGTTACGCTCCGTGGTATTCCGATTTAGGCGTAAGGCCGGCGTTTTATCTCGATTCCCAATATTTTGTTTCCGCTTCGGGTAACGGCTCGCAAAGCAATCCGTATGTCGGCTCTGCTCCGAGCAAGCAAGAGGATGACTACACAATTTCGGAACCTCCCGAGGACCCAAATCCCGATTGGAATGTAAGCACCGAGCAAAGCATTCAGCTCACCCTCGGCCCGTGGTATTCAAATGACGGAAAATACTCTAACCCTACCATCCCTGTTTATACTATTCAAAAGACACGAAGCGACCTTGAAAATATGGTTGTTGTCGTTTGCGGCGAGGGATACACAAAAAGTCAGCAGGGAAAATTCATCAATGATGTCAAACGACTTTGGCAGGACGCTATGAAATATGAACCGTATCGCAGTTATGCCGACAGGTTCAATGTTTATGCTCTTTGCACAGCTTCCGAATCAACTTTTGACAATGGCGGAAGCACCTTCTTTGATGTTATACTTGACAAATATAATTCGCCTGTTATTTCTAATAATCTCCACGGAAGTCAGTGGAAAAATCATATTTTTGAAAGATGTATCGGCCCCGAATTTATCGAGAAAATTCACGATGCTCATATCAAAAAAACAACCGATCCAAACACAATTCCGTCAGGTTCGGAATATGAGCCTTATTATTATGTGCACGATTATATTGCTCAGTTCGCTATGGTTGTAAACACAAAATCCGATTTCGGCGGTGCATATAACAACCGTGAATATGGCTTCCATTATTTTATTACGCCATCAGACAGTTACCGTGCGTCAAAAACTTTTGCTCACGAGTTCGGACACGGTTTGCTCGGCCTCGGTGATGAATACAGCAACGGATATTTGCTTGAGGATAAGGAACTAAAATCGCTCAATCTTTCTTCGGTTGAAGACCCTGAAAAGATAAAATGGCGACAGCTTTTAGGTTTCAGAAACACATATACCTGCCGTAATGCATACGGCTCAAAAATGCTTGTGTCAAGCTATGAATGTATAATGAGAGATACAAACTATCAGTTCTGCGAAGTTTGCCGTTTGCAGGGCTTCAAGCGAATGTCACAGCTTGTTAAGGATGTTGACCTCTATGTTGCTACTCCTGAGGTAAAGGAATATACAGGTGCTTATTCAAAACCGTCTGATTTTACAGACCTTGAAACAAGTTCGTATTATACTTACACATATAATCGCAACGACCGTCTTTTGAGCGGCAACAGCAAAAACAGATTCAGTACTAATATGAACGGCAAAAAAATCGAGCTTCGCACCGTTATCCAAAATATTTCGGACAAGAAAGCCCGTCGGCTTAAATTCAAAATGTGGATTAAACATTCCGACGGAAGCACAGCAACCGATTCATCGGGCAATCCGCTTCAAACAACACAAACATTCGACATTCCTGTTTGGGATGACAAACCGAATTTCTGGGCACTCGGTGCTTTGGACCATATCAAAAGCGACTTCAATTCGGGCTTGAAAAGTTGTTCTCTTATTTATCAAATCCCGTCAAATGCACAGCTTAAGAACGGCGACACCGTGGCATTCCAGGTGATTGACGAAAACGGAAATGTACTCGCTGATGACAATACCGAAACACAGCGTTACACAACCGTTACAATCCAATATAAATTCGAGGACGGCTCAGAAATTCCAAACACTACCGGCGGAACATTTACTGTCCCATATGGCACAAAACTTGATTTAACACCGGCAAAAACGCTTTATGATTACGAATTTGTAAAGGCTGACGGCTTGAACGAACCTATTGTTTCGGACGGCACGGTTGTTACATATTATTACAAAAATAAAAACGAAAATCACACTCATACATGGTCCGATTGGCACTACAACAACGATGCTGTTTATAATTCATCAAGTGATTATAAAGATGGCACGCAGACCCGTACTTGCTCTGTTTGTGGTGAAAACGAAACAAAAGAGGCACCGAATACGGCTCTTCTTCGCCGCAGAGGTAATGCACTGTCACTTGAAAGCAGTATCACCCTTGCAACTTACATAACTAAAGATGTAGTAGATTATTATGATGAAGTGTATGCCGAGTTTACCCGAAACGGTAAAATCGAAAAAGTTTATCCGTCAGATAAAACATTAACTTCAAACTCAACCGTTTATTGTATATTTGATTATACGGGCATTTCACCACAGGCTTTAGGCGATAATGTGAGTATTACATTCTACGGCATAAAAGACGGTGTAAAATATAACGGTAATGCTTATAAATACAGTGCAACCGAATATATTAAGTCGACCTTAAAATCGACAACTTCTGCAAAACTTAAAACCTTGCTTGTGGATTTAGTATATTACGGTGAGGCTTGTCAGGTATATCAGAATTATAAAACAGATAATTTGCTTACCGATATACTTACCGATGAGCAAAAAGCATTTCACAGTACGGGCGATTTGAATTTAACGAACATTAAGAATTCAAAGTACAGTTTGTGCGATAATAGGCTTGTAAAGTTCGGTACGGCATTAAGGCTGAATAACTCGGTTAAAATGGCAATAGCGATGAATATGACGAATGTTACACTTGAAGAACTTTCTCTTAAAGTGAAAAAAGGTTCAAGAACAATGACATATTCTTATTCAAAAAATCCTGAAAATTTTGGAAAGGGTAAAGACGGTTATTGGTATTTCTATTTTGACGGTGTTTATGCAAATCAAATGAGCGACGAAGTATTAATTACTGCATACAAAGGCAGTGAACAAGTCAGCTATACGCTCAAGTACAGTGTGGAATCTTATGCTGCAATTGTTACTGATGCAAAGATAAAAGCAGTTACAGACGCAATGATGCGTTACGGCAATTCCGCAAAAGCCTATGTAGGCAAATAATCAGTATATTTAGTAAAAATGAGGTTTATAATGAAAAAGCAATATATTAAGCCGAATCAAATATAAAAAAGTTTAAAGTTGTTGATGTAGTTACAACATCATCGGGCGGCGATGAATCGATTGTTACTCTGCCGAACTGGGAAGATTAATCAAAAACAGGACTGTTTCGCTTTATGTGAGACAGTCCTGTTTTTATGATGACTTATAATTTTAGGTTTCTTTGCTTTTTTACAAGAACTTTTTCTTAATATATAAATTAATAATTTTGTTGAAGAATTGCTGCTTTTCTTCAAGTAATAAAAAAATAATGTTAAACTAAACGATGAAGCCCAACTACTTTGTCATTTTTTGTTGCGAAATTTGCTGTTACCAACAAAAATATTTTTAGTAACAGGTAAGTAACATATTGAAAAATAGGGGAATATGTGTAAAAATATTATGAATTATTAATTAACAAATCGGTCGGAGGAAAAACAATGAAACTTTGCAAAAAAATCATCAGTCTGATTTTGGCAGTACTTATGGCAACGAGTGTAGTTGTGCCTACATACGCTTCGGCTTATGCCGCAGAGCAAAAAGAGTATGAATTTGGAACAAAACTTTTAAAAGAGAATGTTCAGTTCCTTAAAGAAACTTTTTTATCGGACTTTGATATTACAAAACAGGATTTTTATATTGAGTATTTGTCTGAATTTAATCACGAAGATGAAGAAACTTTCTTGACAGTTGCTCAAGATACAGTTAACAGAATCCAATCTAAATGGAGCAAAGTTTTAAAGTATTTGCCATCAAATATTTCAGATTCTCAATTTTCATTAATGGGGAATAATATTTTTTCATATATAAACGGCAGTATTGATGTGTTTAAAAATTTCGGATATATAAAAAGCGATACAAGAATCAGTCAAAAAATATATCATGGATTACGAGCAGTAAATTTGGCGTTAGATATGGCAAAAATTCCTACCGGATGGGTTGGTGCGACTTTAAAAGTATTGGAAAAGGTTGCATTAGTTACCGATTTTCTCTATGTTACATTTATGGATGAATTGGTGCAAATACAGGTTAATAATTATGCACAAACTCTTTATATTGATTATTGGGCAGGCTTGGAATTAAATCCTCCGAGTAAAGATGATGTTGCGGCATTAAATTGGTCCGATGAATGGGTTAATAATTATTACGCCGGCGCTTGCGAACAATATTTGCTCTATTCGTTGAAACAAATGAGTAGCAATTATGAACAATCTTCAACATTAAATTATGGAAAGAAATTGTTATATGGCGGACATACTTATCAGTTTTTTAATACTCGTTTTTCTTCTTTTGAAGAAGCGGAAACTTATTGTGAATCCTTAGGCGGACATTTAGCTGTTATTGAATCAAAAGATGAGGATAAAAATGTTTATAGCTTTTTGAGAAGTTTAGGGGAAATGAATGCCTTTTTAGGAGTTAAAAAGAATACTGACGGTATATGGACTAATGTGTATGGTAATGTTTTGGATAAAAATTCTTACACAAATTGGGGTAGTGATGAGCCTAATAATGAAGGTGGTTGTGAAGATGTTCTCCAGTATTATGAAGCCTATCCTAATGGTGAGTGGAATGACTTATATTGGGGTAAACAAGGAATATATAGTTTTATTTGTGAATGGGATGAATATATAGATTCAATTCCAAATGTTCCTGAAATAAAGGAAACACACAATTTTGTTGTAACAAATGTTGCACCGACTTGTACTCAAAACGGTTATACTTTAAATAAATGTAAAGATTGCAATCTTGAATTTTATTCCAATTCTGTTTATAAGTTAGGGCACGATTTCGTATTTAATAAAAAAGTATCTCCGACTTGTACGGCAAAAGGATATGATTTGTATAAATGCTCAAGATGTTCACAAACTCAACAGCATAAAATAGTAAATGAATTAGGTCACAATTATCAATATTCAAACGTCGTAAAACCTACTTGTACAGAAAAAGGATATGATTTATATTTATGTACACGATGTGGGCAAGGAAATAAAGTGAAGTATGTTGACGCTTTAGGTCATGCTTATTCAGAAAAGCCTACTGCCCATAAAGACCCAACTTGCAACAGCAAAGGTTATGATGAATATACTTGTTCGAGATGTAACGGAACAAAGCGAGATGAAATAGCGGCTCTTGATGGCAGTGCACTCACATCGGCACTTGATAATGCTAAAAAGAAAATGGAATCGGGCGTATTTACCGATGAATCTGTTTCGGCTTGCCAAAAGGTTTGTGATAAATATCAAAACGCTGTGAATGAACTTCACTCGCAAGCCGAGGTTGATAATGCAACTGCCGAAGTAACTTCTGCATATGAAAATCTTGTGCTTAAAGACATCGTAACAGGCACACTTGATAACGGTATGACCTGGACCTTTACAAAAGACGGCGCAAAGCTCAGCTTTGCGGGTGAGGGCGAAGTGCCTTATTACGCAATAGGTTCGAATCCGTGGTATTATTGCGGAAATATTGAAACCTTGGAATTTGGTGAGGGCATAACATCAATAGCGGGAAGTGCATTTACAAAGTACAACACAGTTAAAAAAATCAACTTCCCTTCAACTCTAACAACAATTAATATTCGTGCGTTTGAATACTGTTATGCTGTTGAGGAATTGGTAATTCCTGATTCGGTAACATTTATAGGTTATGGTACTTTTGCAAGCTTAACATCTCTTAAAAGGGTGACCGTACCGGCATCTGTGGGATATGCTTCTTATGCTTTTGAGCATGATGAACAGGTTGAAAAAATTATTATTACTCCGGGCGTTGACGGAATTATGCCTGAGTGTACAAAAACGAGTAATATGGGTTTTTTTGGTTCAAAATTTACCGGCGCATTCGGTCCGTGGAGAGTAGCTAAAAATGCTATTGTTACCGTTCAAGATGGTATAACCTCAATAGGATTGAATACTTTTTACAATGCTGTTTCCGGTAATTTGACAATTAATATTCCTGCAAGTGTTAATAATATCGGCAAAACCTGTTTCGCAACTAACGGAAAGACTGTGGCTTATGTAGAAAACGGTAATTGCGTGATTGATGAAACAAATTTATGCTTGTCAAATGTCAATGTCATGGTAAAGTCAGAGAACGGTGAGTATGCACAAAAACCACACACTCATACATGGTCAGATTGGCACTACAACAACGATGCTGTTTATAATTCATCAAGTGATTATAAAGATGGCACGCAGACCCGTACTTGCTCTGTTTGTGGTGAAAACGAAACAAAAGAGGCACCGAATACGGCTCTTCTTCGCCGCAGAGGTAATGCACTGTCACTTGAAAGCAGTATCACCCTTGCAACTTACATAACTAAAGATGTAGTAGATTATTATGATGAAGTGTATGCCGAGTTTACCCGAAACGGTAAAATCGAAAAAGTTTATCCGTCAGATAAAACATTAACTTCAAACTCAACCGTTTATTGTATATTTGATTATACGGGCATTTCACCACAGGCTTTAGGCGATAATGTGAGTATTACATTCTACGGCATAAAAGACGGTGTAAAATATAACGGTAATGCTTATAAATACAGTGCAACCGAATATATTAAGTCGACCTTAAAATCGACAACTTCTGCAAAACTTAAAACCTTGCTTGTGGATTTAGTATATTACGGTGAGGCTTGTCAGGTATATCAGAATTATAAAACAGATAATTTGCTTACCGATATACTTACCGATGAGCAAAAAGCATTTCACAGTACGGGCGATTTGAATTTAACGAACATTAAGAATTCAAAGTACAGTTTGTGCGATAATAGGCTTGTAAAGTTCGGTACGGCATTAAGGCTGAATAACTCGGTTAAAATGGCAATAGCGATGAATATGACGAATGTTACACTTGAAGAACTTTCTCTTAAAGTGAAAAAAGGTTCAAGAACAATGACATATTCTTATTCAAAAAATCCTGAAAATTTTGGAAAGGGTAAAGACGGTTATTGGTATTTCTATTTTGACGGTGTTTATGCAAATCAAATGAGCGACGAAGTATTAATTACTGCATACAAAGGCAGTGAACAAGTCAGCTATACGCTCAAGTACAGTGTGGAATCTTATGCTGCAATTGTTACTGATGCAAAGATAAAAGCAGTTACAGACGCAATGATGCGTTACGGCAATTCCGCAAAAGCCTATGTAGGCAAATAATCAGTATATTTAGTAAAAATGAGGTTTATAATGAAAAAGCAATATATTAAGCCGAATCAAATATAAAAAAGTTTAAAGTTGTTGATGTAGTTACAACATCATCGGGCGGCGATGAATCGATTGTTACTCTGCCGAACTGGGAAGATTAATTAAAAACAGGACTGTTTCGCTTTATGTGAGACAGTCCTGTTTTTATAATGACTTATAATTTTAGGCTTCTTTGCTTTTTTACAAGAATTTTTTTCTTAATATATAAATTAATAATTGTGTTGAAAAAAACGGCATAAAATGTTAAAATATAATGTAATGCTTTGTGCATAATAGTAATGAGGTGCTGTTATGTGCAAAGAAAACGAAGATTTTAATGAAAATAACAATAACGGTGAGCAAGGCTCAACCTTTGAAACAGGCTCGATAACGGTCAAAAAAGACGGCCATTTTATTCATTGCCTAACTATTATAGGGCAGATTGAAGGGCATTATATTTTGCCGAGCCAAAACAAAACCACCAAATATGAGCATGTTATTCCACAGCTTGTTGCGATTGAGGAAAGCAAGGAGATTGACGGATTGTTGATTATACTCAACACCGTCGGAGGAGATGTTGAAGCGGGGCTTGCTATTGCAGAGCTTCTTTCAACTATGAAAACTCCCACCGCTTCGCTTGTCCTTGGCGGAGGTCACAGTATCGGCGTTCCGCTTGCTGTCAGCTGTAAGCGTAGCTTCATTGTGCCTACCGCAACGATGACCGTGCACCCTGTTCGTATGAACGGAACGGTTCTCGGTGTTCCGCAAACTCTTTCGTATTTTGAAAAAATGCAGGATAGAATTGCAAGATTTGTTGAGAACAATTCGCAGATTACAGCCGAAGAATTCAGAGCATTGATGATGAAAACGGGCGAGCTGATTATGGATGTGGGTACTGTGCTTGACGGCGAGGAAGCCGTCAAATGCGGACTTGTTGATGAACTCGGCGGTTTGTCGGATGCACTTGACTATCTTGAATCGGTGATTGAGAGGGAAAACTGATGCTTTATACCGTTGTTGACATAAATGATGTTTTTTATAAAAATGAAATGATTATTTCAAAGCCTCGTTCCACCAATCCTTATGATTATATCAGGACAGGCTATTATCTTGATAACGCTCAGTATTTCGGAGGAAAAAACAATGTCGATTTTAACTGCAATATTCCAGGCACTATTCCAAGCGGTGTGCCGAATTTTTCCAATAAGTGAAACTGCCCATTCTTCAATTTTTCACGATTTTGCCGGTAGATTTTCGGGCGAGTGTTCGTCCCTCACCGGTATTGTACATATAGGCATTGCCGTGGGCATCGTAATTGCTTCTTATAAACTGTTTTTGAAAATGTCTTATGAACTGTTTTCCACTGTCGGTGATGTGTTTAAAAAGAGGTTGAAGGGAAGTAAACCAAGCGGTGCAAGGCATTATATGTATATGACTCTTGTGAGTTTTTGCCCAATGCTTTTGTGGCTCATTCCATGCGGTAAATACGGACTTCTTTATAATGTTCTTCGCACTACACAGTTCAATAAAACACTCCTTGATGACGGTCTGTTCCTTGCAATCACAGGCGTGCTTCTCATTCTTGCATCGGTTCAACTTGCAAAATCAAGCATACCAAAGCCGGTTGCGGAACTTCCTGCAATCATTATTGGAGCATTGAGCGTATTTTTGATTCCTGTATCGGGCTTTTCGTTTATCGGCGTTGTTCTTGCCGTTCTTGTTCTTTTTGGCGTGAGCAAAAGGCATGCAATCAATTATGCGTTGCTTATGAGCGTTCCTGTGCTTGTTGTCAGCGGTATTGTTGAGATTTGTATAAGCGTCACACATGTCGGTGTTGCTTCGATTATTATCGGTCTTGTGATTTCAATCGCTGCTTCGTTTTTCAGCACCGTATTTCTCAAATATTTCGTCAGCAAAGGCTATTTGAAGTGTTTTGGTTATTATGATGTCGCTGTCGGTATTATAATACTTATTATCGGCATTTTTGAATTAATATTAAGAAAATAAAGTAGGTAAATTATGGCTAACAGTAAAAATTCTAAACAAAAACAGAATAAGAAGCCGACCCCTAAAAAGCCTGTTACTCATTCAAAAAAGGCTCTTGCCGAGTTTGAAGAACAGCAAAGACTTATGGACCTTGAAGCACAGGCAAACAAAAACAGAATTATCAGCATTGTCATTTTTGCATTCTCGGTTTTGTTTTTCTTTGTCGCCGTTATTCCCGGGGAAAATTTTTGGAATGATGTACACAATGTTTACATAGGTCTTTTCGGATGGATGGCGTCAATTGTTTTTCCGCTTTTGAGTCTTATTTATTCGTTTTTGGTGCAAAAAACAAAATCAAGCAAAAAGATGATTGCAGAACCTATTTGCATTGTTTTGATAGTACTCTTTATTTCCGCATTTATTTATATTGTAAGGGCAAAGAGCGGCGTTCCGTTCCTTGATACCTGCAAGAGTGAATTTGCAGATGCTCCGTATGTATTTAACGGCGGCTTTTTCGGTGCTGTTCTCGGTTGGCTCTTTATGACCTTAGGTAAAGCTCCGGCTGTTGTTGTTGATTTGCTTCTTATAATTGTTGTTATTATGCTTCTTTCAAAGGTAACGGTTAATCAGTTTTTCAAAAACACAACAAAACCTGTTCGTGCCGTTGTTGAAAAGGCAACGCCTTATATTGAGGAACGCCGTGAAAGACGAAGAATGAATAATATTGACATTCCGCTTGACGATGAGCCTCCTGTTCAGGACGAAAAATCAAAGAAAAAGGCAAAGACAAAAGCTCAAAAAGCACAGGATGTTGAGGAAACAGAAGAACCTGCCGATGATTATTCAAAGCTTATTGCAGAGATTAACGAAACGACAAGCAAGAATAAGCAGAACAGGGAAACGCCAAAAAAGAAATCTATTGACGATATAGTTAAAACCGCAAGCGAGGAAAATGCAGAAAAGCCTAATGAAGAAAAAACAGAGCCTGTTCCCGAATTTGTGGTTACAGAGGAGGATATGCAAAAGGAAGTTAAGGAATACAAGCTTCCGAGCGTTGATATTCTCAAAAACGTTAAGCATAAATCTGCAAAAGATGTGTCTGACGAACTTAAAAACAATGCCGAGCTTTTGGTTGAAACGCTTGCTTCATTCGGTGTTCAGGCGGAAATTACCGATATTTCAAGAGGCCCGACGGTTACAAGATACGAATTAAAACCCGCTTCGGGTGTTCGTATCAGCAAGATTACAAATCTTTCGGACGATATTGCACTTAACCTTGCAGCCGTTAATGTTCGTATTGAAGCTCCTATTCCGGGCAAAGCCGCTGTCGGAATAGAAATTCCAAACACCGTTAAAAACAGCGTTTCTATGCGTGAAGTAATCGATTCCGCCGATTTCAATAGGCAAAAGTCGCTTCTTTCGGCAGGACTTGGCAAGGACATTGCGGGTAAAACGGTATTTTGTGATATTGCAAAAATGCCACACCTTCTTATTGCAGGCACAACAGGTTCCGGTAAATCTGTTTGTATGAATTCAATTATTGTATCTATTCTTTACAGGGCAAATCCTGAAGAAGTAAAATTCCTTATGATTGACCCAAAAAAGGTAGAATTTTCAAAATACGAAAACATTCCGCATCTTCTCGTTCCGGTTGTCACCGACCCACGCAAGGCTTCGGGTGCACTCGGCTGGGCAGTGTCGGAAATGCTTGAGCGTTATCAAAAGTTCAGCGATACAGGCGTGCGTGATATTGAAGGCTATAATCGTTATGTTGAAAAGCATGAGGATATGAAGCCTATGCCAAAGATTGTTATTTGCATTGACGAGCTTGCCGACCTTATGATGGCTGCACCAAAAGAGGTTGAAGACAGCATTTGTCGTCTTGCTCAAATGGCTCGTGCCGCAGGTATGCACCTCGTTATCGCAACTCAAAGACCGTCTGTTGATGTCATCACGGGTCTTATTAAGGCTAATATTTCATCTCGTATCGCACTTACGGTTTCATCGGCTATCGACTCCCGTACTATTCTCGATTCCAGCGGTGCCGAAAAACTTTTAGGTATGGGTGATATGCTGTATTCTCCTATCGGTTCAAACAAGCCTCTCCGTGTTCAAGGCTGTTATATAAGCGATGAAGAAGTAGAGAAACTTTGCGAGTTTATCAAAAATCAGGGCGAGAGCGAATACAGCGAAAAAATCCAAAAAGAAATTGAAAGTAAAGCCGCACAGGACAAAACTTCTACCAAATTTACAGATGGCGGCGAATCGGGCGAAAATCTTGACCCTCTGTTTGATGATGCTGTTGATGTCGTTCTTGAAAACGGCAAGGCTTCAACTTCTTTCTTACAGCGTAAACTCGGCGTAGGTTATTCAAGAGGTTCAAAGATTATGGACCAAATGGAGGATAAGCACATTATCGGTCCTGCCGAGGGTGCAAAGCCGAGAAAAATATTAATCAATAAACAGCAATGGATTCAGATTAAGGCACAGGGTCCGGCACCTGAATTCACGGCAGAAAATACGGAGCAGATGGCGTTTGACTCCGAGGAAGTAATAGATAATCAGGATTTATCCGAGGACAGTTATGAATAATTTTCTCCCCGTAAATCAAAAGGATATGTATGAAAGAGGATGGGAACAGCCGGATTTTGTGTATATTTCCGGTGACGCTTATGTTGACCATCCTTCTTTCGGTGCGTCAATAATTACCCGTGTGCTCGAGGCAAAAGGTTACAAGGTAGCTGTTTTGTCGCAACCCGATTGGCACGGTACAAAGGATTTTGAGCAGTTCGGTAAGCCTCGCTTGGGCTATTTTATTTCCAGCGGTAATATCGATTCAATGGTTGCTCATTACACCGTTGCAAAAAAACCTCGTTCAACAGATGCGTATACGGCAGGCGGTCAAATGGGCAAGCGACCTGACAGAGCGGTTATTGTCTATTCAAATATTGTAAAAAAACTTTATCCCGATGTGCCTGTAATTATCGGCGGACTTGAAGCATCGCTTCGCCGCTTTGCACATTATGATTATTGGGACGATACCGTTCGTCCGTCAATTCTCCTCGATTCCAAAGCCGATTTGCTCATTTTCGGTATGGGTGAAAATCAAACAATCGAGATTGCCGAACGACTTAATAACGGCGAAAGTGTTGACACAATGCACGATATTCTCGGCACGGTTTATGCAGTTGACACAAAGGACACTCCGTATGTCGGCGTTGAGTGCCCGTCATTTGAAAATGTCAGCTCGTCAAAAAAAGAATATGCCAAGGCGGCTCGTATCGAACAGGACGAGCAGGATCATATCAGAGGAAAAATTATCAAGCAAAAGCACGGCAAAAAAATGATTGTTCAAAATCAGCCTATGCCGCCGCTTACAACCAAGGAACTCGATTGGGTATACTCTCTGCCTTATATGCGTGCATATCACCCTATGTATGAGGCACAGGGCGGTGTTCCCGGTATTCAAGAAGTTGAGTTTTCAATCACTCACAATCGTGGCTGCTTTGGTGCTTGTAATTTCTGCTCAATCGCTTTTCATCAGGGCAGATACATAACAACAAGAAGCAAAAAAAGCATTATGGTTGAGGCTGAAAAACTCACTCATATGCCTAATTTTAAAGGATATATTCACGATATAGGCGGTCCTACGGCTAATTTCCGTCAGCCGTCTTGTATGCTTCAAGAGGAACACGGACTGTGTAAAGGCAAAAAATGTCTTGCTCCAAAGCCTTGCAAAAACCTCGTCGCAAATCACGAGGAATATCTTGATATTCTCCGCAGTGTCCGTCAACTTCCGGGCATTAAAAAAGTGTTTATTCGTTCGGGTATAAGATATGATTACCTTTTGCAGGATAAGGACGACAGCTTTTTCAGAGAACTTGTAAAATATCATGTATCGGGTCAGCTCAAGGTTGCTCCCGAACATTGCTCTGCCGCTGTTCTTGATAAAATGGGCAAGCCGCATATTGAGGCTTATATTGAATTTTCAAAGCGTTATTTTCAGTATACGGGCGAGATTGATAAGGAGCAGTATTTGGTGCCTTATCTTATGTCGAGCCACCCGGGTTCAACCCTTAATGACGCTATTGATTTGGCTTTGTTTTTAAAGAAAAATCATATTCGTCCCGAGCAGGTTCAGGATTTCTATCCTACACCCGGCACAATATCCACAACCATGTTTTATACGGGCCTTGACCCTTATACCATGGAAGAAGTTTATTCGGCTAAAAATCCGCACGATAAGGCACTTCAAAGGGCACTTTTGCAGTATTATAACCCAAAGAACTTTGCTCTTGTTGAGGAAGCACTTAAAAAAGCAAAGCGTTTTGATTTAATCGGTACAGACCCAAAATGCCTTGTCCGTCCGCAAAATTCAGCTCATCAAAAGCTGGGCTCAGGCAGAAACAACGGTAAAAATAATAACAGAAATAATAAGAACAGGCAAAATTTTGCTCCGAAAAAGCAAAATAATTACGGCAGAAAAAAGAAAAGCAGATGAACACAAAAACGCAAACAATGTTTATGATAGGCATTGCACTTTTGGTAATGTCGGGCATTTTAATTTATGTGTCGCTTTCAACTCCCGGAGTTTATAAAGAGTCGGAAACGACGGCAACTCAAATTTCATCTTTAACCGAAACGGCAGCAAACAGTGCAAAATCGGCTGGTTCCGCTTCAAAAAGTTCGGATAACAGTGCCACGGCTGTAAGTTATCCGATAAATTTAAACACGGCAACCGTTGAAGAACTTACTTCAATCGACGGCTTGGGCGAAAGCAGAGCAAGTGCGATTATTGAGTATCGTGACTATCTTGGCGGTTACACAAGTGTTGAACAGATTAAGGAAATCAGCGGTATAGGTGACGCAACTTATGCAAAGCTTGCACCTTATCTTACGGTGTAGCCATGATTAAAGATTTGCTTAAAGCACTTTCGTGGTGTGTTTTTACCCGTCGTTGTGATTTGTGCGGCGATGTTGTGCCTCTCACTCAAAGCAGATGTGACGAATGCCTTAAAGCCGAAAAAATTAACGGTGAAATTTGTACTTCATGCGGTATGTCAAAGGATGAGTGCACTTGCAAAAGTTCTCATCATAAGCCAGAATATGAGCAAATATGTGCTCCGTTTTATTATGAAGGCAATATTGTAAAAGCTATGCACCGCCTGAAGTTTCAGGGCTTTTGTGAAAATGCAATCGGTATGGCTGACGAAATGGCAAAAACGATTAAAAAGCAGTATAATCACATTAATTTTGATGCGATAACCTATGTTCCTCTGTCAAAGAGCAGAGAGCGGGCGAGGGGATATAATCAGTCAAAACTCATTGCCGAAAAGCTGTCAAAAACTCTCAATGTTCCGCTTGAAGACACTTTTTATAAGGCGTATGAAAATCCGCCGCAACGCAATCAGTCCGCACGGCAAAGGCGTGCAAATGTGTTCGGTGCATTTGATGTAAACGAAAATATCAATCCTGTCGGCAAAACATATCTGATAGTTGATGATGTAAAAACAACCGGTGCAACCCTGTCCGAATGTGCCGCCGTTCTCGATTCCTACGGTGCAACGGCAACCTATGCCACCGCCTTTGCAATCAGAAAACCGAATAAAAGATAAAAGCAAGTTTTTTTGTGCAATGTGGAATCTGACGGGATGATTCGCCATCATTTTATTATAGGTGTATTAAAAATTAAATGTGGTTTTTATCAATTTATTTGACAAAATTTGTGTATTTATTATAATAGTATAAGTGTGTATTCCTGTCCGTAGCACAACCGGATAATGCCTCCGACTCCGACTCGGAAGATTACGGGTTCGAATCCCGTCGGGCAGGCCATTTTTTTGCCATATCATATAGTTTTGGTAAGATATATGTAAAATTTTCTTGACATTTATTATATATTATAAGATAATTTATGTGTATATTATATAGTAGACATAAATTTTTGATGCGTAAGTAAGAGGAAAAAATATGGGTATTTCTAATATCATCAGCCTGCTCGGCGGTCTCGGACTGTTTTTGTTCGGTATGAAATATATGTCAGACGGCCTTAATCAGGTAGCGGGTAAAAAGATGAAAAATCTGCTTGAAAAACTTACCCGAAATAGATTTAAGGGATTTTTACTCGGTGTTTTGGTAACGGCTGTTATTCAGTCATCATCAGCCACAACCGTTATGCTTATGGGCTTTTTAAATGCCGGCATTATGGATTTGGCTCAGGCAACAGGAGTTATTATCGGTGCAAATATCGGTACCACAATTACTGCTGTTCTTATTGCTATTGATGTTTCCGCCATTGCACCGTTTTGTATTTTTATCGGCACGGTAATGGCGTTGTTCAGCAAAAAGCAAACTCAAAAGTTTGTGGGCCAAATTATTCTCGGCTTCGGCGTTTTGTTCTTCGGACTGAAGTATATGAGCGGTCCCGAAGCTATGGGTGTGCTTAAAACAAGTGCGGCATTTCAGGCGTTTATCACAAAAGCCAATAATCCGTTTCTCGGCCTTTTGATTGGCTTTATTATGTGTTCCGTGCTTCAAAGTTCAAGTGCGTCAATAGGTGTTTTGCAGGCTCTTGCAATGACAAGTGCCAGCCTTATGCCGATGAAGTTTGCAATTTATCTTATTATCGGTATCAATGTAGGCTCTGCAATGCCGCTTTTCCTTTCCGCAATCGGTGCAAAAACAAATGCAAAGCGTGCCGCAGTTATTTACTTTATTTTCGATTTTGTGGGTATGCTTCTGTTTACCCCAATTGCACTTATATTCCCGCAATATACCGAGTGGATTACAAGTCTTTCGGATAACGGTTCCGTGCAGGTTGCCATTGCACATATTATTTTCAAGGTGGTTACCGCCTTTGTATTACTGCCGTTTATCAAATGGATTGTTAAGCTCAGTGAAATTATTATCAAACCTAAAGAGCATGATACCAAGCTTCGCTTTGAGTTTATCGATAAGAAAATCAGCAACAACCCTGTTTCAACCGCACTTCAAATCGGCAGTGAGGTTGAGCGTATGGCAAGACTTGTAAGGCATAATTTCGTTATCGCCTGCGAGGGCTTCCTTGTTATGGATGACAGTAAAAAGCGTGAACTTTCCGAAAACGAAGAACTTATTAATTGGCTCAACCACAATATTTCGGACTTTATGATTACCGTTACTTCAAAAGAAATTACCGGTGATGTGTCGGAATATATCGGTAAACTTTTCCATGTAATTACCGACCTTGAAAGAATCGGCGACCATGCAGAAAATATTATGCAGAAGATTTCTATGGCTAAGGAAGAAAATCTCGGATTTACCGATGCCGGAATTAACGAATTCAAAGAAATTTATGAGGTTGACCTTGAACTCCTCGACCGTGCGCTCGGTGCATTTACAAATAAGCACCTTACGGATGCAGAGGAGCATCAGCTTCATTATTTGGAGGATACAATCGATTATCTTACACTTCAGGCACAGGATAATCATGTTCAGCGACTTCGTGATAAAAAATGCCATACAGCTTCAGGTGTTATATTTACAAAGGCTCTGCAAGACCTTGAAAGAGTGGGCGACCATTCATACAATATCGCTTGGGCGGCAAGAATCGATAAAAATTTGATAAGACAGATTTAGTATGATTAAAGACAGAAGAAAAGTAACAGACAAACTGAATACTCTTTTGTTCGGCAAGGATTTGCGTATTACAAAGGGCGATGTCTTTTCTGCTCTTTATGAGTACGATTATTCGTCATATTATCCTGAGGACAAATATGTTTATAGTCAGGATTTGCCAAAGGATAATGTGTTTGACATTCGTGATTACGGTGCAAATGCAAAGTTTGAAGATAATGCGGTTTATATTCAAATGGCTGTTGATGATGCGGCAAAAACGGGCGGTACTGTTTTGATTGCCGGCGGTGAATATGTCACTACAACCGTTTTTCTCAAATCCGATGTTACTTTGTTTATTGAAAAAAATTCTGCACTTTCGTCAAATAAAACAGGCGTGGGATATAACCACAAAGGCATTATTCATGCCGACAGCGTACATAATGTTGCGTTGACAGGCGGCGGCAAGGTAAAGGGTAACGGCGAATATTTTGGCAGAAAACCGCTTTTAGACAAAAATGTTACCGAGCATGCCGAATGTATAGATGTTATCGAAATGCGCAGAACTTACCGTGCACAGCTCCGCTTTGCACATGAAAGTAAGTATGGCGGTGCGATTTATATAAAAAACTGTACCGATTTTGTTGCCGATAATTTTATTATTGAAAATTCGGCTCATTGGTCTTTCAGAATAGAAAACTGTAATAATGTTAAAATTAACAATTTTATAATTAATAATAACCGCAATGTTGCAAATGCCGACGGCTTTGATATTGCAGGCACGAGCAATATATCGATTAATCATTGCTTTGTGTCCACCGCTGATGACGGAATATGTATCAAAAATGCCGTGTGGCTCGGCAATACGGAAACGATGAGTAATATTTCCGTTACCGATTGCGAGGTTATCTCCCGTGCCAATTCGTTCAAAATCGGCACGGAAACGACATATGACATTTCAAATGTGACGGTCAGAAATTGCAAATTTATGATGACGGATTTGTATCCGGGAACGGTCAGCGGTATTGCGATAGAAAGTGCCGACGGTTCACGAGTACATAATATCACCGTCCAAAATATAATTATGGATAGGGTGACTTGTCCTGTGTTTATCAGACTTTGCAACCGCAACAGGGCTGCTGAGGTTGATGCCGTAAGTGCAAATGCCGTAGAATTCGGCAAGAAAAAGAAAAAGGCATCGTCTGCACCAAAGGATATGTTTGATAAAAAGGGCGAGGTGTTTAATATAAATATCTCGGACATTACCGCAACCAATGCCGAAATTCCGGTTATTGTTGCAGGTTACAGACAGCACGGCAGTACCCGATATGTGTCCGATGTCACACTCAAAAATTTTGAAATATATTACGCCCCTTACAAAGAGATTTATGACAGGCGTGCGTTTATTCCCGAATATGCCGATGTTTATCCCGAATCGTGGCGATTTAGAAATCTACCGACTTACGGAATATGGGCTAGGCATGTAAAAGGCTTAAAATTGCTTGATTTTAATTGTTCTGCTCCACGCAGTACATGGAAAGAGAAATACATTATGGAGGATGTTTTATAATGACAGATATTAAAACTGTAATTGATAATTTTGAATTTGAGGGGAATTTTGTTGATGTTGTAGAATACGGCTCAGGTCATATCAACAAAACCTATCTTGTAACATTTGATAACAACGGAGTAGAGCAAAAGTATATTCTCCAACAGCTTAACGCCAATGTATTTAAAAATATTGACCAACTTATGAAAAATGTGTTTGCCGTAACTTCTTATCTTCGTTCCGTTATCAAGGAAAACGGCGGCGACCCGGACAGAGAAACTTTGCATTATATTCGCACAAAAGACGGCAACGAGTATTATTATGATCCTGAAAACAAAACATATTTCAGAGCATATATTTTTGTTCGTGATTCTGTCAGCTTCAATACAGCCGAAAATGCAGATATGTTCAAGTCAAGCGGTGAGGCTTTCGGAAAGTTCCAAAGACTTTTGTCCGATTTTAATGCGGAAGAACTTACAGAAACAATCCCGCATTTCCACGATACTTTGTGGAGATACAACAACGAGTTTGTTCCTGCTCTTGAAAAGAATGCTTCGGGCAGACTTGATACTTGCAAGGCAGAAGTTGATTTTGTAAATAAGTATGCCGATGAAATGGGCAAACTTACTGCAATGACCGAGAAGGGCGAACTTCCGCTCCGTGTAACTCACAACGATACAAAGCTCAATAATGTTATGTTTGATAAGGACACAAACAAATGTGTTTGCGTTATTGACCTTGATACCGTTATGCCGGGTCTTGCTCTTTATGATTTCGGTGATTCAATCCGCTTTGGTGCATCAACAGCTGCCGAGGACGAAACCGATCTTGATAAGGTAGAAATGGATTTGGATTACTTCAAGGCTTATGCAGAGGGCTTTTTGGGCGAAGCAGGCAAGTATTTCAATCAAGCGGAAATTGACAACCTTGCATTTGCTTCAAAACTTATGACTCTCGAATGCGGTATGCGTTTCTTGACCGACTACATCAACGGCGATGTTTATTTCAGAACAGAATATCCTGAACATAACCTTGACCGTGCACGCAATCAGTTCAAACTTGTTGCCGATATGGACAGCAAGATGGACAAGATGGAAGAAATTATCAAAAATATTTAACTCCTTATAGCCTCCCTTGTAAAGGGAGGTGTCACACCTTTAGGTGTGACGGAGGGATTTTAAAGTTTGTAGGGGTGGTTATAACTGCCCTTATTTTTAAAGATTATGAGTATTAAGAAAAACGATGATATAACATTAAAAATTGAAGATATGACAAACGAAGGCTCGTCAGTCGGTCACTATGACGGTATGGCGGTTTTTGTTCGTGGTGCGGTAACGGGTGATGAAATTGTCGCTCATATTATCAAAGCCAAAAAGAACTATGCAATCGGCATTGTAAAAGAAATTATTAATCCGTCACAGCATAGAATTGAGTCCGATTGTCCCGTGTCCGACAAGTGCGGAGGCTGTTCGTTTAGGAATATGACCTATGATGCCGAGCTTCAATATAAGCAGGGCAGAGTAGCGGATGCCGTTAAAAGAATTGGGCATATTGATGCTCCGATTAAGCCGATTATCGGTGCCGATACGGTTGATAATTATCGCAATAAGGCACAGTATCCTGTTTGCATCACAAACGGTGAACTTCAGGCAGGCTTTTATGCTTACAAAAGTCATAGGATTATTCCGTGTGCAGATTGCCGACTTCAGCATAGTAGCTTCAAAGATATTCTCGACATAATCGCAAAATGGGTGCGTGCAAATAATGTTACATCTTATGATGAACAAACAGGCAGGGGACTGCTCCGCCATATTTATATTCGCAGAGCACCTATGACGGCAGAAACAATGGTCTGCCTTGTCATCAACGGCAAGAGTGTGCCGAACGAAACCGACCTTGTTGCTTCGCTTAAGCAGTATGACGGCGTAAAGTCAATTTGTTTGAATATTAATCGAGAAAATACAAATGTAATTCTCGGCAACGAAACAAAGTTGATTTACGGCGAACCGACTGTTACCGATGTTTTGCTTGGTAAAAAGTTTGTGATTTCGCCCGAATCATTTTATCAAATCAACCACGACCAATGCGAAAAACTGTACACCAAAGCTGCCGAATACGCAGGTTTGACAGGCAACGAAATCGTTGTTGACCTCTACTGCGGTGTCGGCACAATCGGTCTTTCAATGGCAGATAACGTAAAGCAGATTTTTGGTATTGAGATTATTCCGCAGGCTATTGAAAATGCAAAAATCAACGCTCGACAAAACGGAATAACAAATGCAGAATTTTTCTGCGGTGATGCCTATGACGGTGCAAAGGAGCTTGAAAGAAGAGGAATAACTCCCGATGTCGTTATCCTCGACCCACCTCGCAAGGGTTGTCAAAAAGAGCTGTTTGATGTTGTCGAAAAAATGAACCCAAAGAGAATAGTTTATGTTTCGTGCGACAGCGCCACCCTCGCCCGAGATTTGGAAGTGCTCCAAACAAAAGGCTACCAAACCCTCGAAGTCACCCCGGTCGATATGTTCCCCCGCACTCCTCATGTGGAAGCAGTATGTTTGTTGTTTAAGTGCTAAAGTATTTTGTAGTATTTTATATTTTGTAAAGGAGAAAAATATGAAATTAATAATCGCGATAATTATAATTGTGGCATTTATAGTAGGTGTTGTTAATAATTCAAAATTTAAGAAGCTTGAAGCAGAAATATTAGAAAAAGCGAGATTAACCGGTTGGTATGATGTTCCGTATTATGATGAGCAAGTAGTTGTAAAAAGTCGTTCGACATTAGAAAAATATGATGCCATAAGATTTTTTAAGGAAAATCGTGAAAAACTTAATGAAGCAGAAATGATTATTGAAAGAAAGAACTTTATAGAAAAGTGTTTAAGAGAATCTCTAGTTATTATTGAACCTAAAAATTTTTTTGAACGTATTAATAGTACTTATAGAAAATTAAAAAAACACATTGATTCTGGGATTATAAAATCACACGCATACAGAATTGAGGTAAAATATATTACATCAGCGGGAAACCACCTTGCCTCAAAAGAAATTGTGCTTAACGAAGGAGAAATAAAGAGATTTGCAGAAGAGCCTTATTTGTTAATGACAAAAGGTGAATTTAATAAATATATTAAAGAACAGAATAAGATTGCTTTGGATAAAAAGCATCATGAGTATTATGGAAAAGTAAATTACATAATTGATTATGTTAATGACTGTAAAGAATCATTAATAAAAAAAGAAGATTGTTATGAATTAGACAATTTAATGGCACAGCTCTTTGATAGAACAATTAATAGCATAAAGAAAATTAAAACTATAGATAGCGAAGAATGGGATATTATAGGGAGTTTTATTGACAGAATTAAAAATAATGTAGAACAAATAGTAAACAATAATAATAAAATATTGGATTATTATAAGTCTCCTGACTTCTTAAAAGTCAAGGACACCTGCGAAATCTTGATGAGCAGTCAAAGAGAGTTTAATGAATATATTGAAGAAAAGGTTCAGTCTGTTTCGAAGTTTTTTGAAAATAGGGTTGTTCGTACTGAAACAATAAATACCGATTTTAATAACTATATTAGACCGTATAAAAAAACAGTTACTCCGTTTACTGCCGAGGTTTCGTCAACAGTATTTGCAAGTGCTGAAAATAATCCGCTCGAATATGTTGTAAAATACTTTTATCCTAACAAGAAATTATATCCCGAACAGATACAAAAACTGTATTTGCTCGTTGAAGAGCTTGAAACATTAAAGGACGCAAAGCAAATAATTGATAATTACAAAGCGGATTATCAGCAGTATTTGGGTGATGTTCCAAGTTTTATTATGGAAAATGATGAAACGGGATTTTATTCAAGACTCGGTTTTGCCAATCTTGAAGAGAGCGAACTTACTGTTGAGTATAAATTTTCTTATACATCTCCCGGCGGTTTTGCACAAAGATCGTTTACATTTCCTATGAACGAGAATAATATAGCAAAGCTGATAGAAATTCTTGAAAATAAACTTACATATAAGGAGTTTGCAAAAGAACAGCGCAGACTTATGACAAAGAAATTGCGTGAATCAATCAAAATTCGTGATAATTATACTTGTTGTAATTGTCATAATTCAATTCAAAAAGAACCGAATTTGCTCTTAGAAATAGACCATATTATACCTGTTTCAAAGGGCGGTTGCACAACAGAGGATAATCTGCAAACCTTATGTTGGAAATGCAATAGGTCAAAGAGTGATAAAATCATTTAATGATAATTGGTTATTTACAAGGAGACCTTCCGATGAAACAGAATGCAAGGTTGCCGGTGCTTATGAACATAAACAACTTTACAGCAAAGAAAACAAAAATTGAAGTAATTGAGCCAAAAGAAGCGAGAAACAAGATTTGCTTGAATGTAGAGTAAATATTAAAAAATTATGGAGAATTAAAAAAATGAGATTAGAAGTCGGCTATCTTGACGGCGTTACAGGTGAATATACTCCGCCTGGGCTGTATATGGTTGACGAGCAAGAAGCGGAAGAATTTGACAAAACTTTTGAATTTAAGCAAAAGCTTGTTCTTCCCGAGCAGATGTTTTGAATGAACGGGGCAGGTGGGTAACTGCCTGCCCTTTGAATATAAATTTTGGAGGTATGATTATGTCCGATATGTTAGATGTTATGAAATCAAGAAGAAGTATTAAGAAATACAAGTCCGCTCCTGTGGCTGACGAACTTCTTGATAAAATCGTTGAAGCCGGTCTTTATGCCGCAAACGGCAGAGGTAATCAAAATTCAATTATTATCAAAGTGACAGACAAAAAAGTTCGTGATGAACTGTCTGCTCTTAATTGTAAAATAGGAGGCTGGAAGCCTGATTTTGACCCGTTTTATAACGCTCCTGCCGTTCTTGTTGTCCTTGATAAAAAGGACAGCTCAACCTGTGTTTATGACGGCAGTCTTGTAATGGGTAATATGATGCTTGAGGCTCACGCTTTGGGACTTGGCAGTTGCTGGATTCACCGTGCCAAGGAAGAATTCAAAACCGAGCAAGGCAAACAACTCCTTCAAAAACTCGGTATCACGGAGGAATATGTCGGCGTCGGTCATTGCATAGTCGGTTATCCCGACTGCGAAGCACCGAAAACGCCCGACAGAAAGCCTAACAGAGTTTATAGCATTTGATGATAAAAACTTTACAATTTATGTAAAACTTCCTGATTCGTAAAATCGGGGAGTTTTTGTTGTATATGACAGTTTTATGCTGTATAATCAAATTGTAAAGAAAAGTTTGCAATTTTACCTGAATTTTACAAACCTTGTGTTTTTGATTTTACTTTTATTTTATAAAATGGAAGCAAGATAGGAGATAAATTATGATTTACTGTATAGAAGATGACAACGGAATCAGAGATTTAATTGTTTACACGCTCACTGCATCCGGCTATGAGGCAAAGGGCTTTGCCGATTCTTCGGAGTTTTGGACGGCTGTTAAGCAGGAAATTCCGACTCTTATTTTGCTTGATGTTATGCTTCCTAATGAGGACGGCATAAGTATTCTCAAAAAAATCCGTTCCGACAAAAAGACGGTAGAGATTCCCGTTATTATGGAAACGGCTAAAGAAACCGAGTATGATAAAGTTGTTGCACTTGATTTGGGTGCAGACGACTACCTTACAAAGCCTTTTGGTATGATGGAAATGGTGTCAAGAGTAAGAGCCGTGCTTCGCCGTACTTCAAAGGAAGAAATAAAGCAGAATTTAAAGCTTAATGAATTGGAAATCAATACTTCCCGTCATATTGTTTATGTCAACAAAAACGAAGTTTATCTAACACTCAAAGAGTACGATTTACTCAAACTGTTTATGGAAAATATCGGCAGAGCATTCACCCGTGATCAGCTTCTCAGCAGTGTGTGGGGTACGGAATATGTCGGCGAAACAAGAACGGTTGATGTACATATCGGTACTCTTCGTACAAAACTCGGCTCTGCCGGCGATTATATCAAAACTGTCCGCGGAGTGGGTTACAGAATGGAGGAAGAAAAATGACAAAAAAGATTTTTCGCTCGATTTGTTCTGTGGCAGTCTGCATAACTCTTGCAGTGCTTTCGATAATTATGGGCGTTTTGTATAATTATTTTTCCGATATTCAAAAACAGCGTATCGACACTCAGGTTCAGTATATCGCAAGTGCGGTTGAACTTGACGGCAAGAAATATCTTGATAAAATTCAGGACAAAACCTTCCGTATGACTTGGATTGCAAAGGACGGCAAGGTTCTTTACGATAACGAGGCAAACAGCGACGAGATGGAAAATCACCTTGAGCGTGAAGAAGTAAAACAGGCAATGCTGACGGGCAAAGGAACAGCAGGCAGATATTCCAAAACACTTACTCAGCATCAGTATTATTCGGCAGTCAGATTAACTGACGGCAGTGTAATGCGTATGTCTGTCAATGAACTTTCGTGGTGGGCGCTCGTTCTTTCAATGGCTCAGCCGATTATTATTGTATTTCTTATTGCTGTTTTGGTGTCTCTTTTCTTCGCTTCACGACTTTCAAAGAAAATCGTTGAACCTCTTAATCAAATTGATTTGGACAATCCAAACAACGCAAAGGTTTACGAAGAACTTTCACCGCTTCTCGAAAAAGTTAAAATTCAGAAAAAGCAAATTAAAAATCAACAGCTTGAACTTGAAAAGAAACGCCATGAATTTGAGGCTGCAACAGAAAATATGTCCGAGGGAATAATTCTTCTTAATTCGGACGGCGTGATTATCAGTATCAACAAAACCGCTTCAAGACTTCTCGGTATAAGCAGTTATTGCGTAGGCAAAGATTTGCTTCTTTTCAGTAGCGGGGTTGAAATTCAGGAGCTTCTTCGCAAAGCCGAAAGCGGCAAGCACAGTGAGATTATTCTTGATATTGACGAAGTAAGCTATCATTTCAGCGCAACTCCGATTATGTCGGGCGACAAGGTAACAGGCGTTGCTCTGATTATCTTTGATTTTACCGAAATGGAAAAGGCAGAGGAGGTTCGCAGAGAGTTCACGGCAAATGTTTCGCACGAGCTTCGTACACCGCTTCAAACAATTGCAGGCAGTGCCGAACTTCTTTCAAACGGTATGGTTGCCGAAAAGGATGTTCCGCAGTTTTCGCAGAAAATTTATAAGGAAGCAAAGCGACTTATCACTCTTGTTGAGGATATTATCAAGTTGTCCCATCTTGACGAAGAAAGTCCGGATATTATTTCGGAAAAGGTTGACCTTTTTGATATTGCAAAAATGACAGCAACAAATCTTACTCCGGTTGCCGAAAAAGCTGGTGTTGCCCTTGCGGTAAAGGGCGAGCCGTCGATTATCACGGGCAAATCTCAACTTCTTACAAGTATTGTATTTAATCTTTGCGACAATGCAATTAAGTATAATAACCGAGGTGGCAGGGTAGAGGTTGAAGTTAAAAACTTTATCGACTGCGTAAAACTTTCCGTTAGCGATACGGGTATAGGTATTCCTCTTGACCAGCAGTCAAGAATATTTGAGAGGTTTTATCGTGTGGATAAAAGCCGTTCAAAAGAGGTTGGCGGAACAGGTCTCGGCTTGTCAATCGTTAAGCACGCTGCCAAACTCCACAATGCCGAAATCGAGCTTCGCAGCACCCTCGGCAAGGGAACAACCATCATCCTCACTTTTCCAAAATAATTAAACAATCAAGGCTCTCTTTGATTTACTTTCAAGGGGAGTCTTTTCTGTTTTTTAAACATATAAAAGCTTTACACTTTACATCGATTTTACATTAACTTGATAATAGATTTGATGTAAATTTGATATTCTCAAACCGTAAAATAATAATTTAAAAGTATGAGGAAGAATTATGACTGTATTTGATGCGTTAAAGCTCATAGGCGGACTTTGTCTGTTCCTGTTCGGTATGAATACTATGGGCGAGGCTCTCGAACGCAGAGCCGGTAATAAACTTCGTGGAATTCTTGCAAAAATGACAACCAACAAATTCGCCGGATTTCTTACCGGTTGTGCCGTTACGGCTGTTATACAAAGTTCGTCGGCAACCACTGTTATGGTAGTAGGTTTTGTTAATTCGGGACTTATGAATCTCCGCCAGGCAATCAATGTAATTATGGGTGCAAATGTCGGCACAACTGTCACAAGCTGGATTTTGTCGTTGTCAGGCATCAGCAGTGAAAATGTGTGGGTGAGCCTTTTGAAGCCGTCATCATTCACTCCTGTTCTTGCACTTGTGGGCATAATTCTTTATATGTTTTCCAAAAAGAGCGAAAAAAAGGACAGCGGTATTGTTCTCCTCGGTTTTGCAACCCTTATGTTCGGTATGGAAGCAATGTCGGGTTCGGTCAGCGGTCTTTCTGAAGTTCCTGAATTCAGGCAAATGTTCGTTATGTTCAAAAATCCGTTTTTGGGCGTTTTGGTCGGTGCGGTTCTTACAGGCATTATTCAGTCAAGTTCTGCCTCGGTCGGCATTTTGCAAGCTCTTGCGGTTACCGGTCAGGTTTCTCTCGGTGCGGCAATTCCAATCATTATGGGTCAAAACATCGGCACTTGCGTAACTGCTCTTATTTCTTCAATCGGTGCAAATAAAAACGCAAAGCGTACCGCCTTTGTTCACCTTATGTTTAATGTTATCGGTTCAATATTTATGCTTGTGCTGTTCTCAATTTGGAAGTATGGCTTTGAACCGGCAATTCTCGACACCCCTGCAACCGCTTTCAGCATTGCCGTGGTTCATACAGTATTCAATATTTTGTGTGTTGCAATTCTTATGCCAAACGCAAAACTTCTCGAAAAACTTGCTCTTAAATTCATCAAAGATGATGAAGAACCCGAAGAGGTTGAAATCCTTGATCCTCGACTTCTTGCAACTCCAACTCTTGCACTTCAGCAGTGTTACAGCGTTGCAACAAAAATGGCAAATTGCTCCGAGCGTGCAATTGAAAAAAGCATAACTTGTATTACAAATTATACCGAGGCAGACGCCGAGCGTATAAGAAAAGACGAGGCAAAGTGTGATAGATACGAAGACGAAATCGGCACTTATCTTGTTAATTTGAGTTCTCAAAAAATGGGCGATGAGGAAAGCGAGCAGGCGGCGGCACTCCTCAAAATGATAGGCGACCTTGAACGAATTTCTGACCATGCGGTTAATGTCCTTGATTCCACCGAGGAACTTCGTCAAAAAGGTTACACACTCACAGAAGACGCTGTTAAGGAACTTGATATCCTCACAGGTGCAACAAAGGAGATTCTTAATATAACATTTAAGGCGTTGAAAGACACCGATACCGAGATTGCAAAGAGGGTTCAGCCTCTTGAACAGGTTATTGATATAATTAAGGAAAAAATGCGTACTCATCATATTCGCCGTATGCAACAAGGCTTGTGCACAATCGAGGCGGGCTTTGTTTGGTCAGATTTGCTCACGGATTTGGAGCGTGTGTCCGACCATTGTTCAAATATTGCAGGCTGTTTGATTGACGCATCAATGCACAATCTTTCAATTCACGAAACACAGCGTATCGCCGAGGACTCATCAAGCGACTATGGCAAATTGTTCAAGGATTACAGCAAAAAATACAGCTTTTCAAATATATAATAATTATATTAGAGGTGAACTGGGTTCGCCTCTTTATATACAAATATTTAACATTTCGTATTGCATTTAATCTTTTCCTGTGATACAATGAAATTGCCAAACAAAAGTTTATATCGCTTTCCGCTGATTTAGTGTGTTTTTATCTTTTGATAAAAATGCATACTCAGGTTTTACATGCTAAATAGTGGTATGTGTAAACTTTTGTTTGGCGACAGTTTTGAGCTATGTGTTTTTGGTGCGTATAGTTAGATGCTGTACGCATTTTTTTAATTTTACAGAATAAAATTAATATAGCTGAGAACTGTTGGCGATACACAAGTTTATTAAAATAAAGGAGAAAAAGATTATGAATGTGTATTTTATCGACTATGAAAATGTAAATGTTGACGGTTTAAAAGGTGTGGGAAGATTGACCGATGAAGATAAGGTTATATTTTTCTACAGCGAAAAGGCAAGCAAATTGTCATTCGGCTTGCACAGAAGAATTATTCAAAGCAATGCAAATTTTGAATACAGAAAGGTTGATGTAGGAAGTCCAAATGCTTTGGATTTTCAGCTTGCTTCCTGTGTCGGTTATGAGCTTGGTAAGGATGAAAATAAGAAAATAGAAGCTGTAATTGTTTCAAAAGATAAAGGTTATGACACTGTTGTAAATTATTGGACAAAAGGCGGTTATAAAATTTCCCGTGTTGACGATATTGCTTCCGAAGTTCAGTCATCAAAAAGTATAAAAATTGCCGAAATCGAAAGCTTGATAGGTGATGGCAATAAAAATTATTCAAATGATATTTACGAAGCTTTGAGAGAACGAAAAAGTAAAAGCGGAGTACATACATATTTATCACAAAAAATTCACGATAACCAAAAGGTTTCGGAGTTGTATAAATTAATCAAACCTTTGCTTACAGATAAAAGTTAATAAATTTGAAATTCCAACCAAGACGGCGTGTCTAATAATGATGTTACCGTAGGGGCGACCTTTGGTCGCCTTTTTTATTGTCCGTTTTTCGGTACTGTACATTTGAGCTTTGTTGACATAAACATCCTTCGATAGTATTATTAGTATAAACAATAAGCCAAGACGAATTTATATAAATATACCAAATGAGGAGTGTTGAAAATGTATTGTATTAATTGCGGAACAAAACTTCCTGACGGTGCAAAATTCTGTTTTGAGTGTGGTTCGCCTGTAAATGTTGTGCCTGTTGAAGATGACGAATACAGTATTAAAACATCAACTGCAAATGAAATTCAAAATACAGAAACGGAAGATTTGTTAACTCCTACTTTTGTTAATGACTTATCATCGAAGGGCAAGGGCAATCCTAAAATATACAGGAGTTTTAGATTTCAAGACCGCAGAAGTAACGACACTTTTTTGTTTGTGACTCCTTTTGATATAAGACAGTCAATAGATGTGATTTACAGTGCTTTTAAGAGATGCGGAGATGTAAAAAGCGTAAACCCGGAGCGTGGGTATATTAAAGCACAATTAGTTGAATCAAGCCTCGGTAAGATTATTTTCGAAACATATATCACACCGATGGAAGACGGAAACGGGTGCAAGGTTAGAATCGTTATACAATCGGTTTGGGGTTCAAGGCAACTTTTGCCTCCTAAAACTTCAGACAATGTATATGACAGATTTTTAAGAGAGCTTTTTACAATAGAACCTAATGTTAATTTCGGCGTCAGCTTGGCAAACAAAGCACCTTATGTCATTGCGGTTAATCAACTCGGCAGTAATATCGCAATGCAAACCGATTCGATTATTGAGCAAATTCCTAATGTCGGAGGAATGATTATCGGCGACTTCTTATTTGGTGAAGCCGGTGCCATTGTCGGCGGTATGTCGGGAACGAGAAGAAGCACAGGCGTTACAAGAGAGGTTTTCGTCCAAAACCGACTTGCAAGCGTTATATTCAATAACGGAAAAGTGTACGAGGGCGAAATAAGAGCTAGCACACCTCTTTATAACGAAGTTATGGCAAAAATTTAATAATGTAGTATTATCAATATCTAAACTTTGTAAATTTACAGATTTTAGATATTGATTTTTATTTATAATATGGTAAAATGTATAAAGGGTATTATGTGATACTGTGTTCAGTTTTGCTGATACAACAAAAATGAGCCAACTTCCCCTCATTTCAATGGAAGTGTTATGTTTTTAAATGAGAGGTAAAAAAATGACTAATAAAGATTATGATGTAATTATCATCGGTGCAGGTCCGGGCGGTATCTTTTCCGCATATGAGCTTATCAACAAGCATAGTGATTTAAAGATTGCCGTGTTTGAGGCAGGCAACGAGCTTGCAAAGAGAAAATGCCCGATTGACGGCGACAAGGTTAAGTCTTGTATTCAGTGCAAAACTTGCGCAATTATGAGCGGCTTCGGCGGTGCAGGTGCATTTTCCGATGGTAAGTATAATATAACAAATGACTTTGGCGGCACACTTTACGAGTATATCGGCAAGAAAAAAGCCATCGAACTTATGAAATATGTGGACAAAATCAATGTTGAGCACGGCGGTCAAAACTGCAAACTTTATTCAACCGCAGGTTCACATTTCAAAAAACTTTGTATCCAAAATCAGCTTAACCTTCTTGATGCTTCCGTTAGACATTTGGGTACGGATATTAACTATGTGGTTCTTGAAAATATCTATAATGAACTCAAGGACAAGGTTGAATGGCACTTTAACACTCACATTAACAGCGTTGAAAAACTTTCAGACGGCTTTAAGGTTGAATGTAAAAAAGGCGAGTTCACTTGCAAGGATTGTATCATTTCCGTTGGCAGAAGCGGCAGTAAATGGATGGAGGGCATATGCGACCATCTCGGTATCGTCACTCATTCAAACCGTGTTGACATCGGCGTTCGTGTTGAACTTCCTGCTGTTGTTTTCTCACACCTTACGGATGAACTTTACGAGAGCAAAATTGTTTATAGAACAAAGAATTATGAGGACGCTGTTCGTACTTTCTGTATGAATCCAAAGGGCAGTGTCGTAAATGAAAATACAAATGGCATTATTACCGTTAACGGCCACAGCTATGAGGACCCTGAAAAGCAAACCGAAAATACAAACTTTGCACTTTTGGTTTCAAAGCATTTTTCAGAGCCGTTCAAGGATAGTAACGGCTACGGCGAAAGCATTGCACGCCTTTCAAATATGCTCGGCGGCGGTGTAATCGTTCAGCGTTTCGGCGACCTTGTATCAGGCAGAAGAAGCAATCCGAAGCGTATTGAAGAGGGTATGGTTGAACCTACTTTGGCAGCCACTCCGGGTGACCTTTCCCTTGTTCTTCCAAAGAGAATTTTGGACGGCATTATCGAGATGATTTATGCACTCGACAAGATTGCTCCGGGCACTGCAAATCCGGATACACTTCTTTACGGTGTTGAAGTTAAGTTCTACAATATGGAGGTTGAACTCGACGAAAATCTCGAAACCGTGCACAAGGGTCTTTATGTTATCGGCGACGGTTCAGGTGTTACTCATTCACTTTCACACGCTTCTGCAAGCGGTGTTTATGTGGCTCAAAGAATTATTGACGAAATAAATAATAAATAAATTTTTATATAAGGGGTTTTTATAATGAAATTAAAAAAAGGTATCGTACTCGGTAATATTGACGGTCAGGACTTTGCTATTGCAACAGGCAAGCTCTCAAACGAACTTTCGGGTATTATCAATAACAACGAAACCGCAAATTACATCTTTACTCTTCTTCAAAAAGAGCAAACCGTAGACAGCATTGTTTCCGCAATGGCAGACAGATACGAAGCTCCTAAGGAAGAGATTGAAAAGGATGTAAACGAATTTATCGCAACTCTTGACGGCTTCGGTGTTTTGGAGAAGTAAAAAATGATTGTAACCGATAATTCCGAACAAAACTGCTTGCTCAAGCTTTTGCGTTGTGTATTAAAAGATGAACCGTTTGTACCGGACAAGGATATTAATACCGCAGAGTTGCTGAAGCTTGCAGTTAATCAGCAGGTTTATACAACTGTTTTGCCTTGCCTTGAACAAAGCGGTATTCTTACGGATAAAGAAAAAGAAAAATGGAATAATTACAAACTGTCCGAAATTCAAAAAAATCTTATTATATCTTCTGAGCGTGAAGCGTTATGCAGAAATTTTGATGATGCCGGTATTAGATATATGTTTATGAAAGGTTTGGTTATCCGTAATTATTATCCTCAAACATTTATGCGTCAAATGAGTGATAATGATATTCTTTATGGCGTTGAAAAAAGAGATGAATTGTTTGAAGTAATGAAAAAAAACGGATTTTATCTGTCTGCTTTTCATTCGGCTTCTGATGATTTCTTTAAAGCACCATATGTGCTTATGGAAATGCACAAAACTCTTTTTGATGATAACTGCGAGGTAAAACTTGATCTTGACTTGTGGAAGCGTGCAATTAAATGTGAGGGCAACAATTCGCGTTATAACATGTCACCGGATGACAATTATATTTACTCTCTTGCTCATATGTGCAAGCATTATTCCGGAGGCGGTTGCGGTATAAGGTTTGTTTGCGATATGTATTTGTTACATTACAGTAATGATAAACTTGATTTTGAATATATAAACAGTCAATTTAAAAAATTTGGACTTTATGAGTTTTATCAAAAAGTAATGCGACTTGTAGAAGCTATATTTAATGACGCTGAATATAATGATGAGGATTTGCAACTTTTAAATGAGGTTTTTGCAGGCGGTGTTTACGGAGTTATTAAATCTTTAGATGAAACGATTGAAGAAAGCGGCGGCAAATTTAATTATCTGTTCAGAAAGATTTTTCCAAAAAAAGAATTTATGTACAGAAATTACGAATATTTGCAAAATAAACCGTATTTACTTTTTCCTACCTATATCAAGCACTTTGTTTTAAGATATAAAAACAAGGGGAAAGATGCTAAAAAAACTCTCAAAAAAGTATTAAAAAATTAACGGAGGACAACTTTTTGTCGGTTAATAAAAACAATATTAGAAATTTTTCAATTATTGCCCATATCGACCACGGCAAGTCAACTCTTGCAGACAGATTGCTTGAACTTACAAGTTCCGTTCAAAAGCGTGATATGCAAGAACAGATTTTGGACGATATGGACCTTGAGCGTGAGCGTGGTATTACTATCAAAGCCCACGCAGTAAAACTGAATTATACTGCCAAAGACGGTCAGGAGTATATCTTTAATCTTATAGACACTCCGGGCCATGTTGATTTTAACTATGAGGTTTCCCGTTCACTTGCGGCTTGTGAGGGTGCTATTCTTATCGTTGACGCTTCGCAGGGCGTAGAGGCACAGACTCTTGCAAATACCTATTTGGCTCTTGACCACGATTTGGATATTTTGCCTGTAATCAACAAGATTGACCTACCGGCTGCCGACCCCGAAAGAGTGGCAAAAGAGGTTGAAGAAATTGTTGGTATTCCTTGTATGGATGCTCCCCGTATCTCTGCCAAAACAGGCGAAAATGTTGAGGAAGTCCTTGAATATATCGTAAAAGAGATTACTCCGCCGCAGGGGGACGATAATAAGCCTCTTAAGGCTCTTATTTTCGACTCTGTTTATGATAGTTATCGTGGTGTAATCGTTTATGTAAGAATCAAAGAGGGTAAAATCAAAGCCGGCGACACAATGCGTATTATGTCAACCGGTGCGGAATTTACCGTTGTTGAGGTTGGCTATATGCGTGCAACCTCTATGGAAAAGGCAAATGAACTTACAGCAGGCGAGGTTGGATATATTACAGCTTCAATCAAAACTGTCGGTGACGCTCATGTCGGTGACACAGTCACAACTGCCGATAACCCTGCCGATGAGGCTTTGCCGGGCTATCGTCATGTAAACCCGATGGTTTATTGCGGTCTTTATCCTGCCGACGGTGCCGATTATGAGGCACTTCGTGACGCACTTGAAAAATTGCAACTCAATGACGCTTCTCTTTCATACGAGCCTGAAACTTCAGGTGCTCTCGGCTTTGGTTTTAGATGCGGTTTCTTGGGACTTTTGCATCTCGAAATCATCCAGGAACGCCTTGATCGAGAATATAATCTTGACCTTATTGCAACTGTTCCTTCAGTTGTATATAAGATTTATCTCACCGATGGCACAATGGTTGAGATTGATAACCCGACAAATTATCCCGACCCTGCATATATTGATTACTGCGAAGAACCGTTTGCAGACGCCCATATTTATGTGCCGAGCGAGTTTGTCGGCACTGTTATGGATATGTGTCAGGATAAGCGTGGAATATTCAAGAATATGAACTATATCACTCCCGACAGAGTTGATATTCACTATGAACTTCCGCTTAATGAAATTATTTATGATTTCTTCGATGCACTCAAATCAAGAACAAGAGGCTATGCTTCGTTCGACTATGAGATGAAGGATTACAGAAAGTCCGATCTTGTTAAGGTTGATGTAATGCTCAACGGTGATATTATTGACGCACTTTCGTTCATCATTCACCGAGAAAAAGCATATTCCCGTGCAAGAAGAATTGCAGAACAACTCAAAAAATATATTCCTCGTCATTTGTTTGAAGTTCCTATTCAGGTTGCAATCGGCGGTAAGGTTATCGCAAGAGAAACCGTTAAGGCGCTCCGCAAGGATGTACTTGCAAAGTGCTACGGCGGTGATGTAACCCGTAAAAAGAAACTCCTTGAAAAGCAAAAAGAGGGTAAAAAGCGTATGCGCCAGTTCGGCTCTGTTGAAGTTCCGCAAGAAGCCTTTATGGCAGTTCTCCGCTTGTCCTCCGATGATGACGATTAAAGATAAAACGAGGTATAACATAATGTTTAAACCGATTATAAAAGTAAATGATACAGTAATGTATAGACAGCCTGTGTATTATTCATGGGCTTGTTTGCGTTGTGTTCATAGGCAATAATCGGATTTATTAAATTTTAAATCAACTGCTGATGAACATTTAGGTTTGTCGGCAGTTTTTTATTAAGGTTGAATAGAAAATTTATTAATTTATTAACGAGGTGAAAAAATGAAATTACTTTTATTATTCGGAGATGCGGCAGTAGGAAAAATGACCGTAGGACAGGAACTTTGCAAAATTACTGGTTTTAGGCTTTTTCATAATCATATGACTATTGAGCCTGTGCTTGAAATTTTTGGAGAGTTTAATGGACCTGTTATTAGAAAATTCAGAGAAATTGTATTTGAAGAGTTCGCAAAAAGTGATAAATACGGACTTATTTTCACATTTATGTGGGCGTTTGATTGCAAAGAAGATTGGGAATATACTCAAAAAATTGTTGATATGTTTAAGCAGTATGGAAGTGAAGTGTATTATGTTGAACTTTTTGCTCCACAGGAAGTAAGGTTAAAAAGAAATGCAACCGAGAATCGCTTGAAAAACAAACCGTCAAAAAGAGATATTAATTTTTCAAATAAGCTTTTAATCTATGATGATAATAACCATCGTATGGTAAGTAATGACGGAGAAATACCGTTTGAAAATTATATCAAAATTGATAATACAAATTTATCGGCAAAAGAAACGGCTAAAATAATTAAAAATAGGTTTAATTTTGAATGATGAAAAAACTCCTCTTAAAGTATTGCACTTTAAAAGGAGTTTTTGTTTCTGCAAATAACCAGATTTTTAGTATTCAACTTTTAAGTTTTCTTCGGCTTCTGCCACTTTAAGCATAATTGCACATT
This sequence comes from uncultured Eubacterium sp., assembly GCA_900539325.1. GTDB lineage: Bacteria > Bacillota > Clostridia > Oscillospirales > Acutalibacteraceae > Eubacterium_R. Next base: position 136,368 of record UQCC01000001.1, read on the forward strand.
CAATTCTTTTTCTGTGGAGTTCACAGCCGAATTCGTAAACGCCGTTTACACTGCCTGTGGTGTGGTATGCGTTTGCGGCACATCCGCCCGAGCAGTACAGCTTTGCAAAACAGTCCTTACACTCTTTGTGAGAATAGACATTACATTCTTGGAATTGCTCAAGCACATTAGGATTTGTAACTCCGTCATAAATGTTGCCGAGCTTGAACTTGTCGTCACCGACAAATTGGTGGCAAGGGAAGAGGTCACCGCTCGGAGTAACCGCCATATATTCCGTGCCTACTCCGCAACCGCTTACTCTCTTGACGATGCAAGGTCCGTGGTTGAGGTCAATCATGTAATGATAAAATGTAAAGCCGTTTCCGCTTCTGTATCGTTTGAGCATTTCGTTTGCAAGAATTTGGTATTGCTCTTTGAGAATAGGCAAGTCGCTTTCCCTAAGTGCCCACGGCTCTTTAGGGTCGCACACAACAGGTTCAACCGATAATTCCTTAAATCCGAGGTCTGCCATATGCAGCAAATCGTTTGAAAAGTCGGTGTTGAAGTGAGTGTATGTGCCTCTCATATAATAGTTCTTTTGCTTTCTGCTGTCGGCAAATTTCTTGAACTTGTCAACGATTAAATCATAACTGCCTTTGCCGTTTGGAGTTTTGCGGAGGTTGTCGTGAACATTCTTTCTGCCGTCAAGCGAAAGCACAACATTGCTCATTTCCTTGTTGCAAAAGTCGATTACTTCATCGTCAACAAGCACACCGTTTGTTGTAAGCGTAAAGCGGAATTTCTTGTCAAATTTCTTTTCCAGCTCTCTGCCGTATTTGACAAGCTCTTTGCAAACATCCCAGTTGAGAAGCGGTTCTCCGCCGAAAAAGTCAACTTCAAGATTCTTTCTTGTGCCACTTTGTTCAATCAAAAAGTCGAGTGCTCTTTTGCCGACTTCAAGGCTCATTAAGCCTTTGTCAGCACCGCCGTATTCGCCTTTGCCTGCAAAACAGTATTCGCAGTTGAGGTTGCATCCGTGTGCAACATGAAGGCAAATGGCTTTGATTACACCTTGACGCTTTTTGAATTCCTTTGCGGTTGCTTCAAAAGTGTCCTCCGCAAAAAGTCTGCCGTCTGCAATAAGGCTTTCAATATCCTCAAAACATTCCTCAATATCCTTGTCGGTTACATCTGCTCTGTCGGAATATTTGTCAAGAATATATGCCTTGATTTCGTCTTTTGTATTTTCTTTGTATCGGGTGATAATATCATATGCAACCTCGTCAACGCTGTGAACACAGCCGCTGTTTTGGTCAAGAATGATATTGTATCCGTTCATTTTGTATGCGTGTATCATAATTTTTTCCTATTAAATCTGTATTTAAAACATAGAAAAACGGTAGCCTCAAATCAGCTACCGTAAGTCCGTTGTAATTACTTCTTAAGTTGCTCGCACTGTTGGTTTGCTACTGAGCAAGAAGTTTTTGATGCTGATTGGCAAGATGTCTGGCATTCACCGCAGCCGCCCTTCTTAGCTGATTCGCAAAGATTTCTTGAGCTTAAAGTATTAATTCTCTTCATAAGAACACCTCATAAAAATTTATTACAGGCTTATTATAGATTATAAACCTGCTTTTGTCAATATTTTATTGGGAAGTTGACCGCTGTCGGATATAATATTCACTCCGTCAGCTATTGCATTTTTGATGTAATCAATCGCTTCATCTGTGATAATTTCGTTTGGAGCAATTATCGGAATGTCGGGCGGATAGGCATAAACAAATTCGTTAGACACCTTTCCGATACATTCGTTTGTGTCCGTCAAAATTCCGTTGTCGGCAATAGAAATAATGATTTCGTTCTTGTCAACAGGCGGTTTTCTTATCGCCTTTGCAGGTGAGTATTCAAGTTCCGTATCGGTTTCAAAAACAGCCTTTTTGAGCAGAGCCAATCCCTCGTCCGTGTCGCCGATTGTTGCCATAAGCAAAATGTAATTTTGCGATACCGCCTCAGGCTCAATTTTGTATTTGTTTCTGAAAATCTCTGCAAGTTCGCTTCCTGTGATATTTGTGCTTGCACATGACAAAATTATTTTTGAAATGTCGTCATTGTATTGAATTTTCAAATTGTCCGTTTCAACAAGTCTCAAATCACAAAGCTTTTCGTAAAATTTGCCAAATTCGATTCGGCAATTCAGCACATAATCACAGCAAATGTCGATGCTGTTCATCAACACATAGCTTGGCGAGGTTGTTTGAAAAATGTCCATATATCGCTTGACTTTGTCGGCGTATTTTTCGTTAAAAACATTCACAACCGCGGTTTGAGTGAGTGACGGCAAAGTTTTGTGAAGTGAAGAAATAACAATGTCACCGCTTGGATATTCGGGAAAATACGGCGTTCCGAGATGTGCACCGTGTGCCGAATCAACAATCAACGGAATGTTGCAGTCAATTTTCGATATAAATCCCTCGTATGTAGGCGAGGTTATAATGACCGCTTTTGCCTCGGGGTGATGATTTATCGCATAGTTTACGGTGTCCTGTTCAAGTTTTGTGTAGTAACCGTTTGTAAGGTCATATTGTGGCTCAACAAATATGATTTTCAGCTTCAACAGCATACAGGCATTGTACACGCTTTTGTGGCAGTTTCGTGCAACAATCACGGTGTCGCCCTCGTTGCACACAGCAAAAATTGATGCAAGTATACCACCGCTTGAACCGTTAACACTTATGAACGAACGCTTGCTTTTGTATATGATTTTGAGCTTGTCCTCGATGTCTTTTATCACTCCGCTTGGGGAATGCAAATTGTCAAAGCCGTCAATTTCGGTTATGTCTATCTCACTACCCAAAATGCCGAACTTGTCGTTTCGTTTGTGCCCCGGCATATGAAACGGATATGTGTCAATGTCTTTTAATTTATCGTGTAAGTTCAACCTTTTCTCTCCTTAAATTCACAATGCCAAGCAGTAAATATCCTGCAAATATCGGCAATGCTTCTATAAGTCCTGTTTCTTTGAATATCAATAGGCATATCAAATCCGATATCAAAATCGTTGCCGTAATGTATGTAAAAATCTTGAATATTCTGCCTTTTTTGTAGTTTAGCAAAAACAAAAGGAATATCGTTATTCCCGTTACTGCCGAGAATGTCAGCGAACCGCCGCAATGCAAAAAATACTGCACCTTGTTGTCGTAGTCAAAATCGTTGGTAAGCGTCAAAATCATACCCATACCCGATATTGTAAGGAGCGGAATATAAGCTTTTGTTTTTAGATATTTTTGGTATGCCAATGTGATTGCCAATGCAAGTGTAACAAATGTCAAAATGCCCCAAATTGCAAATAAACCGTGGTGTTCCAACCCGATTTTTGACAGCGCACCCGAATTTTTGTATGGCGTGCCAAAGTGCATATACCAAATTGTGTACGCTGTTGCAACTGCCGACAGCACACAGCTGATTGTTCTCTTCATTTTATCACCTGTAATATTATACCATATAAATTATAATTATTAAAGATTATATTTGCAATAGCATTTAGTCTATTGTATAATTAGATTGTAGTATATCAATGTGAGGTAAAAAGATGAAATTTATTTCTTGGAATGTTAACGGACTCCGTGCCTGTGTTACAAAGGGCTTTAAAGACTTTTTCAACGATATTGATGCAGATATTTTCTGCGTGCAGGAAACCAAACTTCAGGAGGGTCAAATAGATTTCGCTCCGGAGGGTTATCACGCATATTGGAACTATGCCGAGAAAAAAGGATATTCGGGCACGGCGATTTTTACAAAGAAAGAACCGCTCAATGTAACTTACGGTCTTGGAATTGACGAGCACGACAAAGAGGGCAGACTTATTACCCTTGAATTTGACGATTTCTATTTTGCAACGGTTTATGTTCCGAATTCAAAGCAGGAACTTCTCCGCCTTGATTACCGTATGGTATGGGAGGATGATTTCAGGGAGTATATGCTCAAACTTAACGAGAAAAAACCTGTTGTGTTCTGCGGCGACTTGAATGTTGCTCATAAAGAAATTGACCTTAAAAACCCAAAGACAAACCACAAAAACGCAGGCTTCACAGATGAGGAAAGAAGCAAGATGACTGCGCTTCTTGACAGCGGTTTTACAGATACATTCAGATATTTTTATCCTGACAAAGAGGGGATTTATTCTTGGTGGTCATATAGGTTTAAGGCGAGAGAAAAGAACGCAGGATGGAGAATTGACTATTTTATCACTTCAAATTCTCTTGATGATAAATTGCAAGATGCAAAAATTCATACCGAAATTATGGGCAGCGACCATTGCCCTGTTGAACTTGACATAGATTTATGATAAAGATAATTTTGTGGGATATTGATGCCACACTTTTGAATTTTCTTAAAAGCGAAAGTATGGCGCTTAAAAAAGCGTTTGCTCACTTTGGGTTAGGCGAATGTCCTGACAGCAAGGTTGCCGAGTATTCTGCAATCAATCAAAGCTATTGGAACAGGCTTGAAACAGGTGAACTTACCAAAGAACAGGTACTTGTCGGCAGATTTGAAGAGTTTTTGAGCGTTAACGGTTATAATGATGTTGACGCAGAAAAATTTTGCGAATACTTTGAGACTTCGCTTCCAGATTGTGTCGAATTTATGGGTAATGCCGAAAGTGTGATTAAAACGCTTTCAAAGACATATATGCAGTATGCCGTTACCAACGGTGCAAAGGCTGTACAAGAGAAAAAGCTTGCCGTGTCGGGTATCAAAAAAATCTTAAACGGAGTGTTTATATCCGATGATGTAGGTTTTGCCAAACCATCAAAAGAATTTTTTAATGTCGTGCTTAAAAATATTCCGAGCGTAAATGCAGATGAGATTATGATTGTAGGCGATTCGCTTACTTCCGACATCAAGGGCGGCAACAATATGGGCTTCAAAACCTGTTGGTTCAATCCTCATCATTCGCCGATTAAAGACGGATTTAAGGTTGATTATCAGCTTGATAATCTTGATAATATCTTTGATGTTTTGAAAAACGAAAACAGTTAACCGATAGTTTATGTGATAAATAAAAGGGGTGTTTGTTATGTCAGATAAAACTAAAAAAGTCGGAGCACTGTCCGCAAGAACATGGACTTCAATTTTACTTTTCGGCTTAATCGGTCAAATTGCGTGGGTTGTTGAAAATATGTATTTTTCACGCTTTATGCAAAACGAAATTACAAAGGCACCTTATGCCACAACGCTTCTTGTTGCTTTTTCGGCAATATTTGCCACATTGTCAACGCTTATCGGCGGTGCTTTGTCCGATAGAACGGGTAAACGCAAGGTATTCATCTGCTGGGGATATGTTATTTGGGGATTTACAATCGCCGCATTTTCGCTTGTTCCTATGCAGCCGTCACCTGATAAGGTTTTGCCTATGGTTATTCTTGTTGTTGCAATGGACTGCATTATGTCCGTCATCGGCTCAATCAGCAATGACGCTTCATATAACACTTGGATAACCGATGTTACAAATACTGCAAACCGTGCAAGAGTTGATACAATTCTTGCCGTTATTCCGCTTTTCGCCATGGCGATAGTTTTCGGCGGATTTGACAGTATGACAAACTCCTCCGCAACGGTTGAATCCTGGCAAAAATTCTTCATTATTATGGGAATTATGCCTACGGTCGGTGGCATAATCGGTTTGTTCCTTATGAAAGACAAAGAGGGGATTAAGCCGAATAAATCGAACTCTTTTTTCAATGACTTTACATATTCGCTCAAACCGTCAACAATTAAGCAAAACAAAATGCTTTATGTTTGCCTTTCGGGATATATGATTGCTTCAATCGGCTATCAGGTATATATTAACTATCTTTTCAATATTGTTGAGGGTACACTTAAAATAAAGAATTACATAATACCTGTTGGTATAATTATGGTTCTTGCGGCGGTAGGCTCTGTGCTTATCGGTGTTGCAATGGATAAAAAAGGCAAACAGAATTTTTATTATCCTACAATTATCGCAGGTGTTATAGGTTGTATAATTATTTGGAGTGCCAAGTTTTTTGTTGATAAAAACGCAACTGCCGAAATAATTGTTCTTATTATCGGCGGCACTCTTACTATCGGTGTAAATCTTGTTATGGCCGGTCTTTTTACCGCTTCATACAGAGATTATATTCCCGATGGCAAAGAAGGTCTTTTTCAAGGTTGCCGAATAGTTATGTATGTTTTAGTGCCTATGATTATCGGACCTGTTGTTGCACAAATTATCATCAACGCTGCCAACAGAGGAGTTGCAAGCGAAAATATAGTTTATCCTATGGAATTATTCCTCGGTTGTGCGGTTGTTCTGCTGTTTTGCTTCATTCCGTCACGAATTGTCCGTGTTGAAGGAGCAAAGCATCACGATGAACTTATGAAAGAATTACAAAATGAAGTTAAGGATTAATTATGTTTGATATTAACACAGATTACGGCTATTTTCTGCATCTTGCAAAATGTGCGCTTAACGGCACTCAACCAAAGGAAAAACCGCCTGAGGTTTTGTTTGAAAATGTTTTTTTGATTGCACGCAGACATTCTGTGCAAAATATTTTGTGGTACAGTATTGAAAAACTTAATAATAAGCCGTCAGCCGAACTTTTGTCACAATGGTATTCGGATTACGGAGTGCTACTTCGTCAAACAGCCTATCAGGAAATGGAGATTGAGCGTCTTACGCATATTTTCACATCACGAGGTTTTGATGTTTGCCCGCTTAAAGGCAGTCAAATTCGTTCGTATTATCCCGAACCGGATATGAGGGCAATGGGCGATATAGATTTCTTGGTAAAAACCGACGGCTCAAAGATTCAGCGTGATGTTGTCAAACAGGTTATGCTTGCTAACGGCTATGTTGCCGATGTTCTCGATGACGGTCAGGTAGACGGTTATAAGCGAGAAGATAACAAGGATATTTATGTTGAAGTTCACTTTGAATTTATGCACCCAAAGCATGTGCATTATGAGGATTTCATTGTTGATTGGAACGCTCTTTTGCCTACCGATACAAAGGGTTTGTATAAAATGAGCCTCTTTGATTTGTATTATTTTAATATCGGTCATTTTGTAAAAAATATGTTTTCAAAGGGTATTGGCGTTAAAAATATAGCCGATATATATGTTTTGTGGCATAAACTCTCAAAGGAAGAACAGTTCAAGATGAATTCACGCTTGCTTGCGGCAGGTCTTAATGAATTCAACACCTCACTTGTTAAAATCGCCGATATATGGTTTGGCAATAGGGCAGACGACGGTACAACGCAAAATGCTCAAAAATACATTCTTGACAATAATGAGTACGGCTTTCATCGCAACAATAATGTGCTTAATATGATGAAAAATGAAGCAACTTACGGTCAAACCGACAGAAAAAAATATTTTAAAGACAGGGTCTTCCCGTCAGATGAAGAACTTTACGCAAGATTTAATATTAAACACAAATTGCCGTTCTTGCTTCCGTTTTTGTGGCTTGCAAGAATAGTCCTTCTCGTTTTTGCACCGAAGAAAAAGATTGAAAAAATCAAGAGTGAAGTTGAAGTTATCAACGATATTTCACAGGATGAAATCGAACAGGGCAAAACAGTGTTTAAAGAAATCGGACTTGATTATAAAAAATATTAATAAAAAATTGTTATAGTCATTGCATTTTATTTTGATTGTGTTAAAATAGATTTTGAATTTTTATTTTTTACAAAAGATAGAAATTGTCGTTCTTTCTGTAAATAAAAGAGGTAATTATATATGATGAGAAAAACAAAAATTATTTGCACCATAGGTCCTGCAACCGATGATATGGATGTGCTTCGCCAAATGATGAAAAGCGGTATGAATGTTGCCCGTTTCAATTTCAGCCACGGCGAATACGAAACTCATGAGGACAGATTCAAAGAAGTTGTTGCACTTCGTGAGGAACTTGGTCTTCCTGTAGCAACTTTGCTTGATACAAAAGGTCCGGAAATCAGGCTCGGTAATTTTGAAAATCCGGAAGGTGTAGAAATTAAAGCAGGTGACAGTTTTATTCTTACAACAGAGGAGTGCCTCGGTACTGCCGAAAAAAGCTTTATAAATTATGACGGACTTCCAAACGATGTTCATCCGGGCACAACCATTCTTATCAATGACGGTCTTATGTCTATGACCGTAAATAAGGTTGTCGGCAAGGATATTTATTGCACTGTTGTTGACGGCGGACTTCTTACAAATCATAAGGGCGTCAATGTTCCCGATGTAAATCTTAATATGCCTTATCTTTCGCAAAAGGATATGAACGATTTGAATTTCGGCAAAAAAATGGATTTTGATTTTATAGCCGCATCGTTTTGCAGAAGTGCAACGGATATCACCGTTATGCGTAATTATCTTGAGGCTATCGGATGGAAAACTCCTAAAATTATTGCAAAAATCGAAAATCGTCAGGGACTCGATAACATTGATGAAATTATCGATTCTGTCGATGGTGTTATGGTTGCTCGCGGTGATCTCGGCGTTGAGGTTCCGTTTGAGCAAATTCCGTCTATTCAAAAGAAAATTATCGAAAAAGTGTATAAAGCAGGCAAAATTGTTGTTACTGCAACTCAAATGCTTGAATCTATGATAGAAAATCCAAGACCTACAAGAGCAGAAATTACCGATGTTGCCAACGCTATTTATGACGGCACCTCTGCAATTATGCTTTCGGGTGAGTCGGCAGTCGGCAAGCATCCCGTTGAAGCGGTAAAAATTATGGATAAAATCGCTTTAACTACAGAAGCGGATATTGATTATAAACTGCGTTTTAATCAGCGTCCGTCAAACGAGGATGTTACAACTGCAATCTCGCATGCAACGGTTACCACGGCACACGACCTCAATGCGGTTGCTATCGTAACGGTTACAAAGAGCGGCACAACGGCAAGGATGATTTCACGCTTCAGACCGTTTACTCAAATTGTCGGTGCAACAACCGATGAGAGAGTATACCGTCAGCTTGTGCTTTCGTGGGGTGTAATGCCTGTGATGTGCGAACTTAAAACCAATACCGATGAACTTTTCAATCACGCCGTAGAGGTTTCAAAAAATGCCGGCGTTCTCAAGCAGGGCGACCTTGCGGTTATCACGGCAGGCATTCCGCTCGGTATTTCGGGCACAACCAATATGCTCAAGGTTCACGAGGTTTAATTTTTCTTTGACATAACGGTATAAAATTGATATTATAAATTTGTAAATACTTATTTCTAAAGGGGTAAATTATATATGGAAAAACTAAAGTATTTTGTAAACAACGAGTTCAAGGACTCAAAGGCAGAAACTTGGTACGATTTGCACAATCCGTCAACAGGTGAAGTTACGGGACAGGCTCCTTGTTGCACCAATGACGAGGTGCTTGAAGCAATCGAAGCCGCAAAGGCCGCTTTCCCTGCATGGAAAAACACTCCTGCACGCAAAAGAGCCGCTGTTCTTTATAAGGTTCGTGAACTCCTTAATGAGCATCTTGATGAACTTACAATGCTTGTTTGCGAAGAAAACGGCAAAACTTGGGCAGAGGCGGCAGGTGATGTCGGCAAAGCTATTGAGGGTACAGAACTTGCAACTCAGGCTCCGTCACTTATGATGGGCGAAAGCCTTATGGACGCATCAACAGGCTTTGACACGGTTAAGTACCGTGAAGCTATCGGCGTTTTTGCAGGTATCGTTCCTGTTAACTTCCCGGCTATGATTCCGTTCGGCTGGATGGTTCCTGTTTGCGTTGCTTGCGGTAACACAATCGTTCTCAAAGCCGCTTCTCTCACTCCGAGAACCGCTATGCGTATTGCAGAGCTTTATGTTGAAGCAGGCATTCCAAAGGGCGTTGTAAATATTGTTACTTGTTCACGAAACGAGGTTAACACTATTCTTGACCATCCGGATGTAAAGGGCGTTACATTTGTAGGCTCAACTCCTGTCGGACTTAAGGTATACGAAAGAGCCGCTGCATCGGGCAAAAGATGTCAGGCTCTCTGTCAGGCAAAGAACCACGCTCTTGTTCTTGAGGATTGTGCTCTTGAAAGAACTGTTGCCGGTGTTATCAATTCCGCTTTCGGTTGCGGCGGTCAAAGATGTATGGCTCTTTCATGCTGTGTTGTTCAGGACAGCATTGCCGATAAATTCGTAGCAGAACTTAAAAAGCAAATCGCATCGGTTAATTGCGGACTTGCGTGGGATAAGGGTACTCGCCTCGGTCCTATTACTTATGAAAAGCACTACAAGGAAGTTCTTGCAGATATTGAAAAAGGCGTTAACGAGGGTGCAACACTTGTTGTTGACGGCAGAAATCCGAAACTTCCGGCTGAATGTAAAAACGGCTATTTTGTAGGTCCTACGGTATTTGACAATGTAACCGAAAATATGACAATTGGTCGTGATGAGGTATTCGGCCCTGTTCTTTGCATTAAGAGAGTAAAGACTTTTGAAGAGGGTCTTGAACTTATGAATAACAATCCGTATGCAAACGGTTCCGTTATTTATACTCAAAGCGGTTACTACGCTCGTCAGTTTGCAAGATTCACAGACGGCGGTCAGGTTGGTATCAATGTAGGTATTCCTGTACCGGTCGGCTTCATTCCGTTCAGCGGTCACAAGCAATCATTCTTCGGCGATCTTCATTGCCTCGGCAAGGACGCTTATCGCTTCTTTACAGAAAGTAAATCCGTAACTCAACACTGGTTTGATGAAGAAGAAATGAAAGCAAAAGAAGTAGACACTTGGGACGGTCTCCTTTAATTAACCCTTGAATAAGCAATAACCCCTATGATGAATTTCGGTTCACCATAGGGGTTATTTTTCGTTTGTAAGTCCGAGTATATAATCAATACTTACATTATAATATTTAGAAAGTTTGATTAAAATATCCGTTGGAATATCCCTCAACCCGTTTTCGTATCGGTAATATTGGGGTTGTTTCATTCCAAGATATTCTGCAAGTTCTTTCTGAGTTTTATCGTTATCCTCACGCAAGTCTTTTATTCTTCTGTATAATGCCATTTATCTTGCCTCGCTTTATAACTGCTTGGTTATTGACATCATAGCATTATTGTGATATACTTTAGTCAAAATATAACCGTTTGGTTATAAAAGGTGGAGAAGTATATGGCAACAATAAATCAAATGAGAGATTATCTCAAAATAGCTACTGCTATGGAATCGGATGTTTACACAAGCAAAAAATTGGTTAATAAGCTTTCGAGCAGAATTAATACACTGAATTCGACGAATTATTATACCGAACAAAATTATTTGATGGACAGTATAAAAACTACAAGTGTTGAAAAAAGAAAGAGTCATCTTTCAAAAGGTATAAAAGTTTTTATTATTATGTGTGTTATTTCATGTGTGATTGCGGTTTTGTTTCTTTCTCTTTTTGTGTCGAGCAAAGAATTACTAAAAAATATATTTTTATATGGTGTATCTTTCGGGATGTGGGCGGTAATTATAGGCGTAATTGTTAGAATTAAAAAGAAAAATGCAAAAAGTGAAGCTAATAATAATCGACGTATTAACGAACATAAATTACAAGAATCGAAAATTCTAAAGCAGAAAAATGATTTAATTATTGATGATTATGCTGTTCAATTACAGGAGGCAAGACGACAGTTAGATGTATCGTTAAATAATTTAAATAAACTATATAGTGAAAATCTTTTGCCGGCATCATATAGAAATTTTGTAGCTGTTGCAACAATGTATCAATGGCTGCAATATGGAATTTGTACCGAGATATACGGTCACGGCGGTCTTTTTGACAGATATGATTACGAACTTAAATTTAATAGAATAATAGGTACTTTGGATGAAATAAACAGTAAACTTGATTCTGTAATTGAAAATCAAAGAATGCTCTACGATGAAATTCAACGTGGTAATCAAATTGCTGAAAAAACATATCAAAGCGTACGTAATATTGAAAATAATACCGATAGAATGTCAAAAGATATAAAACAAATTAAAATTAACAGCAATATTACAGCTATGAATACTGCAAGAACTGCAACAATGAATGAATATATGTATTATCGTTCATTATATTATTAATAAAGGAGAACTAATATGAATTCCGAATATTTGGCATGGTTTTATGATAATGAAGAATATTTTTCTGATGAAGGTAAAAATATAATACTTCAGAGTCTAGAAGTATGTGATGAAAGCACATTTCAACAAATAACCAAATTGAAGTTAAAAGAACCAGGCACGGCTGTTTTATTAGCATTGTTTTGCGTTGACCGTTTTTATTTAAAAAGCACATTATTGGGATTTTTAAAGATAATTACACTCGGTGGATTTTTTATATGGAATATAATTGATATTTTTACCGCAACCAAAAGAGCAAAGGCTTATAATAACAAAAGCGTACTTCAAGTTCTTAATCCGTCGGCAGTTCAGTATGTTAAGGGAGCAGATTTGGTAAATGTTATGAATTCTGCGGAAAAGACAACAAAAGTCGTTAATGAAGTTATTGATTTTATTGATACAAAGAATAATCAATATACTAATATTCATTATTAACAAAAAAGCTGCGAGCATTTTGCTCACAGCCTTTTTTCAATCCTCAAGCATTGTTGTGTTGCGGAACAACAGGCTGATGCACCACACAGCCGCAAGGCAAACGAGGGTGTAGATTATTCTCGACATAATTGCAGCTTGACCGCCGAATATCCATGCGACGAGGTCAAATTTAAAAATGCCGATAAGTCCCCAGTTTATGCCTCCGATGATTGTCAGGATTAATGCTATTCTGTCAACTATCTTCATAAAAAACAACTCCTTTTGGAATTAGTATTGTCCAAAAGGAGTTTTGTTATTCAATAATGATTTTAATTAAATTGTTGTTGTCAAAAATTCGATTTCACCGCTGATTTCAAATTTTTCGTGATTTGCAGGGATAAGGAAGCTGTCGCCTTTTTTTGCATTTCTGCCGTCGATTGTGCCGTTACCCTCAATCACCAAAATGTGCATAAATGAATTGCCGTCAGTTTCAAATTCCGCTTTGTCCTTTATTTCGAATCGCTCAACATTGAACAAATTGCATTTTGTGATGAGCTGTTCGTCATATCCACATTTGTGCTCTGTTTCGCCCATAGGCTTTATATCGTGGGTTGGAGGAACAGTCTTTGAAACATCAACCGCCTTTTTGATGTGCAACTCTCTCGGCTTGCCGTCAGCACCGACTCTGCCGTAATCGTAAACTCTGTATGTGCAGTTTGAATTTTGCTGAATTTCCGCAATCATTGCACCTTTGCCGATTGCGTGCACAGTGCCTGCTTCGATGAAAAATGTATCACCCTTTTTAACATTAACAACATTCAATTTGTCAAGGAGAGTGTTATCCTCAATAGCTTTTTGAAATTCTTCCTTTGTAATTTCGTTTTTAAAGCCGTAAATAAGTGTCGCTCCGTCCGAAGCGTCAAGAACATACCACATCTCGGTTTTGCCGAATTCGTTTTCAACTTCTCTTGCATATTTGTCATCCGGATGCACCTGAATAGAAAGATTGTCGTATGCGTCAATAAGCTTTATAAGGATAGGAAAATACGGATATTTTTCCGCATTTTTGCCAAGAACCTTAACAAGTCCAACCTCGTCAAGAACGCTTTGAAGTTCTTTGCCGTCATATTTTCCGCCGTCTATTGTGTTCATACCGTCTTTGTGGCAGGCAAGCATCCAGCCCTCGGCTGTTTTGTCAAATCCTGTTTCAAAGCCGTAATCATCGTGAAGCCTGTTACCGCCCCAAATATAGTCCTTAAATATCGGTTTCAACTTTAGTATTTCCATAGTTATGCCTCTTTTGTGTATAGATGTATTTAATATAATATCAAATTTAGGCTTCACATTCAAGCCGTTTTGTTGTAAAATAGTAAATATATTTTTTATAATGGAGTTACTATGGCAGTTTTAGATGTTCAAAATTTAACATTGTCTTTTGGCGAAAACACTCTTTTCAGCAATGTTTCTTTTGATATTAAAGAAAAAGAAAAAGTTGGTCTTATCGGTTGTAACGGTGCAGGCAAGACTTCGCTTTTTAAGATTATAACAGGAGAGTACACTCCTGATGACGGTGCGTGCTTTATTTCAAAAAATTCTCGATTGGGATATATGGAACAGCACACTTGCAGTGAAAACAAGACCGTCTGGGATGAACTTGTGTCTGTTTTTGACGATTTGATTGTCGTTGAAAAAAGACTTGAAGAAATCACCGAACTTCTCACAAAAGGTGAGGGAAATCAAACGGAACTTATCGAAGAACAGGATAGACTTAATACGATTTTTACCCGTGACGGCGGACTTACATACAAAAGTATGACTCGCTCCGCACTTATCGGTCTTGGTTTTGGCGAGGACGATTTTACTATGCCTACCGCCAAACTTTCAGGCGGTCAACGCTCAAAACTCATTCTTGCAAAACTTCTTTTGTCTAAGGCTGATTTTTTGCTTCTTGATGAGCCTACAAACCACCTTGATATTAAAGCTGTTGAATGGCTTGAGGGCTTTTTAAAGGATTTTAACGGTGCGTGCCTTATCGTGTCGCACGACAGATATTTCCTTGATAAAATCACCACTAAAACAGTTGAAATAGAAAATAAAAAATGCCGTTCGTATATCGGTAATTATTCGGAATTCCTTGTAAAAAAAGCCGCAGAGCAAAAGGCTATTGAGGAAAAGTACGAAAATGATATGAAAGAAATTGCCCGACTTGAGGGGATTATCGAGCAGCAAAGGCAGTGGAACAGAGAAAAGAATATCAAAACCGCCGAAAGCAAGGAAAAAGTTGTTGAAAGAATTAAGGCACAACTTGTTGTTCCCGACAGCAAGGTTGCTCGAATTCGCTTTGACTTCACTCCAAAATGCGTGAGCGGCGAGGATGTTTTGTCAGTGTCCGATTTGAAAAAATCGTTTGGCGATAAAACCATCTTTTCAAACACCTCTTTTGAGGTGAAAAAAGGCGAGCGAGTGTTCCTCCTCGGTGATAACGGCTGCGGAAAAACAACGCTCTTAAAAGTTTTGATGAAAGATTATATTCCCGATGGCGGCACATTCAAGTTCGGCTCAAATGTGTTCACCGGTTATTTTGACCAGGTTCAGGCAAAACTTGATTTAACCAAAACCGCAATAGAAGAGGTGTGGTCGTCGTTCCCGTCCATGAGTGAAACTTCGGTTAGATCGGCACTTGCGGCTTTCTTGTTCAAAGGTGATGAAGTTTATAAAAATCTTTCCGATTGCTCCGGCGGTGAAAGAGCACGAATTGCACTTCTTAAATTAATGCTCGGCAAGTTCAATTTTTTGCTTCTTGACGAGCCGACAAATCATCTTGACGCTTTTTCAAGAGAAGAACTCGAAAATACGCTTCTTGAATATTCGGGCACTATGCTCATTGTGTCGCACGACAGATATTTTATTAACAAACTTGCCTCCCGTATTCTTGAACTCACTCCGACAGGGGTGAATGAATATCTCGGCAATTATGACGAATACATAGACAGAAAAAACAGAGTTGCTTCGCAAGAAGTTGTTGAGAAAAAAGAAACCGTAAAAAAGGTTAACGATTACCTACTTAAAAAGGAACGCCGTTCTCAACTTCTTAAAATGAAAAACCGACTTGCAAAGGTTGAGGAAGAAATAGAAAATACGGAACTCGAAATTGATGAGATTAATTCAAAACTCACCACATCGGATTACGAAGAACTTATGGATCTCACGGCAAAACTCGACCGCAAAACACAGTACCGTGACATTCTTTATACCGAGTGGGAAGAACTGTCCGAAAGATTGACAGAAGCAGAGGAATAATTTATAATCACTTTATGAGAAAAATTATAATTATAGGCGGCGGTGCGGCAGGTCTTATTGCCTCGGCAACAGCTGCAAAGCGTGGCGAAGATGTCACGGTTATAGAAAAGAATTCACGCCCGGCACGCAAGGTTATGATAACCGGTAAGGGCAGATGTAATGTAACAAATGCTTGTTTTGATTTGGATGACTTAATCAATAGCGTTGTCACTAACAAAAGGTTTATGTATTCGGCATTTTCATCTTTTATGCCATACGACACCATTGCTTTGATAGAAGAAATGGGCGTGCCTACAAAAATTGAACGAGGCAACCGTGTGTTTCCGGAGTCGGATAAGGCGGTTGATATTGTTGATGCTCTTGTAAAAAACGCTAAGCAAAGCGGAGTTAAGTTTGTTGAGGGTACTGTCACTTCATTTAACACAGAAAACAATGTTATCAAGTCGGTTAATCTTGCCGACGGAACTGTTGTTGACGGTGATGCTTTTGCAATTTGTACAGGTGGTTTGAGCTATCAGTCAACAGGCTCAACAGGTGACGGATACAGACTTGCCGAAAGTGTCGGACACAGCATTACAGACATTGAGCCGGCACTTATATCGCTTGTTGCTTCAAACGGCTTTGTTCCAAAACTTCAAGGTTTGTCGCTTCGCAATATTTCTATCAAATTGCTTGACGGCGAAAAGGAAATTTATTCCGATTTCGGCGAAATGCTGTTCACTCATTACGGTGTCAGCGGTCCTGTGATTTTGTCCGCTTCATCGCATATGACTCACCCAAAAGAGCATAACTACAAAATCGTTATTGATTTGAAGCCGGCACTTGACGAACAAACGCTTGATAAACGCATACAGCGTGATTTTGCCGAGAATACAAATAAAGATTTTATTAATTCTTTGTCAAAGCTCTTACCAAACAAGCTTATTCCTGTTATAGTAAAGCTGTCGGGTATCGAACCGTCAGAAAAGGTAAATCAAATTACAAAAGCACAGCGTCAAAATCTTGTCAGCTTGTTGAAGAATTTTACAGTTAACATCAGTGATTTCAGACCGATTAACGAGGCAATTATTACTTCGGGCGGTGTTGATGTAAAAGAGATTAACCCCAAAACCATGGGTTCAAAAATTATTGATAATCTTTTCTTCGCCGGAGAGGTTATCGATGTTGACGCTTATACAGGCGGATTTAATTTGCAGGTGGCTTTTTCAACAGGCTATCTGTGCGGAATGAATATATAAATGCAGAGAGGTATTTTTTATGATTAATGTGGCTATTGACGGACCTGCCGGAGCAGGTAAAAGCACTATTGCAAAGGCTGCCGCCAAGGAACTTGGCTTTATTTATGTAGATACGGGTGCTCTTTATCGTGCCGTTGCTTACAATGCCGTTAAAACAGGTGCTATTGATGATGAACAAAAAATTATCAATATGCTCGATTCAACAAAGGTAGAACTTAAATATGTAAACGGCGTTCAGGCGGTGTATCTCAACGGAGAAGATGTCTCGGCGTTTATCCGTACACCCGAGATTTCTATGGGTGCAAGCAAGGTTTCGGCAATACCGCAGGTCAGAGCCTTTCTTCTTAGTTTGCAAAGAGAAATTGCAAGTACAAATAATGTCATTATGGACGGCAGAGATATTGCAACGGTTGTTCTTCCGAATGCCGATGTGAAAATTTTTCTTTTTGCTTCTCCCGAATGCAGAGCAGAAAGAAGATATAAGGAACTCATCGAAAAAGGCGAAAGCGTCAGCTTTGATGATGTCCTCAAAGATGTCAATCAGCGTGACTATCAGGACTCTCACAGAGAGATTGCTCCGCTTAAACCAAGTGACGACTCAATTATGGCAGACACTTCTGAATTTACTTTGCAGGAGTCAATTGATTTAATAGTTAATACAATTAAGGAGAAAATTCAGTGAAAGAATTTGATTACTCAACCGTAAAAGATTACAAACTTTATAATTTTGTAAAAAATGTATTCAAGCCTATTATCAAGATGGTGTTCCACACCGAATATAAGGGACTTGAAAATATCCCTCCAAAGGGCACAAAGTATATTTTGGCAATCAATCACACCCACGCACTCGACCCCGTGTTTGTTGCAGCACCAAAGGAAGTGCCGACACTTCACTTTATGGGCAAGGCAGAGCTTTTTGAAAACCCAATTGCCGCTTGGTTTATGATTCATATGCAGACTTTTCCTGTTCACAGAGGCAAGGGTGACACTTCTGCCATTGAATACGGCGAAAAGATTATCCAAGAGGGTCATGTAATGGCTATTTGTCCCGAGGGCAAGAGAATCAGAGGCAAGGGTGGCAGACCGCAAAGAGCAAAGGCAGGCGTTGCCATTATCGCAAAGGCCACAAATGCCGGTGTTCTTCCTGTTGCTATTTGCTGTGACGGTCCTATTAAGGCAGGTAAAAAGGTTACTGTTTCTTACGGCAAACTCATCACTCCCGAGGAAATGAATTTTGATAAAGAAGATTTCGGCAGAAGCGATATTTCAAATGCTGCCAATATGGTTATGGACAGAATAACCGAACTTTGGGAGGCAGAACAAAAGTGAGTAAGCAAATTATACTTGCAAAAACAGCAGGCTTTTGCTTTGGCGTGGACAGAGCGGTTAATCTTGTTTATGACCTTGTAAACGAGGGCAAAAAGGTCTGCACTCTCGGTCCGATCATTCATAATGCCCAGCTTGTTGCCGATTTGGAGAACAAGGGTGTAAAGATTATTGATGACATTTCAGAAGCACCGCAAGGCTATACGGTTGTTGTTCGCACCCACGGAGTTGAAAAAAATGTTCTTGACGAACTTGAAAATAAGAATATCGATTTCGTAAACGCAACCTGTCCGTTTGTTACAAAAATTCACAATATCGTTAAAAAACAGGACGAAAACACTGTCGTTTTGATAGCGGGAGATAAAAATCATCCCGAGGTTTTGGGCATAAAGTCATACTGTAAAGGTCCGTCATTCGTGTTTAAAGATGAAAAGGAACTTGAAAAAATTATACAAGATAACGATATTGGACAAAAAAACAGCGTGATTTGTGTCGCTCAAACGACATTTTCGCTAAACGAGCAAAAAAAATGCAAAAAAATATTCAAAAAACTATGTACAAACTGTAAAATATTTGATACAATATGTAATGCAACGTCCGATAGGCAAAATGAAGCTGAGGAATTATCAAAAAAATCCGACGCTATGATTGTTGTCGGCGGGCGTCATTCATCAAACACATGTAAATTGCGAGATACAGGCGAGGCTAATTGTCCCACCTTTCTTATTGAAACGGCGGATGAGCTTGCTTCACTTGATTTGAGCACCTACAATGTGATTGGTGTAACTGCGGGGGCGTCGACACCCTCGGTAATAATCAAGGAGGTACTCAAATCCATGTCCGAAGAAATTAAAGAAAAGGAAGTTGAAACAACTTCAGCCGTAACTGAAGAAGTTGTGGAGACAGCAGAAAACGCTGATAAGGCTACAAAGCCTGCTGTCAAAGCATCTGCTGATGGTGAGGCATCCTTTGAAGAATTACTTAACGAATCTTTCAAGGAAAACGAAAACAGCAAGGTAGTTACAGGTACTGTAGTAAGAATTACTCCTACTGAAGTATTTGTAGATGTACCTGGCAGAAAGCAAACAGGCGTTGTTGCATTTGACGATTTGTCATCAGACAATATTTCAAAGTGCGAGGATGTAGTTTCCGTAGGCGACGAAATCCAGCTTGTTATTATGAAAACAGATGATCAAGACGGCGTTCTTAAACTCTCAAAGCGTTTGTTCGACGCTGTAAAGGGTTGGGAAGACATCGTAGCTGCTAAGGAAGCAGACGAAATTCTCGAAGGTCAAGTTACCGCAGTTATTCGCGGCGGCGTTCTTGTATCTGCAAAGGGAACAAGAGTATTTGTTCCTGCATCACTTACAGGTGTTCCTCGTAATCAAGACCTTTCGGTTCTCAAGGACACTACTGTAAAATTCAAGATTATCGACATCAATCCTTCTCGCAGAAGAGCTGTAGGCTCAATCAAGGTTGTAACAGATGCTGAAAGAAAAGAAAAGCAAGAAGCACTCTGGGCAACTCTTAAGGAAGGCGATAAGGTTAAGGGTACTGTTAAGTCACTCACATCATACGGTGCATTTGTTGACCTCGGCGGTATCGACGGTATGATACATATCTCCGAGCTTTCATGGTCAAGAATCAAGCATCCTTCAGAGGTTGTTAATGTTGGCGATGTAGTAGAAGTTACTATCAAGTCACTTGACGAAGAAACAAAGAAGATTTCACTCGGCTTCAAAAATATTGAGGACAATCCGTGGGAAATTCTCAAGAGAGATTATCCTGTCGGTTCTGTTGTTGATGCAAAGATTGTTTCATTTGCAACATTCGGTGCATTTGCAAACATCCTTCCAACTGTTGACGGCTTGATTCACATCAGCCAAATCTCTTGGGACAGAATTAAGACTCCTCAGGATGTTCTTAAAGTCGGTGATGTTGTTAAGGCAAAGATTATCGATATCGATTTTGATAAGAAGAGAGTTTCTCTTTCAATGAAGGAACTCCTTGACAAGCCTGAATCAGCAGAAGAAGCTGCTCCTGAAGCAGAAGAAGCTGCTGAAGAAGCAACAGAAGAATAATTAAATTTTACCGCTTCATTTTTGAAGCGGTATTTTTTTTTGCACAAGAAAACGCTGTAAGTTTTACCTTACAGCGTTGCTTTTATCTTATTTTTATTATTTCGTTAAATACAGCAGTCATTTTTTTGCTTATTTGCAAATCAATGTGGAGTGAGCCGAAAAACCAATGATTATATTCAACATTTTTCATCAACTCTTGAAGATATGTGTTAATCGGTGTTTGCTTCATAGCTGAGTTTGTATGAAGCCTGATGAAGTCTTTTGCCATAGCCGGTGCTTCATGTGTGATAACATAGTCAACGGTAAAGTCGGCATCCTTGAGGTTGTCAGCACCGTTTTTCATTTCTTCGGCATTAGGCATTTCGTCCTTCCACCAGCTTTCGCCCTCTTTTCGCATATCTATGTCGTCGCTTTCGCCGCCGCCCATACAAAAGAAAGTTTTGCCGCAAAAGGTAAATATTTCGCCCCTCATCAAGTGGAAGATGTTAGGGCTGATTTTGTGTGCCGTTCCGCCTTTAAACCTGTACGGTCTGTAAGCGTTGAGCATATCAAAATTTTCATGTGCACCGTCAACAAAGCAGATGGTGTATTTTTTCTTTGAAAGGGTTTCAATAGCCTTTTTTTCTTTGTCGCTTCCGTCCCATAAAAAGCCAAAGTCACCGCAAATAATAAGAATATCGTCATCATTCAGCTTTTTAAGCTTTGGATTTTTGAATAGGCTCAAATCACCGTGGGTATCGCCTGTAATATATACCATTTAAGTTTACCTCAAATTAAATTTAGTCTTTTATTATCAAATAATTTGTGTTATGATGTATTTATAATATAATTTATTTTGTGAGGTGTCAAGTGTATGAAAAAACTACTTTCTGTTTTTATGAGCATTGTTATAGTTTCGCTCACTGTTTTTTGCGTTCCTTTTACGGCAAAAGCGGCAACTTATACTCCGAATGTTACCATATATGCCGATGCATATATGCTTATCAGTCTTGATGATGATTCTTATCCCGTTGTTGCGGAAAAAAATGCGGATAAAAGAAAATATCCTGCTTCGCTTACAAAAATCGTTACCGCTATGGTAACTATAAATAAAGTTAAGGATTTGTCGCAAACCACTACCGTTTCAAAGAATGCTATTGAAACTCTTTATGGTACGGGTGCTCAGGTTGCAGGGCTTAAAATCGGTCAAACCGTAACAATAGAGGAACTGTTGTACTTAACAATGGTCCATTCTGCCTGCGATGCGTGTGAGGTTCTTGCCGAATTCGTCAGCGGAAGTGTTCCTGCATTTGTCGAAGAAATGAATAAGTGGGTAAAATCGCTTGGTTGTAAGGATACAAATTTTGTAAATCCCGACGGTTTGCATGACCCAAACCATTACACCACTCCGTCCGATATGGCAAAAATTACTCTTGCCGCAATGAAAAGTGATATATTCAATAAAATATCATCAACACAGCAGTATAAGTTCGGCAAAACAAACTTTATTCACACCAACTATATGCTTGATAAATTCCATATTACATATTATTATCAGTATGCACAGGGTATCAAAACAGGCTCAACCGAGCAGGCAGGCTATTGCGTCATCACAAAAGCCTCAAAGGGCGGTTATAATTATCTTGCAATCGTTATGGACAGCCCCATTAAAACCCTTGACGGTATCAAAACAAAGTGCTCGTTTATTGATGCAAAGTCACTTTTTGATTGGGCATTTGATTCGCTCAAATATACCACCGTTGTTCGCAAAAACGATGTTGCATATGAAGTGCCTGTTAATAACGGTAAGGACGCCGATACCGTTCAACTTGTTGTAAAGGACGATGTTACAACTCTTGTACCGAGCACGCTTGACCCGTCAAATGTAATCATTGAGCCTGTCGACCCGCCGGAAAGCCTTGACGCACCGGTAACAAAGGGCGATTCCGTTTGCAAAGCAAATGTGATTTTCGGTGAAAAAACAATTGTTACCGTTGACTTGGTAGCGGCAAAGACAGTCGAACTTTCAACATTTTTAAAAATTCTCAACGCTCTTAAAAAGTTTTTTACAAACAAAATTGTTCTTGCAATTTTGGCTTTGTTAATTATATTTGTTTTGATTTATATAATTACATTCGCAAGACGACTTCAGCGTGACAAGGAGCGTGTTGCAAAGCGACGCAGGGAACAAGAGGAACTTGACAAACAGCTTTACGGCGATGATGATTATCTTCCTCCGCCTCGTCCGAGAAGATAAAACAAAACAGCGTTGCTCGTGTAAATTGAACAACGCTGTTTTTAATTTTTGGTTCTTAATTCTTCAATCATTTTGTTGATTGTTTCTTTGTCATTGTCGCTGAGTATACGGTATTTTGCCAAAAACACCTTTTCCTCTTTGGTTAAGTCGCTGATAAAAGCATTGCCGTGCGGTTTGTCAAATATAGGATTGCTCACCATGAGGGCATTGTGATCGGTATAAAAATCATCAACCCTTTTGCCGTAAATTGATGCAAGTTTTTGCAATTGAATTGCATTTGGCAACGAGTCACCGCTTTCCCATTTTGTGTAGGTCGTTCGGTTTGTTCCCATCAGCACTGCCACCTGTGTTTGTGTAAATTTGTATGATTCTCTAAATCGTCTGATGTTAACTTTTAGGTTTTCTTTTGTATAAAAGTCTTCGTTACCAAAAGACATAGGTGCTCACCGCCCCTCTCTCTTTTTGATTATATCACACCTGTTCGACAAAAAGCAACAAATATCTTTTTATTATATCGTTCGTTAATAACGAAACTTGCACTTTTATTTTGAATATTTTTATGATAGAGTAATAATATATGAGGTGATTTATTTGAAGAAAGGTCAATTTAATATTAAAGACTGTATTAACTCTTTTAATGTACAAAAGAAAATTGCATTTTCTTTATCGGTTATATTTTTGATTTTTTACTTGTTGTCGATAATTACATATTTAATAGAGCGGGCCGACATATCGCTGTTGCTTGACAACGATATAATCTCTACTTTTACGAGTATGTTAACGATTTCATTTTCAGTTTCAAGTATTCTTGATGTTTATTTATTCTTGTTTCCGATAGC
This sequence comes from uncultured Eubacterium sp., assembly GCA_900539325.1. Classification (GTDB taxonomy): domain Bacteria; phylum Bacillota; class Clostridia; order Oscillospirales; family Acutalibacteraceae; genus Eubacterium_R. The sequence continues at coordinate 159,892 of UQCC01000001.1, forward strand.
ATTTATAATAATCAATTTTATTATGTTGTGTAAAAATAAATACAACAAAATTGTTATTATTATAGACTTTCTTTTTCAAATAATTAACCCTGTTACAATAGGCTTTTTCGCCTCTGCATTTTTATTGTTAGTGAACAAAGATTATCCGATATAAAAAATAATAGGACGAGAAAAAATATTTCAATAAACATTTGACTGTAAAAAGGAGAAAAATATGAAACAGCACAACAGAAAAAAGACACAAAAAATTATACTTACGGCTTTGCTGTGTATAATTGTATGCTCTTTGGTAGCTTTAGTTTGCTTAATACACAATGCAACCGCATATGTCGAAAAGAAATACAATAAAGATTTTAAAGTTATCAGCATTAAGTTGCCATATTATAAAGATGATTCCGATTTCTTCGATTGGCCTCTATTATACAGACCCGGTGAATTTGTTCCGTTTGCCGTTAATTTTAAAGATACAGAAAAAGATTTTTCTGTCATATATAACAAGGGCGAATTTTATGATGATTACCAGTTGGAAGAAATTAACCGATATATGAAAGAGTATTTAATAAATGTTACAGGTGATTACAACATTGCAGATGCACTTGTTTTACACACTCCGTACAGTTCAAATTATTACGACTATGATGTACTTACAAATATTCTAAAGAAAGACAATACAAAATGGACAAGTGAAAATATTGAGAAACTTATTCAAGAAATATTTGCTGATTATAACGGAATCATTTCGATATATTTACGCTCCGATTTTGAAGATTTATCGTCATTATTAAAAGAAATGGAAACAATCGAAGCAAAAATAGAATCCGAATTTGGAAAATACTATTCTCATCCGGGGTCAAATCCGGTAAATGTTTGTTTTGTGAATTATGATTTGCCGACAAAAAGGATTGACGACGGTGAAAGATTTGATTATTTTGGATTTGAAGAAGATCAAAATAATAATGAAATAAGTGAAGAACAGTTCGCAAATAAAAGCTTTAAAATTAAGAAAACAATCTTATGGTAAAAAATAAATTATAGGATAAAAATGCTGCCTTGCGTTAATAATATTCTTGTACATAAAAACTAAAGGATGATTATGTGCAGTATTATAACAAGGTAGAAATATGCGGAATAAACACAAATGATTTAAAACTTCTTAAAGAAAGTGAAAAAATCGAACTCCTCAAAAAAGCTCAGTCGGGTGACCAAAAAGCAAGGGAAGAACTGATTAACGGTAATTTGCGTCTTGTCCTTTCCGTTGTTCAACGCTTTGCCAACAGAGGCGAGGGGATGGACGATTTGTTTCAGGTTGGCGTTATTGGTTTGATTAAGGCAATTGATAATTTCAATACCGCTCTTAATGTAAGGTTTTCAACTTATGCCGTGCCGATGATAATCGGTGAAATACGCCGTTTTTTGCGTGACAATAATCCTATTCGAGTAAGTCGTTCTCTTCGTGACACTGCTTATAAGGCAATGCAGGTCAAGGAAATGCTGACAAATAAATATAACAAAGAGCCGACCGTTGATGAAATTGCCAAAGAACTTGATATGAAAAAGGCTGATGTCGTGATTGCTCTTGAGGCTATTGTTGACCCTGTGAGCCTCTATGAGCCGGTTTATAACGACGGAGGAGATACGATATTCGTCATGGACCAAATCGGTGATAACAGCACCGATGCCGATTGGGTAGACGAAATTATGATGAAAGATAAGCTCAATAATCTTGACGATAGGGAACACCGTATTTTGTATATGCGTTTTATGCAGGGTAAAACACAAATGGAAACCGCAGAGGAAATCGGAATTTCCCAAGCACAGGTGTCACGGCTTGAAAAAAATGCACTCAAAAGAATAAAGAACGAATAAATAAATAAAGACGAGAAGCATTTAGCCTCTCGTCTTATGTATTATTTTGTTTCTCCGCTTAATTGTTTCCAGTGGATTTTGCAGTATTCTTTGCCGTCAATCGGCGGATAATCCTTGTCATCAACTTTCGCTTCGTTCATACAATCGTATTCACCGACATATGCACATCTTTGGGCACTTTCGCCGCCCTCCGTCATTGCAGGAATGTAGCTTAAACAGAAAATGCCGACTACAACAACAATAATTGCAACAGGTGCAACCTTTGGATTAACCTTTTTGAACAGCGGAGTGACATCGATTTTGTCAAGAAACTTAATCTTTGCAATGATGTTGCATGCAAGCACGGCAAGAGCATAGCCGAGGCAACCTGCAACAATGCCTACAATAAGACCTGCCAAAACATCGCTTGCGTAGTGAACCATCAGGTATACACGGCTTCCCATTGTACAAATTGCGATTGCCGGGAACAACCAGCAAATTTTTTTGTGGTCTTTTTTGAAGCAGATGAACATTGATGTTGCAATTTCAAATGCTGCGGTTGTGTGACCGGACGGGAAAGAGTAATCGCTTTCGCTGAGCATTCCTGCGCCCTTGTACCATGCAAAGTATTCCGCAACACCCTGAAGTGTGTTGTATGGTCTAACTCTCAAAAACATAGGCTTTACGATTACATTTGTTACAAGTGTACCGATAACGATTGAAAAAATCAATGCCGCACCGTATTTTCTTGTTTTCTTAAACAAGCAAAGAACCGCACCGAAAACCACCATCGGAATTACAAATCTTTCATCACCGAATGATGTGAAAAACTTTGCAACCTGTGTCAAAAATCCGTTTTGCATGTGACCGAAGAAGCTGAAAACCCATAGGTCAAAATTGTAAAATATGCTGTCGACCCTCTCGCCGAGTGTGGCAGCCGCAAGTAAAATAGCGTCCATATTTCTCTCCTTATTTGTTTTTGTTTTTAATACAGTATTACTATATCAAATTTTTGTTCTCTTTTCAATAACAATCTTGTCATATTTTTCCGTTTGTGCTACTATTAATTTGGAGTGTGATATTATGCTTATACTTACAGCGGACGAAATCCGAGCAGTAGAAACAAATTGCTTTAAATATTATTCAACCGAAGCCGAGTTAATGCTTAAAGCCGGTACAGCCTGTGCCGACAGTATTACCGAAAAATACGGCGATAAATTAATTAACAGGACCGTTTCGGTATTTTGCGGCAACGGTAAAAATGCAGGCGACGGATTTGTAATCGCAAGACTTCTTTATGCTTACGGTGCAAATGCAAAAATCGTGCTTTGCGATAAAGCACCCGAAATTGCCGAACCGCTTAAATATTATAACGAAGCGGTTTCAAGCGGTGTACCGGTAGAATATTTTGGCGAGAGCAGTGCAAATGCCGACTTTATTGTTGACTGCATTTTCGGCATAGGTTTTCACGGTGAAGCTCGCAGTCCGTTTGATAAGATTTTTGAATCTGTGAATAAAAGCGTAGCAACCGTAATTTCTGTCGATACTCCAAGCGGCACAAACGCAACCAATGGTTCGGCTTGTAAAAATGCCGTAAAAGCCGATTTCACAATAGCAATTTCAACGCTTAAATATTGCCATGTTCTTCCGCCGTCAAATGCTCTTTGCGGCGAAACCAAAATTGTTAATATCGGTATTCCCGAGGATTGTTATTCATTCGGCTATGCACAAATGATAACTCAAAATGAAGTAAAAAATATCGTTCCTCCTCTTGAATTTAATGCTAACAAAGGCTCAAACGGTCATCTTCTTTGCCTTTGCGGTTCTTACAAAATGCCGGGAGCGGCTGTTATTTGTTGCAAATCCGCAATCAGAAGCGGTGCAGGTCTTGTAAAATTGACAATACCCCAATCGGCATATCCTATTGTTGCTTCGCACCTTGTTCAACCGATTTTCAATCCTGTTGAGGAGTCAAACGGAATGTACAGCGAAAAAGCTCTTGAAGAAATATCAAACGATATGCCGTGGGCAAGCACAATAGTTCTCGGTTGCGGTATGGGCGTCAGCGATGATACAAAAAAAATCACAGAATTTGTGCTGAAAAATTCAAAAGTTCCCGTTATTCTTGATGCCGACGGTATAAATTGCATAACTTCGAGCATAGATATATTAAAGGATGTTAAAGTACCTGTTGTTCTTACGCCGCATCCGGGCGAGATGTCAAGGCTCGTGTCAAAATCGGTAGGAGAAGTACAGTCCGACCGTATCGGTATTGCAAAGGATTTTGCAAAGGAGTACGGAGTGACGATTGTATTAAAAGGTGCAAACACCGTAGTTACGGACGGAGAAACGGTGTTTGTAAATATGAGTGGCAATCCTGCAATGGCTATGGGCGGAACGGGTGATATGCTCAGCGGCATTATCGGCTCGTTTGTTGCACAAGGAATAAATCCGTATGACGCAGCAAAGGCAGGCGTGTTTATTCACGGATGTGCCGGTGATGAAGCCGCAAAAGCCGTAAGCCAAAGAGGAATAACCGTTTTTGATATGATAGACCGACTCGGTGCTTTAATGTCCGAATATTAATGCAAGAGTTGATTTTATGAAAAAATTAATATCATTTTCAATGTGCCTTGTGTTTCTGCTTTTGTGCGGTTGTTCAACCGTCAAAAGTACAGTTGAGTTAAAGCCGAAATATTCTCAAACCGCAACAGTCAAAATGGGTGATTATTCCTATTCAGCCAATGTAAAGTTTGACGGTAAAAGCGTGTACATAACCCCCACTTCAACCAATGCAAGCGGAATGACGATTTCCTGCAACGGCAAAGAGGTTGCTTTTTCAAGGCGAGATATGCTTACAAAGGCGGATAAATCAAAGGTTTCCGCCTATAATCCCGCCGTGCTGTTTTATGACGCAATCACAACTGCTTCTGATTGTAAAAAGGTTGATAACGCTTATGTTTTTGACGGCAAAACTTCGGTCGGAAACTTCACTTTGACAGTCAATCAATCATCGGAACTTGTCAGTTTTAATATCCCCGATGCCGATTTCAGCATTGAATTTGATGTTGGATAATATAAAAACACTGCATTCATTCCAAAATGCAGTGTTTATCTATTTATATCCTGTTTATTAGTTTTTTCTAAAATGTAATCTACTGAAACATCATATATTTCCGCAATTTTTATTAATATTGTAGTTGGAATATCACGTTGTCCCAATTCATAATTTGAATAAACTTGTTGAGAACAATTGAGCATATTGGCGATTTGCTTTTGTGTTAAGTCGTTATCTTCACGCAAATCTCGAATTCTTTTGTACATACTTATCACCAAGTATATTATATGTAACTGCATTTTGTTGTATTGACTTTTACCGCAAATTGCAGTATGATATATTTGATGTTTTAAGAGAAAGGAGAATTGCAATGACTTGTCCAAAATGCGGAAGTGAAAATGTTACAATTGTGAGCGAACAAGTAAGTTCAAAAACAAGTGCAAAAGGAAATGGGTGCCTGTGGAAAATAGGAATAAGTTTTTTGATGATCTGCACATTAGGCTTGTGGTCACTTGTAGGTAAGCATAAGGGTACAGGAAAAACGAAAATCAAAAATCAAACAGTCGGCATTTGTCAAAACTGTGGTCATAAATTTAAAATAAGAAGATTTAATTAAATTATAAAAAAGGCTTGATTTTTCAGGCCTTTTTTGTTATAATGCTAACGCATTCGTAAAAAAGAAAGCGAATTCGCACACAATGAGGTTGAGCCAAAGGTTACAAAATCGGCTCTTGCCATACTTCATTGTGGAGGATTAACCTTAAAGGAGGAAATGAAAATGGCAAATGTAGTTTCTATGAAACAGCTTTTAGAAGCAGGTGTACACTTTGGTCACCAAACAAGAAGATGGAACCCTAAAATGGCTGAATACATCTTCACAGAGAGAAATGGTATTTATATCATCGATCTTCAAAAGACAGTAAAGAAGTTGGACGAGGCTTATATGTTCGTTCGTGATCTCGCAGCAGAAGGCGGAAGCATCATCTTTGTTGGTACAAAGAAGCAGGCTCAGGAGAGCGTTAAGGAAGAGGCTATCCGTTGCTCAATGCCATATGTAAATGCAAGATGGCTTGGCGGTATGCTCACAAACTTCAAGACAATCCGTGGTCGTGTTGCTCGTCTTGCTCAGCTCAAGAAGATGCAAGAGGACGGCACATTCGATCTTCTTCCAAAGAAGGAAGTTGCAGGTCTTGAGCTTGAAATCGAAAAGCTTGAGAAGTACCTCGGCGGTATCACAGAAATGAAGAAGATTCCTGATGCAATGTTCATCGTTGACCCACGCAAGGAAAGAATTGCTGTATCAGAAGCAACAAAGCTCGGTCTTCCAATCGTTGCTATCGTTGACACAAACTGCGATCCTGATGAAATCGACTATGTAATTCCTGGTAACGACGACGCTATCCGTGCAGTAAAGCTTATTGCAGGTGCTATGGCTAACGCTGTTATCGAGGGTAGAGACGGCGCTGATGCAGTTGCTCCTGAAGAAGCTCCTGCAGCAGAAGAAGCAGCTGAATAATTAATTATAACTTAATTTTACTTTATTATATTGGAGGATATTATTATGGCATTTACAGCACAAGATGTAAAGGCTCTTCGTGAGAAGACCGGCGTTGGTATGATGGAGTGCAAAAAGGCTCTCGTTGAAGCTGACGGCGATATGGATAAGGCTATCGACTTCCTTCGTGAAAGAGGCCTTGCAGCTGCACAGAAGAAGGCATCAAGAATTGCCGCTGAAGGTGTAGTTCTCCCTTACTATGACGAAACTGCAAAGAAGGGTGTTGTTCTTGAGGTTAACTCAGAAACAGACTTCGTTGCAAAGAATGAAAAGTTTATGTCTTTCGTAGAAGGCGTTGCAAAGACAATCCTTGCAACAAACCCTGCCGATGTTGAAGCTCTTAAGGAAGAGAAGTTCAATGGCACAGACAGAACTGTTACAGAAACACTTAACGACCTCGTTCTTGCAATTGGTGAAAATATGAAAGTTCGCCGTTTTGAAAGAATGGACGGTATCGTTTCAACATACATCCATGCCGGCGGCAGCGTTGGTGTTATGGTTGGTTTTGATGTTGCAGACGAATCAAAGGTAGCTGATCCTGAATTTGTAGCTATGGGCAAGAATGTTGCTATGCAAATCGCAGCTATGAATCCTGAATATTTGAGCAGCGACGACATCTCTGCAGAAGAATCAGAGAAGATGCACTCAATCACTGTTGACAGTGCTCTTAACAAGCCTGATTCACTTCCTATTCCAATCCTCAGCAAGCTTATCGACGAAGCTATCAACGATAAGAAGTGGACTGATGAAGACATCACAATTTATCAGGGCCTTGACAATAAGCAAAGAAAGAACTTCACAAACTTCATTTCTAAGGAAACTCTTGAAATTCTTGCAGGCATCGCAGTTTCACACAAGGACGAAATCGTTGACAACAAGATTTTCACAGGCCTTGTAAAGGGCAGACTCCAGAAGCAAATCAAGGAAGTTTGCCTTCTTGAACAAGACTTCGTTCGTTCAGATCTCTTCCAGGGTTCAGTTGCAGGCTATATTGAAAGCGTTGCAAAGGCTCTTGGCACAGAAATCAAGGCAACAAACTTCATCCGTATGATGAAGGGCGACGGCCTCGAAAAGAGAGAAGAAAACTTCGCAGAAGAAATTGCAAAGCAAATCAACGGCTAATTAAACATTTAAGAGCATCTCGAAAGAGATGCTCTTTTTTCTTGCTCAATTTTAATTTTTATGTTATTATCTGCTTAGGTGATAATATGGACAGTACAAATTACCCTTTAGGAAGAAAGATTCCTTTTGATTTATTTAGAGATGAATTAATTAAGGGTCAGTATATGTATGAAAATAATTTTTATATAGACGGTATTGATAAGTATGATGACTGCTGGATTGGCTTTAATGATCAGTTTGAAGAACCGTATTGGTTTGGCATTACTCCCGATGGCAATAATGCGTATGAGTATAATACTGCTGAAGAAATTTTAAACGCTAAAGTGTTTGATGGAAAGTCTTTGTACGACCTTTGGGACAAGGTATATTTTTATTCCCTTAACGGAGTGGATGCTTTAGAGTGGATTTGGTATGGCTTAGAATTCTGTTATTGCCGAAAGCAGGACGCTTATAATGTGGCAAAGCTTACAACTAAACTTTGGAATGATGATTATGATAAATTGAAAACCGAATTTGAGGAGCTTGTACAAACGGAAAATAACAGAGTTTATACTGCTTATTATAAAGAAAAAATGCTTGCGTTTGTTCATTGCTCGATAAGGTCGGAATATGTAGAGGGTGCAACAAGCGAAAAAGTTGCCTATATTGAAGCAATTTATGTTGAAGAAGAATATCGAAATTTCGGTATAGCAACTCATTTGATAGAACTGTGCGAAAAATGGGCTAAAAAGCAGGGAATTACTCAAATTGCATCTGATTGTGAAATCGATAATTTGGACAGTATCAATCTTCATCTTTCAAACGGTTTTCATGAAAAAGCAAAATTGGTTCATTTCATAAAAAATATTTGATATAAATATATTAGAAACATTTAATAATTAAAAATATAACTTGTTCACATATAATTTAACAATCGTTTGTAACCGCTGATGCAAATTGTTTAAAACTGTTAACTAAATAAAAATTATCGCTTGAAACTCCCTGTTTTAGGGGCTTTCAGGCGATTTTTTTATGTCAAATTCTGACCGAACAAAATTTTATAAATTATTGAAATATGTTTGTTTCAAAAAATTAGATTTGTAAATCGGACTGATTAGAAAATATAAATTTAAATTTATATTTTTACGCCAACATTTTTTCAATAGTGTTGTAAAAACAACAAAATTATGGTATAATTTGCATATATTTAAGTTGTTTTAAAATTTTTACGGACTGAAAATATTAAATAGGGGTGTTTTTATGAAAAAAGTTATCAGCCTGTTATTATCACTTTCTTTGATTTTCTCTGTCGGCTTGCCCGGTACTCTGGTTAATGCCGCAGAAAGCATCACTATATATTATAATGATGCGGAGCTTACTGAAACCTTGCACATCACCGAATATGATTCTGCACAGTTGGTGGCTCATTCGGAGTCGGAATTTCCGGCAGGCTCGACTGTTGAGTGGGAAAGCAATATGCCTTTGCTTGCGGATGTTGACGAGACAGGTAAGGTAACTGCGTATGATTATTCAAAAGCTGCCGTCATCAAATATTGGCTTGATAATGAGGTTCGCCCAACTCCGCTTATAGGTAATGCAACCGCAGACGCTATTGAAAAGGCTTTTGCGAAGGCGGGTATCGACCTTAATGACAGTAACCTCAATACCGACTTGGTTGTTGCGATTGTAAAGGGTATTAACCAAACCATGGGTGAAGCTCTTGAAAAAATGCTGAATAATATGACAATCACAATCACTGCAAGACTTGTCAACGAAAGCGGAAACGTTCTTGCTTCAGATAAGGCAGAGGTTGCGGTTGACCAAAGTTTGGCAGGTAATATTTGGCCTACGGGTGTACATATCACAAACAAAAAGACTGTTCCAAAAACCGTTGCTGTCGGCAAGCAGGTGCAAATGTACGGTGCCGTAACTCCTGTTCGACTTAAGCAAAGTGTTAAATGGAGCGTCGGCAAGGCTCTTGATACCGAGTCAAGGAAGCACGCAACAATTACTGATGATGGTCTTGTAACTTTCACTTCTCCGGGTACTGTTTATATTCGTGCAAATCCCGAAAACGCTCTTTATTCTGCGGTTACAGATACCGTTGAATTTAAGGTTGTTTCTCGTGAAGAACTTCCTGTTACCGACTTTTCAATCGGCGGAACTCTTGATATAAAAGAGGGTGAAACCTCACAGCTCACTATCGAAAATGCTTCTCCTGCCGGTGCATACACAGGCGATGTAAAGTGGGAATGTTCGGATACGTCAGCCGCTGTCATTACTCAAGGCGGTGTTGTTACTGCTCTTGATGCAGGTCAAGGTTTGCAGGTATCAAAAACTGTAACCATCACGGCAACAATTGACGGCGTTTCAAAAACGGCGTCGCTAAAAATTAACAGAAATATTATCGGCGACAAAATCAACAGCGTTGAAATCAACGGATATGAGAACATTGCCCTTAATGAAACAAACAAATATACTGCCGATGTAACCCCTGTAAGACTTAACACAAATACAGGCGTTGTGCGTCAGTGGGGATTATATGATTCACAGTCGGGCAAGCTTGTGCTTGCAACGGCAGACACTCCTGCCGATAACGGCTTTGCTTCGATTGATTCAAACGGCAATCTTGTAGCAAGAGAAGTCGGAATAATCAAAATTTATGTTAAGGTGACTTATAATGACACTTCGCTTGAAGCGGAAAAAACCGTTTCATCGGGTGTTCCGATTACAAGTTTTTCTTTGTCAAAAGGCAACGGTTTTATCACAAACTTTTTGACGGGCAGTAGGGATTCGTTCCTTGAAGAGGGTAAGACAGGTCAGCTTAATATAACAAATATTTTGCCGGCAGATTATGCCCCTGATTTGCTCAAAAATGTTGTTTGGAAAAGTTCCGACCCGTCTGTTGCTTATGTTGATGAAAACGGTAAGGTGTTTGGTCTTGATTCAGGCGGACTTACAATTTTTGATGCTAAATCGGTTACAATCACTGCGATTATCGGCGGTGTGTCATCATCTGTGACTTTTAATGTCAGAGGTGCATCCGTAAATAATCTTGTAAGTGCTTCAATTTCGGGCAACGATTATGTTGTAAAAGATTTTCCGAGAGAGTATTCTGCAATATTTTCTCCGTCAAGAATCAGCGTGAAAAATATTCATTGGGGACTTACAACCGATGACGGCAGCCGTCCGTGGAATTCAAGCTGGAGCAGTACATCGGGCAATACCGAAAACAGCCTTGCAACTGTTGATTCAAACGGTAAGGTATACGGAAAATCGGCAGGCACAACAACTCTTTGGGTCTTTGGCAGAGAGGGTACAACTTCGTTAAGCGGTTCTTTTGTCGAGGCTTCAAAACAAATTCAGGTTGTTGAAATTCAGCCAAAAAATATAGCGGTAATCGCACCCGAGAAGTATGATTATGTCGAGGGCGAAACAAAACTTGATTTGACAGGCTTAAAGGTTTCTGCAACATATGACCGCAACGAATTGGCAAATTATTATCCCGATGCCGAAAGTTACGGCGATTCTGTTATCAGCGTTGATGTTAACGATTATGAAATTAGCGGATTTGACCCAACTTTGATTGACAGAGAACAATATGTACTTGTAACTCTCGTCAGGGCCGGCGAGCAGTTCCGTGCGGTATTTCCTGTTAAGGTGAATTCAAAAGCCGTTGAGTCAATTGATATTACCGCTCCGAGATACGCATATATTGAGGGTGTGAAAGAACTTGATTTGAGCGGACTCAAAGCATATGCAAATTACAGCAATGCACCTCGTGAGGAAGTTTTTGATTACAAGGTTGATGAATCTTCTGTTGATTTTACAAAGCTTAACGAAGAGCAAACTGTTAAGGTAACCTACGAGCATTACGGTCGTTCGGCAACAGCCGAGTTCCCGATTATCATTTACGGAAAACCTGTTGTGTCGGTTGATACATCAAATTATGACGGCTCGTGGACGAGCAGTGATGTTACATTTACTTTAGACAGTACACATCAATTGGACGGCGTTAAATATTACTATAATGTTGACGGTGGTGAATGGAACGAAATTAACGGCAATTCTTTGACTGTTTCTGAAAATACAGACAGCGTATATACATTTAAAGCCATTAACAGTGCGGGAATTGAAAGCGAAATCACACAGCCGTATACGGTTAAAATCGACAAGATTGTTCCGTCATTCACTCTTGTTCAGGATAATACAAATCTCACAAATCAGTCGTATTCTGTAAGAATTACAGATTTGAATGTCGGCGCTTCAGGCGTTAAGGCGGTTTATCTCAACGGTGATGTGCTTGATGACCAAACGCAGTTTGCAGTCAGCGAAAACGGCAAATATACGGTCAAAATTGTTTCAAATAGCTTGCTCGAAAGTGAGCAAACCGTGACCGTTGAAAATATTGATAAACAAAAACCGACCGTAACGGAAGTATCGGTTTCACACAAAGACACAAATGATTTTGCAAGATTTGTAAACAAGATCACTTTTGGTATGTTCTTTAATAAAACCACTCAGCTTACAGTAACGGCAGAAGATGAGGGCGTTGCAGGTGTTGACAGAATTGAATATCGATTTGTTGATGAAAACGGCACACCGCTCGGAGATTGGGCTGTGTATGATAATAATAACAAGCCTACACAGGACGCCGATTTTAAGGGTTATGCCGAAGCAAGAGCGATTGATAAGGCGGGTAATATTTCCGACAGTAAGCTGACAGGCGGATATGTTATTGATACCGAAGCACCTACGGATATAGTTGTAACTTCCGAAGCAGACGGTGAAATTTACGAAAGTGACAGTTGGACATCCAAGAATGTTACAATCAAACTTTCATCAACCGCTTATTCGGGAATTTACAGATACTATTACAGCCTTAACGGCAGTGAATGGACAGAAATTGACGGCGATACTATCACCGTAAAGAATCAGGGCATATGGAATTACAGATTTAAAGCTGTTTCTTATTCAAATAACGAAACGGTTACAACGGATGACTTTGTTGTTAAAATCGATAAAACCGAACCTGTTGTTCGTGTCGATTTTGAGGGCACATTCGGCAGATGGACAGCCGATCCCGTTAAATTCAGTATGACTATACTCAATCAGGCAATTTCGGGTGTTCGTTATTATTACAGCACCGACGGCGGTAAATCCTGGATTCAAGCCGAAGAAGGCTCTGTAATTACTATCGATGAAAATGTAGATGCTTCATATATATTCAAAGCAGTTAACGGAGCAGGGGTTGAAAGTAATTATTCCGACAGTTACCGTGTAATGATAGATACTGTTGCACCTACTCTTGAGTATACCCTTGAAACAGAGAATAAAACAGATTCTCCGTACAATGTTTTCTTTAAGGTTAATACCGGTCGCTCCGGACTCAAATCCGTCAGTGTAAACGGTGAAGATATAACGGGCAAAGATTCGTTTGAGGTTGCGGAAAACGGCAAGTATGTTGTCGTAATGACAGCTAATAACGGACTCACATCAACAGAGGTTATTAAGATAAATAATATCGCTGTGGCTGAAAAACCTGTTCTTTATGTTACACCTTCGGGTACAATCGGCAGTGAAACCGACCAACTTGTCTGCTTCAATCTTTCCTCACCTAATTGCGGTGATGGTACGGTTTATTATTACAATGACGGCAACGGCTGGAAAGAGGTTGATGGCGATACATTTGTTGTTTCAAGGGCAGGCAATTACAAGCTTCGTTTTAAGGCTGTAAATAACGGTCTTGAAAGCTATCAAAGTCCGGAATATAATGTATCTCTTACAACAAGCTATTACAAAACCGTGTTTAAAACAACAGTTCTTGAAAATCCGACTTCAACGGAGGGTACTGCGGTTCTTCAAGATGTCAAGATTTATGTTGATGACAAACTTATCGGTACTACCGATATAAACGGTGAAGTGACATACTGGCTTGTTGAGGGTGAGCATAATGTTTTGTTTGATAACGGAACATTTAACAGAACTCAAACCGTTGTTATGACCGATGACGGTGAGCTTAATGTTCCTATGGTTGCACTTGATCTCAATAAAGACGGTGTTGTAAATGCCAAGGATTATGTAATGCTTAGAGATGTTACCGACCCACAGCTTTCAGCTCTTTATAATGAAATATTTATGAATTTCTATAATGAAAGCGAAGACACATTTACTTATCAAAATCAGTCTTAAAGGAATTTTATGAAACTTTATATTAAACAAAGAGTGTTTTCATTTGTCGATAAATTTTCGGTTAAGGATGAAAACGGAACAGATAGGTATTTTGTTGAGGGGCAAATCATCTCACTTGGCAAAAAGCTTCATATTTTTGACAGTGAGCATAATGAAATTGCACTTGTTAAACAAAAAATCGTTTCTCTGCGACCTAAATTTGTTGTTGAAGTAAACGGTGAAGAAGTAGCTGAAATCGTTAAAAAAATTACATTCTTTAAACCTCAATATTATGTTGAAGGCTTGGGATGGAATGTTGAGGGTGATTTTTTTGCTCACGATTATGTTATAGAATCAAACGGAGCAGAGGTTGTATCTATTCATAAAGCGTGGGTGAGCTGGGGAGATACTTTTGAGCTTGATATTGCCGACGGTAATGATGAGGTTACGGCTTTGGCGGTTGTACTTGCTATTGATGCGGTTCTTCACAGTCAAAACGCAACGGCTTCAGCACAGTTCGGTAACATTTAAGTAAAAGACGGTTACGGAATATTTATCCGTAACTGTCTTTTTTATGTACTTTTTACTAAAAATGTGCTATAATTATAAAACGCCGTTTGTATAAAATGACAATAATTTATAATTTTCAAAAAAACTTCAAAATTTTTTTGTTATATTTCGGATTTTTGCGGACTAATTAGTGAAGGGCAATAAATTGATGTGAAAGGAGGAGTTGCTGTGGGGAAAAGTAAAGCGGATATTTTGCTTGAAGAATCCTTTGAGCAGTATAGCAAGGCTATTGAAAAGTTTTGCTATGTAAGGCTCGGCGAAGCGTCGGATTACGCTTCCGATTGCTTGCAGGAAACTTATTGTTTGTTTTACCGAAAACTGCTTGACGGTACAGAATTTGAAAATCCCAGAGCATTCCTCTATAAAACAGCCAATAATATGGTGCTCAAGGCAAAGGAAAATTATTATAAAAATGCCAAACGCACCAAGAGCCTTGATGAAGCGGAAAATATACCGACATACATAGAAGAAAGTATAGAAGATAAAATTGAAAATAATGATGTTGATATAGATTTTGCAAAATCACTTCTTCTGTCGTCGCTTGATGATGACGAACTGATACTTTATCAAATGAAGTATGTTGAGCGATTGTCATTAAAGGAAATAAGCGATAAAATACATATTTCGCCGTCGGCAGTAGCAATGCGAACATCACGACTGCGAAGTAAGGTTAAAGAACTTGTAATACCAACCTTAACGGAAATTAGGAAAGGAGGCAGTTAAAAATGAATGTAACGGTTAATAATAAAACTCTGTCACTTCTTGTAAACGACTTGAAGTCAAACGACGATATTATTGAATTTTTAAATTCTGTCATTGATGAAGAATTTGAAAAAGAAACACCTGATTGTGATTTAATTAATGATTGTATTGACGCCATTGCAAGCCTTGACGATGATGACAGCAAAAAGCCCGTTCTTCATATTGCCTTAACTCCCCAAACTATCAAAAAAATCGTTAACCCACATCGTTCATCATGGAATAATTTAAACAGAGCACTTCGTGTAGCTATAATAGCCGCAATTATTGCAACAGGTACAGTAAGCGTTAATGCCGCAGTTAATTCCGTAACGGGAGTAAATCTTATCAAAGAATTAGCTTCAGCTGTTGTTGAAGTGTTTACATCTTCCGATGATGAAAAAAATAAACAAATAAAAACAGAAAAACCAATAAAATCCAAAAAGCAGAGTAATAAAGATTCGGAAGGATCAAACGTTCAGATTGCAGAAGATGTTGAAAAAAATGAGTCGGCAGCTTCAACTTCGGACGATACTTCAATTGATAATAAAATAATTGATGATTCGCCTCAAGCTGTAAGTAATTCTTCATATAATAAAACAGATGTTAAAACCGATGATAAACCGCTGATTACCAGACCGAGTGTATCTTATGCACCGTCGGTTGACAATGGTAAAGACCCTGAGAAAAACGACAATAATAAAGATAACAACGATATACCTTCAAAAACTTTTAAAGGTGTAGAAGCACAATATGCTTCAATGAAGCGTAATCTTGTAATTGGCGAAACCCTTGATTATACAGGTATGACTGTTTATGCTGTTTACAGTGACGGTTCAAAAGAGCAGATAAGTCTTAGCGATTGTACCTATCAAAAAGCGTTTGATACCTCGAAAGTCGGTGACTATACTCTTCAGGTTCAGTACAAATCGGCTGTTTTCAATTTCGGTGTAACTGTTCGTCCGGATGAAGAAACACGATATAGCAGTATTTGTTCAAATGATGAATTTGATTATCTTCTTGCAGATAAGGGTGCATATATCACAAAATACAAAGGAAGTTCTGATGTATTGACGCTTGATTATGTAGACGGAAACAGCGTATATGCATTAAGTCCAAAATTGTTTGAGTCAGGCGGTATAAAAGAAATCTCATCTTCAACTGTCACCAAGCTTTATGATTCTGTATTTAAAAACTGCAAGAGCCTTGAAAAGGTCAATATGCCAAATTGTAATGTAATCGGAAGCGAAGCATTTAACGGCTGTGAAAATCTTTTTGATTTTACACTCGCCGATACGCTTACTTCAATAGGCAACGGTTCGTTTGCAAAATCAGGTATTGAATCTGTAACTCTCGGCAGTAAAATTACAAACATTCCGGAATTCGCATTTTCTGAATGCTCGGCATTAATTGAGGTAAATATGCTCGGTAAAGTAACAAAAATAGGCAACAATGCATTTTCCGAATGTTCGTCGCTTATGAATGTAAACGGTACGGCTTACATTTCGTCTGTAGGTGATTTTGGATTTTATTCGTGTGAAAATATGGAGTTTGATGCTCAACCTACACGGCTTCATTCGGTTGGCAATTGCGGTTTTGCTATGTGTAAGACTCTTGATTTGGGAGAACTTTACGGTCTTGTTTCAACCGGAGTACAGGCATTTCAATATTGCAGCAATATTGACAGTGTTTGTATTTCGGGAGATGTAACCACCATTCCGAATGCGGCATTTCAGGGTGCTCATATCAAGGAACTTGTTATTGAGGAGGGCGTTGAGGTTATAGAACCTTACGCTTTTATGAGCACTCTTGTTAAAGAAATTGAGCTTCCACGCTCTGTTACCGAAATTGGTACATATTCTTTTTACACTACCGCACTTACAGCGGTAAAAGGTGGAGAAAATGTACAAACTGTTGGCTCTCGTGCATTTTATCCGTCAAGGCGGTTGACGATTTATGCCAACAGTGAAAATGCTCTTGTGCGGTTTGCCCGTGATAATAATATAAAATTCATTGTGGGCAACAGAGGCGAAGAGCAGGAGATATAAGAGAGGAGATACAAATATGAAAAAGTTTTTATCTGTATTATTAAGTATAATTATGGTTTTGTCGGTTTGTCCGCTTACAGCACTTGCGGAGGAGGTTGTAGCCGCTTATGAAAGCAATACGGCGGAGGGCGAAACCGGCTCTGCAATCGAACCGGACCAAACTGACCTCGGAATAAATGTATCGGCATCCGGCAGTAATGATTATTGCACCTGGTCATATGATTCCGAAACAAAAACCATGACGATTAACGGCAAACTTATAAAAGGTATGCCCGATGGGGAATATCCAAATGCACTTCCTACATATACCGTTGATGAAAGCGGCAATAAGGTGTTTGCCTATTTCGGATTTGAAAATCTTATTTTCGGCAGTGATGTCAGAGAATTTGAGTTGGCTTATATTAATAAAAGTTATTATCCGAATTTGAAGTTTGTTTCGCTTGAAAATACTAAGGTTACCGTTATCGGCGAAAAGTTGTTTGAATGTTGCAATGCAAGTGAAATTAAACTTCCTGAAAATTTGGAAGACATTGGTGATGACGCTTTTCATTCAAGCAATATTGATAATATTGTGATTCCGTCAAAGGTAACGCATATCGGTGCTTCTGCTTTTGCTGAGTCAGCTGTGACAACAGTTTCTTTTGGAAACATTCATGCAACGGTAGATGATTATGTTTTTAAAAACTGTAAATATCTTACATCGGTTGATATGCAAAATGCAGTCTTAACTTCAGGTAACGACACACCTATGGTTCCGAAGGGAATTTTTATGGGTTGCACAATGCTTAACGATGTAAAACTTAATGATAACATCAAAACAGTCGGTTCATCGGCATTTAGCGGTTGCTCATCGCTTGAATCTGTCAGCATTCCTAATGCAGATATTATTCAGTTTAACGCATTTACAGATTGTACAAAACTTTCAAATCTTAACAGAAATTCGGATAAGAAAATAACTATCGGTCAGTTCGCATTTTCCGGTACCTCATCACTTCAAAACGAAGATTTTAATAATATTGTCGGTCTCGGCCAATATGCATTTCAACATTCTGCTGTTCAAAATTGTACAATATACAGCTACGGCTCAGAGGAGAACGCCGGTGAAAATGCATTTTATTGTGCTAAAAATTTGAAAAATGTAACAATTAAAAATAATTATATATCCAACTATATGTTTTCGAGAGCTGTTGTTGATACTGTAAATTTTGTATCCGCTGCCAAAGACATGATATATTTTTATACCTATTGTTTTGCAAATGCTACGATTAAAAATATTAATATGAGTTTTCCGGAGGAAAGCACCATTAAAATCGGTTCTTATGCCTTTTCAGGAGCAAACTATATCGGTTCAAAGCCGTTAAAATTTGAAAGTGAAGGTTCTGTCACTATTAACAAATGTTCGTTTAAGAAATTTAACGGCGAAGTTGATTTTTCCGATTGCTATATTTCAAAAATATCATTGGAGGCTTTCCGTGAATCAACGATTTCAAAATTTGAAGCACAAGTCGGAGATAAAGTTGATAATTATGCTTTTTCGGATTGCGGCAATCTCACCTCTTTTGTAAATACTGAATACAGAGCCGGAACAGCCTATGGCGATTATGTGTTTAATAACTGCCCAAAACTCACAAAGTTTTATTCGGATACTCCCGAGGGGGATGTAGAGTCAAGCATTGGCAAGTATACATTCTATAACTGTCCTGCGTTGTCAGATGTGAAAATCGGTAAAGTTACGGAAATCGGTATGCATGCATTTGAAAATTGCACTTCGCTTGTATCCTTGTCGTTCCCTAATTTGCAGGTACTTGAAAGCAGTGCTTTTATGAATTGTACTTCGCTTCAAACGATAGATATAGGCTACGCAAATGAAGTACCAAGTTGTGCTTTTAAATGTTGCTATTCGCTTGTAACCGTTAAACACAGCGGTGATGTTGTAAATGTAGCATCTGAAGCGTTTTATTGTTGTCAGGAACTTTTTAATTTTAATACATATACTGTGTTTTATATAGAAAGCAATGCCTTTAACGGTTGTGAAAATTTTGTTCCTAATTCACTTAAAAGGATAAAAACAATCGGAAATAATGCTTTTGAGTCCTGCCGTGCCATTACAACACTTCAATTTGGTGACTTCTTAAAATCAATAGGTGATGAGGCTTTTTCAGATTGTAGCAATCTTACAGATGTGACTTTTTCACCAACCGCTATAAAATTCGGTGAAAATATATTTGAAAATTGTTCAAAACTTAAAAATATGACCTTCAAAGGCTATACTTATGAAATGCCTTCAATGTTGGGAAATGTTAACTTTAGCGATCTTACAATCTACTGCGGTAAAGATACTTCTGCTGAAACATTTGCAAATTCCCATAAAATTAAGGTTGTTAACATTCTGCCTGAATTTTCA
Source organism: uncultured Eubacterium sp. (assembly GCA_900539325.1). GTDB lineage: Bacteria > Bacillota > Clostridia > Oscillospirales > Acutalibacteraceae > Eubacterium_R. Next base: position 179,382 of record UQCC01000001.1, read on the forward strand.
ATCGGCGGAGATAATCAGGGTAAGTTGGATAACGGTCGCTGGTTTGTTGACAATGGCGTGCTTAAAATTTACGGTTCAGGCAGCGGCGAACTCGGTTCTGTGTTTATGTTAGCAGACGACACCGAATATGCAACCGAAAATCTTATTAGGAATTATAATGTTACAAGTGTTGAATTCCATGGTAATATTACCTCTATTCCTGATAATTTCTTTAGCGGGTGCAGCTTTGATGAACTTACCAGGCTTGAGTTACCAGAATCAATTAAGAGTATCGGTGCAAATGCCTTTAATAAAGTGAAATCAACAAAAGGTTTTGAGGTTGTTATGCCTGCAAATATAGCTTCAATCGGTGACTATGCTTTTGCGAATTCATCTGTATTAAGCTTTGATTTCTCGTTGTGTAAAAATATATACACTCTCGGTGAGGGTGTGTTCAGCGGTAATCAAAAGTTGACTTCAATTGATATAAATACTCCCGCAATTCCTAAAAATGCTTTTTACGGTGATAAAGCACTCACCTCTGTAACGCTTCACAATCAAACTTCAATAGGTGACTCCGCATTTGAAAATACAGGTCTTACTGAAATCAATTTCCCAAATGCCCTTAATTTAATCGGCGATTACGCTTTTAAAAATTCTGCAATTATTGGAGTTTCAATTCCGGCTTCTGTTAAAAAAATAGGTGCAGGTGTATTTACAAACTGCTTGAAGTTGATGAGCGTTACTGTTAATTCACTTGATACGGAATTTAACTTTGCTTCAATTATTTCACCTGAAAATTCGATGGGCTACAGAAGCGACGGCTCCCGTATTTACGGCTTTAAAATTAAGGCAGACCCTCGCAGTAAGGCACATGCCTATTCCGTAAAGGCTTTACTTGATTTGGAACCGATTAAACTTGCATATAACTCTACAGGTTATGTGTCAAAGAATAAAAGTATAAATGATTGTGCTCGTTGGTATTATTATCCTGATGATAATACTTTGCTTATAACCGGTAATTCCGTTGTCGGCGGTACATTTTATGATGAAAATTATAATCCGGTAAACTTTGACAATGTTGATACAGTGAGATTTTTTGATGATGTATCTATTATCGAACCGGGGTGGAAAGCAATTAATCCTAAGAATGTATATATTTCCGAAATGACAAAGCAAATTTCGGATAAAGCATTTGCAGATTGTACAAATCTTCAAGCAATTAATATCCCTGATTCTGTAACAAACCTTGGCGAATATGCCTTCGATAAATGTTCGGGCCTTAAATCCGTAACGATAGGTAAAGGCGTTCAAAACATTTCTGCATTTGCCTTCAGAGAATGTATTAAGCTTCAGGAACTTAATATTCTCGGTGCCGTAATTATCGGAAGAGCAGCATTTAAGGATTGCTCAAAGCTTGTTACACTTAATTTGCCTGACACATTGCAAACTGTTCGTACAACCGCATTCATTAATTGCTATTCTGTTATTCGTATTAACTTTGGCAAAAACTTAAGAATTATTGAAAGCTATGCTTTTGCAAACCTTCCGTTTTGTGATGAAATAAATATTGATTCAAATATTACAAATGTAAGTCAAAATGCTTTTTGTAATACAGGTATTTCAACCAAAGGTATAACTGTCAATTATCTTGACGGTGCAACCTCCGTTTCCCTTAACGGATATAATGACGCAAATATTACAACGCTTAAATTTTCAAAGAAGTTTAAGAATTTACTTGATTACAACAAACTTTCATCACTAAAGGAAATAGTTGTAGAAGAGAATAACGAGAACGGTATTTATTCGTATCAGCATGGACTTTACGATAATACAACTCTTATTCTTGCTCCGCAGAATATTAAAACTCTTCAAATTAAGGACGGAACAACAAGGATTGCACCTTATGCAGCAAGGTATAACAGTTTCAGTATTGCTGTTATTCCTGACGGTGTAACCGAAATAGGAGATAATGCATTTTCCGATTCTTTAACACTTAAGGCTGTAAAATTCCCTAAAACAGTTGAAACAATCGGTAATCGTGCGTTTGAAAATTGCACAAAAATCAAAACAATAAATATTCCAGACCCTGTAAAAACACTTGGTGAGAGAGCGTTTTATAACTGTAAAACGCTTGCTGCGGCTGTTCTTCCGGAAGGTTTGCAGGAAATCAAGAGTGAATGTTTTAATAACTGTAAGAATATTGTTTCGATGGTTGTTCCTCAAAGTGTAAAAACAATCGGCGGCGGTGCTTTTTCAAATATGTCAAGCCTTGAAAAACTTTATGTGTGGAAATCAACAGTTGGTTATGCCATTGTAGGTGATTCGCCAAAAGTCACCGTTTTCACTTTAATAGGTTCACCGACATACGAATATGCCCGTAATTATAAAGTGCCTTTAAAAGGCTACACAGATGAAGAAGTGTTTGCAGATGAATGCTTTGCTGCGATTGAATCACTTGAAAGTTATCTCGGCTATTGTACCGAAGGTCACGGTGATATTGAGTGGTTAACCGTTTATGAACCGGATTGTGAAAATGACGGCTATCGTATCGGTGTATGTGAATATTGTTCTGTTATTCTTAAAGAGGAGCATATCAAAGCACCGGGTCATAAATATCATCAGGTTGCTTACATTAAAGAAACCGAAACTCAACGAGGCATAAGAGTTTTCAAGTGCTTAAATTGCGGTGAAACCAAGACAACATACACAATTCCGACTTCATCGAAAGAACCGGAAGTAGGAGTTTACTATGTTCGAGGCTCGGTTGAAGCTCTTATTAACAGAAATGCAGGTATTTATGAAAACTTCGGTGTTGAAAATGCCAATGTAATTATCGACGGCAATGTAGTTGCACGTACGGATGAATACGGCAGATTTTCATTTGAAATGAAATCCGGTACATATGCTGTAGAAATTGAATACAGCTTTGGATTTAAGAGAATGGTAGGTCTTACGATAACAGACCATGATGTTGTTCTTACCGAACCTATAAGAATTGTTGCTTGTGACTTTAATAAGGACGGCAGGGTGGATTCCGCCGACCAAAATCTGTTTAGAATTATCGTGTCAAGCAAAAAAGGCGATCCTGCATATTTGAGTTATGTTGACCTCAATCACGATGGATATATTAATGCAAAGGATTACTTGATTATTCAATATTTTGAAGGAACGGATGCACTTACATATCCTTATGATGAATTAAATCTTGCTTAAAACGGTATTACGCTATACAGCTTAATATATGGGTAGTTAAGGAGAACAGGGCTGAGAATTCAGCCCTGTTCTCCTATTAAAAAAGTGTTACGGACAAATAAATGTTCGTAACACTTTTCTTATTTGTTTCTGTATTCTTTTAACAGTTTTGCATAATCTTTTGCATTTACCGTTCCGTCTTGAACAACATCAAAATAAGAGTTTGATTTGTTGTAGTAATCAATAAAGCTTATGCTGTATTCATTTTCGCAATTTTCACATCCGATTGTTACATTGTCACCGTCAAAGGTTTTAATTTTGTAACTGTGTCCGAGAGCGTAAAGCTTGTTTGTGTAGGATTTTCCGCACCCTATGCAGGTAAACACGCTGTATCCGTCTTTTTCACAACTCGGTTGCTCAACGATTTTTTCCGTGTAAATATGCTCGGTACATTCAAATGCAAAATTGATTTTAAAACTTCCTGTGTTAATCGGGTTTTTGTATTTAGCCGAAAGATAATATCTTTTGCCTGCCGTCAAATTGTACTCAATGCTGAAATTCAGATTGCTGTCGTCCTTGCCGTCACCGTCGTCATTGTAAGCGATTGCACTCTTTTTCATTGTGCTAAAGTTATCGGAATATGTATAAGTTTGTGCGTCATAAATAAGTCCGAATGTGTCATCACTTGACGATGAAGAAAAGGTGACTGTACAATTCGTTTTCGGAGCAAACGACCAAATACTTTGTCCGTTACCGCTTTTTATTGTTGCATTGCTCGCACCAACGGTAACAGGGGAGTCAAACATTATGTAATTTTGTAAGCAATAGCTTTGTGCATAACTGTTTGCGTCACATTCTGCAACAAAACCGTTTGTAAGATTCATTTGGCTGTTATAGCCGAATGCGTTGTCACCGATTGTTGTTACACTGCTCGGAACAGTTATTGATTTAAGCGTGTCACTGCCTGCAAATGCCGCCGTTCCGATATATGTTAATGTGTCGGGAAGCGTTACACTTGTCAGTTTCTGCTCAAAGCAAAAGGCAAAGTCACCGATTTTCGTTACACCGTTTTCAACAACAATGTTCGATGTTTTATCTTTATAATTGTTCCACGGTACAGTTTCGTAGTTGTCTGCCGTAAAATCTTCTGTGTCGGATTTTATCGTCAGTGTTTTTGTGTTACTGTCGTAATTCCACCCCGATTGATCGGCAAGTGCGGTAGCCGTTCCTGCCGTAACAGCCGAGGCACTCATTATTAAGCCCAAAAGAAGGGCAATCGTTTTTTTCTTATTCATTTTTTGCCCTCCTTAAACAACTTCATATGTTGCTTGCAGTACAAGCTGATTGTTTTCCGATTTAACTGTTTTCCATTCTTTAAACACATAAAACGGAATTTTAGGTGCCGTTACGCCTTCAATGGCTTTATTTGTCAAATCAAGTTCGTTTGCGGAATCGATATATTTCGTTTCAATCACTCTGCCGTTATTGTTCAGCAAAGTCAATTTTATTTTGTCGGCTGGCTCAACTTCATCTTCCGTAAGATAGGCATTTACAACAGCATCTGAGTTTGCAACAATTTGACATACCGCTTCGTTTTGGCTTACTTTTTTTGTTACGCCGTCCTTTGTGACTGTCCATTTTTCAACATTCATATTGTCTGTGCTGTCGCTGATGTCAAGGGTAACAATGTCGCCGTATTGTGCCTGAGTAGTTGAAGTTGTCGGTTCTATAATTTCACCGTTTGCACCGTAAACCAAAAGTTTTATACTTATTGTTCTTACTCTCAAAAGTGCAGAAGCTTCAATTATGTTTTTTGTTGCAGAGTCGAGAGCGGAGCCGTCTTTGTTTTCAATGGCAATCCCGGCAGCACTTTTGGCGTTTGCAATTGCTTCACAATATGCCTCTTTTGATTCATCTGTATATGCTTCAAAGTTTTCCGTTATTGTCAAAAGGGAAGCGTTGTATGCTTCAAGAAAATCATTAAATTCCGAATTTGTATCTGTCGGATTCGTAATGTTTTTCTTTTCCCAATATCCGCACAGATTGTCACAGCAGTAAATGTCGTACCCTTGCTCCGTTGCGGTAGGAGCAACTGTTCTTGAGTAAACCAAATTAGGGTGATTGTTTGGATTTTCTGGCAACAATTCCGTGTAACTGCTGTCACCTCGTACACAGGTGTATTCACCTACACCTTTAAATGTGCAGTCTGCTTCTCTGATAACTGCGTAAGTGTACTCATGACCGAGTGCGTTTACATAACTGCTTTCATCAATTTCTTCATGAGAGCAAACCGAACACCTTTGTGCCGTGTAGCCTTTTTCGGTGCAGGTAGGTGCTACTGTTACCGTTTGGTATGAGTGCGGTGCAAGTTCTGTGTAATTATCTTTGTATGTATCACCGCATTGCGTACAAGTGTAGAGCGTGTAGCCTTTTTCGGAACAGGTGGACTGAATTACCTCACTTGTGTAGTTGTGCTCCGCTTTTTCGGTTTCGATTTGATATACGCCGCCGCAGATGTCGCAAATGCTTTCTCTTATTCCCGGAGAATTGCAGGTAGGATTCTTTATAACATCGCCGAAAGTCAATCTGCAAGCTTCTTCCTTGCTCTCTTCGTTGATTGTAATAACCTGAGTATCTCCGTATTCGGATTTGTTGACGGTAATCGGAGTCCAGTAGTAAACGATGTGAGTCTGTTTTTCCTGAATACCTTTGACGGTAGGTGTGTTCACAATGGCCGATGTGTCTACCGTTTGTCCATCCTCTATAATTACAGAACCCATATTCTGTTTTGATACACTTATAAATTCAACAATGTAGTTGTATTTAAGCCCGTTCATAGCCGATGTAAGTTCTTGGGCTATTGATGTGACCGATTTTGAATTGTATGTTCCCGTGTATCCGTTTTGTGAAAGAACATCTGCCATTGCGTTTTGAGCCTGAATTAACGCTGTGTAGTAGTTGTTCCATGTTTCGGCTGTGTATCGTGTAGATTGAGCTGTTTCGGATGATATGATTTTGTTTTGCTTTCCTGTTTCTTTTGCCGCAGTTAAAGCATTCCTTAAATCGTTGTATGATTCTCTATCTCTTGTCGGAGATGTTACAGAAGTGAATTTACTTACTGCATTTTTAATATTATTTGCACAGGTTGTTACTTTTTCGGCTGTGTTTAATGAATAATCATATGCCGATGGGTCAACAGCAGTTGCCGCATCATATGCCTGCATCAAAGCTGAAAGACCGCCTTGTTTGTAGTACTGTACATTTTTCAGTAAGTTCCTGTTTGAATTTGAGTTGATACTGTCAAGTAAAGGCTTGTAGTTTATAACATAAAATGTTCTTGCGTCAACACCTGAAATGTATTTAACCCATTTTACGGTGTTTCCGTCGGATTTTGTACCGTTGCCGATGCTGAATTGTGTAGGCTTTGCCGCAACAAAGTAATTTCCTCCCTGAAATGCAGCTTGATAACTGATGTTGAAATAATTAGCCATATATCTCATATCGCCCGTAGAAAGAATGATGTTGTTATCGTCGCCGATTTCATAAGCGTTGATTTGATATGATTTTGAAATTACATTGCTGAATTCTCTTGAAACGACATCACCGCGATATTGTGAATTTTTGATGAAAAGTCCACCGTTCTGTCCTCTCATTGCCATATACAAAACTCTTGGATTTGACGGATTTGCGGTTATCGAACTGCTTGTCTTGTAAAATCCTACAAGATACGGAATGTTAGGCGAAGAATTTGTATAAAGATATACACCGTTTTGATAGTAAAAATTCGCTGTTACATTGTTTCCTTCGGCAGTAAAGCTTGTTACAAGAGGATCGTTTGTGTATTCATACCACAAACATCCTGTGTTTAGCGGAATTGTTCCGTTGTCCGATGAAGAAAATTTTGGAGAAATATTCGGAGCAGGAGCACTCCATTCGGTCATAGAATTTACGGCGTTGCTAAGCGTTGTTGTGTATTGAGCAATGCTTAGTGAGGTGACGCCCCCGTATGAATATGCGTCAATGGCTTTTTGTGCGTTTACATAAGCTGTGTAAGCATTACTCATATTTTTGTATATTTTTCCGCTTGCCATTTTGTTTTCAAATTCAGTCATAGCTTTTTTCAGCGGCTGAATTTCTGCAAGGGCAAGGCTCGAAGCGTAATTTATTTTACCGAACTCAATCCAAACATCCGACCATTTGTTTGATGTGTTGCCGTTATTATTTCTGCTGCACATAGCAAGAAATGTGATGTCGTTTTTATTGTTTTGTTTGGCTGCATTAATTGCCGATGTAATATCGAGAGTTACATATTTGTTGTTATTATCGGTGTAATTGTGCTCAATATAACCGACTTTATTATTATCGTTTAATCCGAAAGTTTGCTTAATATAATTTACACTTCCGTTTCCGGCATTATTTGAAATTCCTGAATAAGCAGTGACTTTTTTTGTTTCGGATTTTGGTTTTAGGTACTCCGAAACGCTTGAAGAGTCTACATAATAAATTTCAATTCCGAAATTATCAATTTTTGTTTGATGCCAATTGTCGCTTGTTATTGTAATGCTTGCATAATCACCGACATTTATATTCGTAATATCATAATTCCAAAGACCTACCGTTGTATTGTTTTTCAATGAATCGTTGATTATGTTGAAGATGTTTCCGTTGTATCTTGATGTATCTTCAATACCGCACAGCAAGCCGCTTTTGCTGAATGTAATTTCGCCTTCGCCTGCGCCGAATACGGTTGTCAGACTTGTCGGTATAGCAGAAATTAATATAATCGTTGACATAAATAGAGAAGTCAGTGATTTTAATATTTTTTTATTTTTCATTGCGATTCTCCGTTTGTAATGATTTGTATGCGTATAATGATAGATATTTTATTCTTTTATATTATAAACAATTTATATGTATTGTTCAATTGGCATATTTAACATAATATTAACACAAAAAATAGAACATTCGTCAATAGACATTGGGTGTTTTGATAAGGTATAATAATTGAGATGATAGATATTTTTATAATTTTACAAGTATATTAACCTTAACTTATCTTTATCGGAGAGAAAAATGAAAAAATTCAGTTCAAGAATTATAGCCGTTATATTGGCAGTTGTGCTGGTGTTTACATCGGCGTTGCCTATTTCGGCAAAATCTTTTGCAACAAATTCACTTTTAACAACCGATGTAGGTCCTTCAAATTGGATGAGCGGAATAAAGGATAATACTTCGCTCTCGGATATTACCATTCCGGGAACACACGATTCCGGTACTCAAAATGTAGACCTGCCGATATGGTCAAAAACACAGACACTTTCTATTTCGGAACAGCTTAACATAGGCATTAGATATTTTGATTTACGCCTTGAGCATGTATCCGATGTGTATTATAACGCCCAAATCGTTCATGGCTCTTCAAATTGTTGGAACAGTGGCGGCGGACACCTTACGCTTTATGAGGTGTTGGAAGATATGTACGCTTTCCTTGACCGAAATCCAAGCGAAACAGTTATCGTAAGCGTTAAGCAGGATTACGGAAATGATATTAACGCTCTTGCAAACGATGTTAATACACTCATTGATTTAAGAAGCAAATATTGGTTTACCGGCTCATACACTCCGTCACTCGGTTCTGTCAGGGGTAAATGCGTTCTTGCGACCCGAATAAGTGAAGTCGGAAGAGGTATCAGTCTCAGCTGGGGCGATCAAGGCTCCGACGGCGGTGCTGTGGATTCGGGTTGGATGAAGGTTCAGGACAGATACAAAATGTCGCCTTCATCAAAATGGTCCAATGCCGCAAAACCTATGCTTGATGAAAAAAAGCCGAACGGCGTTTGGTATGTTAATTTTATGTCTACGACCGGTGGCGGTATTTCGGGTGTCGAACCTAATGCGGCAACTATGAAAGGTTATTTCAGAACATATGAAATGATGAATAATAAATGTTACGGTATTATTTGTCTTGACTATGCCGATGAGGATTTAACCTCAAAAATTTACAAGGCAAACGACCTTGTCGCCAAGGCTCAAGCCGACAGCGAAAAAGGGCAGTATTATTACAGGCTTAATTTAAATACATGGGATGATGTTCCATCGTCTTGGCAAAGCGTTTCTTGTAGGCTCTATTATAAAACCAACAACGGAACCGGTGATGTAAAATCCGTTCTTTTGTTTGACCAAACGGATGCTTACAAAGGCTATGCTTTTGTTTCAGCAGTTACAAACAATGATTTTACAGGATATGTTGACGGCTTTCCGATAAAGGTTGAAATGTCTTTTCATTGGACAAACAATGACGGTGTCGGAATTGACCAAAGGTTGTATGTGGGTAACGGACCGGATGATAATTTGACCATGATAGGTAAAAGTACCGTCAGATATACTAATTCAACAAATTCTTCCACAGGTTTTTCTGCCGATGCAAGTACTTATCCGCAGATTAAAACCATTTCTTTTGTCGATAAGTCTGATTTGAATATTGCCGTTCCTGCCGTAGCTTCGGATTCGGTAAATACATACACATTAAAATACAGTATTCGCGACCAATATGATGTTAAGTGGCAAGACGATTCCGCTTCGCTTAGTGCCGATGCGGATTATCCCGGTATAACATTTTCGCGAAATCGCCTTTTGGTAGATAAAAATGCCAATGATATAGCACCTAATACATCCTTCAATGTTTACGCTGCTTATAATTCCGCAAACGGTGTTTTGCGTAGTTCTCCTCGCAGAATAACCGTGTCACCAAACAAAATTCCGTATAAGTTTGTTAATTACAACGGGGATGTTCTTCAGCAAGGTTCCGATTATTCAGGCGTTACGCCGCAATATACCGGTGAAACACCAAAGCGTGAACCGGACGAAAACGGTCATTATACCTTTACATCTTGGACTCCTTTATCTCCATTGTCGGTAAAGAATAATGTTTATACGGCTTTCTTTACCGTCAATAAGCATCTTGTGAGCAAAACCGTTGTTCAAAAGGCGGCAACCTGTACCGAATCAGGTATAAGCACAAACTATTGTACTTGCGGCTATTCTTGGACAAATGTAACTCATGCAACAGGACACAACTATATCACCGTTCATAAAGACCCTACTTGCACCGAGGATGGATATAATAAAGAAGTTTGCCGTGTAGACGGTGATGTTAAAACAAATACCGTATTACCGGCTACGGGTCATGATACCAAAAATGCGGTAAAAGGTGAATATGTTGCTTCTTCAAATGGCGAAAACGGCTACATTCCGTTTTATTGCCCGGTATGCAATGAAGAAATCGTTTCTATTCGAAAATACGATACCGTTAATTGGAGTGCGTATTATGATGCAGTCGGCGTTGTAAACGGAATTATGGTTGATTCTGATTATTCATCTTATAATTCCGAATATGTTGCCGAGTTTGAAGCTGCCGTTGCTGCGGCTCGCAGTATTGAAAATGACGAAAGCAAAAATAATTTGCAATCAAATATTGACGAAGCGGCAAATCAAATCAACAAAGCCGTTGCTGATTTCTGCTCAAAAATCGGAGTGAATTATTATACTCTTAATTTTGTGTTTGATAACGGCGTTAGCCGTAAGCTTACATATAAAGAGGGTACCGCTGTTTCAAATATAGCTGTTCCTGCAAATACGGCAACCGTTATGACTGAAAATACCCACACAATTTACAGATGGGGCACGATTGCAACAGTTACCCAAAACAAAACTTATGTTGAAAGCAGTGTAACAAAGCCTCATACATTCAATACATTTATTTCACCGGATATTGAACATACCGGAAAATGTACAGAAGATGTTACGGTAGAGCACAGATGTATTTGCGGTTATTCATACACCGAGAACAATGGTAAAGGCACTATTCACGACTGGGGTGAGTGGACTTCAAACGGTGACGGAACCCATACTCATCATTGCTTAAATGATAACTCTCATACAGAAACAGACGCTTGTGTTATTAACACCGAAACACATGCTTGTGTTATCTGCTCTTATAAACTTAATGTTTCAAATTATGAATACTATATTGAAATATCCGAAAAATTGTTGAATTCAGATTCAAAAAAATATTCGCCTGAAGCATTGGAAAAACATAAGGCTGTTGTTGAAAAAGCAAAAGAAGATTTTAATAATGCTGATACTCAGGCTAAAATTGACAACATCTCGTCTGCTTTGTCTGTTTCGTGTATGAATGTTATGATGACAACAAGGTATTACCATGTTAAGTTTTCATATGTTATTGATGATGAAACAGTTGTTGAAGTTACATCTTCGGATGATTTGTATGACAGTTCCGTTACCTTTGAAATTCCGTCCGATGTTTTACAAAACAGAATTGTTGAAAAGTGGACCTTGTATAATGCAGACACCGATACAATTACAAGATGTGCGGAAAATGTAACATCACTTACCTTTAATGTAAGCGACAATGTAGAATATATTGCTTATATTAAAACGGAAAAGAACGATGCTTCTCAAAAATCGACCGTCACTCTTCTTGATAACGACGGCAGAGTTACACAAACTCTTGAAATTGAAAATGGGGAATACAGCATTACCGTTGACGGTGCAACTTTAACGATGACAAGCGGTGACAAAGTATATACCTTTACTGCAAAAAATGTTGCTTTCCGTAAGGTGACCGGATTTTCAACAGATAATGCTCCTGTTCCTGATATGATTTCGGTATCATCCGATATTACTATAAACACATTATATACATAATTTATTTTGAATAGGCAGTTAGTTATAATAAGTTATTTTTACGATAGAGAAATTTATGATAGAAATTGATAATAACAGCAGAGTTCTGTTTTTCGGTGACAGTGTAACTGACATAGATTTTAATCGTCAGTATGACCATTTGCTTCACGGCAAGCAGGTTTATGCCCTTAATATTGGCGAAGAAATCAAGAAAAAGTTTCCGAACGCCGAGGTGTTTTACAAGGGGATTGTTGATGATAGAACCTACAATCTTTGCAATAGAATGGACGATGATTGCATTGCGCTGAAACCGAATGTTGTGATTATGCTTGTCGGCGGAAATGATGCGTGGGAGGAGTATTCTCCCGAATTGTGCCCACCGCCAAATCAAACTTTGGAATCAAATATGGATGAGCTTTTTGGTAGAATGAAAAATGAACTTGATGATGTTCAAATCCTTTATGTTCTTCCGTTTTTGGTTGATACGCTTGAGGAGTTTCACCCGTTTATCAAAACGCTAAATCGGTTTAGAAAACGACTTAAATTGTCGGCACAGGCAAACGGAATAGAAATTCTTGATTTGCAACCCGTGCTTGATGAAACACAAAAAACATTTTCTCCGCAGGAACTTTCAGCCGATTCGTTTCATCCAACCGACCTTTGCCACAAAATTATTTCCGATGAAATATTGAAGCATTTATCTCTTGACACGGAATAATCTGTGTATTATAATATTTTTCGGAAAAAAGGGAGTAGTTAGCATTTGCATTGCAAATGTTGCATAGGTCGTCAGTACGGGAAAACCCGGTCTGTGCAGTTCCAAATGGTATTAACAAGACTTTTGCCGTTTTATTACGGCAAAGGTCTGTTTTTTTAATACGCAAAGGAGGATTTTATGGAAACAATACTTTTAAGAGCATCTGTTTTGCAGGAATTCGCCAATCTTTTCTCCAATATCGGAGAAATAAAATGGCAAATGGTTTTGATGTGGGCAGTCGGTGGATTGCTCGTTTATCTTGCAATTGCAAAAGAGATGGAACCAACACTTTTGTTGCCGATGGGCTTCGGCACAATTCTTGTCAATTTGCCTTGGTCGGGTGCAATCACTCAACCCGGAGCAGAGGAAGGACCGATTGACACCTTGTTTAACGCAGGTATAGCCAATGAGCTGTTCCCGTTGTTGCTGTTTATCGGTATCGGTGCAATGATAGACTTCGGTCCGTTGCTTAAAAATCCGTGGTTGATGCTTTTCGGTGCTGCCGCACAGTTTGGCATATTCTTTACATTCTTTGTTGCAAGCTTTTTCTTTGATGTCAATGACGCCGCTTCAATCGCCATTATCGGTGCGGCAGACGGTCCGACATCAATCTTCGTTGCAAATGAGCTTAACTCCAAGTACCTCGGTGCAATTATGGTTGCGGCATATTCGTATATGGCTCTTGTGCCTATTGTTCAGCCTCCTGTTATCAAGGCTGTCACAACCAAGAAAGAACGCCAAATCCGTATGAAGTATTCGGCAGGCGATGTATCAAAAACAACCAAGATTTTGTTCCCGATTGTTGTTACTGTTATTGCAGGCCTCGTTGCTCCAAAATCGGTTGCTCTTGTCGGCTTCTTGATGTTCGGCAATCTCATCAGAGAATGCGGCGTGCTCAATAATCTTTCAGAAACCGCACAAAATTCATTTGCAAATATCATCACAATTCTTTTGGGTATCACTGTTGCAGGCAGAATGAACTATAAGTCTTTCGTTCAGTGGGACACAATTTTGATTCTTGCCCTCGGTTTGGTTGCGTTTGTATTCGACACAATCGGCGGTGTTGTGTTTGCAAAGTTCCTCAATTTGTTCTTGCCAAAGGATAAAAAAATCAACCCTATGATTGGTGCGGCAGGTATTTCCGCATTCCCAATGAGCGGTAGAGTTGTCAATCAAATGGGACTTAAAGAGGATAATCAAAACTTCTTGCTTATGCAATCAATCAGCGTTAATGTTTCGGGTCAAATTGCTTCTGTTATTGCCGGCGGCTTAATCCTGACTCTTGTATCTTAATAAGGAGGGAATATAATGCAAAATTTATTTATTTCTCTTTTAACGGTTTTTACAATGGCAATTCACGCAAATAGCTGGAAAACTTCACTTCCTGTTGTTTTGTACGGAATGCTCGGTATATTTATTGTTATCGGCGTTATCGTTCTTGTAACTTACTTGCTTAATAAATCCACATCTAAGAAAAAAGATGATTCGGATAAATAGTTTTTTATAACATAAACAAAAACGGAGAGGCTTGAACCTCTCCGTTTTACTTTTCTGTTTATTTATTGCATTTTTGCTTCACGCTTTGCTTCAAGCTCTTTTTGTGCTTCTTCCTTTACCTTGCCGGTATAGTCGTTGAAGAACATAGGAATGATTGTAAGCAAGAATCCGATTGCCGGAACAATTGTTACAAGAGCAACAAGCATTTTTTGTGTACTCTCCGATTGCTGGAAGAATATTTGTCTGCCCGCAATATCCACAAGTGATTTGTCAACAGCCTTAAAGTCTGTTTTGGCAAGAATTTGACCGAATACAAATGTTGCAACAGCGGCGTTAACCTTTGAAAGGAAGGTCTGGAATGCAAAGCACACACCCTCTTGGCGTTCGCCTGTTTTCCATTCAAGATAGTCAACTGCGTCGGCAATGAGTGCATAGGTGATTACATTGTAAATACCGAGCGGAAGACCCATCAAGAAAAGGAATACCCACAAAACATAAATGTTAGCCTTTGTTACATCGTGAGCCATTACCAAATAGCAAAGTGCGTGTACAACCATGCCGAAAAGTGCAGAACCGATGTAGATTTGCTTGAGTGAAAATTTCTTTCTGAGAACAGGGAAGATGGCCATAGCCGGTACCATACCCACGCCGATAGCAACTGTGAGTGTTGTTACGATGGTTCCGCGAGGAATCCAAAAATCGTAAGCCGCAGCGGCATCAACATTGTCAACAAGTGTTGTTTGAGCACCCGGTAAGAAGTCCTTGAAAATCTGTGTAAAGTCTGTGTAGTTTTGGATGATAACATAGTTGCCGATGTAGTCTGCACATTGGTTTGCAGTAACCATTGTTGAACCGAGAACAGCAGCAAAAATAACGATGATGAGGAGCTTGTTTTTGCCAAGAACAACAAATGTTTCCTTAAATGACGGTGTGTGATCCATCTTTGGAACTCTTTCCTTTGAAACAAAGAAAATGAGAATAGAAAGTGCACATCCGAGAACAGCAAAGATTACACCTGAAAGGAAGAAACCCTTTGTGTAGCCCATATTGCTCTGGTAAAGAATCGGAACAAGAAGTGCAGGCAAAATACCGCCGAATGTAGAACCGAGTCTTGCGGTTGAGATAAATGATGTTCTTTCGCTTTCAAGCGGTGTGATAACCGATGAAAGTCCCCAAAACGGAACATCCTGTACCGTAAATGCAACACCCCAAAGAATGTATGTAACAAGTGCCCATACAAATGCAGCCTTTGAACCTTCTTCGAAAGGTGCAGAGAACAATGCGATTGTTGTCAATGCAATCGGCACAGGTGAGAACAAAAGGTAAGGACGCATCTTGCCCCATTTTGACTTTGTTCTGTCAACAATCATACCCATTACAGGGTCGTTGAGTGCGTCAAAAATTCTGCCGATAAGAATAATTGTTGTGCCTTGTTTAAGTGTCAAGCCTGCTCCGTTTTGGAAAAATACGAGAGTAAACATTGACATAAGTGTGTATATGCCTGAACGGCCGAACGCACCCACTGTAAAGCAAATACGCTCTTTCATTGTTAAGTATTTTTTCTGCTCCATTAAATCTTCCTCGCTTTTACTGCCGGCATAATAATAGGTTTATCCTCACCGACATTCATCATTTCATCAATAAGCTGTTGTTTCAATTCTTCACGAACTTTTGCATAAGCCTTGTTTTTGATAAGATTATGCTTTTCAATCGGGTCTTTTTCCAAATCGTAAAGATAATCCTCAAAGTAAACTTTTGCCTTTGCGTGAATATATCCGCAAGGACTTGCGTCTCTGATTGAATATTTGTATTTGTCGGTTCTGATAGCTCTTGAGTTTGAAGCCTCGCTGACCTGAATAAATACATTCTTTCGCGGCGGCTCTTCACCGCTTACTTGCTTTGCAAGGTCGATACCCATATACTGCTTTGGAATATCAATGCCTGCCATAGCCATAAGTGTCGGCGGAATGTCAATGAGTGATGAAAGCCTTGTTTCTCTTTTGCCACCAACAAATTCGCCGCCCTTGATGATGAGCGGGGTATGTGTTGCACTTTCGTGGCAAGAACGCTTGTATTCAAGGTTTCTTGTTTTAAAGTGACTGCCGTGGTCGGAGGTATAAATAATGATTGTGTCATCATAAATGCCCTCGTCTTTAAGCTTTTGTACAAGTCTGCCGACATTGTAGTCAAGTCTGTTAATGGCCGACATATAGTCAGGGTACATTTCTTTGTAGTCGCCCTTCATAAATGTCAAATCATCGGGAAGAGGATAGTTCTTGTAGTCGTCTATTGTTTCTTTGAATCCCTCATAGCAATGATGGTCGTTTTGGTGGTGCGGCTCAAGCTGGCTGATGAACATAAAGAAAGGCTTATCCTTATCTCTTTTTTCTATGTATTCGGTTGCATAGTCGTTTATGCAGTCCGCTCTGTATCCGGTAAAGTCGATTTTGTTGCCGTTTTCATCAAATATAAATCCGTCATATCCGTGTGATGTAAATTCCAAAACATCGGCACCACGGAAGTATTGATATTCACCGAGTCGCTCTTTTGGAATTGCAGTTGCTTCGCAGTGCATACCAATGCCCGGTAATCTGTCCGATGCCAAATGCCATTTTCCGATGTACGCCGTTTGATAGCCTGCATTGTTGAAGTAGTGTGCAAGGCTCGGAGTACCGTCAGGAAGCGGAATACCGTTCCAATAACAACCGATTTGTGTTGCATAAAGTCCCGATTGCAGGCATGCTCTCGCAGGTCCGCAAACAGGCTGACAGGTGAAGTTGTTTTCAAACATAACGCCTTCGCTTGCCAACTGCATCAAATTAGGAGTTACTCGGTCGTTAACCGTGTCCCAACGCTGTTGATCGGAAAAATAGAATATAATGTTTTTTTTCTTCATAATTTTCCCCTTTATTTTTGTTTACCGTGCGATAAATCCTGCTATTGCGTTGTAAAAGTTAACAAGTGCAACGCAGGTAACAATTACGGTAAATATTTTTTGTATAACTTTCTCATTAACCTTTTTGTTCATTTTTGCACCCACAATACCGCCGAGAGCCGCACACAAAATTGCAACAATAAGTGTAACAACATCAAACTTTGGTATTGTATGTGTAACCCCAAGGGTAATAAGCTTTGAAAGCTGACTGAAAAAGATTGTGCCAACGCTGTAAACGGCAGCCTCTTTTACGGTCATAGAGAAGAACAGCACCAAAAATGCAACATTGATAGGACCACCGCCTACTCCCAAAAACGATGCGATAAATCCGAGAGTTAAACCGACAATAATGATAGGCACAGGTTTTGTGAGTTTGAAGCTCTTTGCATTTTTTGTGTTTACATATATAACGGATGCCACGAGTAATATGCCCAAAACAAGTCCTTGAATACTCTTTAGCAGTGAGTTGTTGAAAAGCGTCAGGAAGTAGTCAAACAGCTTTGAACCGCAAATGCCGCCGACAACAGCACCTATTGAAAGATAAACGATTATGCCAAATTCGATTTTTGTCTTTGCTCTGATGTGCTTAATAGTTGAGGTTATGCTCATACTGAACACGGCACATGCAGAGATGAAGTTAACAACCGCAATTGTATCGTGACCGATTAAGTCAAGCAACGGCTTGATGATTACTCCGCCGCCAAGACCTACAAACGCACCAAAAAATGTTGCGGCAAAAATAACAACCGCATATATTAAACAAAAAGCCATTTTATCTCCAATTCTATTTGTTTTAATTCGTTGACATAAATCCGTCCGATTGATATAATCAATCTAAGGATGGTTGATTTTATGCCTATTTCAGTTATGATAAAGCCGTCGTCATCGGCTTGTAATTTAAAATGTGAGTACTGTTTTTATACCTCTCTTGCCGAAAAACGAGATGAGGCGTTCAAAGGATATATGAACGAAAAAACAGCTCAAAATGTTATCAAAAGTGCTCTTGAATATGCCGATTCAACAGAAGTGATTTTTACATTTCAGGGCGGTGAACCTTTGCTTTCGGGCATAGACTTTTTTAGGATGTTCATCAAAAAAGAACAAGAACTTAACACCAAAGGTTCAAAGATAACAAATTGTATTCAAACAAACGCAACGCTTATTGATGAGCAGTGGTGTGAGTTTTTTAAATCAAACAACATCCTTGTCGGTGTATCGCTCGACGGCGACCGTGAACTCAATTCCTACCGTATTTATAAGGACGGCAGGGAATCGTTTGACGATGTTATGTCGGCAATCGAACTTTTGAAAAAATATAATGTGCAGTTCAATATTTTGAGCGTCTTGACTTCTCAACTTGCTCAAAATTTCAGAAAATCATACCGATTTTTTAAAAGTAACAATCTGCACTTTTTGCAGTATATCCCATGCCTAAAGGAATTTGGCGAGGAAAACAGCGAATACGCAATGTCTGTTGACGATTATGCAAGCTATTTGAAATCGGGATATAAACTTTATTTCAACGATATAAGCCGAGGCACGCAGATGTCAATCCGCCAGTTTGATAACTATCGACTTCTTATGCAGGGCAGACCTGCCGAGCAATGCGGAATGAACGGCTTTTGCTCCGAGCAATTTGTTGTTGAAGCTGACGGCTCAACTTATCCGTGCGATTTTTATTGCATAAACGAATGTTACCTCGGTAATATAAATGAGGTTTCATTTTCAAAAATGCGTGAAAGCGAAATCTTCAAATCTTTTGTAAAATCATCATATGCCGTTGATGAAAAATGTAAAGAATGTCGATATTTTACTCTTTGCAGAGGCGGCGGATGTAAGCGAAACAGAGCTTCTGCCGACTACTGTGAGGCATATAAAATGTTTTTTAAAGATATAATCTGTTTTTAAAGCCAGTAAATATTATACAGTTTTTTATATATAAAGTCAACGAATATAAAAATTTGTACATACCGATACAATATGTTGATAATTTACAGTTTATTTGTGCTTATACAAGTGTATAATTATCTATTTTGTATATTGACACCCATATTACATATTGTTATAATACATTATACAATTTGTTATTGAAAGGATAACACTATGAGCAGAAAGATGAAGCACAGCGAAAAGCTTGCTTATAAATACAAATTCCTGCGTGAAAAGATTATTGAATCCTATCGCAGGGGATGTAAAATTCTTAATATTGTAAAAATCATATTTTCTGTTATATTTGTGATTTTCAGCTTGATTGTTGCATCGTCTGTTAAAGATTCAAACGACAAAACCGCCTGGCTTATTTGGTGGGTTGTTATTATATTTGTTGCGGTTGCAGTCTTTACAATTACAGATTATTGCAAATATCTTGTAAAAGATAAGGTCATACCGTATTTGCTTGACGATGACCAACTTGAATTTGGCGAATACGACATTTTTAAGGACGATGACGAAGAAGACAACGAAGAAGAGGAGGACGAAGAAAAATGAAAAATATATTCAAGATTTTCAAAAGAGATATGAAAAATATATTTACCAATTCAATGGCTATTATTCTTGCTGTCGGCGTTGCTCTTTTGCCAAGTCTTTATGCGTGGTTCAATATTTATGCAAACTGGGACCCTTATGGCAAAACAGGTGCTATGAAAGTTGCTGTTTGTAATGAAGATGAGGGTGCGACATATAAGAAACTTGAAATTGCCATCGGTGACCAAATTTGTGATAATTTAAAGGGCAACGATTCTATTGATTGGCAGTTCGTTTCAAAAAAAGACGCCGTAAAAGGTGTTGAAGCAGGCAGATATTATGCCGCTATTGAGATTCCGAGCGGTTTCAGTAAAAACCTTGCGTCTATTGTTACCGAGGATTATGAACGACCGCAAATTGTTTATTATGCAAACGAAAAGAAAAATGCCATTGCAACAAAAATCACCGACAAGGTTGTACAGACTGTTCAAACAACGGTTAACGAATCGTTTGTAACAACTGTTGTTGATGTGCTCAGTGCCGTTATAGGCTCTGCAATGGAAGCCGATCCCGTATCGGGTGAGGATACTTTTGACCATCTCAAAAATCAAGTCGGCAATGCGAGAGAAACGATTGATACAATTTCTGATTCTCTTACCAGTCTTGATAAGCTTTTGAATATGACCAAAAATATGAATATTGACACCAAGGAACTTAATTCATTTCTCAAAGACACTGATTCAATGATTAATGATACCTCCGATGCCGTAAAACTTACTCAAGAGGCAATGGGTTCAATGACCGAATCAATCGGCAATATTCTTGACAGTACTTGCGAAACACTCGATGAAGCGGCAAACACAATTGACAAGGTTGCAAACAAGGATTTGTCAAGTATTACCGCAACCACTAAGCAGGTCGCAGCACAACTTGACAGCGTAAAAGACGAACTTGATGAGATTTCTAAACTCCTTACAAAAATTAATTCGGCTTTGCCAAAGCCTGTGCCGGAAATTAACGCTCTTACGGTAAGGCTTACCAATGTCAGCAAGTCGCTTCAAATCATTTCTTCGGGACTTGTTAAGGCGTCTAATGTAGATTATGATAAAAATGCTTATAACAATGCAAAAAAGCTTCGCAAAGTTTCTGCTTCGCTCAAAAGTGCTGCGGAAAATTATGATGATAATGTAGCGCCTGCATTAACACAAACGATTGACAGCCTTGTTATAACTCTTGGTGATTTGTCGGATATGCTCGATAATTTCCAAGACAAAGCTCCCGAAATCAGTTCTTTTGCGGCAACTTTAAAGGATTGTGCGGATACAGGCGACAGCCTTGTTATCTCTATGAATAAGGTGCTCAAAAACACCGATAAAAAGCTTAAAAACCTTATTGACTTGATAGATAATATCAGGGACAGCGAAATGGTGAATGCCGTTGTAAACCTCACCACCAAAAACGGCGGCGACCTCGGTGAATTCCTTGCTTGCCCTGTTGAAGTAAAAACAGATAAGGTTTACGGAATAAAAAACTACGGTTCTGCTATGGCACCGTTCTATTCAACTCTTGCAATTTGGGTTGGCGCAATTATGCTTGTTGCCCTTGTAAAAACAAATATCAAAAAGAAAAAAGAGATTTCACCGTTATTGAAACCTCATGAAGAATTCTTTGGCAGAAGTCTTTTGTTCTTGTGTGTTGCGATTGTTCAGGGCTTAATTATCTGCCTTGGCGACCTCTATTTCTTGAAGATACAGTGCTATCACCCGCTCAAATTCCTGTTTGCAGGTGTGCTTGCCTCAATAGTCTACTCGTTCTTTATATATTCAATCGTATACACCTTTGGTGATTTAGGCAAGGCAATAGGCGTTATTATGCTTGTTGTTCAGATTGGCGGTTCAGGCGGTACCTTCCCGATAGATGTAACACCTCAATTCTTTGTGTCAATCAATCCTTATATTCCGTTCACCTTTGTAATTGAGGCTATGCGTGAATGTATTTGCGGAACATATGGCAACGACTATTGGATTTACCTTCTCAAACTTCTTGCTTATGCGGTTGCGGGTCTTGTTATCGGTTTGCCGGTTAAGGCAATTGTCAAAAAGCCTGTCAAGTTCTTTGAAAAGAAGATTGAAGAAACAGGATTGTTCTAAGCTTACAGCTCCTCTTGTATACACAAGGGGAGTTTGCTGTTTTGGATTTTAAACTTATTGTGTACATTTTCCGTTTGGAATTGTAAAAGTAACATTTTGTGATATAATGTATTGGGTGATAAAATGGCAAAGATTACAAAAATTGCATTGACCGGAGCACCGTGTTCGGGAAAAACCTCTGCTGTGGAAAGACTTGCGGCAGATTTATATACAGACAGCAGAGATGTCTTTATTTGTCCCGAATCGGCATATGAGGTTATAGCAAGCGGCCTAAGCAGGGAGGACTA
Organism: uncultured Eubacterium sp.; assembly: GCA_900539325.1. GTDB lineage: Bacteria > Bacillota > Clostridia > Oscillospirales > Acutalibacteraceae > Eubacterium_R. The sequence continues at coordinate 201,351 of UQCC01000001.1, forward strand.
CCTTGCTTTTGAAACTATTGTTGCAAAAAAACAACTCGAAAATGAAGCTGAAATATTGAAAAAAGCAGAGCAAAGCGAAAAAAATGAGGTCGTAATTATTTATGACCGTGGCATAACAGATTGCTTCAGCTATGTTGATGACAGCGATGCACTTGCTGAAAATATAGGTATCAATATTGTTGATTCGTGGGCAAGATATGACGCTTTGATTGTTATGGAAACTGCACCCGAAAGCGAGTATTTTTCAACCTCCGCACGAATTGAAACCTATGATGAGGCTCTTGAATATCAAAAAAAATTGCTTGCCGTAACCGTCGGACACTCACATTTGCGTTTTATAAAAAACGAAAGTACTTTTGAGGAAAAATATATTTCTTGCAGGGCAGAATTCGAGTCGGTTTTGAGCGGATACGAGATTGAAAAAAAGTTCCTTGTAGAGTATCCGGATTTTGCTTTGCTTGAAAAATATAATCCGTTTAAGGCAGAAATTTCACAAACCTATTTGCTTTGTGCGGTCGGCTCACACAGAATCAGAAAAAGAGGCTCAAACGGAACATTCACCTATTTTGAAACGCTCAAAATCCGTGTAACGGGCTCTTGTGCGGAAGAAACCGAGGATGTTATATCTAAGGCACAATATGACGAATTGATGAAAAGTGCCGACCCTGATAAAAATACAATTATAAAGGATAGATATTGTTTTTTGTATGAAGGTCAGTATTTTGAACTTGATGTTTTTCGTTTTTGGGACGACCGTGCGTTCCTTGAACTTGAACTGAAAAGCGAAAATCAAGAATATAAACTACCGCCCGAAATTAAGGTGATTGAGGATGTTTCGGACGATTATCATTATAAAAACAGTTATTTGGCAGGATTAAAATTATGAAAACAGTAAAACCAACATTCTATAAGGATTTTAAATGTATTGCAGGTGCTTGCCCCGATTCCTGTTGTCAGGGTTGGGAGGTAGATGCCGATGTTGAGTCGCTTGAATATTACAAAACCCTTGATTCATCACTCGAAATTAAGCAGAGAATAGACCGTGTTCTTTCAAAGGACGAATTTGACAACACGATTTTTACTCTTGCAGCAAAAAAGCGTTGCCCTTTTTTGAATGATGAAAACCTTTGCGATATGCACATTGCAATAGGCGGAGAGCACACTCCGTATACTTGCCGTACTTTTCCGAGATTTATTTATGATTTTGGCGGTACAAGGGAAATAGGCGTTTCGTTTTCTTGTCCTGTTGCTTCCGATATGATGTATGATTTACCGTCATTTGAATTTGAGGAAGAAGTGACAGACGAACTTCCGTCACTCAACGATATTGACGGTATGCTGTATTATACGCTTATAAAGGCAAGAAAAGAGGCATATGCAATAGTAAAAGATAAGTCACAACCTATCAGTCAACGACTTTCAAATCTCCTTGATTTTGCACGGGATTTGCAGTCGCAAATTGATGATTATTCCGACGGTGATGATGAAAGTATAGAATTTTTCGAGGTGTTTGAAAATCCCGAATTAATCAATCCCCAGTGGGAAGCTAAGGTTGAAAACAGAGTGGTTAAACCTGTTTCAAATGTTCAGGCAAACGAAAATATCGCAATGTATTTTTTGTATAAATATTTCTTGCAGGCTGTATATGATTTGGATGTTTTGAGTAAAGCAAAAATGGCTGTTGTGGGCGTTCTTGTCAATACATATTTCGGTGAGGACAGCTGGACAATTCATCTTTGGAGCAAGGAAACGGAGCATTCTCAATATAATATGGACAGATACAAAAATCTTTTAAAAACGGCAAAGTGCCTGTCCGTAGAAGAAATGAAAAAACATTTGAAATAATATTTTTCAATTTTCGGTTGACAAACTATGTGTGCAGGTGTATAATGTATACAAATAAATATCCGATAAGTGAGGCTACTTAAGGGATATGGACTGCTGCCGCAAAGCGATGGAGACATCACTAGTTGGTTTGAACAGTTATCGTCGTATCAAGGCGTTGACTAATGCAGTTTCACCGCCCTTTTGAGCTAAAGCCCAAACGGAATAGCAAGGCTCAATTGCATTGTGACGCTTTGTTTTATGTATGAATTTTAACCATATATCCGTTTTGGGATGTATGGTTTTTATTTTAATAATTATTAATGTGAGGTGAAGAAAAATGGACAATGTGGGAAGTAAAAACGCAGAATCCAAAGGGCGAAGTATAACAAAACTTAATATCTCGGCTGTCGTTTTTCTTCAGTCGAACAAATTTAGGCAATAACTTTGCCTTTTAGATTGCGTCTGCTCCCCATAGTTGTATGAGCACTGCTCAAAAAACTATTTTTAGGAGGAAAAGACCAATGAAGAAGAATTTGAATGAAAGAGTTTTGAAGCAACAATTTGCTGAAAACATTGTTAAAAGAGACAAAATCAACGAGAGATTGGCTATGACCGTTAGGTCGGATGTAAATTCTGTGCTTGATTATTTCAACACATCCCTTGACGGTTTGACCGAAAACAAGGTTGAAGAATCAAAGGACATTTACGGCAAAAATGTTGTTACAAGTTCAAACAAAAACTCGTTAATTAAAAGGCTTTACGGAGCTTTTATCAATCCGTTTACTTTAGTTCTTATCGTGCTTGCAATTGTTTCTGCATTTACCGATATCATTTTTGCAGAGCATGGCGATAAGAACCCTATCACTGTAATTATCATCAGCGTAATGGTGTTGATTTCCGGTTTTCTCCGTTTTATTCAAGAGGAAAGAAGCGAACGAGCTTCGGAAAAACTGACCGAAATGATTGAAACAACGGCTTGCATCAAAAGAGCAAATGCCGAAAAAGAGGAAATCCCTGTTGATGAAATTGTTGTTGGTGATATCATCTATTTTTCAGCAGGTGATTTAGTTCCTGCCGATGTTAGAATTATCAATGCAAAAGATTTGTTTATCAATCAATCTGCATTGACAGGCGAGAGCGAGCCGGTTGAAAAAACTGCCGATTGTCAGGAAAATACAAAATTGACTGAAAGCACCTGCCTTGCATTTATGGGCAGCACTGTTGTCAGCGGTAGCGGAATTGCCGTTGCTGTTGCAGTCGGTGACGACACAATGCTTGGTGAAACTGCTCAAACTCTCAACGAAAAGCTTGCAAAAACCACCTTTGAAAAGGGTGTAAATTCAGTGTCTTGGGTGTTGATTCGCTTTATGCTTGTGATGGTTCCTGTTGTTCTGTTCATCAACGGATTCACAAAAGGCAACTGGCTTGAAGCTGTGCTGTTTGCAATTTCGGTTGCAGTAGGACTTACACCTGAAATGCTCCCTATGATAGTAACCACATGCCTTGCAAAAGGTGCTGTATCAATGGGCAAGAAAAAGGTTATTATCAAAAAACTGAATTCTATTCAAAATTTAGGTTCGGTTGATATACTTTGCACGGACAAAACAGGCACTTTAACTCAAAACAAGGTTGTCCTTGAAAAGCATATCGACCTTATGGGAAACGAAAATGACAGAGTTCTCCGTCACGCTTTTTTGAATAGTTTTTATCAAACAGGCTTGAAAAACCTGATGGATATTGCCATCATTAAAAAGGCAAATGAACTTAATAAAAGCAACGATTCCTTGCTTAGACTTGATAGAATTTATACAAAAATTGACGAAATTCCGTTTGATTTTGAACGTAGAAGAATGAGCGTTGTTGTTCAGGATATCAACGGCAAAACACAAATGATTACAAAGGGTGCTGTTGAGGAAATGCTTTCTGTTTCAGGTTTTGTTGAATACAACGACACCATTGTTCCGTTGACCGATGAAATGAGAGAACTTGTGCTCGACAGAGTGAACAAGCTCAATAACGACGGAATGAGAGTGCTTGGAGTTGCACACAAAACAGATTTTGCGCCTGTTGGTGAGTTCTCGGTTGCCGATGAACAGGATATGGTGCTCATCGGATACTTGGCATTTCTTGACCCGCCAAAGGAAACAACTGCAAATGCTATCAAGGCGTTGCGTGAAAACGGCGTTTCTGTAAAAATTCTCACAGGGGATAACGAAAAAGTCACCGCTTGTATTTGCAGACAAATCGGATTACCTGTTAAAAATCTTATTCTCGGTTCCGATTTGGATTATATGAGCGATGAAAAGCTCCGAGAAGTTGCCGAAAAAACAACTGTTTTTGCAAAACTTTCACCAACTGAAAAGGCGAGAGTTGTTACTGCACTTCGTGACAATGGTCACACAGTCGGATATATGGGTGACGGCATCAATGATGCGCCTGCAATGAAAGTCAGCGATGTCGGAATCAGTGTTGACACAGCCGTTGACATCGCAAAAGAAAGTGCTGATGTTATTCTGCTTGAAAAAGACTTGTCAGTTCTTCGTGACGGAATTATTGAGGGCAGAAAAACTTATGCCAATATGATTAAATATATCAAGATGACCGCATCATCAAACTTTGGCAATATGTTTTCTGTTTTGGCTGCAAGTGCGTTTCTTCCGTTCTTGCCTATGGAATCTATCCATTTGATTTTGCTCAATCTTATTTATGATATTTCCTGTATTGCAATTCCGTGGGATAATGTAGACAAGGAATTTCTCAAAAAGCCACGCAAGTGGGATGCTTCGGGTATCGGCAGATTTATGGTTTGGATTGGACCTACAAGTTCTGTTTTTGACATAGTTACATATGCACTGATGTATTTTGTGATTTGCCCTCTTGTATGTGGCGGAGCATATAAAAATCTTGATGCAAACGGTCAGCTTGTGTTTATGGCACTGTTCCAAACAGGTTGGTTTGTTGAATCAATGTGGAGTCAAACTCTCGTAATTCATATGATCAGAACACCAAAAATTCCGTTTGTTCAAAGCAGAGCGTCACTTCCGGTTACAACTCTTACTTTTATGGGGATTTTCGCTTTGACAGCTATTCCGTTCACTCCACTTGGAACTGCAATCGGTTTGACAGCGTTGCCTGCAATTTATTTTGCATATCTTGCCGGAATCATCTTTGCGTATATGTGCCTTGTAACAATCGTAAAGAGGGTTTTTGTAAAGAAATACGGTGAACTTATTTAATTAAATAGTAATGAAAATAATAAAAAACGGTGTAATCCATTTAGTTGGGCTACACCGTTTTACTGTACTGTTTAGTAAAGTTTAATTATTAAATATTGCATCAATAAGCGTTTCATAAACTGCCGCAGGGTCGGAGATGAACTTGTCTTTAATAAGCTCCGCCTGTGATTCGTTAACGGCAAAAAGTTCAAGATTCATAAAGTCTGTTGTATTGTCGCTGACTTTAAGGTGAACTTTATATCCGCCGTCAACTTTTTCGCTGATTACCTTGTTGTCACGCTGATAGGTTTCTCTTGCAATAACCTTTTGGCAAGCTTTTATGCTTCTTTGTCTGATAGTCAGCGGAAGTTCTTTTTCAATCAGTGCGATTTCTTCTATGTCCTGCTCATCCATATATAGCATTTCGTCATCGTTTTCCATTATTGTGCCCGCTTTAAGAAGTTTTGCAACAGCGTCGGATATTTCAAAATAATTGGCAATCATTGCCCCGTCAACCGCTTCAATTATAGTTGCGGCACTTACTCTGTTATTCATATTTGCCACTATGTAGCATACAAGCATATATATAGAACTTACACTTCTCAATCCGCCGTCTTTAACATTTGCCATAAAAGCGTCAAATCTCATTTTAGGCTCGATAATTTTTTCTGTATTGTCACTCATTTTTTTACCTCTTAAAATTTTCTGTTATATATATTAGCATATATTCATTGTTCTTGCAAACATTACTTGCAAATATAGGCAATATATATTATAATATAAAATATTAAAATGGAGTATTATGATGATTAAGTTAACAAAACGCTTGCAGGCGATAGCCGATATGGTAAAGTGTGGCTGTATTCCCGTTGATGTCGGAACAGACCACGGATATATTCCCGTGTATTTGATTCAAAATAAAATATGCAAAACAGCCGTTGCCTGCGATATAAACGAAGGTCCGCTTAATTCGTGCCGTTTACTTGTTTCTCAGTACGGATTTGATGACAAAATCAAATGTGTTTTGTCAAACGGACTTCAAAGCGTAGATGACGAATTTGACACGGTTATTATTGCCGGTATGGGTGGTGAGCTTATTGCCGATATATTGTCAAAAGCGGAGAATATTACTTTGAAAAATATTATTCTTAACCCTATGACACATCCTGAGATTGCCCGCAAATGGCTGTTTGACAACGGATTTGAAATTACAAAGGACATTGTTGTTGCCGACGGCAGACATCATTACAGTGTTTTTTCTGCCGAATATGTCGGCAATGTCGGTGAAAAAAAGCAGTCGGATTATTATCTCGGCTCAATTACGGATTTTAGTGATACAGAATACTTTGAGCATTTGCTCGTTTATTTGAAAAATAAGCAAAAATCGGGGCTTGACCTTGCCGATTTGATAAAAACTATTGAGGAAAAATTATGACAACGGTTAAAAATATTTATGATTATATCAATTCGGTTGCTCCTTATGATACGCAGGAAGAATGGGACAATTCGGGACATCTTGTCGGCGACTTCAGAAAGCCGGTCAAAAAGGTTGTTATGGCTCTCGACTGCACAAAAGATGTTGCCGCATTTGCAAATGATGTAAACGCCGATTTGGTTCTTACGCATCATCCGCTTATTTTCGGCGGTATCAAAAATGTTTTGAGCGACACGGCGGTGTATAATCTTGTAAATTCCGGCATTGCTTTTTTGTGTGCTCATACAAATTTTGACAAAGCAGAGTGCGGAATCAATGCCAATCTTGCAAAGATTATAGGCTTGAATGATACTCGTACAATCTCTGACGGATTTGTGATTGTCGGCTCGCTTGATACTCCTATGAGTATGGATGATTTTGCCGAATATATTGAGCATAAACTCGGTTCGGCAGGTATCAGATATACAGATACGGACAAACTCATAAAAACGGTTGCAGTCGGCGGTGGCGCATGCAGCGAATTTATGTGGGAGGCACTCCAAACAGCAGATTGCTTTGTGACGGGTGATTTGAAGTATCACGAAATGCTTGATGCTTCGGAAGCCGGCTTTGCCGTTGTTTCGGCAGGGCATTTTGAAACCGAAAATGCAGCATTTTTGATGTTTAAAGAAAATTTAGAGCAGATTTTTACAGATGTTGAATTTGTCGTTGCACCTCGTGAAAATCCTGTAAAAACTATTTAGAATAGAGATGTACTATGGCATTTGACGGAATATTCCTTCATTTAATAAAAAACGAAATAGCTTCAAAAGTTGTAGGCTTTAGGGTTGATAAGATTTACCAGCCGTCAAAAGAAGAAATACTTTTCACTTTCAGAACCTATGACGGAAGCGAAAAACTGCTTTTGTCGGCAAAGGCTGACAGCTCCAGAATACAACTTACAAATCAATATATCGAAAATCCGAAAAAGCCGCCTATGCTTACAATGCTTTTGCGTAAGCTTTTATGTGGTGCTGTACTTCGAGAAATCAAGCAGGAGGGCTTTGAGAGAATACTCACTCTTGTTTTCGATGCAAAAAATGATTTGGGCGACCCCGTAGAATATCGCCTTATCATTGAAATAATGGGTAAGTACAGCAATATTATTCTTGTTGATAAAAAGTACAAGATTATTGAATGTGTAAAAAGAATTGACGAAACCAAGTCGTCTGTAAGAGAAATTTTGCCGGGATTAACTTATAAACTTCCGCCGGGACAGGACAAAATGAATATCTTGACCGACAGTATTCCCGACATTGAAGCAAAAATGAAGTCGCTTGATACTACTCGCGGCAAAGCGGCAGGCAAGGTCATTCAGGGTATTTCGCCTATTGTTGCCAATGAAATTGAGTTTGATTTGAGTCTTTCGGGATTAAAAGAGCATATCTATCATCCGCAACCGACTGTTGTCATTCTTGATAAGCCAAAAGATTTCACATATTTTATGCCACATCAATTTGGTGATTTGTGCACATATAAAACCTTTGATACACTTTCGGATTTGGTTGATTATTTTTATTATGAGCAGGTAAGAATTGAAAGAATAAGACAGCGTTCAAATGATTTGTTTCACCGTCTTAACACTCTCAAAGAGCGTGCTGTAAGAAAATCAATTAATCGCAGACGAGAACTTGACGAATGTGCGGATAAAGAAAGACTGAAAATCTGCGGTGACTTGATTAATGCAAATCTACACCGACTTGAAAAAGGTGCAATGTTTTATGATTTGGAGAATTATTATGACAATATGTCTCCAATCAGAATTTCTGTTGACCCAACTCTTTCTCCGGCACAAAATGCACAGAAGTATTATAAGAATTATCGTAAAAAACAGATTGCCGAAAATAAACTTCTCGATTTTATTAAAGAAGCCGACGAAGAGGCAAGCTACCTTGATACTGTTATTGACGAACTCTCAAGGGCTGAAACAGACAGTGAAATAACCGCCATCAGAGATGAGTTGCGTTCTGTCGGCTTACTTTCAAGAGCAGGGATTAAAAATCAAAAGCAGAAAAAGCTTCCGCCAAAGAAATATATTTCTTCGGATGGATACACGATTTTTGTCGGCAGAAACAATGTGCAGAATGACAAACTCACTCTTAAAACCGCTAAGAACTATGATTTATGGTTCCATGTCAAAGATACACCGGGAAGCCATGTAATCGTTGAAGCGGTCAAGGAAAAGCCGTTTACCGACAAATTGATTCGTGAAGCGGCAATGCTTGCTTGTGTAAATTCAAAGGCAGGCTCATCATCAAATGTCGCGGTTGATTATACAATAGTAAAAAATGTTCATAAGCCAAACGGTGCAAAGCCGGGTATGGTTATTTATGATGACTATAAAACAGAGTATGTCACTCCAAATGAAGAAGAACTTGCGGAGGTGAAAGAAATTGAGTAATGTTGCTGTTATCCTCGGTGCCGGCAACGGTACAAGAATGAAGTGCGAGCAAAGCAAACTTTTGCTTAAAATTAAAGGCAAAACCGTTATCGAGCGGAGCGTAGAAGCATTTTTGAATATCTCCGATATAGATGAGGTTATCGTTGTTGCAATACAGCAGGATATAGATACATTTATATCTCTGTTCCCGGATGAAAGAGTGTCTTTTGCAATCGGCGGAGATACAAGACAGCAGAGCGTTTATAATGCAATTCAAACGATTGATGATGCCGAGCTTATTGCAATTCATGACGGTGCAAGACCTCTTGTAAAAGCTGAGGATATTGAAAATACTGTCCGTCAGGCTAAGGAACACAAAGCAGCCGCTGTCGGTGTTCCGGTAAAGGATACCATAAAAATTATAGACAAAGATTCTTTCGTTGTTGAAACTCCCGAGCGTTCTTCGCTTTTTGCCGTTCAAACTCCGCAGATATTTGATTTTAAGTTATATAGCGAAATACTTGAAAAAGCTGTATCAGACGGCAAAGATTTTACCGATGACTGTCAGCTTGCCGAATACAGCGGTGTTAAGGTAAAAATGGTAGAAGGCAGTTATTCAAATATCAAAATTACAACTCCCGACGACATTCCCGTTGCCGAGAGTTTGCTTGAAAAGGAAGAGGCATAATTATGCGTATTGGTCACGGATATGATGTACACAAATTAACCGAAGGAAGAAAACTTATTATCGGCGGTGTGGATATTCCGTACAAGCTTGGGCTTCTCGGTCACAGCGATGCGGATGTGTTGCTTCACGCAATTTCGGATGCGATTTTGGGAGCTGCCGCATTGGGTGATATCGGCGGAATGTTTCCGGATACAGACGATAAGTGGAAAGGTGCCGATTCCCTTAAATTGCTTGAAGCTGTTGTAAAAAGAGTAAATGATGAGGGCTATTTTATTGAAAATATCGATTCAACTCTTATTGCACAACAGCCTAAGATGAAACCGCATATTCCTTTTATGAGGGAGAATATTGCAAAAGCGTGCGGCGTTGACATTTCGCAGGTAAGCGTTAAGGCAACCACCGAGGAACAACTCGGTTTTACAGGCAGACAAGAGGGCATTTCGGCTCACGCCGTTGTTCTTTTAAATAATAGATAATCAAATTATTTTAAAGGTGCTTAATTATATGGATGAATTTACTTCAATTAAAGAAATTCTTGATAAAACAGGAAAATATACAGGGCTTACGGCAGGTACCTCAATGCGTCCGATTATTCATCAAAACAGGGATAATATTATTGTAGTAAAACCTACAGGACGACTGAAAAAATATGATGTTCCTGTTTATCAAACAAAAAACGGCAAATATATTATGCACAGAATTATTGAAGTGTATGATGACCATTACATAACCATGGGCGATAATCGCAGGGATAGGGAATATGTTACCGATGATATGATTTGCGGTGTGCTTGTAGGATATTTTCGCAAAGGCAAAAAATATGTTGACTGCCAAAAAACAAAGTGGTATAAGATTTATTCCCGTGTTTGGGTTGCACTTATGCCGTTAAGACCTATTTCTATGTTTATTAATCGTTGTCTTGATATTATAGACAGACATATTTTAAAGAGGTATTGACAGTGGAGCAAAGACGAAAAATATCCAAATCTGATTTAACTACATTAAAATGGATGTGGCACACCTTCAATAAAGAGCGTTGGCAAATATTTGTTTTGATTTTTACAAATACATTGAATGCTGTTTTGACGATTATTTATGCGGATTTTTCAAAAAATATTGTTAACGCCGCCACAAAAGAGCATTCGTTCGACAGGATCGTTTATTTTGCTGTTCTTTTCCTGTTGATTATTATGTTTCAACTTTTTTTAACACTTGTTTCAAGAAGTTTTACAGAACGGTGCAAGGCGAGAATCGAGGTTACGCTTCGTAAACATATCCTTGATGTTGTTTTAATAAAAGATTATCAAGGCGTAACAAAGTATCATACCGGTGAAATTCAAAACCGTATGACAAGTGATGTGACCACAATTTCAGATGGCTTTACAACAATTTTGCCGAATTTGGTTAATTTTATTGTAAGATTGGTTTGTGCGTTTGTTTATCTTGTTGTTTTGGATAAGGTGTTCACTCTTGTATTTTTAGTCGGCGGTATTCTTGTTTTTGCTTTTAGCTTTTTATTCAGGAAAATATTAAAAAGGCTTCACAAAAATGTTCAGGAATCAGAAGGCAGAGTTCGTTCTTTTATCCAGGAAATTCTCACTTCGTTACTTGTTGTAAAATCTTTTAATGTTGAAGAAAAGGTTTCGGGCGAAGCTGATGAACTTATGGAAAACAACTATAAAACAAAGATGAAGCGTCGTTTGTTTGGCATTTTTGCAAATGCCGGCATAAATACAACTTTCAATTTGGGTTATGTATTTGCACTTGCCTATGGTTCATATAGACTTCTTCACGGCTTGGATTACGGTAATCTTGTAGCAATGCTTCAGCTTGTAAATCAAATTCAGCAGCCGTTTGCTTCACTTTCGGGTATGCTTCCAAAGTATTTTGCTCTTCTTGCATCTGCCGAAAGAATTATTGAACTCGATAATATTAAGGACGAAACTCAACAAAATAAAAATGATGTTAATGTCGAATTGATATATGACAGCCTTAATTGTATTGATTTTAATAATATTACTTTTGCATACGACAGAGATTTGATTCTTGATGACACATCTTTGATTGTAAACAAAGGCGATTTTGTTGCTATTATGGGTATTTCGGGTATCGGTAAATCAACGCTTTTAAAGCTTCTTTTGGGCGTCTTTACTGTTAATTCAGGTTCAATTACGCTTGATGTTAACGGCGAAAAAATTCTTGTTGACTGCCATACAAGAAAAATGTTTTCATATGTTCCGCAAGGTAATTTCCTGATGTCGGGTTCTATAAAAGATAACCTTACTTTTATAAATTCAAATGTTACCGATGAAGAAATCAAAAATGCCGTAAGAATTTCCTGTGCCGACCAGTTTGTTTATGATTTGCCTGACGGACTTGATACGGTTATCGGTGAGCGTGGAATAGGCCTTTCCGAAGGTCAGCTTCAGCGTCTTGCTATTGCCCGCTCAATTCTGTCAAAATCGCCGATTATGCTTCTTGATGAGGCAACATCCGCACTTGATGAGGCAACCGAACTTCGATTTTTGAAAAATTTAAAAGAAATGCAGGATAAAACCTGTATTATAGTTTCGCATAAAACCGCCGCTCTTGAAATATGTAATAAGCATATTCAAATTATTGACGGCAAAATTGTTGTGGAGGAAAAATAATGTTGATGACAAAATGGGGAGAGGACTTGAACAAAAACTGTCCTCTTTCGGAATATCCCCGACCGCAGTTTAAGCGTGACAGTTATTTTAATTTAAACGGTATGTGGCAATGTGAATTCTGCGAAAGTGAGGAAATTCCGGCTGAATTCTCATATGATATTGTTGTTCCGTTTTCTCCGGAAGCACCGCTTTCCGGCGTTAACAGAACGCTCAAATCAACAGAATACCTTATATATAATAAGAAATTTGATTTGCCGGACGGATTTAATAAGGGCAGAGTTTTCATTCATTTCGGTGCTGTTGACCAAATTGCCAAAGTTTATATTAACGGTCAATTTGTAGGCGTTCATCACGGTGGATATACTCCGTTTACATTTGAAATTACCGAGCAAATCAAGGAACATAATATTATCAATGTAGTTGTTCGTGATTTGACGGAAAAAAACGAGTATTCACGCGGAAAGCAAAAGACAAATCGAGGCGGCATTTGGTATTCTGCACAAAGCGGAATTTGGCAAACTGTTTGGCTTGAAAGCACACCTGTTGATTATATTCCGAATGTCCGCATAACTCCAGATTTTGACAGTCAAACCGTTAAGTTTGAAACGCAAAACCATTTAACCGTTCAAAAGCTCATTTATGACGGCGATAATCTGATTGCCGATACAACAAATGATGTAGTAAAAATTGACAATGCAAAAGAATGGTCACCTGAAAATCCTTTTCTTTATGATGTGATTTTTAAATATAAGGATGATGAGGTTCACTCATATTTCGGTATTCGCAAGTTTTCAGTCGGCAAGGACGGCAGCGGTATGCCTCGCCTTATGCTCAATAATAAGCCGTATTTTATGAACGGTCTGCTTGACCAGGGCTATTATCCCGACGGATTTCTTACTCCTCCGTCAAACGAGGCAATGGAGTTTGATGTTAAATCCGTCAAGAATTTAGGCTTCAATATGCTTCGTAAGCATATCAAAATCGAGCCTATGCTTTGGTACCATTACTGCGATGTAAACGGCATTATCGTTTGGCAGGATATGATTAACGGCGGCGGAAATTACGGACTTGAAGTCAGTGCGATTCCGTTTGTCGGCATCAATCTTGATGATACAAATTATAAAATCTTTAAGCGTACAAGTCTTGAAGCCCGTAAACTGTATTATAAAGAACTTGATGAAATGGTTTCCGCTCTTTATAACTGTCCGTGCATTGCTGTGTGGGTCCCTTTCAACGAAGGTTGGGGACAGTTCGACAGTAACTATGCTTATACTCTCCTTAAATCCATGGACAACACACGAATTGTTGATTCGGCTTCAGGTTGGCACGACAGAGGCAACACAGATGTTATCTCAAAGCATATTTACTTTACGCCGATTAAGGTTCATTCAGGCGTAAAGCCTTGGTGCTTAACGGAGTTCGGCGGACTCAGTATCAGAGTAAAAGGCCATACCTTTAATAATAAAATGTTTGGCTATAAAATTTTTAATTCCAAAGAAGGTCTTACAAAGGCTTATAAGAATTTGTTTGAAAAAACAATTATTCCGCAGATTAAAGACGGACTTTCCGCAACGGTTTACACTCAGGTTACCGATGTTGAAGATGAACTCAACGGACTGTTTACTTATGATAGAAAGGTGCAAAAAATCGACACCGATATATTAAAATCAATTAACGAAAGGGTTAAATTATAATGAAAGCAATTATCAAAACAAACAAGGGCGATATGTCCTTTGACCTTATGCCGGAGGTTGCTCCAAAGGCTGTTGAAAACTTTGTTACTCACGCAAAAAACGGCTACTATGACGGCCTTATTTTTCACAGAGTAATCAAGGACTTTATGATTCAGGGCGGCGACCCAACCGGTACAGGTATGGGCGGCGAATCAATTTGGGGCAAGAATTTTGAGGATGAATTTTCTCTTGACGCACGCAATTATTACGGCGCTCTTTCAATGGCAAACGCAGGACCTAACACAAACGGCTCACAGTTTTTTGTGGTTCAGGCAAAGGAAGTTCCGTCACATCTTCTTGAACAAATGGAAGATTTGCAGGATAACGGCTTTCCTCGTGAGGTTATCGATACTTATAAGGAAAAGGGCGGCACGCCGTGGCTTGATTTCCACCATACTGTATTTGGTATGATTACCGACGGCGAGGATGTTCTCGAGGATATTGCCGCAACAAAAACCGGGGTGAATGACAAGCCTGTTTTTGATGTTACAATTGATACAATCGAAATTATCGACTAATCATATTTTGACAAATTATACTCTCTTTGCATTTTATAATGTATGCAAAGGGGGTATTTTTATTGTTATATATGTTGATATATTATTAGCACTCAATTTTTTTGTGTCGTTTTTCCTGCTTCAAATTACCTGCCTGTTTTGCAAACGAAAGCCAAAGCTTGTAAAAATAATTCTTGCCTCCGTTATAGGCTCTGCATATTCGCTCGTTATCTTTTGTGATGACGTCCCTGCTTTTTCGCTTGTGCTCGGTCAAATTGCCGTTTCGGGTGTTATGGTTTTTGTAACATTCGGATTTAGCAGGTTTTATACCTTTGTTAAACAGCTTGCGGTCTTTTATTTCGGCAATTTTCTGCTTCTCGGTGTTATGATGGCGGCTTGTTTTTTGTTTAAACTGAAATTCATTGCAATTAATAATAACATTTTGTATTTTGATGTTTCGTCAGCAACAATTATTGTTTGCTCCGTTGCTTCATACGTGGCGTCGTCTGTGATAATTCGGTTGTATAATCGTACACTTTCAAAAAAAGAAATATATTTTTTAACAATAGAAAATAACGGAACTTCAACCGATTTGCTCGCTTTCCTCGATACAGGTAATAAACTGCGTGAGCCTTTTTCAAACGCTCCCGTTATCATTGTTGACTCTTCCAAAATATCCGCAGACGGTAAAAATACTCGGCTTGTTCCTGTGTCAACCGTTAACGGAGTAGGATTTTTAACTGCCTTTAAACCCGATAAAATTATTCTCAAATCCGCCAAAGGCGAAGAAGTGATAGAAAACGCATACATAGCACTCAGTAATGATGTAAAAGATGAGAATTATTCCGCAATACTTAATTATGATATTCTGTCTGTTTGAGGTGTTTTTATGAAAAATATATTATTAAAATTATTTTACAAGCTGTTTCCAAAGCAGTTTTGTCATTACATAAACGGTCCCGATGTTCTTCCGCCGCCGCTTAAAAGGGAAGAAGAACAAAAAATTATGCTTGAACTTGCCGAAGGTAATGACGAACATAAGGATTTGCTTGTTGTGCATAATCTTCGCCTTGTTGTTTATATCGCACGCAAGTATGATTGCCCGACTGCTACAACCGAAGATTTGGTTTCCATCGGCACAATCGGTCTTATGAAAGCGGTAAACACCTTTGATTATACAAAAAATATCAAACTTGCAACTTACGCTTCACGCTGTATCGAAAACGAAATTCTTATGTATTTGCGAAAAACGGGTAATTCAAAAATCGAATTGTCGTTTGATGAACCTTTGAGCACGGACTGGGACGGCAATGAGATGACACTCCGTGATGTTCTCGGCACGGAACCGGACGAAATCAGCCAAAATATTGAATATGAGGACGAGAAAAAATTGCTTCGCAAAATAGTTACCAATCTGCCGGATAAAGAAAAAAATATTATGAACCGCCGCTTCGGACTCAACGGTTGCAAGCCGTTAACGCAAAAACAACTTGCCGATGAACTTTCCATTTCGCAGTCCTATATATCCCGCCTCGAAAAGCGGATAATATCAAATCTTCGCAAGGAATTTGACAAGGCACAAAAAATCGGCTGAACCAAAATATCTGCTTGACTTTTACATAACCCCGTGTTATTATATTCGGGCAGTTGCACCTGTGGCGGAACTGGCAGACGCGCTAGATTTAGGATCTAGTATCGAGAGATGTGCAGGTTCGATTCCTGTCAGGTGCACCAATTTCACCCTTGATAATCATATATCAAGGGTGTTTTATTTTTGCTTGAAATAGCCTATTTTAAAGGCTTTTTGCTTTTTGTTTATTTTTGCGATAAATTCAAACTGCTTTGTTTTTAAATCAAAGTGCAGTCATAATTGCAGTCATTTTTTAAGAGGGGTAGATTATAAGTCTGCCCCTCTTTTTTTTAAATTGCTATTCCGTTGTCGGCATAATAAGAGTTTCAACATTAAATTTTATATATTTATATTGTAATGTTTTGTATGTTACCGAAAATAAAAAAATAGCCACAAGGCTGGTCGGTCAGATAAGCTTCCACCAAAACGGTGTACCTATTGAGCTCCAACAAAGTGGCTATATTGGTAGTATATTATATTCAGGACGTTCTGTCAACATTCATGGTGTTCCTTTTCCGGAAGTCTTTAATGCAAAAGACGGAAGAAAAATTCTTTATGATATAAATAAAATAACAGAAGTTAAAGACGCTGTTGGTGCCTCTGTTCCGCTAAAAAGCGGAATGGGCGCAGCAAGAACAATAACTTCTGCTATTGATGAAAGTATACCAAAATCAAATGATGATGTCAAGGTGTATTATCTCAACATTACAAATTCTGCCGATGAACAAACAGGATATAGGGCTTTGAGGAAATATTAAGGACAAAACGGAGCAGGAATCAAAGCAAGAGAATACCTCGAAAGTCTTGGGTATGATGGAGTTAATAACGGCAACGAGGAATACATTGCATTTAACTCGAATCAAATCAAGCTGATTGACAATGTTGCTCCTACAAACAAGTCCGATATTCGGTACTCAAGAAATACAAGTATTGATGACTTTGATGTAAAGAGGTATAATGAAGTTGATGATAATCCGCATATTGTAAACGCAAAAGCAGAAGAAAGTTATAGGAAAAACTATTATGAAATTGACACAAGCACAAACGGATTGTTTGACGATGTTAAAACTCGTAGGAGTAACAGTAGATACAGCGAACACGGCGATGAATTTCTTGACGGAAGAAGAACAACAAAACCAAATGACGGACTGGCTAATCGAAAGATACGAGCAGAAGATTCCGACAACGGAACAGGACATACTGAAAATGACGGTGATGTTGACTTGCGAGGAGAAGACAACAGAAAATCACGAAACACTCGACTGAATCACGATGAAAACTTTGATGATGTAAATGATGCTTTTGAACAGGCAATAAAGGTGTTGCAAAACATTAAGGGCATTGATGTATCAAGTGAAGTCGTTGAAGAAGAAATGGTAGCGGATAACGCACTCGCTGTGTTTTCCGCTCCATTTTCGATTAATAATGAACCGTTTTATATGGTAGCGGTTGTTAATGTAAAAGCAGAAAAAAATCAATACTATTTACACGAAATTTCAGTAGAAGCAAAAAAGACACATTGCCGTTCAAGACTGGGACCGTCAATGACGGCACTCCCAGCGACAATGTATCTTCTATCTACACTTTACTTGAAAAGCTCCAAAATGTCAATAAGCAATTTTCTAAAAACATTTTTATTGACAGCGAGGGTAACGAGCTTACAAACGAGCAACAGGAATATTTCAAAGACAGCAAGGTTCGTGACGAGGACGGCAATTTGCTTGTGGTATATCACGGCTCAAATGTCAAAGCGTATTATATCAACATTACAAATCCTGCCGATGAACAAACAGGATATAAGGCTTTGAGAAAATATCAAGGTCAAAACGAAGCAGGAATCAAAGCAAGAGAATACCTTGAAAGTCTTGGATATGACGGAGTGAATAACGGCAATGAGGAATATATTGCGTTTAACTCGAATCAAATCAAGCTGATTGACAATGTTACTCCTACAAACAAGACCGATATTCGGTACTCGAAAGATACAAACTTTACCAAAGCATTGACAGGTGATGAAAAGAAAAAGTATAATAATGCTATAAAGACAGGTAATGATAACGGACTGCGCATAAGTGATAATTCAATGCTTGTCGAATGCGAAAACAAGTCCGAGTATCAATACAAATATGTCGTGTATGACGAATTTGAGGACGGACAGAGAATAATGGATGTGTATGCAATCGGAAAGATTGATACTAACATTGAAGATGATGTGCCGTCACAATATCACACAATAGCTAATATAATCAATAAGACAAAGGAACAGGGATATGATAACAAACGATATGTTCGACAAATATTCAAATCTTACATTAAAAATACTTCCTATGTACTCTCCGAATACAATAATAATACTTCTCGATTTAATGTCATCGGACGAGGCAGTGTTAAAAATGGAACAAATACTCTCGACAAATCCGTCGGAAGAAGAAGTTCTCAAGAAGATACAGGAAGTGTTTCAAGTGACACCGGAAGATATTCTCGAAACACTCGACTGAACCACGATGAAAACTTCGATGATGTAAACGATGCTTTTGAACAGGCAATAAAGGTTTTGCAAAACATTAAGGGTATTGATGTATCAAGTGAAGTCGTTGAAGAAGTCGGCAGGGCTCAAAGGAATATTGATAAAGAACTTGACGGCTATCACGCACAGAAAATGCGTAATAAAAATTCAGTTGGCGAAATTGCACGCAAATTAAAATCAGAGTACAACAGTATATGTTGTTTTGCTTATATTTCTTTCAGTGCCCGATTTATTGTGTTGAGCACTGTTTTTTTATCTGCCGACCAAAGGGGAGCAATCAGGTCTTTTTTTGCCCCGTCACCTGTCAAGCGGTGGATAACAACATTCTCCGGAACGATTTGTACACATTCTTTTATTATCTCTGTGTACTGTTCCAATGTCAGCACTTCAAATTTGCCTTGTTCATAATCTTTTGCAAGGTCTGTGCCTTTGAGAATGTGAAGCAGTTGAAGCTTTATTCCGTCAGTAACCTTGCACGCATATTTAACACTTTTCAGCATATCGTTCTTGCTTTCACCCGGCAATCCCAAAATGATGTGAGTAACCACATTTATGCCGATTTTATGCAAGTCTGCAACTGCTTTGTCGTAAACTTCAAGCGTGTAGCCTCTGCGGATGTATTTTGCCGTATTTTCGTTGATTGTTTGCAACCCAAGTTCAACAAATATCGGTTTGATTTTGTTAAGTTCATTAAGCAATGCGAGTACATCATCTCCGAGGCAATCGGGTCTTGTGCCGATTGAAAGTGCAACAATGTCGGGATGAATAATCGCTTCGGTATAAATCGCTCTTAATTTTTCAATCGGTGCATAGGTGTTTGTAAATGCCTGAAAATATGCAATATATTTGCCGTTTTTGATTTTCTTTTCAAGTCGTTTTTTGCCATTATCAATTTGCTCTGTAATTGTCAGGTCGGGACTTTCGGCAAAATCACCGCTTCCGCCTTTTGAGCAGAATATGCAACCTCTTGTGCCGATTTTTCCGTCACGATTCGGACAGGTGAAACCGCCGTTGAGTGCGATTTTGTAGACTTTTTCGCCAAATCTTTCTTTGAGATAATTATTGAGCGTTGTATATTTCATAAAATTCTTTCAAATTCTTTTCGTTTCCGCAAACATAGGATGTAATTTTGTTAAGGCTTAGTTCATCACCGTTAACTTGTGTGCAAATCCCGCCCGCTTCGTGTAAAATAAGTGTTGCTCCTGCCCAATCCCAAGGGCGAATAATAAGCTCATAATATAAATCGGCTTTTCCGGCTGCAATATAGCAGATGTCAAGTGCCGCCGAACCGCCTCGTCTGACTTCAAGAGCTTTGTAGAATATTTCTTCTGTGAGGGTAAAGGTTTTGTGCGCAAGTTCGTGCTCATATGGACAAGTGCCGAAAAGAACAAGACTTTTTTTCAAATCGCAATCGCTGACATGGATTGGCTTGCCGTTTAAAAATGCACCTTTGCCTTTTTCGGCATAGTAAAGGTTGTTCAAATCAGGGTCAAGCACAACGCCGATGATCAACTCTTTGTTCTTTGCAAGACCGACGCTGATTGCACTGTGCTGAAAGCCTTTTATAAAGTTTGTTGTGCCGTCGATAGGGTCAATAATGAAGCAGTAACCGTCTGTAAGTTCCTTATTGCCGTCACCCTCCTCACCAAAAAGCTGTGCTTTGGGAACAACTTTTTTAAGCTCGGTATATAAAAAGTCCTGAATTTTTTTGTCATATTTTGTAACGAGGTCAACACTTGAACTTTTTTCACAAATGCCAAGGTCATTGCCTGCACTGCGGTATATTTCTCCTGCTTTTTTTACTATTTCAATAATTTCGTTTAACATAATATCATCTCCGTGTTGATTATAAGACGATTATATCATATTTATTTTTTATTTCAATATAATTTAGTATGTTCATTATACTTTTGCTGTCTAAGATTTTGATAAAACTACTCAATATAACAGGCAAGGGAGCAACCTCTTTGCCGGGGAAGTTGGCAATGAAATTAAAGCCCGGAATATTATTTCATCTTTCAAGAGGAGTTTACTGCATTTGCGTAACAGGTACTAATGGCAAAACAACAACTTGTGCAATGATTGAACATGGTCTGAAAAGCAACAGTATTCCGTGTTTCATCAATAAAAGCGGAGCAAATATGCTCGGTGGAGTGACAACCGCTTTTATTAAAAATTCGAATATTTTCGGCAAACCCAAATGTCGTTACGCCGTGCTTGAATGTGACGAAAACAGCTTGCCGTTGATTACAAATTGCATTAATGCAAAAATTATTGTTGTAACAAATATATTCCGTGACCAGCTTGACAGATATGCCGAGGTTAACACAACATTTGAAAAAATCAAGCAGGGAATACTTAATTCACCAAATGCAACCGTTGTGCTCAATGCCGATTGTCCGCTTACTTATTCGCTTAAATTCGATTGTAAAAACGAAGTCAAAACATTCGGAGTTAACGGCAACGGTAAAAATAAGGTGGCTTCAGATTCTCCGTTTTGTCCTTGTTGCGGTGCAAAGCTTAAATACAAAAGTATTATGTATGCACAACTCGGTGATTTTTATTGCCAAAATTGTAAGTATAAAAGAGTTACTCCGGATTTGTGTGCAACCGATGTGCATGGTTCGTCTTTTGTTCTTGAAAATCAAAGTGTAAATCTTGCACTCGGCGGTATATATAATGTATATAATTTTTTGTCCGCTTCATCTGTGCTTAATTTATTACATCTTAACTATTTGTCGCTTCAATCGTTTGGTGGTTCATTCGGCAGAACAGAAAGCTTTTATTGTGATAATAAAAAAATCACGGTTATGCTTGTTAAAAATCCCGTTGGCTTTTCAAATTGTCTGCATCTTGCTTTTGGGCGGTACAATAACTTTGACAGTGTGTTTGCACTTAATGATAACGATGCCGACGGCAGAGATGTCAGCTGGATATGGGATGTTGATTTTACCTGCGTTTCGTCAAGAAAAAACTACACCGTAGGCAAGCGTGCATACGATATGGCACTCAGGCTGAAATATGACGGAATTGCTCCTACCGTTATAGACGGTGAAAAGTATCAAACAGTTATTAATCTTATAAAAAACGGCAACAGAGATTTTGTTATTTTTGCTTCTTATACCGCTATGATGAATATGAGGCATATGTTGATAGAAAATTTCGGCGGTGATGAATTTTGGCAGTAAAAATTGTGCATCTGTATCCTGATGAGATGAACCTTTACGGTGACGGCGGCAATATTATTTGTCTTAAAAAACGACTTGAAGCACGCAACTTTAAGGTTGATGTAATCGGTGTCGGAATAGGTGACAGAATACCGAATTTTGATATTATGTTCATAGGCGGCGGACAGGACAGAGAAATGAAACTTATTTGCAAAGATATTCGCCGTAAATCCGAGGAACTAACCTATTATATTAATTCGGGCAAAACTTTGCTTGCAATTTGCGGCGGCTATCAAATTCTCGGAGAATATTATAAAACTTTAAATTCTCAAACAATCGAACTAACGGGTGCTTTGCCCTTTTTTACGGAATGTGCAAAGCAAAGGATGATTGGCAATATTGTCTTTGAGTCGCCGTTTGGCAAAACAGTCGGCTTTGAAAATCACAGCGGCAAAACCTATCTTGCCAAAGAACTTCAACCTCTCGGAAAGGTGATAACAGGTTTTGGAAATAACGGTGAGGATAAAACGGAGGGAATACTTTACAAAAACACTTTTGGCACTTATGCTCATGGTCCTGTTTTGCCGAAAAATCCTATGCTTGCAGATGAAATTATCAAAAGAGCACTTTGCGTCGGTGAACTGCAAAGCATTGATGACGAACTTGAGCAAAAATGTCATAATTCTCTCGTGTTAAGATTTACATAACCCTTGACAAAAAGCCGCTTATTTGGTAAGATACTATCAATATTGAAAGGCAGTGATTAAGAGGAGTAACACTTGATTGTTTTTCAGAGAGTTGACGGGTGGTGTAAGTCAGCAGGCAGACGGTGTGAAGGTAGCTTATGAGCCGATAGGATGAAGTAGCAGTAGTCCTGTCCGTATTTCTGCGTTAAGGAAATGAGTGGCACAGTCGCTATGCTGTGCAATTTGAGTGGTACCACGGATTTATTCGCCTCATTTTTTGAGGCGTTTTTTATTTTTTATAGGAGATGAAAAAATGGCAAAAGAACTTGCAAAGCAATATAATCCTTCGGAAGTTGAGGATCGCACTTATGACTTTTGGTGCAAAAACAAATACTTCCATGCTAAAAGAGAAGAGGGCAAGGAAACTTACACTATCGTAATTCCGCCTCCAAACATCACGGGTCAGCTCCATATGGGACATGCCCTTGATAACACACTTCAGGATATACTTGTTCGTTATCATAGAATGGCAGGTTACGATACCCTTTGGCTTCCGGGCACAGACCACGCTTCAATTGCAACAGAAGCAAAGATTGTTGAAAAAATGCGTGAAGAGGGCATTACCAAAGAAGATTTGGGTAGAGAAAAGTTCCTTGAGCGTGCTTGGGATTGGAAAAAGCAATACGGCGGCAGAATCATTGAACAGCTCAAAAAGATGGGCTCTTCTTGCGACTGGGACAGAGAACGCTTTACTCTTGATGAGGGCTGCTCAAAGGCTGTTCGTGAGGTATTTGTTGGTCTTTATGATAAAGATTTGATTTATCGCGGCAACAGAATGGTTAACTGGTGCCCTCATTGCAATACTTCAATTTCGGACGCCGAGGTTGAATATGATGAAAAAGAAGGCAATTTCTGGCATCTTCTTTATACAGTTAAGGAAACAGGCGAAAAACTTGAACTTGCTACCACAAGACCCGAAACTATGCTTGGCGATACAGCCGTAGCTATCAACGGTGACGACCCAAGATACGCACATCTTCACGGTTGCCATGTTATTCTTCCGCTTCTTAACAAGGAAATTCCTATCGTATGTGATGAACACGCCGATATGACAAAGGGAACAGGTGTTGTAAAGATTACTCCTGCACACGACCCTAACGACTTTGAGGTCGGACTTCGTCATAATCTTCCTATCGTTCGTACTTTCACATATGACGGACATATGACAGGTGCAAAGGACAAGGCTGTTGCCGATGAAATCTTTGCTTCAGGCAGAGCAACACAGAACGAACCCGAAGTTCTTGATTGCGGCAAATATGCAGGTATGACAACTCTTGAAGCAAGAAAGGCTATTGTTTCCGACCTTGAAGCAGGCGGTTATATCAAAGAAATTGAGCCACTTAAGCACGATGTCGGCACTTGCTATCGTTGCCATTCAACAATTGAGCCGATGGTTTCAAAGCAATGGTTTGTAAAGATGGACCCTCTCGCAGGTCCTGCCATTGACGCTGTTGAAAACGGCGACATCAAGTTTGTTCCTGAAAGATTTAAGAAAAACTATATGAGCTGGATGCGTGGCACAAGAGATTGGTGCATTTCCCGTCAGCTTTGGTGGGGTCACAGAATTCCTGCGTGGTACTGCGATGATTGCGGTGCAACTATGGTTTCAAAGGAAGATCTTTGCGATTGTACAAAGTGCGGAAGTAAGAATATTAAGCAAGACCCTGACACACTCGACACTTGGTTCTCATCGGCATTGTGGCCGTTCTCAACTCTTGGCTGGCCTGATGAAACAGAGGATTTGAAGCATTATTATCCAACAAACACTCTTGTTACAGGCTATGACATTATCGGTTTCTGGGTTTCAAGAATGATTTTCTCAGGCCTTGCATACACCGACAAAGCACCGTTTGACACAGTTCTTATCCACGGTCTTGTTCGTGATGCACAGGGCAGAAAGATGAGTAAGTCACTTGGCAACGGTATTGACCCTCTTGAAATTATTGATAAGTACGGTGCAGATGCACTCCGCTTCACTCTTGCAACAGGTAACTCACCGGGAAATGATATGCGTTTTTCCGATGACAAGGTTATGGCTTCCCGTAACTTTGCAAACAAACTTTGGAACGCCGCAAGATTTGTTCTTATGTATCTCGGTGATGATTACAAGTACAACGGACTTCCTCAAAATCTCCTTATTGAAGATAAGTGGATTGTTTCAAAGGCTAATTCTCTTGCAAAAGAGGTAACGGAAAATCTTGATAAGTACGAGCTTGGTATCGCAGTTCAAAAGCTTTATGACTTCATTTGGGATGTTTTTTGCGATTGGTATATCGAAATTGCAAAAATCAGACTTCAGGGCGATGATGAAAGTGCCAAGGAAGACGCAAAGGCTGTATTGGTGTTTGTTCTTACTTATATCTTGAAGCTTCTTCATCCGTTTATGCCGTTTATTACAGAAGAAATTTATCAGGCTATTCCGCACGATACAGAGTCTATTATGGTATCGCAGTGGTGTAAGTTTGATGAGTCGCTCACATTTGAGGCTGACGAATCTGAAATGGAAAAGATTATGGCTTCCATTCGTGCAATTCGTAACCGCAGAGCAGAGATGAACATTCCTCCATCAAAGAAGTCAAAAGTTTATATCGAAACTTCAAATATTGCAACATTCTCAAACGGTGTTAATTTTGTAAAGCGTCTTGCATATGCAAACGAAGTTGAAGTAAGCGAATCTTTCGGTGACCTCGGCAATGTTGTTACCATTATCACAGATGACGCAAAGGTATATATTCCTCTCGGTGATTTGGTAGACTTTGAGGCAGAAAAGAAGCGTCTTGAAAAAGAACTTGCCACAGCAGAAGATAAGCTTGAGTTCATCAACAAAAAGCTTAACAATCCGGGATTTGTAAACAAAGCTCCTGAAAAGGTTGTTCAACAAAATAAGGATGACGCTGCAAAACTTGAAGAAAAGATTGCACAGATTAAAAAGTCAATCGAGGAAATCGCACAGCAATGATTTATGATGAAGCATTAAATTTCATATTGGGTAAACAAAGCCTCGGCATTATGCCGGGGCTTACTCGTATTATTAACTTGCTTGAAACTATGGGTAATCCGCAAAATGACATAAAGATTATCCACATTGCAGGCACAAACGGAAAGGGCACTGTTGCCAAAACAATCAACAATGCCTTGATTAATGCAGGAAACAAAGTCGGTCTTTTTTCATCTCCTTGGATTGAAGATTATCGAGAACAAATTCAAATTAATAATGAGTTTATTTCAAAGGAAGAATTTGCTTCTTATGTGGATAAATATAAGGATAACGATTGCACGGAATTTGAATTCTTGACCGCAATTATGTACAAATATTTTGCCGACAGCAAGGTGGATTATGCAGTAGTTGAGTGCGGAATGGGCGGCAAAGGTGACAGCACCAATGTTGAGGAGTCAAACATTTCTGTTATAACTTCTATTTCGCTCGACCATACTGCGTTTTTGGGCAATACTGTTGAGCGGATTGCAGAAGAAAAAAGCGGAATTCTTCGCAAAAATTCCACTTGTGTTCTGTATCCCAACTCGGATGTTGAACATATATTTGAGAATAAATGCAAAAAACTTGTTAAGGTTAAAGAACAGGGAAATTTCAAGAAAAATAATCTTGCAACCTCAAATGCCGTGCTTGAGTTATTAGGTGTTCCTATCGTTGAACAATGTGCCGAGTTGCCTGCAAGACAGGAATATATTGATTCTGTTATGCTTGACGGAGCACATAATAGAAATGGTGCACAGGCTCTTGAACCGTATCTTCCAAACGGCAATGTCACCGCCGTTATCGGTATGATGAAGGATAAAGATGTTGACGGCTATTTGTCAATCATTGCTCCGCATTTGAACAGAATTATCACCACGACACCCGAAAATTCTCGTTCGATGCCTGCCGAGGAGTTGAAGCATCTTGCTCAAAAATACTGCAAAGATGTCGTTGCCGTTGACAGTTCAAACGAAGCTGTGGCACTCGCAAAGCAGGATGAAAACTTCAAACTCGTTTGCGGTTCGTTTTATCTTGCAAGAGAGGTCAGAAATTTAATTTAACCGCTTCTATAATTTTACAAAATATGCTATGCCAATCTGTTACTATGTTAACGGATTGGTATTTTTTATTTTTAGATTTGGGGGATAAATATGAATGTAACAATCGAATCAAGCGGAAATCTTGTAATTGCATATTTGTACGGCGAAATCGACCACCACACCGCAGTTGATATTCGGGACAAGATTGACAACGCATTGAGTTTCATTAAGCCGCAGCATCTTATTTTAGATTTTAAGAATGTAACTTTTATGGATTCCAGCGGAATCGGTCTTGTTATGGGCAGATACAGATTGCTTATGAATTTTCATGCAACGCTTGAAATACGAAATGTCACTAAGCAGACAAAAAAGATTATGGAACTTGCCGGGCTCGGCTCGATAGCGATAATTAAGGAGATACAATAATGAAAATATTAAATGAATTTAAACTTACCGTTGACAGCAAAAGCGTAAACGAGAGTTTTTGCAGGGTGGTGGTTACCGCATTTGCTTCTGCTCTTGACCCGACAATTGAAGAAATTACTGATTTAAAAACCGCCGTGTCAGAAGCTGTTACCAATTCAATAGTTCACGGTTATGCCGATACTTGCGGCACTATTTACATAACAGGTCAGCTTTTAGAAAATGATGTGATAAAAATCAAAATTAAGGACAAAGGCAGAGGTATTGCCGATGTAAGTGAAGCAATGACACCGCTTTACACAACAGGCGGAAGCGACAGAGCGGGACTCGGCTTCACCGTTATGCAGTCATTTTGCGATAGGGTAAAGGTTACTTCTTCTCTCGGAATGGGCACAACGGTTGTATTAACTAAAAAAATCAACGGTCGTACAAAATGGTAACTTCACGCAGAGACAAAATGATTGAGGACAATATCGGGCTTGTTCACTCTATTGCCAAACGCTTTAAGGGCAGAGGAGAGGATTATGACGATTTGTATCAGGCAGGCTGTGTCGGTCTTATCAAAGCGGTTGATAATTTTGATGAGTCAAAGGGCTTTCTGTTCTCAACCTATGCAGTGCCAGTTATAATGGGCGAAATTCGGCGCCTTTTTCGTGACGGGGGAGCAGTCAAAGTTTCACGCTCATTAAAAGAAAAATCCATTAAGGTGCAGGCTATCAGAGAAAAATTCATCAAAAAAGAGCTTCGAGAGCCAACCGTCAGCGAATTGTCCGAACTCTGCGGAATAGAAACGGAAGAATTGTCCGAGGTGCTAAATGTTATCAACCCCGTTGTTTCTTTGAGTTGCACAACAGAGGACGGCGACGAAACAATCGATATTCCCGTTGATGATACGGACAAACTGTTTGACAGATTATCTGTTCATCACGCAATCAAGGATTTGTCAAATGATGAACTTTTATTGATAAAATATAGGTTTTATGAGGGCAAAACGCAGTGCGAATCAGCCAAACTTTTGGGCATATCACAGGTGCAGGTGTCTCGCCGAGAAAAACAGCTTCTTGCAAAATTAAGAACAAGACTTGAATAATATTCATAAATTATATATTAATTATTAAAAAATAATTTGCATTTGTTTTTAATTTATGGTATAGTAAATCATTATATTATATTTTTTCGGAGGGAGAACATATGCAAAATATTAATATGGCGTTGTCATTCAATGACCTTGTCGATAAGGTCGACGGATGGGTGTGGGGCTGGCCTCTCATCATTATCATTTTGTGTGCCGGTGTGTGGCTCACAGTCAGAACAGGCTTTGTACAGGTTAAACATCTTGGCAAAGCGCTCAAATTTATGGTTAAAAATGAAGAAAACGGCGAAGGTGAAGTATCATCATTTGCGGCACTTTGTACAGCACTTTCCGCAACTATCGGTACAGGTAACATCGTAGGAGTTGCAACGGCTATCTGCCTCGGCGGTCCGGGTGCACTTTTGTGGATGATTTTAGCCGCATTTTTCGGTATGGCAACCAAGTATTCCGAGGGCTTTCTTGCTATTAAGTACAGAGAGAGAAAAGAAGACGGTCATTATATCGGCGGTCCTTTCTATTACATAGAAAAAGGTATGGGCAAAAAATGGAAATGGCTTGCAAAGCTTTTTGCATTTTTCGGTATCTTTGTAGGTCTTATGGGTATCGGTACTTTTACTCAAATCAACGGTATTACTTCCGCTGTTCAGAATTTCTTTGACCCTCACAGAGAGCATATTGCCTTTTCAATCGGTGAATACAGCTATTCTTGGGCAGTCGTTATCGGCGGTATCATTGTTACCGTTTGCACAGCTCTTGTTGTTCTCGGCGGTATCAAGAGAATTGCCAAAGTTTCGCAGATTATCGTTCCGTTTATGGCAATCATTTATGTGCTCTTTGCATTGATAATCGTTATTACTCATATCAAGAATATCCCTTCAACAGTTGCTTTGGTATGTAAATCCGCTTTTGCTCCGGAGCCTGTTATCGGTGCTCTCACCGGTATTACAATTAAGGTTGCTATGCAAAAGGGTATCGGCAGAGGTATCTTTTCAAACGAAGCAGGTCTCGGTTCCGCTCCTATCGCAACAGCTGCCGCAAAGACAGATGACACGGTTCGTCAGGGTCTTGTTACAATGACAGGTACATTTATCGACACAATCGTAATTTGTACTCTCACAGGTCTTTCAATTCTCGTTACAGGTGCACAGGACAAGTACATTGTCGGTGAATTTGAGGGCGTAAACATCACAACCCATGCGTGGAAAACAGGTCTTCCGTGGAACGCAAACTTCTCGGCATTCGTTCTTATGATTTGCCTTGCATTCTTTGCGTTTACAACTATTCTCGGTTGGAACTATTACAGCGAGCGTTGCCTTGAATATCTCACAGGCAGCAGAAAACTCATTATTCCTTATAGAATTTTGTACATCGCTTGCGTATTCATCGGCCCGTACCTCACAGTTGCCGCTGTTTGGAACATTGCCGATATATTCAACGGTCTTATGGCTTTTCCAAACCTTGTTGCACTCTTTGCACTCTCCGGAGTTGTCGGCAAAGAAACCCGTGATTATTTCAAAAAGAAAAACCACGAGGACATAAAAGACATCGCAAAGCAAAATAAATAATTTATAAAATAAAAGCGACATTGTTCAAAAGAACAGTGTCGCTTTTTTGTGCCTTGTTTAATGCGTGATTTTGCAGATAATTTTATTCTACTGTAACAACTTTTGCCAGGTTTCTCGGTTTGTCAACATCAAGTCCCTTGTCAGCCGAAACATAATATGCAAGCAGTTGCATTGCAACAACAGCCGGAATTGCCATAAAGTCGTCATTGAGATTTGGCAAAACAAAATCAGGCTTGATGTCTTTTGTTTGAAGTCCGTCTTTTACAAAGCTGATAACCGTTGCTCCTCGTGACTCAACCTCTCTTATGTTCGAGATTTGCTTTGACATCAATTTTTCTTGCGTAAGCAGAGCAATAACAGGAGTTTTTTTAGTTATCAATGCTATTGTGCCGTGCTTCAATTCGCCCGATGCAAATGCTTCCGAATGAATGTAGCTGATTTCTTTTAGCTTCAATGACGCTTCAAGCAGAGCAGGGTAGTCAAGTCCTCTGCCAATCATAAATGTGTGCTCCGCAGTGAGCAAAGATTGTGACAGATGATGAATTTCGTCCTTGCGTTGAAGTATGTCGTCAACGGCTTGCGGGATTTTTTCAAGTTCGTTTACGAAACATCTTGTTTCATCTTCGTTGAAGCAACCACGCAAAAGCGCAGTTTTTGCAGTAATCAAACAGAATACCGCAACTTGAGTTGTGTACGCCTTTGTTGATGCAACAGCAATTTCGGGGCCGGCATTTGTGTAAATGACATTGTCGCTCATCATTGCGATTGATGAGCCTTTGACATTGACAATCGAAAGTGTTTTTGCACCCTTTGATTTTGCGTATTTCAACGCTTCAAGGGTGTCTATTGTTTCACCGCTTTGCGAAACGCAGATAACAAGCGTTTTGTCGCTTACAATCGGGTCGCAATACATATACTCGCTCGCCATATAAACATTTACGGGAACGGCACAGGTCTTTTCAATCAAATGCTTGCCGATGAGTCCTGCGTGCATAGCCGTGCCACAGGCGATAACCGTGATGTTTTCACATTCCGTAAAAATGCTGTCGTCAACTCCGTCAGCCGAAAAATCAGGCAATCCGTCTTTGATTCTCAAACGGATTGTTTTTTCAATAACCTCCGGTTGTTCGCTGATTTCCTTTTCCATATAAAACGGATAGTGTTTCTTGCCCGAATTGTTGATGTCCCAATCAAGTTCAAGCATCTTCACATCAACCTTGTTGTCCTGAAAATCCCTTACTTCAATACCGTTTTTGCTGATTTCTGCAATAGTCAGTTCAGGCAAAACAAAGTATTCCTTGCTGTATTCGCCGATAGCCGTGATGTCGGATGCAATGTATGCACCGTCATCATTCACACAGCACACAATAGGACTGACATTTCTGACAGCGTAAATCACATCGGGAATGTCATCAAACATAATTCCAAGTGCAAATGTACCCTTAATTTCTCTGACCGCCTTGATGATGGCTTCGCTCGGGTCACTGCCAATGTGGTAGTAATTGTCAATCAAAGCGGCAACAACTTCGCTGTCCGTCTGGCTTTTTAGCTTGCCTGCAATACCGAGTTGGTTTTTTATTGAAGCATAATTCTCAATAATTCCGTTGTGTACAAGTGTTACATTGCCGAATTTGTGCGGATGAGAGTTTGAATCGCTCACACCGCCGTGCGTTGCCCATCTTGTATGCCCAATGCCCGTGTTGCCCTTGATGTCCTTTGATTTTTCATCAAGCCTTTCAACTCTGCCCTCACATTTTGCAACGATAACTTCGTTGAGCGTGTCGTTGAAAACGGCAATACCTGCACTGTCGTAACCTCTGTATTCCAGGGTTTTAAGCCCTTTGATTAATTTACCTCTTGCGTCTGTATGTCCTGTGTATCCGATAATTCCACACATAATCATTCCTCATTTCTTATTATAACTGTATGATTAAATCAAAAATTTATACTTAATATTGCTTTGTGAAAAAGGATTTGTTGCTTCGTTGCCGAAGTTTTTGCCTTTTTCTTACGCACCAAAGCGTACGAAAGAGCATCCGCCGAATATTTCGATAACTCTTTTCCTCGTCAACCCATAGGGTTCGGGCGCTAACTGTGGCTGAAAACACAGCCGGCAGTTTTATATCATCAATAATTAAGTGCAAAATCATCACGCATTAAATTTTCAAGGTGCTATCCTTACGGATAAATACTATTTACCACAAAGAAAAGTAAATGTCAATCGAATTAACAGTTTGTTTATAGAATTATTAATGATTTGGTAACATTAGAGAGGTTTTCCCGTCCTCTCGGAGCAAGATAGCAAACATCTTCAATTCTTATTCCAAATTTACCCGGAATGTAAATCCCCGGTTCAATTGATGTAACATTGCCTACTTCGTAAGTGTCTTTGCTTCTCGGTGAAGCATTGAATCCCTCGTGAATTTCAAGACCCACACCGTGTCCGAGTCCGTGCCTGAAATACTGTGCCATATTCTTTTCGTCAAGCACATCATATGCCGCCTTGTAAACATCGGCACACTTAACACCTGCGTTCAAGGCTTTGATTCCCGCAAGCTGAGCTTTGAGTACCAAATCGTATATTTCTTTCATCTCGTCACTTGCACTGCCAACCGCAACGGTCCTTGTCATATCACTGTGGTAGCCTTGATAGGTAGCACCAAAGTCAAACAGAACAAATTCGCCGTCTTTTACCGTGTTTTCGCTCGGTACACCGTGAGGCATAGAAGTTCTTTCGCCTGCAAGCAAAATTGTGTCAAAACTCACTCCGTCAGAGCCTTCTTTTGCCATAAGATAGTCAAAATATGCCGCAAGTTCTTTTTCTGTCTTGCCCGGCTTAATATGGTTAAGAAGTTCCAAAAATGCCTTTTCGGCAATTTGATTTGCTTTTTTCATCAACACGATTTCTTCGGCTTCTTTTCTGTTTCGCTCTCTCATAAGCAAGTTGCCGAGTTCAACCATTTGAGCATCTTTGCAGTGCTCCTTGATGTTTTCAAACGCTTTGAGTGAAATTGTGTTGCTTTCGTATACAATGCTTTTCGACTTGCTGTCGTTTATGATTTTCTCAAGTTCTTCATAATAGCTTCTCTTGAACTCAATAACTTTAAGTCCCGTTTCTTTTGCGTGATTTTCGGCAGTTTCGGTATATCTTGAATCAACAAGATGAAAAGCGTCACCGTTATTCAAAATAATAACCATTCCTTCGCTCGGAGAAAATCCGCACAGGTAGTGCATATTTGCTTCATCTAAGAGAACAAGTGCATCTGCTCCTTTTCTTTTGAGTATGTTTACGCATTTTTCGATATTTTGCATTTTTTCACCTCATAAAATATATGTTATCCGTATTATAAAACTTTAAAGATTTTATGTCAATTTATTGACTTTATATTTTTAATATGCTAATTTATTATTAATTAGTTTTAAGGAGAAGTATATGGAAAAGTATCTTATCAACCCAAACCAAAGAATTGCAAAAATCAATAAAGATTTGTACGGCCATTTTTCCGAACATCTCGGCAGATGTATCTATGAGGGCATTTATGTTGGTGAAAACTCAAAAATTCCCAATGTAAACGGTATGAGATGTGATGTTGTAGAGGCACTCAAGGATATGGGTATTCCTGTTCTTCGTTGGCCCGGCGGTTGCTTTGCCGATGAATACCATTGGAAAGACGGAATAGGTGATAAATCTCAAAGAAAGAAAATGATTAATACTCACTGGGGCGGAGTTGTTGAAGATAATTCATTCGGCACTCACGAATATTTTGAACTTTGCCGTCAACTTGGTTGTGATACCTATGTCAACGGCAATGTCGGATCAGGTTCTGTTCGTGAAATGAGCGAGTGGGTAGAATATATGACTTTTGACGGTGTTTCTCCTATGGCTGAACTTCGCAAGAAAAACGGCAGCGAAAAGCCGTTTAATCTTAAATATTTCGGCGTCGGCAACGAATCTTGGGGTTGCGGCGGAAATATGGACCCGGAATATTACGGTTGCCTTTTTAAGCGTTATAATACATATTGCCGTGATTATGATTCAAATAAGCATATTTCTCGTATTGCCTGCGGACCTAATGTTGATGATTATCATTGGACAAAAGAGGTTATGGACAAGGTTAAGCACCACGCAAACGGTATTTCGCTTCACTATTACACTATCCCTACCGGTCAATGGCACCATAAAGGCTCTGCAACGGTGTTTGATAAAAAAGAATATGATTCAACAATTTGCAAGGCTTACAGAATGGAAGAACTTATTACCAATCACCTTGCAATGATGGACAGTATCAATCCTCAACGCTGGGTTAAACTTATCGTTGATGAGTGGGGCACTTGGTATGATGTTGAGGAGGGTACAAATCCGGGATTTTTGTATCAGCAAAACACTATGCGTGACGCTATTGTTGCCGGTCTTACTCTCAATATTTTCAACAAGCATGCCGACAGACTTATGATGGCTAATATTGCTCAAACCGTTAATGTACTTCAGTCTGTTATTCTTACAGACGGTGAAAAAATGATTAAAACGCCTACTTATTATGTTTTCAAGATGTATAAGGAACATCAGGAAAATACTCTTGTGGGTTCGTATATCACTACACCGCTTGTAAATTCACCTAATGATAACAAGGTTTTCCCTCAACTTTGTGAATCTGCTTCAGTTGATGAAAACGGTACAATTTATTCAACGATAACAAACAATTCGTCAACCAAGTCTGCAAAGATTAAATGTCAAATTGCAGATACAAAGGTTGAAAGTATTACTGCAGAAATCTTAACCGGTGAATGTCATCAAAAGAATGACTTTGACAACGCAGACAATGTAAAAACCGTGGAGTTTACCGATTTCAGAAAGCTTAAAGACGGCTTTACTGCTGCAATTCCTGCTTGCAGCGTTGTTAAGTTTGTTATTAATAAGTGATGGATAATAATTGCAAAAGATGTTTGCTTTTTGAAGCAGGTCAAAATGTTACATACAGTCAAATCCAAGATTATATTAAAACAATAGATGCTTCGGAAAAGGTGAGCGATGAATTATATAATCATCGTTTGTCTATGTGTAAAAAATGCGACAGCTTGATTTCGGGCATGTGCCTGAAATGCGGCTGTTATGTAGAGGTTCGAGCAATTTTAAAAAACAAAGATTGTCCGAATTTTGATGATAAAAAATGGTGAAACGAGGAAATAATTATGCAAAGAATTGCCGAATTTGAAAAAGTCAGCTTTGAACAATTTGAAAAGGACTGGCTCAAGGCGTATCCCGAAACAGAGAATGTAAAATCAATCTATGACAGTATCAAACTTCCTGTTCGTGCAACAGTCGGCTCGGCAGGTTACGATTTTTTTGCACCTACCGATATAACAATCAAAACAGGTGACTCTACTCTTATTCCTACGGGTATCCGTGCAAAAATCAACGACGGATGGGTGCTCAGCATTTTCCCTCGCTCGGGTCTTGGCTTTAAGCACAGAGTCGGACTTGATAACACTGTCGGCATAATTGATGCCGATTATTATAACTCTTCAAACGAGGGTCATATTATGATTAAACTTTCCTGCACCGCTCACGATGACGGTCACAGCGTTACCGTATCGGCAGGCGACGGATTTTCGCAGGGTATTTTTACTCAGTTCGGCATTACGATGTCGGATGATGCCGATGGTATTCGTGACGGCGGCTTCGGCTCAACAACAAAATAAGAAAGCATATTATGGCAACAATACTCCAAATCGGCGAAGGCAATTTTCTGTGTGCTTTTGTTGAAGAATACATACAAAACGCTTGTGACAACGGCTATAAAGGTTCGGTGGCAATATGTCAGCCGAGAACAAATAACAAAGTCATCAACGCTTTGAACGGTCAAAACAGGATTTATGATATTATTCACAGAGGCAGAATTAACGGCAGAGTTATCGATGACAGATGCCGTATCACTTGTGTGTCAGATTGTATAGATACAGTTAACGAAACGGATAGACTTGTTGATACTTTTTGCGGTGATGAACTTCAAATTGTTGTTTCCAACACTACCGAAGCAGGAATTGCGTTTGTTGAAACAGATAAATGTTCCGATTTTCCGAATGTTTCGTTTCCGGGTAAAATTGCTTATATGCTTTATCAAAGATATAAGCAAAATAAAGGCAATTTGGTGTTTTTGCCGGTTGAACTTATAGAAAATAACGGTATTGAACTTAAAAATTGTATACTTAAATATGCAAAGCTTTGGGACTTCAACGAAGATTTTACGGATTATGTTAATACAAAATGCCATTTTTGTAACACACTTGTTGACAGAATCGTAACCGGTCATAATCAAAACGATGCAGACCCTTGCAGTGTGACCTGTGAGCCGTACAGATTATTTATTATAGATGCAGACGATTATGCAAAATCCGTGTTGCCTTTTAATGACGATACGGTTGTATTTACCGATAATATTGCTAATTACAGAACCCGCAAGGTTCGTATACTTAACGGTGTCCACACATCAACCGTCTTGGGTGCTTATCTTAAAGGCTTTGACATTGTTCGTGATATGGTAAATGACGATTATTTTAAGTCATACATTTCTGATATTTTGGAGGAAATTTATCCTACAATTTCGCTTGATAAAGCTGTTCTTGAGGAATACGCAAACAGTGTTTTGGAAAGATTCAATAATCCGTTTATTGACCACAAGCTTCTTGATATTTCACTTAATTCGGTTGCAAAGTTTAAAGCAAGGGTTTTGCCGTCAATTCTTGATTATGCAAAAATCAACGGCACCGCTCCGATAAATCTTTCAAAATCACTTGCTTATCTTATCGCTTTTTATAATCACAAAAGTGTAAGAGAATACGAAGTACACGACAGCAAAACCGTGCTTTTGTTCTTTGAAGGCAAGCCGAGTATATCCGATGTGCTTGATAATACCGATTTTTGGGGCGTAAAGTTAACCGAAATTCCTAATATGAAAAATGTTGTTGAGAAATTTTACAATGAAATCTAAATTTATTAAAATTAACGAAGCGGATAATGTTGCCGTTGCACTTGAAGATATTGAAGCCGGTTATACAGAAAATAATTTGACCGCCCTTGATAATATTCCTTTTGCTCATAAGATTTTGCTTGAAGATTTAAAAGTAGGAGATGATGTAATCAAATACGGTTATCCGATAGGTCATGTTGACCGTGATTTAAAAAAGGGAAGTTATATTCACTCACACAACCTTAAAACAAACTTGTCCGATAAACTCGAATATTCGTTTTTGCATAACAATAAATATTTACCGAAAAAAAGCGACCTCACTTTTAACGGATATGTCAGAAAAGACGGCAAGGTCGGCATAAGAAATGAAATCTGGATTATCCCTACGGTAGGTTGCGTAAATAAAACAGCTACCGAACTTGAAAAACGCTTTTCAAATATCGGTCAGGGCTGTGACGGCGTGTATGCTTTTACACACCAATTCGGTTGCAGTCAACTCGGTGACGACCAGGAAAACACTCGAAAAGTTCTTGCCGCTCTCGCTCATCATCCAAATGCAGGCGGTGTGCTTATTGTTTCTCTCGGATGTGAAAATACAAATTTGAGCGTTTTCAAAGAATATCTCGGTGATGTTGACGAAAACCGTGTAAAATTTATGGTTTGCCAAGATGTTACCGATGAAATTGAAGAGGGAACAAGGCTCATTAAAGAGATATATGATGTAATTAAAAATGATGAAAGACAACCTGTAAATATTGACAAACTTGTTGTAGGCTATAAATGCGGCGGCTCGGATGCTTTTTCGGGTATGACTGCAAACGCACTTTGCGGTGTAATAAACGACCGCCTTACCTCATACGGTGCAACAACGATTCTTACCGAAGTTCCCGAGATGTTCGGTGCAGAACAAATCTTGATGGAACGAAGTGAAAACGAAACCGTTTTCAATAAGCAAGTTGATATGATAAACGGATTTAAGGATTATTTTTATTCTCACGGTGTTGTGTGCTATGAAAATCCGTCACCGGGCAATCGCGACGGCGGAATTACAACCCTTGAAGAAAAATCGCTCGGTTGTGTTCAAAAAGGCGGTAAAAGCATAGTAACCGATGTTTTGAAGTACGGTGAGAGTGTACATAAAAACGGACTTAATCTTTTGAACGGTCCGGGCAACGATATTGTTTCGGTAACAAATCTTGTTTGTGCAGGATGTCAGGTTATTTTGTTCACAACGGGCAGAGGCACTTCACTCGGTGCGGCTGTGCCTACAATCAAAATTTCTTCAAATTCTGCACTTTTTGGAAGAAAAGCCAATTGGATTGATTTTAACGCAGGCGAGCTTATTAACGGAATAGGCTTTGATATTCTTGCCGATGAACTTCAAAACAAGTTGATATCCGTTCTTAACGGCGAAAAGACAAAAAATGAATTGAACAATTATCGTGATATATCTGTTTTTAAGGACGGAGTTATAATGTAGTTCTTGTTTTTGTCGGCTTTTAGTGGTATATTAGCATTTGATTATTTAGTTATTTAAAGGTGAAATGATGGGATTTTTGGGTAAACGATTAAAAGAAGCAACGGGTCTTAATATTATTATCGTCGGTTGCGGGGTTGTAGGCACAGCTCTTGTTGAACAGCTTGTGCTTGAAAACCACGACATTACCGTTGTTGACACCTCTCCTCAAAAGGTGCAAAAAATAACGGATATGTATGATGTTATGGGTGTTGTAGGCAACGGTGCATCATTCAGCGTTCAAAAGGACGCCGGTATTATAGATGCCGACCTTATTATCGCCGTAACGGATTCGGACGAACTCAATCTTCTTTGCTGCACTGTTGCTTCCCGTGTCGGTCACTGTGCAACCATCGCAAAGGTTCGTAATCCCGAATATTCGCACGAACTTAATCATATCAAGGACAAACTCGGTCTTGCAATGATTGTAAATCCCGAATATGAAGCTTCACGAGAAATATACAAAATTCTTTGCCTGCCAACCGCTCTTGAGGTCACATCATTTGCTCACGGCAAAGCAGACCTTGTAAAAATCAGAATACCGCACGGTAATATACTTGACGGTATGACTCTTGCACAACTCGGTAAAAGCACAAACGATGTTCTTATCTGCGGTGTTGAAAGAGATAAACAAATATACATTCCAACAGGTGATTTCGAACTTAAAGCAGGGGATATGATTTCTTTTGTTGCTCCGGCGAAAAAGGTTTCGGACTTCTTTAAACATATCGGTTTTAAAACGAATAAGGTAAAGAATACGATGATTATCGGCGGCGGTGACGCAGGATATTATCTTGCAAAACGCCTTTCGGATAACGGCATTGATGTTTGCCTTATTGATAAAGATAAGGAAAGATGCGAAGAGATTGCCACCTTGCTTCCAAAGGTTGTCGTAATCAACGGCAACGGTGTTGATGAAGATTTGCTTACCGAAGAGGGCATACAAAGTGCCGAGTCTTTTGTGACTCTCACAGGTTCGGATGAGGAAAATATTCTTCTTACCGTTCATGCAAAACAGTTTTCAAATGCCAAGCTTGTTACAAAGATTAATAAAATCAGGTTTAAGGACGCTATCAATAATCTTGATATAGGCTCGGTTATCTATCCTCGTTATATAACAAGTGAAGCCATTATTGCTTATGTCAGAGCAAAGAATGCTTCAAAAGGTTCAAATGTAGAAACCCTTTATCATTTATTTGACCACAGGGTTGAGGCGGTTGAATTTAAAATAGACAAAGAGTCAAAAGTGACCAACACTCCTATTATGAAACTTAAACTTAAAGATAATCTTCTTATCTGCTTTATTTTCAGAAGAGGTAAGGTTATCATTCCGTCCGGTCAGGACTGTATTTTGCCGGGTGACAGCGTTATGATTGTAACAACACATACCGGTTTTAACGACATTAGTAATATTCTTGCATAAGGATAACATATATGAACGGTTCTATTATCAGAAAAATTTTGGGCTATGTGCTGATTTTAGAGGGTGCACTTTTGTTTTTGCCTTGTATCGTCGGATTAATTTATCACGAATCGGAATACAAGACCTATCTTATCTGTGCGGTTGTAACCCTTGCAATCGGTGCTTTGATAGCCGTTAAAAAAGCTAAAAATAATGTATTTTATCTCAAAGAAGGATGCACGGCAACGGCACTCAGTTGGATTGTCCTTTCTGTTTTCGGTGCTGTTCCTTTTGTACTTACAGGCGAAATTTCGCATTTCGTCGATGCTTTGTTTGAAACTGTATCGGGATTTACAACAACGGGTGCAAGCATTCTCACGGATGTTGAGGCACTTTCTCATGCTTCTCTCTTTTGGCGAAGCTTTACACACTGGATAGGCGGTATGGGTGTTCTTGTATTTTTACTCGCCGTTGTTCAAATGTCCGGCGGTTCAAATATGAATCTTATGCGTGCCGAAAGTCCCGGACCTTCGGTAGGCAAACTTGTACCGAAAATGCGTTATACCGCACGAATTCTTTATATTTTGTATTTCGCTTTAACTGTTTTGGAAATTGTATTTCTTGTTTGCGGCGATATGCCTCTGTTTGATGCTATTACAGCTTCACTCGGCACAGCCGGTACCGGTGGCTTTGGTATCAAAGCCGATTCCATGGCGAGTTATTCAACCTATGTTCAGTGGGTTATCACAATATTTATGGCACTCTTCGGAGTTAACTTTAATTTTTATTATTTTCTTATCTTCCGTCAATTCGGTAAAGCACTTAAAATGGAAGAAGTCAGAGCGTATTTCGGAGTTATAATTTTTTCAACCGTTGCGGTAGTTATCAATACTTATCATTTGTTTGACAATCTTTCAGACGCAATTACACATTCGGCATTTCAGGTCGCATCTATTAT
Source organism: uncultured Eubacterium sp. (assembly GCA_900539325.1). GTDB lineage: Bacteria > Bacillota > Clostridia > Oscillospirales > Acutalibacteraceae > Eubacterium_R. The sequence continues at coordinate 241,828 of UQCC01000001.1, forward strand.
CACAACAACAGGTTATTCAACCGTAGATTTTGATATGTGGCCATCGTTTTCAAAAGCGATTTTGGTGCTTTTGATGTTTGTCGGTGCTTGTGCGGGAAGTACGGGCGGCGGTATAAAAGTTTCAAGATTTTTGGTTGCTCTCAAAACTGTTAATAAAGAAATTCAATCATATCTTCACCCAAAAAATATCAAAAAAATAACACTTGACGGTAAAGCGGTTGAACACGAAATACTTCGTTCGACAAATGTTTTTATTATTACATATTTTGTAATTTTTGTTTTCAGTATGCTTATTATATCGATTGAAAATTATGATTTGGTAACAAATTTTACCGCTGTTGCCGCAACAATTAACAATATCGGTCCGGGTCTTGAACTTGTCGGACCGTCAAGGAATTTTGGTCAGTTCACCGATTTGTCAAAGCTTGTTTTGATTTTCGATATGCTTGCCGGCAGACTTGAACTGTTCCCGATTTTGCTCCTTTTCAGTCCTCGTCTTTGGATTGATACATTTAAGCGAAAAACCGCTCGCAAAATCCGTAGTAATTAAAAAATCCGTAGGAGTTCTTTTCCTACGGATTTTTATGATTTTATGCCGCAATATCATACCAGTTTTGCTGAACATCTTTTATTTTCTGTGCACGCTCCTCGTGGCGTGCTTTTTGCTTCTTTGCTTGTTTTTCTTTTTTGTCTTGAATAAGCAGAAATATACTGCCTATTACTAAGTAGATGCAAAGCTCTGCAAGGAAGAAAATACGCTGTCCGTCTTTAGATACCGTTAAAAACAGATTGAACGGTATTGCCATTGCTCCGTAACCGACAATGAGTGTAACAATCGAAATAATAATACCTTTAAGCAAATCCTTTTTGTTCATAATAAATCTCCTTTTTCATTAACAATGTGTGTTTTTTGTCTACATCTGCATTGTAAACCATATGAGATTTATATACAATAGGGTAGTGCTTACAAGTCCTAAAAATTGTACTTATAATACAAAAGTTCTTATCTCTTTTTTAAAATTATTGACTTTATAATCTTGATTGCTTTAGGAATATCATCGCTTTTTATTGCAGAAGGTACAAAAACTATTTTTAGTTTTCCATTGCTGCAATCAACAATGTTTGCATTAATTCCGTTTTGCTCAAAAGCTTTGTAATTATTGTTAAACAGAACTTCGGCTTTAACTTGCAGTCCGTTTTCACTCAAATTTATTTTTGCATTCGGCAAAGCTTTTTTCAATTCTTCACAAAAGTATTTTGCTTTTGCCGTGTACAATCTTCTTATTTTTCTTGCCTGCGAATTAATGTGTCCGTCACGGATGTATTGACAGAGTGCAATTTGCTCTGTTTTACTTGCTGTTTGCGAAAATTTGTTTTCGTTTTTGCAAAATTCGTTTGCAAGTTCCTCGGTCAGTACCATAAAGCTGATTCTGATACCGGGGATAAGTACATTTGAAAAGCTGCCCATATATATTATATTTTGAGCATTTGAAAGAGCAAATAAAGAGGGAATCGGCTTTGTTTGATACAAAAAGTCACTGTCAAAGTCATCCTCGATTACAAGACTTCCACGCTCCTTGCTGTATTCCACAAGTTCAAGCCGCCTTTTAATCGGCATAACATTTCCGTACGATGTCATATGTGACGGTGAAACATAAATGATATCTGCGTCTTTGTTTCTTGTTCTGACTTCAAAGCCGTAATCTGCAAACAAATTCATACCCTGCACAAAACTTTTGTCCGGAAAAGATACAGTGCCTTTGTTCTTGATAAGTGAACATAGAATATATAAAAGCGATTGAACGCCTGCACCGACAACAATTCTGTCCGGCGAAGCCGATACATTTCGCTTTGCTCGGATATAGTCGGACAAAACTTCTCTCAAGTCTGCCTCGCCTTGAACATCACCGTATGACAGCAATCGTTCCTCCTGTCGAAGTGCACTTTTTATGTATCGTTGCCACAGTTTAATGTCAAAGCTTTCCTCGTCGGCGTCACCGCTTTTGAGGTCGTAGAGAATTTTGCTTTCCTCCTTCTTTCCTTTTATAACAGTTGAAGCTGTGCTCTTTTGCTCTGTTACATAATATCCGCTTTTAGGGGAAGCGATAACATATCCGTCTGCCTGAAGTTCAAAGTAAGCATTTTGTATTGTTGTTTTGCTTACGGGCAAAAGCTGTGTAGCGGTTCTTACCGATGGTAATTTGTCACCGGCTTTGAGCTGATTTGTAAGTATCAAGTTTTTGTAATAATTATATATTTCAATATATTTTTTCATATCTGTACCTTAAATTATTTATACATTTGCCTATATGATTAATGTCAACAATATTATATAATATATAGAATAAAATATCAATAGGAGATAGTGTTTATTACACTTTGTGAATATATTATGGCTGATATTATTTATACACTTTGCGGCGGAACATACATTAATATAACAAACAAATGCCCTTGCAGATGCACTTTCTGTATTCGATCGCAGGGCAATGCGGTCGGCGATGCCGAAAATCTTTGGTTTTACGGCAACGAGCCGAGCCTTGATGATATTAAAAAAGCTATTGATGCTTACGGATTTGAAAAGGTAGACGCTGTTTGCTTTTGTGGCTACGGCGAACCTACCGAACGACTTGATGTCTTGATTGCTACGGCAAATTACCTCAGAACAATCAATCCGTCAATCAAAATCCGTGTTAACACAAACGGACTTTCGGATTTAATCAACGGCAGAAGTACAGCCAAGGAAATCGGCGAAGCTTTTGATATTGTTTCTGTTTCACTTAACGACCCTGATTCCGACAGCTACGATGCCGTTACAAGAAATATTTTTCCTAAAAAAGCATTTCCGTCACTTCTTGAATTTACAAAAGAATGTGCAAAATATTGCCCTGAGGTTCATATGAGCGTTGTTGATGTTATCGGTGAAGAAAACATCGAAAAGTCAAGAAAACTTGCCGAGTCCCTCGGTGCTAAATTCATCTGCCGCTCCTTTGATGAAGGCAGATAATCATAAAAGTATAAGACTGCAATCTTTTCAGTAGGATTGCAGTCTGTTTTTGTTTATGTATAAAAATTTGTTTGATTTGAGTAATCAAAACATTGTTTTCCGATTATTTTTAATTCTTTTCTAATATAATTTGTCATTTGCAGTTTTTGCATCATAATAATAACTTGAAAAGTTGCTTTTTCATTATCATTTTCCTTTTATATTATAGTCTGGTTCTGCATAGCTTTTCCATTGAATAAATTTAAAGCATGCAAAATGTTTTTTAGGTGTGTTGGTTACATAATAAAAGCTAGGAATATAATCGGCTTTTAATGTGCTGTTGAATTTCATGCTTAGTTTATCTATATATATATCGTCAAATGTATATTCTTTATCATAAAAATAAAAACGTGCAACATCGTTTTCAAAGCATTTTAAAAATTGCTTTGAATCATCTTTTGAAATTATATATTTGTAATCAAGATTATTTTTATCGTAGTAGTTTATTATATTCTCCGTGTCAAGGTACATTCCGATAATTTTTTGGTCAACATTTTTTTGCAACCATTCTGTGCACCAATTTTGGATATCGTCAAATTGATAATCGTCATAATAACCTTTTTTATTTTTGCTCACAATAAAATGTCTGTTGTTATATTCATATTCAAACGAAAAATCAATCCAAACCGTTTTTGTTAAAAAGATTTCATATTCTTCCTCTTCAGAATGGGCTTGGTTGTATTTAATTAATTTAAACTCTTGCGGATTTGCGTTGTATTTCTCGCAAAGATATTCCAAGGATTGTTCTTTTGCAGAATCAACATCAGTTTTGCGCATGTGTTGTTCAATCAAAAAAATTCCCAATATCAACATTACAACGGCAAACAAAACAGCAAAGATAATTATTATTTTATTCTTTTTAGTCATATAATTGCTCCTTTCTGAACCGAAATATATATATCTTTCTACTTTTTGTATATCATAATTTGTAAATTCTGTCAATGATATATTCAAAATTATATAAAAATATGGAAAAAATGTACAATTTGCATATTGATATTTTACAATTATGTTAAAACCATCTTTTATCATAATAAATATTATAAAAAATATTACCAAAAGTTAGTGACAAACGGTGTTATTTATTGTATAATAGTTCAGTAAATTTATAAATTTGAAAGGAGTTTTTTATGAAACACTCTGAAATCGTCGGAAAAATGAGCCTTGAGCAAAAGGCAACATTTGTTTCCGGTTATGACTATTGGCATCTTGAGGAAGCTCCGGAACTCGGGCTCCCTAAGATTTGCATTACAGACGGCCCTCACGGCTTGCGTAAGGCAAAGGGTAAGGACTATGTACCTGAAGAAGGCGAGGCAAAGTCATCGGGCGGTATCGGTCTTGGCAACTCTGTTCCTACAACTTGCTTCCCGCCTGCCGCAACTTCATCTTGCTCTTGGGATGATGATTTGCTCTTTGAAGAGGGTGCAGCTATGGGTGAAGAATGCCTTAAAGAAAAGGTTTCCGTTATTCTCGGCCCGGGTACAAATATCAAGCGTGCTCCAACATGCGGCAGAAACTTTGAGTATTTTTCAGAAGATCCGCTTCTTGCAGGTAAGTGCTCAGCTGCCATCATCAACGGCGTTCAGTCAAAGGGCGTAGGTACATCACTTAAGCACTTTGCTTGTAATTCACAGGAAGCATTCCGTATGGTTCTCAACGAAGTTATTGATGAGCGTACAATGCGTGAGATTTATTTCCCGGCATTTGAAATTGCTGTTAAAGAGGCTCAGCCTTGGACTGTTATGAATTCATATAACCGTATTAACGGTGTTTATGCTTCACAAAATGAATGGATGCAACAGCAGGTTCTCCGTAAGGAATGGGGCTTTAAGGGCCTTATCGTAACAGACTGGGGTGCATCTGTTGACCGTGTTGACGGCGTTAAAGCAGGTACAGACCTTGAAATGCCTACATCCGGTAAGCTTAATGCTAAAAAAATTGTTGCCGCTGTAAACGACGGAACTCTTGAAGAATCAATTCTTGACGAAAGAGTAGATGCTGTTGTTGACCTCATCTTGAAGTCAAAGCCGGCTCTTGAAAAAACACATACATATGACAAAAAGGCTCACCACAAGATTGCTCAAAAGATTGCAGAAGGCTCAATGGTTCTTCTTAAGAACGATGACAGCATTCTTCCTCTTCAGGCAGGTCAAAAGGTAGCTGTTATCGGTGAGATGGCAAAAGCTCCTCGTTTCCAGGGCGCAGGTTCCTCTGTTATCAATCCTACAATGCTTTCAAACGCTTATGATGAACTTGTAGAACTCGGCGTAGATGTTACTTATGCACAGGGCTATTACAAGTCGGCAGGCACTAAGAAAGAGCAAAAGACAAGAATGACTGAGGCACAGCTTACGGCAGAGGCTGTTAATGCTGCAAAGAATGCCGATGTTGCTATTGTATTCGCAGGTCTTACAGAGGACTTCGAGGGCGAAGGCTACGACAGAGAAACAATCAATATGCCTCCAAATCACAACAAACTTATTTCGGATGTTGCCGCTGCAAATCCAAATACCGTTGTTGTTCTCGCAGGCGGTTCTGTTGTACTTATGCCATGGCTTTCAGAAGTTAAGGGTCTTCTTAATTCAGGACTAGGCGGTCAGGCAGGCGGTGCCGCAGTTGCAAATATCCTTACAGGTAAAGTTAATCCTTCAGGTAAAACTTCGGAAACATATCCTGTTTCATTTGAAGCAAATCCTACATTCGGTAATTATCCGGGCGGTCCTGTAACTTCAGAACATAAAGAAAGCGTTTATATCGGTTACAGATATTACGATTCTGCTAACGAAGATGTTGTGTTCCCGTTCGGTTACGGTCTTTCTTATACAACATTTGAATACAGCGACATTAAGCTTTCAGCTGATTCTATTAAAGATACAGACACTCTTACCGTATCGTTCAAGGTTAAGAATACAGGCAGTGTAGCCGGTGCAGAAATTGCTCAGGTTTATGTTGCAGATAAGGAATCAACAATCTTCCGTCCTGCAAAGGAACTTAAAGGATACAAAAAGGTATTCCTTAATGCGGGCGAAGAAAAGGAAGTTTCTGTTGAACTTTCAAAGAGAGCATTTGCTTTCTATAATGTTAAAATCGGTGATTGGTGCGTTGAGTCCGGTGACTTTGATATTATGGTTGCCGCTTCATCAAGAGATGTTAAACTCACCGCTACCGTAAATGTAGAAGCTCCTGCTTGCGAAATCCCTGATTATCACACAACTGCTCCTGCTTACTACAATGATGTTAAAAACATCACTCGTGATGATTTTGCCGCAGTTTACGGTGAGCTTCCAAATCCTCAAATTGATACTTCAAAGAGGATTGATAAGTACTCATGCCTTAATGATGCAAGACATACAAAGTGGGGCGGCAGACTTTGCAGACTCATCTCAAAGGTTATGTCAGGTATGGGCTCAGCTGAAAACGGCGACGGTAAGATGCTTGCCGCTATGGCAACACAGATTCCTGTTCGTAACTTCGTACAGATGTCTATGGGTGCATTCAGTGAATATCAGGCTGAGGGACTTCTTATGATGCTTAATGATGATCAATCTTCATTCATCGGCTTCAGCAAAATTTTCTGGACTCTCGGCGGAACACTCGCAAGACTTCCAAAACTTCTTTCAGCTATCTAATAGTATTAAAATCGGGACTGTGATTTTTCACAGTCCCTTATATTTTATAATGATTTTATAAAATATAAAAAAGTCCGTCTAACGACGAACTCTTTATTTTTGGCGGAGAGCAAGGGATTCGAACCCTCGAACAGGTTATAGCCCGTTACACGATTTCCAATCGTGCTCCTTCGGCCAGCTCGGACAACTCTCCAAATAAATTACTTGCCTATTATAACTTATTAAAATATAAATTGCAAGTAAAAAATTAATATGTTATAATAAAAATATAAATTTGGGAGGTCTTTAATATGAAAAACAAAAAATCTACTGTGCTTTATGCTGTTTTTGCCGTAATTTTACTCATAGTAGGTGCTATTACAACAGGGGTTGCAATCAAAGCAGGCAATGATTATAAAGGAACTGTTGCAGCTTATAAACTTTATCAAAAATCAGGTTTCGACTTAGGTTCTGCAAAATTATCCGCTCAAACAGATTCAGCTAAAGAACGCGCAGACGAATACAAAAACAACTTTAAAAAATTCTTTGCTATTTCTATTTTGCTTTATGTCGCACTTTTAGTAATGCTTGTTTTAATTTATCTAAACACAGTTAAAGCAAAAGAATTGGAAGAAGAAAATAAAAAACAAGAGTAATGTAAAAGTCCTATCAAAAAAGATAGGACTTTTTTTGTAGTGGATAGGCTTGCCTATCTTTTTTATATTTTAAAGCATTTTTGGAGTGATTTATAATCTCCGAGAACAAGCATGCTGATGTTGCTTGAAAGAACGGTGTCAGGCGTTATTGCCATATTCATTTTGCCATATTCTTTAAGAGCCAAAATGTTGATGTTGTACTTTTTACGAATGTCAATTCTTCCGATTGATTTGCCAATCCAATTATCCGGCACTTGTACCTCAAAAATGGCGTATGAATCGTCAACCTCAATATAATCAAGAATATGGTCGGAAGTGTACCTGATTGCAGTCCATTTTGCCATTTGTTTTTCTGGATAAACAACTCTGTCAGCTCCGTTGCGTAATAAGAACTTTTCCTGTACATCACGCTTTGCCGCAGATACAACAAATTCTGCACCCAATTCTTTTAGCAGGGAAGTGGTTTCAAGTGAGTTTTGAAAATTTCCCGACATCGTTACAATGCAAACATCAAAATTTCTTATTCCGAGTGAATTCAAAAAATCAGGGTCTGTGCTGTCGCCGATTTGTGCATTAGTGACATATTGAAGAACATCATTAACTTTTTCTTCGTCGTTATCAATTGCCATAACTTCGTGGCCTAATTGGTTAAGTTCCATTGCAATGTGCTTGCCAAAGTGTCCAAGACCGATAAGTAAAATATTTTTCATTTTGTGCTCCTTTAACCTACTGTAATTTTTTCAAGCGGCAGTTTTGCATTGATTTGTTTTTTGCCTGATAATGTTGCGTAAATGAGTGTTAAGCTTCCGACTCTTCCAAGGTACATCAGTACTATAAGAATAAGCTGTGACGCCAAGCTCAATTTTGGCGTAATACCTAAAGTCAATCCTACCGTGCCGATAGCAGATGCTGTTTCAAACAGGCTTGCAACCAACGGTAATTTTTCAATAGTGCAAATTGAAACACCGCCGATGAAGAAAAGTGTGATGTACATCATAACAATTGTTGCCGCATTTTTTATAACGCTGTCGTCAATTCTCCTGCCAAATGCACAAACATTTTCTTTTCGCTTAAAACAAGCAAAGGCATTGAGAATCAGCACAGCCATTGTTGTTGTTTTAAGACCGCCTGCTGTTGAACCCGGTGAACCGCCGACAAGCATAAGAAAAATCATAATAGCCTGTGACGGTCGAGTTAACTTTGTCAAATCGGTTGTATTAAAACCTGCCGTTCTTGTTGTGACCGATTGGAACAGGGAAGCAAGCAATCTGTTGCCGATGCTGTAATTCGAATAGTCAAAAATGAAGAAATATATAGCCGGCAGTAAAATCAAAATAAGCGATGTCAGAAGAATAATCTTACTTTGCATACTGTATTTTTTAATTTTGAATTTGTTGTTGCATATGTCATCCCAAGTCAAAAATCCAATACCGCCGATTACAATAAGAAGCATAACGGTTATGTTGATAACAGGATTTGATGTGTATGGGGTCAACGAGCAGAATTGATTGCCCTCTGTGCCTAAAATGTCAAAACCTGCGTTGCAAAATGCGGAAACAGAATGGAATACTGACATCCAAATTCCTTTTGCACCAAAGTTTTTGCAGAAAACAGGCATCATAGAAACTGCTCCGACTGCTTCTATAATAAATGTGCCTGTGATGATGAACTTTGTCAGTTTGACTATTCCGCCAACTTTTGGAGCGGAAATTGCGTCCTGCATTGTGCTTCGTTGCATAAGAGATATTCTTCTGCCTGCAAGCATAGAAAATGATGCGGCAATTGTGACAACTCCAAGACCGCCGATTTGAATAAGCGTTATAATTACAGCTTGACCGAAAGCAGACCAATAACTGCCCGTGTCTCTAACTACAAGTCCGGTTACACAAACGGCGGAAGTTGATGTGAATAATGCTTCGTTGAACGGAGTGACAACTCTTTCCGCCGATGAAATAGGCAACATCAAAAGCAGAGCACCGAGCAATATCACTCCTGCGAATCCCAATAATATAACTTGAAATGACGATAGTCTTTTCTTTATGTTTGATTTCTTCGGCATAAATTAAACTCCTTTGCCGATTTTAATTAATTATAGTTTGATTGTTTCAAAAACAATGTGAGAACTCGGTTGGTCTTCATAAAGAATACCGATTGTGTTGTTGTCAATTTTTGTCATACAACTGTAAGCAAAGAAGCCTTCGTTAATCTTGATGTCCTCTTTAGACCACTTGATGCCTTTACATTTGCCCTTTTTGTCGTATTCAAAAGTACCTGTTGAGATAACACCGTCATTTCTGCCTTTCTTTGATGGGTGAGAAACATATACTTTTTCGCTGTCAATAAAGCAGTTCTTTTGGCATTTTGGCGCTTTGAATTTGGCGTTTTTTGTTTTTAGCCAAGTAATGCCGTTGTCATAAGAAATTGCGGCAGGTGTCGTCTTGTAACCTCTTGCTCTTGAAAAAGAGTAAAGAATTCCGTCATGACCTTCTGCAAGCGTCCATTCGTTAATGTTAGGTGTGTAAGGAACGGCTTCGTTTCTTCTCCAAGTAGTGCCGTTGTCATCGGAATAAATACAAACCGAACCTTTGAGAGTATAAAGAGGAAATATTATTCTGCCGCTCTTTGTTGTAATTGCGTTACCCGGAGCGACTCCGAGAAAATATCCGTCTTTTTCCTGATTAAGAATGCTTCCGGTGATGTCGACAGGCTTTGACCAAGTTGTACCCTTGTCGGATGATCGAAGCATAAATACATAACTTCTTTTAACTGCTTTGAGGGGAGCACCGAATGTAGTTCCTTCGCCTCCGTCGGCTTTTTTGCTTGCACCGTTGAGGAAGATGTTACCTACATATTTGTCGTTTTCATAAAGTTCGCCGTCTGTAAAGTTAACCCTGTACGGAGTGGCGGATTTTGTTTTGTCAATAACCTTGCCGCTTTCAAGAACATAGTAGAAGTTGCCGTCTTTGTCATAAATGAGCGGAACTGTTTTTCCGTCAAAATTTGCATAAGCAACCTTGTTCTTGTCCATCATCTTTTTGTTGAAAAGACCTTTTGATTCCGGATAATATGTAACAAGAAGCACGATGTCGCCGTTTTGTGCAACAGCCATACAAGGGTCGATGTAAAATGCGGTTGCAGTGTTTTCCTTGTCAGAATTGATAACTCTTGCAGGCGGTGTGGCAATAGTTTTGATGTCGCTCCAGTTCTTGCCGCCGTCTGTGCTTGTTCTGACAGCGATTTCAATAAAGCCCCAATCCGTAGGCACATGAGCTTTGTCGATAGCAGCAACAAGTGTGCCGTCAGCATTCACTAAACTTGGAATACGGAAGGCAACACCGCTGTTTGATTCGTTTGCTTCCTTTGTAAGCTCTGCGGACAAAAATTCTGTGTTAGTTCCGCAAAACAATGTTTGTTTGTTAGCCATCATAATCACCCTAATATATAAATTTATAACCTATATTATACCAAACTTATATCTGCACTTCAATACCAAAATATTAAATATAGATGAACACAACATTTAAATGACCGATAATAATGACTATTGAATAATTGAAACATTTGTTGTATAATATAGTGATTATAGATTTTTAGCAAAAAATAGTGAGTTGATGATATGGACAAATTTAAATTAGTCAGCAAATTCAAGCCGACAGGCGACCAGCCTCAAGCGATTGAAAAGCTTGCAGAGGGCGTTTTACGAGGCGACAAAGAGCAAACTCTTATGGGTGTTACGGGTTCGGGCAAGACTTTTACAATGGCAAATATCATTGAAAAAGTAAACAGACCTACACTTGTTTTGGCTCATAACAAAACACTTGCGGCACAGCTTTGCTCCGAGTTTAAGGAGTTTTTCCCTGAAAATGCAGTTGAGTATTTTGTTTCTTATTATGACTACTATCAACCGGAGGCTTATGTGCCGACGACCGATACTTATATCGAAAAAGACAGTGCTATAAATGACGAAATCGACAAACTTCGTCACAGTGCAACGGCGGCTTTGTCGGAGCGTAGAGATGTTATTATCGTTGCGTCCGTATCGTGTATTTATTCTATCGGTGACCCGCTTGATTACAAAAAAATGGTAATCTCGTTGCGACCTGGTATGCAAAAAGAGCGTGATGAGCTTATTCATAAACTTGTTGAAATTCAATACGAACGCAATGATATTAATTTTGTTCGTAATAAGTTCCGTGTTCGTGGCGACACAGTTGAAATTTATCCTGCCGGAAGTTCGGGTAATGCAGTCAGAGTTGAATTTTTCGGCGATGAAATTGACCGAATTTGCGAGATTAACCCTCTTACGGGTAAGGTTGAGGGCATACTGAGCTCATGCGTTATTTATCCTGCTTCTCACTATGTTGTCAGTCACGAAAAACTCAAAAAGGCACTCAACGAGATTTACAATGAAATGGTGGAACGAGTTGCGTATTTTGAAGCTAACGGCAAACTTCTTGAAGCACAGCGTATTAAAGAACGCACTATGAATGATATAGAAATGCTTGAAGAAACAGGCTTTTGCAAAGGTATTGAAAATTATTCACGAATTATGAGTGACAGAAAACCTGGTGAAGCACCGTTTACACTTATTGATTATTTTCCTGATGATTTTCTTATGTTTGTTGATGAAAGCCATGTTATGCTTCCGCAGGTGCGTGGAATGTACGGCGGTGACCGTTCAAGAAAGGGAAGCCTTATTGATTACGGTTTCAGACTTCCGTCTGCTTTTGATAACCGTCCGCTGACTTTTGATGAGTTTTACGGCAAAATCAATCAGGTTATATTTACTTCGGCAACTCCGGGCGAGTTTGAAAAAGAAAATTCTACGCAGATTGTTGAGCAGGTAATAAGACCTACGGGATTGCTCGACCCAATCATCACAGTTAAACCGACAGATGACCAAATGGACGACTTACTGTCCGAAATCAATGTCAGAATTGAACGCAAAGAAAGAGTGCTTGTAACCACGCTTACAAAGAAGATGGCAGAGGATTTAACGGCTTATCTTGAGGGCTTTGACATCAAGGTTAGATATATGCACCACGATGTTGACACCATTGAAAGAATGGAAATTATCCGAGATTTACGACTTGGAAAGTTTGATGTTTTAGTCGGTATCAATCTGCTTCGTGAGGGACTTGATATTCCCGAAGTGTCACTTGTTGCAATTCTTGATGCCGATAAAGAGGGCTTTTTGCGTTCCGAAACTTCGCTTGTCCAGACAATCGGCAGAGCGGCAAGAAACGAAAACGGCGAAGTTATTATGTATGCCGACAGCGTTACTCCGTCTATGGAACGAGCAATTACCGAAACCGTGCGACGCAGAAAAATACAGGAAGAATACAATAAAGAGCACAATATCACTCCGAAAACAATTAAAAAAGATGTTCGTGATGTTATTGAAATTACTACTAAAGAAGCGTTTGACGAGCATAATAAACGAATGACGGCAAAGGAATGCAGGGTAATGATTGAAAAACTCACACGAGAAATGAAAGAAGCGGCTAAAATGCTTGAATTTGAGCATGCTGCATTTCTTCGTGATAAGATTAAAGAACTTAGTGATGAGGACTGAATATGATTAAAAACATTGTTGTTAAAGGTGCAAGAGAGCACAATTTGAAGAATATTGATATAGAAATACCGAGAGATAAACTTGTTGTGTTTACGGGTCTTTCGGGTTCGGGTAAGTCATCTTTGGCATTTGATACCATTTATGCCGAGGGTCAAAGACGATATGTGGAGTCGCTTTCGTCATATGCAAGAATGTTTCTCGGTCAAATGGACAAGCCGGATGTTGACTATATTGAGGGACTTTCTCCCGCTATATCCATTGACCAAAAAACGACTTCTAAAAATCCCCGTTCAACAGTAGGTACGGTTACCGAAATATACGATTATCTTCGACTTTTGTGGGCAAGAATCGGTATACCTCATTGTCCTGTGTGCGGCAGAGAAATCACTCAGCAAACCGTTGACCAAATTGTTGATAAACTTATGGAATTTCCGGAGCGTACAAAAATTCAGGTTTTAGCACCTATTGCTAGAGGTAAAAAAGGCGAATTTGTAAAGGAAATTAATGATATTCGCAAGCAGGGGTTTGTTCGTTGCAGAATTGACGGAGAAATTGTCGATTTGCAGGACGAAATAAAACTGTCAAAAACAAAAAAACACAATATTGAAGTTGTTGTTGACCGACTTGTAATCAAAGACGGTATTCAATCTCGACTTACAGACAGTGTGGAAACCGCTACAAAAATAGGTAACGGACTTCTTATTGTTGATGTAAACGGTGAAAGTGAAGAACTGTTTTCGCTTAACTATGCTTGTCCGGAGCACGGTGTTTCTATTGAGGAAATGAGCCCGAGAATGTTTTCGTTTAACAATCCGTTTGGAGCTTGTAAAAAGTGTGACGGACTCGGAACCTTTAAGGAAATCGACCCTGATTTGATTATTCCCGACAAAAAAATGTCGATTAATCAAGGCGCAATCAAGGCAAGCGGTTGGAATGTTGCAGAGGGCAGTTCTATCGCAAGAATGTATATGGATGCCCTTGCAAAAGAATATAATTTTTCACTTGATATGCCGGTTGAGATGATTAATGATGAGGGCTTGAATGCTATTCTTTATGGTACAAACGGCAAAAAACTGAAAATGAAGCGTGTTACTTCATACGGAAGCGGAACATATTTGAGTGATTTTGAGGGTATTATAAATAATCTTAAACGCAGATATGCCGAAACCACCTCCGATTATGCAAGAACCGCTATCGAAGAAGTTATGCAAGAATGTACTTGTGGTGAGTGCAAAGGTTCAAGATTAAAGCCGGAGGCTATGGCGGTTACGGTCGGCGGCAAAAATATATATGAATTTTGTTCAATGTCCGTATCGGAAGAACTTGATTTTGTCAATAATCTTGAATTGACCGAAAAAGAGCAAATGATTGGCAATCTTGTTCTTAAAGAAATTAAGGAACGACTTACATTTCTTAATTCCGTAGGTCTTGACTATCTTTCGCTTTCAAGAGAATCAGGCACTTTGTCCGGCGGTGAGGCTCAAAGAATCAGACTTGCAACTCAAATCGGTTCTTCTCTTATGGGCGTGCTTTATATTCTTGATGAGCCTTCAATTGGACTTCACCAAAGAGATAATGAAAAACTTCTTGATACGCTTCGTCATCTTCGTGATTTGGGTAATACACTCATTGTTGTTGAACATGATGAGGATACAATGCGTGCGGCGGATTTTCTTGTTGATATCGGTCCGGGTGCAGGTATACACGGTGGTGAACTTATTGCAGCAGGCACACCTGAAGAGGTTATGGCTTGTGAAAGCAGTATTACCGGTCAGTATTTGAGCGGCAAAAGATGTATTCCCGTGCCGACAAAACGAAGAGAGGGTAACGGTAAAAAACTCACTGTATTCGGCGCAAAGGAGAATAACCTTAAAAATATCGATGTCGAAATTCCGCTCGGTAAATTTGTGGCAGTAACAGGTGTTTCGGGTTCGGGTAAATCCTCGTTTGTTAATGAGATTGTATATAAGCATCTTTGTAATGTTCTCAATCACGCAAAGAAGCATACGGCCAAATTTTCGTCCATGAAAGGCATTGATGCACTTGATAAGGTTATTGATATTGACCAATCGCCGATAGGCAGAACGCCTCGTTCTAATCCTGCAACATATACAGGCGTGTTTAATGACATAAGAGATTTGTATGCTTCCACAAACGACGCAAAAGCTAAGGGCTACGGCCCAAACAGATTTTCGTTTAATGTCAAAGGCGGCAGATGCGAGGCTTGCCAGGGCGACGGTATCGTTAAAATCGAAATGCACTTCCTTGCGGATGTTTATGTTCCGTGTGAGGTTTGCGGCGGTAAAAGATATAACAGAGAAACTCTTGATGTAAAATTCAAAGGCAAGAGTATATATGATGTTCTTGAAATGACGGTTGACGAAGCACTTGAATTTTTCTCTACTCATACCAAGATTGCAAGAAAACTTCAAACTTTGTCGGATGTCGGTCTTGGATATGTTAAATTAGGACAGCCTGCCACAACACTTTCGGGCGGCGAAGCTCAAAGGGTTAAGCTTGCAACAGAACTTGCAAAGCGTTCAACAGGCAGAACCATTTATATACTCGACGAGCCTACAACAGGACTTCATACCGCCGATGTTTCAAAACTGCTCGATGTGCTTAACAAACTTGTTGACACAGGCAATACGGTACTTGTTATTGAACATAATCTTGATGTTATAAAATGTTCGGATTATATTATTGACCTCGGTCCCGAAGGCGGTAAGGGCGGCGGCAAAATCGTTGCAACGGGAACACCCGAAGAAGTTGCCAAGGTTAAAAAGTCATATACCGGTCAGTATCTTAAAAAGCTTCTTTGATTTTATTACAATCGTGTAACTATTGTTGATAACAAAATGTTATTTTGATATTATAGTAAGGATAAAAATATGTCATTTTATGTCATAATGATTTAAGGAGTTATTTTAATGGAAAGAAAAGTTGTTATTTTTGATCATCCGCTTATTCAACATAAGCTCAGCATTCTCCGTAACAAAGAAACAAGCACAAAAGATTTCAGAGAACTTGTTAATGAAATTTCTATGCTTATGATGTTTGAAGCTACAAGAGATTTGCCTATGGAAACCGTTAAGGTTGAAACACCGTGCGGTATTGCCGAATGTAAGCAGCTTGCAGGCCGTAAACTTGCATTTGTTCCGATTTTGCGTGCCGGTCTCGGTATGGTAGACGGTTGTCTTAAGATGGTACCGAGTGCAAGAGTAGGTCACATCGGTCTTTATCGTGACGAAACCACTCATACTCCTGTTGAATACTATTGTAAATTGCCTAAAGATATTGACAAAAGAGATGTTTTTGTTGTTGACCCAATGCTTGCTACGGGCGGCTCGGCTGTTGACGCCATTTCTCAAATTAAACTCAGAAATCCTCGTAAAATTTGCTTTATGTGTATGATTGCCGCTCCGGAAGGACTTGAAGTACTCAAAAAAGCTCATCCTGATGTTGACATTTATTGTGCCGCTCTCGATGAAAAGTTAAACGAAGATTGTTATATTATTCCTGGTCTCGGTGATGCCGGTGACAGAATTTTCGGTACTAAGTAAATTTTAGTATATAATTAACAAACGGAGGATAAATCAATGGCTAAAACAAAAATTAAAATCGGCAAAGACGGCATTTATGATGCGCGTCAGCTTGGTGCACCGAAGATGATTCTTCTCGGATTTCAGCATATGTTTGCTATGTTCGGAGCAACCGTAACAGTTCCGCTTTTAACAGGACTTTCAATTTCAACAACACTTTTGTTTGCAGGTCTCGGAACCCTTTTGTTCCACTGCCTTACAAAGTTTAAAGTTCCAGCATTTCTCGGTTCTTCATTCGCATTTATCGGCGGTTACCTTGCAGTAGCACCGCTCAACAAGGATGGAAGCGGAAACAAAGAAATGCTTCCGTATGCGTGCCTCGGCGTTGCGTGTGCCGGTCTTCTTTACCTTGTTGTAGCAGCTCTTATTAAGGCTGTCGGCGTAAATAGGGTTATGAAGCTTTTCCCGCCTGTTGTTACAGGACCTATTATTATGGCAATCGGTCTCGGTCTTGCACCGTCTGCCGTTACAAATTGCAGCAGTAACTGGTGGCTTGCAATCATTGCTCTCGCACTTGTAATCGTTTTCAACATTTTCGGTAAAGGTATGATTAAGATTATCCCAATCCTTTTGGGTATTGTCGGTGCCTATATCGTTGCTGTCCTTGTAGGTAATGTCGGTGGTGTAGAAAACTTTGCTATCGATTTTTCAGCAGTAAAGGCTGCTCCTTGGATCGGTAATCCTGTTGAGTGGTCATCAACCGTATTTGGCGGTGTATCTGATAAGTCAAAGGCTATTTCCGCTATTATTGCTATCGTTCCTATTGCTATTGCAACAATGATGGAACATATCGGCGATATTTCGGCAATTTCCGCTACATGTAACAAGAACTTCATTAACGACCCGGGCCTTAACAGAACCCTTCTCGGTGACGGCCTTGCAACATCACTTGCATCACTTTTCGGTGCTCCTGCAAATACTACATACGGTGAAAATACCGGTGTTCTTGCTCTTTCAAAGGTTTATGACCCAAGAGTAATCAGAATTGCGGCTTACTTTGCAGTTTTCTTCAGCCTTTCACCAAAATTCGCAGCTCTTATCGAATCCATTCCTATGGCTGTTGTCGGCGGTATCTCATTTGTTCTTTACGGTATGATTTCCGCTATCGGTGTTCGTAATGTTGTAGAAGCAAAGGTTGATTTCTCAAAGGCTCGTAATACAATTATTGCTGCTGTAATCCTTGTTGTGGCTCTTGGCTTGTCAGGTGGCATCACATTCACAGTCGGTTCAGCTACAATTACACTTTCATCACTTGCTTGTGCTTCAATCGCAGGTATTGTTTTGAATGTCATTTTCCCTGAAAAGGATTTTGACCCTAACAAGGCATTCCAATCGGATACAGTATCGGCTCAAATTAATACAGAATCCGATTACGGCAAAAAGAAATAAGAGTTTGTTGATGAAATAATTAAGCACGAAGCGTAAAAACTTCGTGCTTTTCTTATGCTTTGTTATCTGTATAATCTAATCGCAACAACTATTTTGTGCTTTTTTGTTTCGTTAAGTGTTTGAGAATATATAAATTTGCCGTAACCACGAACCGACACCACATCGTTTTCTTTTAATTGGACGGAGTCTTTATATACGGTTTTTGAATTTATAAAAATTTTTTCCTGATTAACAAGCTGTGACGCCGCATTTCTTGACATTTTGAATACCGCTGACACAACTGTGTCAATTCGTAATGACGAAACTATGTATTCTGTTTCATCGGGCAGTTTGTTAAACATCTCGGGTATGTCATCGATTATGTTGCATTTTACGGTTGTATGCTTAATTCCGGATAAATTATCAATTATATATTTGCTTATTTTTTCAAGACAAAATACATATCCTATATTGTCAAGTATCTTTATATCGCCGAGCATTTCACGCTCGATACCCAAATTCATAAGCGCACCTAAAAAATCTCTGTGCGTTAATTTGTCTGAAAATTTTTGCTGGAGCGGTTCAACTTTTATACAAACGATAGGGTAGGAATATATTTCGTCACCAAAAGCCGTTATGCATCTGTCTGCATTTTCATATCCACCGAAAAGAGTGTATGCACTGTCGGTCTTTATTGATTTTAATATGTTTATTTCCTGCAAGTTCAAAAAGTTTGAATATGTTGTGTATCCTCTTTCAAACGCTCTGTGGGAAAGCTCTGTAAGTTTTTTTTTGAGCAAAACTTCATTTTCCATCTGTTATCTCCGTTACGGTAAGTGTGTTGTCGGTTACCGTAAATTTTATTTCTTTGCCGGCAAATGCAAAACCGTATTGTCTGCCGTCTTCGTGATATGCCGGTCGTGGGTCACCCTCCAATATTTCTTTTAAGGCGTTTTGCTTCTCTTTTTTTATATTGTTAAGTATATCATCGTCTATAATAACTTTTAATTTGTGATTTTTATTTTCGTCGGCAAATCCGCACACCGCGTCTGTGTGGCAGTCACTGAAAGTGATATATGGTTTAATGTCATATATCGGTGTGCCCGATACCAAATCGGCACCGCTTACAATTAAAGTTACATTATCATTTTTGTCTTTTATTACTTTTTCAAGTTTTACGCTTGAAAGACCGATAGGGTTTGGCCGAAAAGGGGAACGGGTTGCAAAAACACCTACTTTTTCGTTTCCGCCGAGTCGCGGAGGTCTTACGGTTAACGAGGTTGATTGATGCGAATTAAGACTGAAACCCCAAATGAGCCATAAATGACTGAATTCCTCAATTCTTTTAAAAGCTGCATGGTTTGAGTATTCTTTTTCAAATATAATTTGTGATTTTATTTCGTTCACAAGTCCGCTTTGCCTTGGCACCGCAAACTTGCTGTCGTAATCATTTATTATTTTTGCAATAGGTTTTATTTCCATTTTTACCCCTTGTTTTGTAAAGATTTAACAGTATTATAACACATATTTTTGCTTTTTTAAAAAAAAATGTTGAATTTATGATAACTTTAATGTATTATATAGTAGAAATATCTTGTAAGGAGAAAATATAATGGCTAAAGTAAAAGATAAGTCAGGACTTGCAAAATTCAACAGATTCCTTTCTGTTGTCTTAATTCTATTGGTAATAGCAACTGCTGTAATCGTAATCGTATCACCTGCTAAGGTTGCTCAACAACAGGGAGATACTTCAGGAGAATTCGTTGATGAAGCTGTTATTGATGAACTCAAACCGGGTACATATGGTGGCGTTGATTTTAAAACAACCGATGATGTTGTTAACTATTATGTTGAATGTTACAACAACACAAAGACTATGACAGTAGACGGTACATATGACGGAAGCCCTATCAAAGCGTATAAGCTTCTCGGCGATGAAACTCTTGATGTTAAAAACCTTCTTGTTGAAGGTAAGTCAAATGATACTATCAACAAACTTGTTCCGGGTATTGTAGGCGGTCTTTTCACCGGCGGTGTAAAGAGCTTGTCACCTGGTAACTCTCTTGAACCAAAGAACGACTGGCAGGAAGCAAGTAGCGGTAAGATTGACAGAACTGTTTCACACCTTACTGCAGATGATGTTCTTGCTTGTAATGTTACAGACAACGGTGACGGCACAATCACAATGGTTATTCAGCCTAAGGCTCAGCTTCTTGCTATGCCTGGTGAAGATTCACAGGGTCGTTTCTTTAATGTTCTCGGTGACATCTCAGGCGTTGTAAGCAGTATCAGCATTCTTTCATTCTCTGAAGGTTCTGTTGATGACAACTTTGTTGTTAACTATGCCGGAGGTACAGGTACGATTAAGATTAACGTTGCTAACAAGGAAATTGTAGAAGCTGATTACAATATGCATGTTCATATTGATGTAACTCATGCAAATGTTGCAATTCTTAAGGATAAGAGTGCTTCACTTGATATCGATTATTCAAACCACTTCCCGGCTTCAGAGCAATATCTCAAGGATCACCTTGTAACAATTAAAAAATAAAACTTTATAAGGATTTAAAGGTAGCTTCGTGCTACCTTTATTTTTGCGTTTGATATGAAAAAAACTTCTGAAAAATTTCAAAATGTTTTTGTTGTGTGGCTTATTGCTACTGTATGCTGCTTTTTGTGGGGCAGTGCTTTTCCGATTATTAAAATCGGATACAACCTTTTTAATATTGACTCATCCGATACAGCTTCAATTATTCTTTTTGCCGGAATAAGATTTATTTTAGCCGGTGTGCTGACAATAATAATTTTCAGCTTTGCAAATAAAAAATTTGTTAAACCTAAAAAGACTTCACTTGGTAAGGTCTGTGTGCTTGCAATGTTCCAAACAATTTTGCAATACTTGTTTTTCTACATCGGACTTGCTCATACAACAGGCGTCAAATCAAGTATCATCGACGGCACAAGCACTTTTTTTGCAATTTTAATTTCTGTCTTTATTTTTAAACAGGAAAAGTTTACTTTTGCAAAAATTTTAGGCAGTCTGTTCGGCTTTTCGGGAGTTGTTCTTGCCGGCTTGTCGGGAAACAGGGGAGGCTTTTCTTTTCAAATCGGCGATGTTTTGCTGTTGATTTCCGCTCTCTCTTATGCCTGCTCGTCTGTTTTTATGAAAAGGTACAGTAATGACGATAATCCTGCAGTCCTGTCGGGCTATCAGTTTGTGCTTGGCGGTGCGGTTATGACTGTCGTCGGTTTGCTCATGGGCGGTAAAGTTTCTACAAATGAAATAAAAGGAGTATTAGTCCTTTTATACCTTGGATTTATTTCGGCAATAGCATATTCATTGTGGGGCGTTTTGCTTAAATACAATGATGTTTCAAGAGTGACGGTTTGCGGCTCTATGACCCCTATTTTCGGTTTTACTCTGTCATATATACTTCTCGGTGAAGATAACGGTAAAATGCTTTATAAGCTTGTCGGACTTCTTTGTGTTGTCGGCGGTATGATTATCGTTAATCTTAAATTCAATAAAAATAAAAAAGAAAAATCGTTGTAAATTACAGCGATTTTTATTAATGTTATAAGTATTTTTGATATTCTTGCACGGCTAATTTGTCGCAGATTTCGTTATATTTGTGTCCGTTATGACCTTTTACCCATACAAATTCTACATCGTGGATTTGCAGTTGTTTTAGCATTTCTTCCCATAAATCTATGTTGAGTGCAGGCTTTTTATCGGATTTCTTCCAGTTGTTCTTTTTCCAAGAATAAACCCATCCTTTATTTATTGCATCGCAAACATATTTGCTGTCTGTTGTGAGTGTAACTTTGCACGGCTCTTTGAGCGCCTTGAGTGCTTCAATTACCGCAGTCATTTCCATTCGGTTGTTTGTTGTTTCTTTTTCACTGCCCGAAAGTTGTTTCTCTGTTTGTTTATATATCAATACTGCACCCCAGCCGCCCGGTCCGGGATTACCGCTGCACGCACCGTCTGTGTAGATATTTATTTCTTTCATTTTTATCACCGAGGTATATTTTATCATTTATTATGATAATAATCAATATAGTTTATGTATTAATTTCTTGACATCTGTGTAATAATAATTTAAAATATATTTAATTGTATTTAGAACGGAAAAATACATATTTTTAAGGAGGATTTTTATTTAATGACAAATCAAAAAAAGGTGCCTGCGAGCGACGAAAGAAAACGGAATTCTAAGCGTCGCTATTACACAAAAAAAAGAGCACCGAAGAAAGCAGTTTCTCTCCCGCCTGTTGAGCAGGAGAAAGTTCGCATTTCTTTTTTAGGCGGTATGAACGAAATCGGAAAGAATATGACCCTTTATGAATACAAAAACGATATGTTCATAGTGGATTGCGGTCTTGCTTTTCCGACAGCTGAATTACCGGGTGTTGACCTTGTAATTCCCGATTTTACTTATGTTATCAATAACCAAGACAGAATTAGGGGTATTATTGTCACTCACGGTCATGAGGACCATATCGGAGGCCTTGCATATCTTTTAAAAAAAGTTAATATTCCGGTATATGCAACAAAACTCACAATCGGTCTTATTAAAGGCAAACTTGAGGAACACGGGCTTCTCAATAAGGTTAAACTTGTTGAAATTAAGCCGAGAGATAATATAACACTCGGTTCTTTTAATATTGAATTAATTCATGTTAATCACTCAATTCCTGATGCAGTTGGTTTGGCGATCAGATGTCCTGCCGGAATTATCATTCAAACAGGCGACTTTAAGATTGATACAACACCTGTTGACGGCGATATGATTGACCTTCCTCGTTTTGCCGAATACGGCAAAAAAGGCGTTCTTGCTCTCCTTTCCGATTCAACCAATGCAGAACGACCGGGTTGCACTATGAGTGAAAAAAATGTCGGCGAAAGTTTTGAGTTGTTGTTCCGCAAGGCTAAAAATAAGAGAATTATTGTTGCAACCTTTGCTTCAAACATTCATAGAGTTCAGCAGATTATTGATGTTGCAAACGCAAGAGGCAGAAAAGTTGCCGTCATCGGCAGAAGCCTTGAAAACCTTGTTAAAGTCGGTGAAGAATTAGGCTACCTTAATGTTCCGAAAAATATTCTTATCCCGATTGACACCATTAAGAATTATCCTGATGATAAACTTGTTATTATTACAACAGGTTCGCAGGGTGAGCCTATGTCAGCCTTGACCAAAATGGCTTTTGGTGAGCATAGGAAGGTCACAATTACTCCCAACGACTATGTTATTATTTCTGCAACACCAATTCCGGGTAACGAAAAGATGGTTGGCGGCGTTGTAAATGCTCTTATGAAGCGTGGCGTTGAGGTTATTTACGAAAAAATGTATGAAGTTCACGCATCCGGTCACGCCTGTCAGGAAGATTTGAAGTTGATGATAGGACTTGTTAAGCCTAAATATTTCATTCCTGTTCACGGTGAGCAAAAGCATTTAATGAAACATGCACAGCTTGCAAGGGCAATGGGCATTGACGAAAAGAATATTTATATTGCCGAAATCGGTGAAACTATTGAACTTACAGAAACATACATTAAAAAAGTCGGCACTGTTACAGCCGGAGATGTATATGTTGACGGACTTGGCGTAGGCGATGTCGGAAATGTTGTTCTTAACGACCGTAAACGACTTTCACAGGACGGCTTGATTATCGTTGTTGCAACTATCGATGCACACGGCGGTTATGTTGTTTCCGGTCCTGACATTGTTTCTCGCGGATTTGTTTATGTAAAGGATAACGAGGAACTTATGAATGCTGCCCGTGACCTTGCTTGCAGGGTTATTGATGAGCAGTACGATAGCAAGTATCATGATTGGAATTCGGTTAAAACAAAGGTGCGTGACGAAATTTCCCGTCTAATGTACGAGAAAACAAAGCGTTCACCTATGATACTTCCTATTTTTATGGAAATATAAAGGAGAATAGATATGAAAGTAATTTTAAAAGCAGATGTAAAATCACTCGGTAAAAAGGGTGATTTGGTAAATGCAAGTGACGGATACGCAAGAAATTTCCTTTTTCCAAAGGGTCTTGCCGTTGAAGCAAATGCAACTGCAATGAATGAATTTAACAATAAAGAACAGTCAAAGAAGTTCCACAAGGCAGAGGAAGTCAAAGCTGCCGAAGAAGTTAAGGCTCAAATTGACGGTAAAACTTTTGCACTCAAGGCAAAAGCAGGTGCAAACGGCAAACTTTTCGGCTCTGTAACCGCAAAAGATGTTGCCGCAAAAATCAAAGAAGAAATGAACATCGATATTGATAAGAGAAAAATTTCAATGACAGATATTAAGGCTTTTGGTACAGTTAAAGCCGAAGTTAAGGTTTATCAGGGCGTTGTTGCAACAATCAGCGTTCAAGTTACAGAATTATAATTTATAGGGTAATTTGATATGGCAGAATTAAATGTTACATTACCATATAATCTTGAAGCGGAGCAAAGTGTTCTCGGCAGTATTCTGATTGACAATAAGTGTATGGCTGACGCAAACCTTTATTTGCGTGCTGATTATTTCTATCTTCCTCAGCATAAGGCTATATACAGTGCAATGGACTATCAGTTTATGAATAACGGCGGTGCTATTGACCCGGTTATTATTGCCGATGCACTTACAAAAGACGGCACATACGATTTGGCAGGCGGTAAGGAATATCTTATGCAACTTGCAAATGTCGTTCCGTCAACCGCTAATATAGAAAAATACGCCAAAATTGTTCAGGAACAGTACTATTTGCGAAATCTTATTAAGGTTTCGCAGAGTATTATTGAAGATGCAACAAGTGGTGAAGGTGCGGCAAAAGATATTCTTGATACCGCACAACAAAGAATTTATGATATTGGCGAGGGCAAAACAGGCAAAGGTCCGGAGAAAATCGCCGATGTTATTATGAATAAGGTTTACCCCGAATTAAAAAACAGAACGGGTGAGAATAAAGAGGATTATCTCGGAATTCCGACAGGTTTCGGTCTTCTTGACAGATATATTACAGGTCTTAATAAATCCGACTTCATTCTTATCGGTGCCCGTCCTGCTATGGGTAAAACTTCGTTTGCTCTTAACCTTGCACAGAATATCACTATGGGTGCAAGAAAGCGTTGCGTTTTCTTCTCACTCGAAATGACAAAGGAACAGCTTGCAGAAAGATTGCTTGCTTCTCAAGCCGGTATTGAATCGCAAAAGTTCAGAACAGGTGAACTTTCAAACGATGAGTGGATAAGACTCGGTAATGCACTTTCGGCATTCCACGATGTTGAACTTTATCTTGATGATACAGCGGCAATTACCGTTCCTGAAATTAAATCAATAGTTCGTCGAGTGAAAGGTGTAGATTGTATTTTGATTGACTACCTTGGACTTATTCAGTCTGCCGTACATAAGGAGAACCGTGTGCAAGAGGTGTCAGAAATCACAAGAAATCTCAAAATGATGGCAAAGGATTTGAACATTCCTGTTATTTGCTGTGCACAGCTTTCCCGTGGTACAGAGGGCAGAGGCAAAACACATACACCGCAGTTATCGGACCTTCGTGAATCGGGCTCTATCGAGCAGGATGCTGATATTGTTATGTTCCTGTATCGTCCTGATTATTACAGAAATGAACTTTCCGAAGAAGAGCGTGATGAGGTTGATGAAAATCTCACAGAGCTTATTGTAGCCAAAAACCGTCACGGCGGTGTCGGAACAATTCAGTTAACCTTTGATAAGGAGTTCACAAGATTTAGAAGTATTGACAATGTTAGAGATTACAGCCAAAGCTGATTTGCTTGTTAAAAAATATAATATGCTGTCACACGGCGATTTCGTTGTTGTCGGTGTTTCGGGCGGCGCAGATTCTATGGCACTTTTGTGTTATCTTCTTTCAAAAAGGGAAGAATTTGATTTGCGTATTTTGGTCGCAAATGTCGAGCACGGCATAAGAGGTAAGGAATCTGTTGCAGACACAGATTTTGTAAAGCAGTTTTGCAAAAGTAAAGATGTTGAATTCGTAACAATTTCTATAAACGCTGTTGATGAAGCAAAGCAAAATTCTTTGGGCGTTGAGGAATATTCAAGAATTAAAAGATATGAGTTCTTCAATTCGTTCAATCCCGATAAAATTGCAACCGCTCACAATCTTTCCGATAATGTCGAAACCGTACTTTTTCGTATGTCGAGGGGCACTTCGGCAAAGGGTTTGTGCGGTATTCCGCCTGTAAGAGATAATATTATTCGACCGCTTCTTACCTGTACGGGTGAAGAAATAAGACAGGCTTGCAAAAACAGCGGTATTCCTTTTAGGACCGACAGCACAAATTTTGACGATGCTTACAGCCGTAATCACATTAGGCAAAACATTGTTCCTCTTTTTAAAAGGCTCAATCCGTCTTTTGAAACAACGGTTTCAAGAATGATTGAAAGTATAAACGAGGACGAAAGCTTTATTAATTCAGTAGTTAATGATTGCTATGAACAGTGTTTTGATAACGGTTCTTTAAATGTTTCGTTGCTCAATTCATATGATGTTGCTGTTGCAAAGCGAGTTATCATCAAATATTTGTCTGCATACGGTGTAACTGTCGATGATTATCACCTTGGCGGAATTATTGAATTAATCAAGTCAAACGGTAAGTTCCAAATTGCAAATGACAATTTTGTTGTTTGCAAAAAGGGAAGATTGCGATATGCAAAAATGAACCAAACCGTCGATTTTGATAATCTGTTTGTGAAAAAACAAATAATAACTAACGATGAATTTTTAACTAACTGTAAATTATGGCGTGAAAAATTTGACTTCTTTTGTGACTGTGATAAAATAAGTGGTAATGTTTATGTTAGAGGCAGAACGGAATATGACAAAATTTCTCCTGCCGGCAGAGGATGCACAAAAACACTTAAAAAGCTTTTCAACGAGCTTGGCATAAATATTGAAAAAAGAGCCTGCGTTCCGATTATATGCGATGATAAAGGCGTTATCGGTGTTTACGGCTATTGTGTTGACGAAAGGGTAAAACCTGATTCTTCAACAAAAAATATTCTTCTTTTAAAGATTCTTTTGGAGGACTAAATTTAATGCGAAAAAATCTTTCTCAAAATTGGAAATCTATAATATTCTATATTTTGATTCCGATTATGCTCATAGGTTCGATATTTTTGTTTTCAGGTCAAAACAGAAATACCGCAACAACAAATTACAGCGATATTGTTAATTTGTTTCGCACCGAACAAGTCAGCGAATACGAACTTGACTTAAGTTCCGGTCAGTTGACCTATAAGCTAACAACCGATAAAAAAGGAACAGTTAACAAGTACACCGTTCCGAGTGTGTCGTATTTTCTTGATGACATCAGCGATTATGTTAAAGATTACAATGACGCTCATCCTGATAAGCCTATATCTTATAATTACAAAAAAGGCTCAACAAATACTTGGTGGATGAGTATGTTGCCTACTTTTATCTTTACAATTATTATTGTGTTGTTGTTCCTGTGGCTGATGAGAAAAATGACCGGCTCAATTTCGAACGAAACAAATCGTACCTTGAGTTTTGGCAAAATAAAATCAAAAACGCAGTCGGGCGAGGAATCCGACAAAAAATTTGAAGATGTTGCAGGCTGTGAAGAGGAAAAAGCAGAACTTGAAGAACTTGTTGACTTCCTTAAAAACAGCGAAAAATATACCGAACTCGGTGCAAGAATTCCTAAAGGCGTGCTTCTTGTAGGCCCTCCGGGTACAGGTAAAACCTTGCTTGCCAAGGCTGTTGCAGGCGAAGCAGGTGCACCTTTCTTGAGCATTTCGGGTTCTGACTTTGTAGAAATGTATGTCGGTGTCGGTGCATCCCGTGTTCGTGACTTGTTTGAACAAGCAAAGAAAAAAGCACCTTGCATCGTGTTTATTGATGAAATCGATGCAGTAGGTCGTCATCGTGGCACAGGTATGGGCGGCGGTAACGATGAAAGAGAGCAAACACTTAACCAACTTCTTGTTGAGATGGACGGCTTCGGCTCAAATTCAGGCGTTATTGTCATTGCGGCTACAAACAGACCCGATGTTCTTGACCCTGCACTTCTCCGTCCGGGTAGATTTGACAGACAGATTACCGTTAACCGTCCTGACGCACAGGGCAGAGAAGATATTCTCAAAGTTCATTCAAAGGGCAAGCCTCTCGGTCCCGATGTTGATTTGCACGAAATTGCAAAGGATACAATCGGATTTACAGGTGCAGACCTTGAAAATCTTATGAACGAAGCCGCACTTCTTGCTGTAAGAAGAAATAAAAAGGCTATAACTCTTCAAGATATTATTGATGCAACTTCAAGAGTTGAACTCGGTACAGAAAAGAAATCTCACAAGTTTTCAGAAAAAGCAAAGAAACTTACTGCTTTCCACGAAGCGGGTCACGCTGTTGCATCTTTCTACACCGAGGGTCACGACCCTGTAAGAGAAATTTCCATTGTTCCTCGCGGACTCGGTGCAGGTGGTTACACTTGGTACACTCCGCAGGAAGAAAATTACAATTCCCGCAAGGAAATGCTCGACAATCTTGTTTCAATGTTTGGCGGTCGTGTTGCAGAAGCACTTGCACTTGATGACATTTCAACGGGTGCATCAAACGACCTTCAGCGTGCAACCGAGATTGTCCGTGATATGGTAATCAAATACGGTATGAGTGAAAATATCGGTCCTGTTGTTTATGACAGCGGCAACGGTGAGGTTTTCCTCGGCAAGGACTACGGTCATGTAAACAATTATTCCGAGGCTACTTCGGCTCGTATTGATGCAGAGGTTGAAAAGATTATGCGTGAAGCATACGAAAAAACCGTTGCAATTCTCAAAGAGCATTATGACAAGCTCGAACTTGTTGCAAACACTCTTCTTGAAAAAGAAAAGATTTCAGGCGAAGTATTTGAGTCTTTGATGAAGTTCGGTATACTCCCGACTTCAGAAGAAACATCTTCAACCGATGATGCTCCTGCAGAAATTGAAACCGTTGCAGAAGCACAAAGTGAAGTGATTGAAACAGCACAAGCAACTCAAACCGAAAATACGGAAAATACGGAAGAATAAACAAAACGGCGTAGCATCTGTTACGCCGTTTAATTTATGTACTTGTTTATATAAAAAGTGTATGTTATATTAGTCTTGAGGTGATTTTATGATTAGAGAAGCTAAAGTAAATGATTATCTGGGAATATGCAAAGTAGCAACTGACGATTTGGGTTATAAATGTGAACCGGAGCTTGTAAAATACAGGCTTGAAAATATTGACACAAACCGTGAAAAGGTTTATGTGGCAGAAACAGAAGGTAAAATTGTCGGTTTTATCCACGCTGAAATGTATAATACTTTATATTATAAAAGTATGGTCAATCTTCTGGGGTTAGCCGTGAATAGTGAATTCAGACACAAAGGCTATGGTAGAGCACTTCTCGGTGAAGTTGAAACTTGGGCAAAAAATAAAGGTGTTGATTTAATTAGGGTTAATTCCGGTTTTTCACGAAAAGAGGCTCACGCATTTTACCGTAACTTAGGCTATGATAATGAAAAAGAACAAATCCGCTTTTTGAAGCAATTATAAAAGAATATATTAAATTGTAATCACTAGACCACTAGTTTACTAGTGGCTATAATTATAATTTTAAATACGGCTTTATTTTTCCAAATAATTCTTCCGTATTTATGTTTTGTGATTCAAAAGCTTTATTTAAGTCATTTTTTATTGATTTTTCATTTTTTTGATGTTCAACAATATATTTTATAATATGAAATTCATCTTTGGTGATGTGTTCCGATACTATTTTTTGCATATCAGCATATGATAAATTTGAAAAGGATTTATTGTTCTTGTTTGATAAAATTATATTGTTATTATTTGATAATTCTATTCCGTCTATGCTGGTAAAGAAAAGCTTAACTTGTTTGTAACCGTAATCTTTCGGTGTGAAATTCGGATATTTTTCCAAAACTAATTGATTAATATATCCGATTGTTTTGTTTTTGCTTGTTTCTAAAAGTTGTCGTACGTAGCTTTCAATTTCTTTTCTTTCGTTTGTTGTTATCAGTTTTATATTATTTGAATTGGCGGTATTAATTTCGATTACATCATTGAATTTCTTTAGAAAAGTAGAAAATTTTGCACATCCGTAATTTCTTGTGTCAAAATCAGAATGTTTATTCTTTAAGTATCTCTTTATTTCTCCAATATTTACACCTTCTCTTTTGTCGTTTGATTCAAGACATTCTATAATATCGGATTTGATTTCTTCAAGAGGGGTTATGGAAGTTTCTTCTTGCTCTGCTTTATTATCGGATAACGAAATGTTTTCTTCATTTAATTCATCATTTGTGCTGCCATATAATAAATCAAGATATTTAAACTGGTCACAGCAGTTGATAAGAGCTTTTGATGTTTTTGATTCACCCATACCTATGGTGAATTTTCCTTCTTGTTTTAATCTTGAAATCAATCTGGAGAAGTCACTGTCGCTTGAAACAATACAAAATGCGTCTACATTGTTTCTGTATAAAATATCCATGGCGTTTATTACTAATGCCATATCGGATGAATTTTTACCGCTTGTTGTTTGAAGTTGTTGTATTTGAGTTAGAGCATATTGACTTACAATATCATTCCAAGGCGAAAGTTGTTCTTTTGAAAAATCACCGTATATTCTTTTTATAGTGATGTTCCAATCGGTCTTCAGTTCGTCAAATATTGTTGAAATATATTTGTAAGAGATGTTTTCGGCATCGATTAATAAAGCTAATTTCTTTTCTGAAACATAGTCCATAAATATACCTTCTTATTCTATAAATGATTTGTACTTTTCAAAATAATTGAGCAACTCTTGCTCCGTGTTGTATGCAGAAAGAGCGCCGACTTTTGTTACAGCCTTGCCGCCTGTAATGTTGCCTAGGAGTACACATTCTTTGAGCGGCTTGTCATAGAAAAGTCCGTACATAAACCCTGAAAGAAAAGCGTCACCGGCACCTGTTGAATCAACATTTTTGAATTCGTCAATACTCGGTACAAAGAAACTGCCGTTTTCGTCAATTCCGATACAACCGTCTTTGTCAACTTTTACAACAACTTTATCAAAATATTTTGTAAGTGCTTGTGCGGCTTCTTCGGGAGTTGATGTGTTGCTTATCTTTTTTGCTTCCTTTTGGTTTGGTGTGTAATAATCGGCAATTTCAAGATAGTCTGCGTATTTTTCAAAGCTCATATCGTCATCCCATCCCGTATCAAGTACAAGCTTTGTTCCGCCTTCATGAAGTTTTTTATACACATCCAAAAATCCGCCAAGTTGCATCATTGTGATTTTGCTGCCTTTGGCTATTTGAAAAAACTTTTCTTTTGCATTATCGTCAGCTTCAATAGAACCTTTGCCGTATGTAAAAAATGTTCTGTCCTTAGGCAATATAATTGCCGATGTGATATTGAGCGGAATTTTATCGCCCTCATAAAGGTTTGTCGGTTCAACGCCGTTTTGTAAAAATTTGTCCTTGGCAAATTCCGAAAAGATGTCAGTTCCGAGTTCCGTGGCGATTTTGGTTTCAATTCCGAGTCTGCCGAGGTTAATAAGTGTAGCCGGCAAACCGCCGCCGAGTTGTAAGTCAAAATCCTTGCAGTAAAGTTCTTCACCTACATCCGGTATTCTTTCCATTCCCTGATAGAGCAGGTCAACATTTGTTGCACCCGCACCTGCTATAAAAGCCATAGCGTATCTCCTTTATATGAATAAATTATAATTTAATTATATTGTTTCAAACTTTTTATGTCAATAAATCCGGTGTATAAAAATATTTATTTTATTTCTTAATTTTCGGTTGACTATTTTGCCGATTTATTATATAATTAAATTCCGAAAGAGGTGCGATATGACAACACTAATTAAGGGCGCTTTCGTATATATGGGAGCGGGATTTTCAAAACTTGATGTTCTGATTACAGATGGTAAAATCAATACCCTTGGTACCTCCATTTTTACAAATGGAGTTGACGCTGTTTTTTTTGCACAGGATAAGTATTTAATTCCGGGTTTCGTGGATGTTCATATACATCTCAGAGAGCCCGGTTTTTCTTATAAAGAGACGATTAGGACAGGCACTCTTGCAGCTGCCAAGGGCGGATACACCGGTGTTTGCCCAATGCCTAATATCAATCCTGTTCCTGACAGTGTCGAAAATATCGGTATTGAACTTGATTTAATCAAAAAAGATGCAGTAATTAACACCTATCCGTTTGCTTCAATTACAAAGGGAAGAAAAGGCAGAGGAGAGCTTGTTGATTTTGATGCGTTAAAGGAACTTGCCGTTGGCTTTAGTGACGACGGAACAGGCGTTCAGGATGAGCAGGATATGAGGCTTGCTATGGAGCAATGTGCAAAAATCGGTAAGGTTATTTCAGCTCATTGCGAAGTTAACGATTTGCTTCACGGCGGATATATTCACGATGGTGAATATTGCAAGGCTCACGGACATAAGGGCATTTGCTCCGCTTCGGAATATGAGCAGATTGAACGAGATTGCAAACTTGCAGAAGAAACTGGCGTTCACTATCATGTTTGCCATATTTCAACCAAAGAAAGCGTTGATATAATCCGTAAAGCAAAGGCACGAGGAGTTAATGTCACCTGCGAAACAGGACCGCATTATCTCACGATGTGCGACAAGGACTTGCAAGAGGACGGAAGATTTAAGATGAATCCTCCGCTTCGCAGCGAAGAAGATAAACAAGCGTTGCTTCAAGGAATAATTGACGGCACAATTGATGTGATTGCAACTGACCATGCACCGCATTCGGCTGAAGAAAAGTCAAAAGGACTTGCAGGTTCGGCGATGGGCGTTGTCGGTCTTGAAACTTCGTTTGCAGTTCTTTATACAAAACTTGTAAAATCCGGTTTTATCACTCTTGAAAAGCTCATTGAGCTTATGAGTGTTAATCCGAGAAAAATATTTGATTTGCCGGGTGGCGAAATCAAGGAAGGTGAGGTTGCCGATTTGGCATTGCTCGACCTTGATGCAAAATGGAGTGTTGACCCTGATGACTTTTTGTCTATGGGCAGAGCAACTCCGTTTGAAGGCTGGCAACTTCAAGGCAAAAATATAATGACAATGTGTGGAGGGAAAGTAGTTTATGAAGCCTTATGATAAAAAAATAATTCTTGAAAACGGTATGGAATTTTATGGCTATGGCTTTGGCTCAAATAAGCAAGCTATAAACGAAATCGTTTTCAATACTTCTATGGTCGGTTATCAGGAAATTATTTCCGACCCGTCATACACTGATCAAATGGTTTGTATGACATATCCTCTTATCGGTAACTATGGTATGGCCGATGATGACTATGAAACAAGAATTCCGACTATGGGTGGTTTGATTGTCAGAGAGTACAACGATTTGCCATCAAACTTCAGATATACCAAAACCCTTTCGGAAGTTCTTGACGAATATGACATTCCGGGTATCAGCGGAGTTGACACAAGAATGATTACCCGTATTATCCGCAACGAGGGTAGCCAAAAGGTTATGATTTGCGATGCCGATAAACCATATGACGAGGCGTATGCAGAGCTTAAGGCATATGTTATTCCAACCGATATGGTTTCAAGAGTTTCTTGCAAAAAGCGTTGGTATTCTCGTACACCAAATCATAAATATGATGTTGTTGCAATCGACTGCGGTATCAAACTCAATATTGTTAGAAAACTTAATGAAAAAGGATGCAATGTAACAGTTGTTCCGTTTGACACTCCAGCAGAGGAAATTCTCAAACTTCGTCCGGACGGATTGTTCCTTTCAAACGGTCCCGGTGACCCTGAATATGTACAACCTGTTATCAACCTTGTAAGAGAACTTCACGGCAAACTTCCAATCTTTGGTATCTGCCTCGGTCATCAGATGATTTCTCTTGCACTCGGAGCAAAGACATTTAAGATGAAATTCGGCCACAGAGGCGGTAATCATCCTGTACTTAATCTTGAAACAGGCAAAATTGAAATTACTTCTCAAAACCACTCATATGCTGTTGATGTTGACAGTCTTGAGGGTACACCGCTTAAATTAACACACAAAAACCTGCTTGATAACACGGCAGAGGGTGTAGAATCAAAGGAAAATAAACTTTTCTCCGTTCAGTATCACCCTGAATCCGCACCGGGTCCGCAAGACAGTGCATATTTGTTTGATAAATTTATTGATTTAATGGCAAAGGAGGCTGAATAATATGCCAAAGCGTACAGATATACATAAGGTATTGGTAATAGGTTCAGGCCCTATTGTCATTGGACAAGCTGCAGAGTTTGACTATTCGGGCACACAGGCTTGTCTTGCACTTCGTGAAGAGGGCTATGAGGTTGTTCTCATCAACTCAAACCCGGCAACAATTATGACAGATACCGACATCGCCGATAAGGTTTATATGGAGCCTCTCAATCTTGAATATGTCGCAAGAATTATCCGTCACGAAAGACCGGATGCAATTCTTCCGTCACTCGGCGGTCAAACAGGTCTTAATCTTGCCGTTCAGCTTGCTAAAAAAGGCGTTCTCCGAGAATGCGATGTAGAAATTCTCGGTACAAGCTTTGAAGCTATTGAAAGAGCAGAGGACAGAGAATTGTTCAAGGACTTGTGTGAAAGCCTTGGCGAACCTGTTCTTCCGTCAGAAATTGCAAACACTCTTGAGGAGGGCTTGCAGGCAGCTCGTGACATCGGATATCCTGTTGTTCTTCGTCCTGCGTTTACCCTTGGTGGTACAGGCGGTGGCTTTGCCGATGATGAGGAAGAATGTGAACTTATGCTTAAAAATGCACTTGCACTTTCTCCTGTTCATCAGGTTCTTGTTGAAAAGTCAATCAAGGGCTACAAGGAAATTGAGTATGAAGTAATGCGTGATGCAAACGATACCGCTATCACAATTTGTAATATGGAAAACATTGACCCTGTCGGTATTCACACAGGTGACAGTGTTGTTGTTGCTCCGTCACAAACACTCACAAACAAAGAGTATCATATGCTTCGTGACAGTGCACTCAAAATTATCAGAGAACTCAAAATTGAGGGTGGATGTAATGTTCAGTTTGCACTTGACCCGCTTTCATTCCAATATTATTTGATTGAAGTTAACCCAAGAGTTTCTCGTTCTTCGGCACTTGCGTCAAAGGCTTCAGGTTATCCTATTGCAAGAGTTTCTGCAAAAATTTCAGTCGGTATGCACCTTGATGAAATTCAAATTGCAAACACTCCTGCTTCATTTGAGCCTACGCTCGACTATGTTGTAACCAAGATTGCTCGATTCCCGTTTGATAAGTTTGCTGATGCAAATAACTCACTCAACACTCAAATGAAGGCAACCGGTGAAGTAATGGCTATCGGCAGAACAATGGAGGAATCACTCCTCAAAGCTATTCGTTCACTCGAAACCGGTGTTTGCCATCTTTATAACAAAAAGTTTGATACATATTCTGCCGATGAACTTTTGGAATATATCAAAATCGGCACAGATGACAGACTTTTTGCAATTGCTCAACTTATCCGCCTCGGTGTTGACCTTAATATGATTTATAATGACACCAAAATAGATATGTTCTTCCTTGATAAGTTTAAGAACATTACAGATTTTGAACAGACTCTTAAGAGCAATATCGGTGATGTTGAAACTCTTAAGGATGCAAAGAAGATGGGCGTTTCCGATAAATATATCGGTCAGGTTTGGGGTATGACAGAAGCCGAAGTATTTAATCTTCGTAAGGTTAACAAAATTTTCCCTGTATATAAAATGATTGATACCTGTGCATCGGAGTTCGACAGTTATGTTCCGTATTTCTACTCAACATATGAACAAGAAAACGAGTCCGTTGTCAGCGATAAAAAGAAGATTATCGTTCTTGGTTCGGGTCCTATCCGTATCGGTCAGGGTGTGGAATTTGACTACTCAACCGTTCATGCAATTTGGTCAATCAGAGATGCAGGTTATGAGGCTATTATAATCAATAACAACCCTGAAACTGTTTCAACCGACTACACAACATCAGACAAACTCTATTTTGAGCCACTCACAGTTGAAGATGTTATGAATGTAATCGAACTTGAAAAGCCGCTCGGAATCGTTGTTTCTCTCGGCGGACAGACGGCTATTAACCTTGCACCGCCTCTTGATGCTCTCGGTGTTCCGATTATCGGCACTGATGTTGAAGCTATCGACAGAGCAGAAAACAGAGATTCGTTTGAAAGGGTTATGAACGACCTCGGTATCCCTCAACCAAAGGGTGAGGCTGTAACAGATATTGAAGAGGGCGTAAGAGTTGCCGAAAAAATCGGCTATCCTGTTCTTGTTCGTCCGTCATTCGTTCTCGGCGGCCGTGCAATGCAAATCGTTGCAAACGAAGAATCGCTCCGCCATTATCTTCAAACAGCAGTAGAAATTAACACAGAACAGCCTGTACTTGTTGACAAATATATTATGGGCAGAGAACTCGAAATTGACGCTATTTGTGACGGCAATGATGTATTTATTCCGGGTATTATGGAACATGTTGAGCGAACAGGCGTTCACTCAGGCGACAGTATTTCCGTTTATCCTACATTTACGGCAAGTCAAAAGGTTAAGGACAAAATCATTGACTATACCGTTAAACTCGGCAAGGCAATCGGTATTGTCGGACTCTACAATATTCAGTTTATCGCCGATGAAAACGACGATGTATATGTAATCGAGGTTAACCCTCGTTCATCTCGTACAGTTCCTTTCCTTTCAAAGGCAACAAGTGTACCTATGGCTCACATTGCCACACAGGTTATTCTCGGTCACAGCTTAAAAGAACAAGGATATACAAATGTTTATCAGCCTGAAAAGAAGCGTTGGTATGTTAAAGCTCCGGCTTTCTCGTTCAGTAAACTCAAGGGTATGGATACTTATCTTTCACCTGAAATGAAATCAACCGGTGAAGCTATTGGCTACGATAAGTCGCTTACAAGAGCACTTTACAAGGCTATTCAGGCTTCGGGTATGAATGTTGCAAACTACGGCACGGTTCTTGTTACAATTGCTGATCAAGATAAACCGACAGCATTGCCGCTTATCAAGAGATTTTACGACCTCGGCTTTAATATTGAGGCTACGGAGGGTACGGCAAAATATCTTAAAGAACATGGCATAAGAACAAGAGTTCGTCAAAAGCTTACTGCCGATGAAAGTGACGAAATCCTTAAGGCTCTTCGTCAGGGTCATATTGCATATGTAATCAATACCATTGACATCAATGCAGGCGACAGCCATTCGGACGGCTCGGAAATCAGAAGAGCGGCAGTAGACAACAATGTTACTATGTTTACATCTCTTGATACCGTTAAGGTTCTTCTTGATGTACTTGAAGAAATTACACTCGGTGTATCAACTATTGATGCAGAATAAAGGATAATTTATGTATAAGCAGAATAAATATAAAATTTTATCAAATGATGCTTTAACCGAAGATGTATATAAAATGGTTCTCGGCGGTGATACTCAATATATCACTGCTCCGGGACAGTTTATTAACATTCAACTTGACGGCAAGTTTTTACGCAGACCTATTTCTGTTTGTGATTACAGTGATGACACAATCACAATTATCTACAAGGTTGTAGGTGAGGGAACAGAACAGATGAAAAATCTTGCTGTCGGAGAAGTGCTTGATGTTCTTACGGGACTTGGCAACGGTTATGATATTTCAAAATCAACAAAGCCGCTTCTTATAGGCGGTGGAGTTGGTGTTCCGCCTATGTATAATCTTGCAAAAGCATTGATTAATGACGGTCAAAAAGTGTCTGTTGTTTTGGGCTTTAACACTGCAAAAGAGATTTTTTACGAGCAGGAGTTTAAGACACTCGGCTGTGATGTTTTTGTTACAACTGTTGACGGCTCTTACGGAATTAAAGGTTTTGTAACCGATGCAATGAAAGATATTGATTACGATTATTTCTATACTTGCGGTCCGCTTCCGATGTTTAAGGCTGTTTATAACGCAACCGAAACTTCGGGTCAGTTCAGCTTTGAAGAGCGTATGGGGTGCGGTTTCGGTGCATGTATGGGTTGCTCATGCAAAACAAAATACGGCAACAAGCGAATTTGTAAGGACGGTCCTGTTCTTGTTAAGGAGGAGATTATATGGTAGATTTATCGGTAAACCTTGCAGGAATGAAAATGGACAATCCTGTTGTGCCGGCATCGGGTACATTCGGTTTCGGCAACGAATTTAAGGATTTTTATGATATAAATATTCTCGGTTCATTCTCATTTAAAGGAACAACAAAAGATGCCAGATTCGGTAATCCTACTCCAAGAATTGCAGAATGTAAAAACGGAATGATTAACGCTGTCGGACTTCAAAATCCAGGTGTTCATCATGTTATTGAGTACGAACTTCCTGAAATGAAAAAATATTTTCACAAGCCGGTAATTGCAAATGTTTCGGGCTTCAGCGTGGAAGATTATGCTTATACCTGCGAACTTCTTGACAGGGAAGAACAGGTCGGTATTTTAGAGGTTAATGTTTCTTGCCCAAATGTTCACGGCGGCGGAATGTCATTCGGCACATCTCCCGAGGCTGCGGCAGAGGTTACAAAGGCTGTTAAGGCAGTTACAACGAAGCCTGTATTTATCAAACTTTCGCCAAACGTAACGGATATTGTATCTATTGCAAAGGCTTGCGAGGAAGCAGGTGCGGACGGTATTTGCCTTATTAATACTATGCTCGGTATGAGAGTTGATATTAAACGCAGAAAACCTGTTATCGCCAACACAATGGGCGGTTTCAGCGGTGATGCAATATTTCCTGTTGCTGTCAGAATGGTTTATCAGGTTTCAAAAGCTTGCAATATTCCTGTTATGGGTTGCGGCGGCGTCAGCACTGCAAAAGATGTCATTGAAATGATGATGGCAGGTGCAACTGCTGTTCAGGTCGGAGCGGCAAATCTTGTCAATCCGTATGCTTGTAAGAACATTATTGAAGCATTGCCGATTGAATGTGAAAAATTAGGCATAAACAAATTAAGTGATATTATAGGAGTGATTGATTAATGGGTAAAGATGTTATTATCGCTTGCGACTTTGCAAGTGCAAAAGACACATTTGCGTTTCTTGACAAGTTTACGGAAGAAAAGCCTTTTGTAAAAATCGGTATGGAACTTTTTTATGCCGAAGGTCCTGAAATTGTAAGAGAAATTAAGCGTAGAGGTCACAAGATTTTTCTTGATTTAAAGCTTCACGATATTCCAAATACAGTAAAAAAGTCAATGGCTGTTTTGTCAAAGCTTGATGTTGATATGACAAATCTTCATGCCGCAGGCACAATTGATATGATGAAAGCTGCTCTTGAGGGACTTACTCGTGAGGACGGCACTCGTCCTATTTTAATTGCCGTAACGCAGCTTACTTCAACAAGTGAGGAGCGTATGCAAAACGAACTTCTCATTAATGCGTCAATTAATGACACAATTGTTAAATATGCACAAAATGCCAAGGAAGCAGGTCTTGATGGCGTTGTTTGCTCACCTCTTGAGGCAGGAATGGTTAAGGATGCTTGCTCAAAAGATTTTATTACAGTTACTCCGGGTGTAAGATTTGCCGACGGTGAAGTAGGCGACCAAGTTCGTGTTACAACACCTGAAAAGGCAAAAGAAATCGGCTCTGACTATATTGTTGTAGGCAGACCTATTACTCAGGCAGATGACCCTGTTGCGGCTTACAGAAGATGCTGTGCAGAATTTATCGGTTAATATATTTAGGAGGACATTATGGAAAGCTACAAAAGAGAATTTATTCAATTTTTGGAAAGTGCCGGAGTGTTAAAGTTTGGTGATTTTACAGCAAAAAGCGGCAGAAAAATCCCATATTTTATCAATGCAGGCGAAATTAAAACAGGCGAGCAGATTTCAAAACTAGGCGAATTTTATGCAAAGGCTTATTTTGAAAAAGTAGGCAATAAAAAGGCTGTCCTTTACGGTCCGGCATACAAGGGTATTCCTATTGCGGTTTCGGTTGCCGTAGCTCTTGCAAAGCAAGGTCTTGATGTTCCGTTTTTCTTCAACAGAAAAGAAGAAAAAGACCACGGCGAAGGCGGTGTGTTTGTTGGATACAAGCCTCAGCCGGGTGAAGAAATCGTTATCGTTGAGGATGTTGTAACTGCCGGTACTGCCATCAGAGAAAGTATGGCTATTCTCTCAAAGATTGAGGGCACAAAGGTTGCTGCAACATTCGTTATGGTTGACCGCAAAGAAAAGGGTCAAACAGATAAATCTGCAATTGCTGAGGTCGGAGAAGAGTATGGCTTCCCTGTATACAGCGTTGTTGATGTTTATGACATTATCGAATATCTTGAAGAAGATGAAAAGAATGCCGAGAATGTTGCAAGAATTAAGGCATATCTTGAAATTAACGGTGCAAAGGCATAATTATGGAGGTACAATAAATGCGTCATTTATTAGATACAACCGATTTAACACTTGAAGAAATTGATGATATGATTGCTCTTGCAACCGATATTATCGAAAATAAGCAAAAATACGCTCATGTGTGCGACGGTAAAAAGCTTGCAACCTTGTTCTTTGAGCCGAGCACCCGTACCCGTCTTTCGTTTGAAGCGGCTATGTATGAGCTTGGCGGAAATGTTCTTGGATTTTCTTCTGCTGATTCTACCTCTGCTTCAAAGGGCGAAACGGTTGAAGATACTGTTCGTATAGTGTCAAATTATGCGGATATTATTGCTATGCGTCATCCTCTTGAGGGTGCTCCGAGAGTTGCAACAAAAAGAACTCTTGTTCCGATTATCAACGCAGGTGACGGCGGTCACGCACATCCGACTCAAACACTTGCCGACCTTTTAACTATTTACAGAGAAAAAGGCAAACTCGGTGATATTACAATCGGTCTTTGCGGTGATTTAAAGTTCGGCAGAACCGTTCACTCGCTCATTAAGGCTATGTGCAGATATAAGAATGTAAAGTTTGTGCTTATTGCACCTAAAGAACTGCAAGTTCCGGATTATATTATTTCCGATGTGCTTATTCCGAGCGGTGCCGAATATGTTCAGGTGGAATCTCTTGAAGATGTTATGCCTTCTCTTGATGTTCTATATATGACAAGAATTCAAAGAGAACGCTTTTTCTCCGAAGAAGAATACTTGAAACACAAGGATGCTTATATCCTTGATTTGAAAAAGCTTGACAACGCTAAAAAGGATTTGACTATAATGCATCCGCTTCCGAGAGTCAACGAGATTTCTACCGATGTAGATGATGACCCG
Organism: uncultured Eubacterium sp.; assembly: GCA_900539325.1. GTDB lineage: Bacteria > Bacillota > Clostridia > Oscillospirales > Acutalibacteraceae > Eubacterium_R. The sequence goes on from UQCC01000001.1 coordinate 282,968, forward strand.
AGAGCGAAGTATTTTGAACAAGCACTCAACGGCAAATATATCCGTATGGCGCTTATTATGACTTTATTGAAATGGGGTGGCAATCTTGAATATTGATTCTATCGAAAACGGTTATGTAATCGACCATATCCCGGCAGGTAAGGGTATGCAGATTTATAATATCCTTTCTCTTGACAAGCTTTCCTGTCAGGTTGCTATTATTACAAACGCAAAGTCGAAGAAAAATGATGTAAAGGATATTATTAAGATTAACGAGCTTGTGGACTTGGATTTGGATGTTATTGCATACATTGCTCCGAATGCAACCGTTAATGTTATAAAAAACAGTGAGAGGATTGACAAAAAGAATCTCTCTCTTCCAAAAGAAATCAAGAATGTTGTTAAGTGCCCAAATCCTCGTTGCATCTCAAACAATGAGGATATAGACCATATTTTCAAGTTGACCGATGAGAAGGGAACTTATCGTTGCCTTTATTGCGAAACTATGGCACTTTAATTAAAATTTATAAAAATAATTCTTGACATTGCCTGCCTATTCTGTTATTATTTATAGGCAGGATAAATGGCCCGGTAGTTCAGTTGGTTAGAACGCCAGCCTGTCACGCTGGAGGTCGACGGTTCGAGCCCGTTCCGGGTCGCCATTATGCTGATATAGCTCAGTCGGTAGAGTGCATCCTTGGTAAGGATGAGGTCACCGGTTCAAATCCGGTTATCAGCTCCACCGAAGCCTTAGAAAACCTTGAAATTTTTGTTTTCAAGGCTTTTTTTATTTTATAAAAAAGCACCTTCTCAATTTTGAGGAGGTGCTTTGTGTTTATTATCTTATTCTGTCTATAACAGCTTGTGCGTTTGCATAAATTTTTTCAATGTCAATGTTTTTGAATTCACCGTTGTCATATAAAATTTTGCCGTTTATCATTGTCATTTTGACAATATCCTTGCCGCCGCTGTAAACAAGATTTTTTGTTATATTGTTGATTGGTTGCATACTCGGTCTGTGCATATCAATTACAATCAAATCCGCCTTTTTGTCAACATCAATAACATCACAGTCGGTTAGTCCCATACATCTTGCCGAACCGATTGTTGATGCTTTAAGAATGTCATTCGCATCTGTTGAAGCGGCGTCTTTGTCGTTGAGCTTTTGAGTTGCACAAATTGTATACATTTCTCTGAACATATCAAGTGCATTGTTACTGCTTGCTCCGTCAGTACCTACGGCGACTTTGACACCGTTTTTAAGAAGCTTTGATACAGGAGCGATACCAGATGCCAATTTTGCATTTGAACAAGCGTTTATGACCGCCCATATGCCTTTTTCTTTGTAGATTTCTATATCTTCATCATCAATCCAAACACTGTGATACGCTCCGCCGCCGTAATTGAATATTCCAAGCTCGTTTAGATATTTGGTAGGTGACATACCGTTTCTTTTTATACAATCCTCAACTTCTGATTTCGTTTCGCTTGCGTGAGTAAAAACAGGTGCTTGATATTTTTCTGCAAGTTTTGCAATGCCTTTTATCAGTTCTTTATCGGTTGTATATTCAGCGTGGAAGCCTAACTTGTAGCTTACAAGACTGTCATAATTGTTGAACTTGTTGTAGTAATCTTCGACTGCGTTAACGCTTTCCTTAAAGTTGTTAAGCCCGCTTGTCATTACGGTTCTAAATCCAAAATCAACGCTTGCTTTTGCCATCATTTCAGGGAAGTAATACATATCAAAGCATGCACTTGTGCCGCTTGTAAGATATTCCAAAAAAGCAAGCATGGATAAATCGTAAATGTCTTGCGGTGTAAGCTTTGCTTCAAGCGGAAAAATTTTATCATAAAGCCATGGCTGAAGCGGTAAATCGTCGGCAAATGAACGGCCGAATGTCATCGCAGAATGTGTATGTGCATTTTTGAATGACGGCATAAGTAAATTACCATTTAAATCATACACGGTATCGGCTGTTTTGTCATATTCTCCTATGGCAACAATGCTGTCACCGTCAACGAATACATCTTCTTTAATAATGTTAAAATATTTATCTAATACTAAACCGTTTGTAAATTTAATCATTATCTTTTATCCTTTGCAAATTTTCCTTAAACGGAGCACGAATAATACCTCTGTCGGTAATTATTGCAGTTATAAGTTCATTATCCGTAACATCAAATGCAGGGTTATAGCATTTTGTCTCTTTTAATGCCATAGGCTCTCTGTACCACATTTCTTTGATTTCACTCGGCTCTCGTTCTTCAATTACAATATCATCACCGGTTGGACAGTTGTAATCGATTGTAGAATACGGACCGAGAACATAAAACGGAATATTATAGTACTTTGCAAGAATTGCAACACCGCTTGTGCCGATTTTGTTTGCTATGTCGCCGTTTGCGGCAATTCTGTCTGTTCCGACAAGGACAGCGTTAATTTTACCTTGCTTCATTACAAGGCTTGCCATATTGTCACATATGAGCGTAACATCAATTCCGGCTTTTTCAAGTTCAAATGAAGTGAGTCTTGCACCTTGCAAAAGCGGCCTGGTTTCGTCCGTGTATGCGTGGAAGGTGTATCCTTGTTCTTTACCTAAAAGCAGTGGTCCAAGTCCTGTGCCGTATTCGCTTGTGGCAAGTGCACCGGCATTGCAGTGGGTAAGTATTCCGTCATCGTCTCTGAGAAGTGAAAGTCCGTATTCGCTGATTTTTTTACACATTTCAATATCTTCGTTGTGTATTGCAATTGCTTCGTCAATTAGACTTTTTCCGTTTTCATACGCCTTGAGCATTCTTGAAGTTGCCCACGAAAGATTAACCGCTGTCGGTCTGGAGGAATCAAGATATTTCTTCAATTCGTATTTGTCCTCGTCAAGAAGCGCCATAGCATATCCTGCGAAAATTCCGATTGCAGGTGCACCACGAACCTGAAGAGTTTTTATTGCATAGTAGTAATCTTCTTTTGTTTTTGGATTTATGTATTCAATTCTGTTTGGTAAAGCCGTTTGGTCAAGAAAAAACAGCTTTCCGTTTTTAAAATCTATATTTTTCATTATAACGCCTTTATAATTTCTTTAATCAGTTTTCTGAATTTAGTTCCTGCTTTTTCCGCGGCAATCGTAACATCCTCGCCTGAAAGCGGTTTATCATATATTCCGCACGCCATATTTGAAATCATACTGATTGCACCGACTTTCAGTCCGCAGTGAACGGCGGCAATTGTTTCAACAACCGTGCTCATTCCTACCGCATCGGCACCTAAAGTTGATAACATTTTTATTTCGCTCGGTGTTTCAAATTGAGGACCTTTGAGCTGTACATATGTACCTTCATTCAATTTTATATTGTTTTCATACGCAACTTTTTTTATAAGTTTTTGTAAATCTTTATCGTAAGCATTGCTCATATCGGGAAAACGAACTCCGTAGTTGTCGTCATTTGCACCAATCAAAGGACTGTCAATAAAGCACGAGATGTGGTCTTTTATAAGCATAAAATCGCCGACACTAAATTCTTTGTTAATTCCGCCTGCGGCATTGGTGAGTATAAGGGTGTTAACACCCAAATTCTTAAGCAATCGTATTATATCGGCAATTTGCTTTGATGAATATCCTTCATAAAGGTGTACTCTTCCTTGCATTAAAACAACATTTTTGCCTTCAAATTTACCGAAAATAAGCTTTCCTTTATGTGACGGTGCGGTAGACACAGGCATATTCGGAATGTTTTTATATTCAATTTCGGCAATAGGGGATACTTCGTTTGCAAGTTCTCCGAGTCCCGAACCTAAAATTACAGCAATTTCAGGTTTAAAATCCGTAATGCTTCGTATGTATTCTGTTTGCGTATTTTGCATAAATTCACCTCAAAACTCTTTATTAATGTAATTATAGCTTATAATATTATATAAATCAAATTAATTTTACATAAATCCTATTGCAAATTTCTGTTTATTTTGTTATTATTAAATTGTTATATTTTTACTGAAAGGCTATGGAAATCAGTATGAAAAAATTTCTTTCTGTAATTCTTGTTTTAGCAATTTCATTATGCGGTGTATTTGCACTTGTGGGTTGTTCAAAAAATGAGAACAAAAATTTTGATATGGTATTTATTACCGACGGCGGAACAATTAGTGACGGTGCATATAACCAAAGTGCCTGGGACGGTGTAAAAGAATTTGCCGAAGAAAAAAATATGTCTTATCGCTATTATCAGCCGAGTGTTGACGAAAACGGTGATGTTAATGTTGATACAATAGGCAATTATATTAAATTGGCTGTTGATAATAAAGCAGAATACATCGTTATGCAGGGTGAAAAAATGGCTGTTGCCGTTGATAAATATGCTCCCCAATACGGTGATATTAACTTTCTTCTTGTTGATGCATATCCTCACGCAGAGAACAGTGATACGGTTGACTCTTTTACAAATGTTATGACAGTAACATTTGATACTCTTCAAGCAGGATATCTTGCAGGATATACTTCTGTAATTAAGGGATATAATAGGGTCGGTTATCTCGGCTCTGTTTCAGACAAATCTTCGGCTTCATACGGTGCCGGATTTGTACAGGGCGTCGCAAAGGCTGCAGATGAAGGCGGAACTCCCGTTATTTGCGAATATGCAAATTATGATGCTGATAATTTGAATTATGATTATTCATTTACAATTCGTCCTGTATATAAAAAAGTTTCAGAATCTACCGAAAAGACTTTTAAGGTTAATGTAATCGGCGGTATGGGTTCAGGTGTTTATGCCGACGGTGAAAATGTTACAATAACTGCCGATAAGCCTGAAAAAGACAAAATTTTTGACCATTGGGAAGTAAAAAGTGATACAGAAGGCGTCAAAGATAAAAAGGTAAATATCAGTTCCGATAAAAAATCAACGATGAATCTTCTTGTAGGCGATTGTGATTGCACAATTAAAGCTGTATATAAAGATGCAAAAACAGTTCAAATTGTTGTTGCAAAAAGTGCCGATCTTTCTCTTTCATCTCTTTATGATACATACAATGTTGAAAAAAATTCAACCACATTTGTTACAGCACCTTCGGCTCAAAGCGGTATGGTCTTTGACCATTGGGAATGTGATGACAAGGACGCAATTGAGGATGTTAATTCTGCTTCCACAAATGTAACTGTTAAAGACAAAACAATTTCAATAATTCCTGTTTATGTTAAATCTGACACTCCTACTTTTGATGTTACTGTTGAAAACGGAACAGGTTCGGGTTCGTACAGGAGCGGTGATCATATTTCTGTTGTTGCAGATCCTCCAAAAGACGGCTATATGTTCTACAAGTGGGAGAATGTTGACAATCAGGGTAATTCAACAGGCATAGCAATGACAAATGAGTATTGCTATATCACCGATTTTGAAATGATAGACAGATATTCATCAATCGCCGAAATTATGTATGACAATGGCACTCAAGTGATTTTTGGCGGTGGTAACTCACAGGCAGATTCAATATTTACCGCTACATGGAAAATAAGTCATCAAGTATACGGTTTTGGTTACGGATATGATCAAAATTCAATGGGTAATTGTCTTTCAAGTGTTGTAACTGATTACAGAGTAGCAATTGTAAATGCTCTTAAAGAGTATAAGGGCGGTTCATATTATGAGGGTAATTGCTCAAATAATTGCCTTTATGTTGTAGATATGAGCACTCAAAAAACATACAAAGACAAAGACGGAAATGAAGTTGAAGATAAGAATTATAACGAAAGTTATGCAAAGGTTTATAAAGCACTTGCTGATGGTACAATCAAACCTAATCTTCCTGCCGATGATGTAAGAACGGTTGTAAATTCAAAATGTATGACCCTTAATTATTGGATAAAATAAAACATGTTAAATTTAAAAGGCATCGTAAGTATACGCTTACGATGTCTTTTGTTATGCTTTAGTATTCAATTTCACCTTTGTAAACAAGGTTGCAATCGCCGGAGAGGGTAATGCCCATATCCGTGTAATTTACAATCAAGTCTCCGCCACGGACTTTTACGGTAATGTCTTCACCTTTGTTGCAATATCCGTTTTCAACAGCTGCAACAACCGCTGCACAGGCACCTGTGCCGCAAGCCATTGTTTCACCGTTTCCACGCTCCCAAACACGCATTTTAATTGTTTTGTTGTTAATTACTCTTACAAATTCAGTATTAACTCTTTCCGGGAATATATCGGCATTCTCAAATTTAGGCCCGATTGTTTCAATATCAACTTTGTCAACATTTTCAACAAATACAACTGCATGAGGATTGCCTACCGATACGCAGGTAATGTTGTATTCATTGCTGTTTATGATTACAGGTCTGTCTATAATCTTTTCACCGTCAAGGTTAACAGGAACTTTTTGCGGGTTGAGTGTTGCCTTACCCATCTGAACGGTAACGGATGTAACTTTGCCGTTTCTTGTATATACTTTAAGATGCTTAACACCTGCATTTGTTTCGATGCTCATTTTTTCCTTTTTAACAATGCCATTGTCATAAAGGAATTTGCCGACGCATCTTATGCAGTTTCCTGCCATATTGCCCTCGCTGCCGTCTTGGTTAAAGATTCTCATCTTGGCATCGGCAATGTCGCTGCTTTCGATAAGAGCAATTCCGCTTCCGCCGATTGAATAATGTCTGTCGCAAAATTCAATGGCAAAGCTTTCGGGGCAGGTGATAATTCCGCATTGATTGTTAAAGAAAATGTAGTCGTCACCCGTGCCGTGCATTTTTGAAAATTTAAGTATACCTTTTTCTTTACGCATATTGTTGATGTCAACAAGTTCTGTGTTGTTTTGGTTATACTTTGATGCAATAATATCGGCAAGTGCATTTGCCGTGTCAAGCGAAGTAAGCGTTGCAATACCGAGCTGGTTTGCTCTGTTGTGAAGCTTGATGTAATCCGAAATCGATTTTTTATCGGATTTGCCGGTGTATACAATGTAGTCGATTTTGCCGGATTCAACAAGGTCCATAATGGAGTTGTCTTCACGAAGCTTGTTTACAATACCTACATTGATACCGAGTCTTTGAATTTCCTTTGCGGTTTCAGGTGTGGCGTAAAGTTTTGCACCAAGGTCATCAAGCTTTTTTGCAAGATTTACAATTTCGTATCTGTCTTGCTTTGTAACCGTTATGAGAACTCCATGACCGTGCTTGTTTGCGTCAACTTTAAATCCTGCACTTACAAGTCCTTTGAAAAGTGCTTCTTTAAGATTTTTGCCAACGCCGAGCACCTCACCCGTAGACTTCATTTCAGGTCCGAGTTGAGAGTTAACATCATTTAACTTCTCAAAACTGAATACAGGCACTTTAACGGCAAAATACGGAGGAATGTGATACAAACCTGTTCCGTATCCGAGTTCTTTAAGCTTAGAGCCTACCATAATCTTTGTTGCAAGTTCAACCATCGGTACGCCTGTAACTTTGCTGATGTAAGGAATTGTCCTTGATGCTCTCGGGTTAACTTCAATTACATAAAGTTCATTGTGATAAATAAGGTATTGAATATTTACAAGTCCCTGTGTTCCGAGTGACAAAGCAAGCTTTTCCGAAACCTCACAAATACGCTCCAGCATTTTGTCGTTAAGGTTATACGGTGGATATACGGCTATTGAGTCGCCCGAATGAACTCCGGCTCTCTCTATATGCTCCATGATACCCGGAATGAGTACATCCGTTCCGTCGCTTATGCAGTCAACTTCAAGTTCGGTACCCATCATATATTTGTCAACGAGAACAGGATTTTCAATTCCTTGTTCAAGAATAATCTGCATATATTGCTTTACATCGTCATCCGTGTATGCGATTGTCATATTTTGACCGCCGATAACATATGACGGACGGAGTAAAACAGGGTATTCAAGCTTGTGAGCAACCTCGATTGCTTCATCAAGAGTCATCACGGATTCGCCCTTAGGTCTGAATATTCCGAATGATTCAAGAAGTTCGTCAAATCTTTCTCTGTCCTCGGCTATGTCAATGGATTCAGCCGATGTACCGAGAATTTTTATTCCGTTTTCGTCAAGGTATTTTGTAAGCTTAATGGCTGTTTGTCCGCCGAACGCAACAACTACACCGATAGGCTTTTCAACCTTGATGATGTTCATTATATCTTCTTGACAAAGCGGTTCAAAATAAAGTCTGTCGCCTGTGTCGAAGTCGGTAGATACGGTTTCGGGATTGTTGTTTACAAGGATAACCTCATATCCGAGTTCTTTAAGAGTCCAAACGCAGTGCACGGAAGAATAGTCAAATTCGATACCCTGACCGATTCTGATAGGCCCCGAACCGAGTACGATAATTTTTTCTTTTCCCGATTTCGGCAAATCTCTGCTTTCGCAATGTTCATCGTATGTTGAGTAAAAATACGGTGTTTCTGCCTTGAATTCGCCTGCACAGGTGTCAACCATTTTGTATACGCAATCCTTGTGGAATGCAAGTGCACCGCCGCTGATTCTTTCAAGTGCTTCGTCTGTATATCCGAGATTTTTTCCTTTGAGATATTCTTCTTTGGATAAAGCCTTGTCGGTTATTGATTTTTCATAATCGGCAAGATTTTTTAACTTGTACAAGAACCACTCATCTATCATTGTTATTGAGTGAATTTCATCAACGCTGACACCGTTTTTGAGTGCTTTGAATACGGTGAACAATCTCAAATCGTCTTGACTGTGGAGTTGTTTCATTATGTCAACATTGTCAAGTGCTTTGTTGTTGAGAGTGTCAAGTGAGATTTCAGCACCTCTTACCGCTTTCATAATAGCTTGCTCAAATGACGGAGCAATGCTCATTACTTCGCCCGTTGCTTTCATCTGAGTTCCGAGTTTACGCGAAGCCTGAACAAATTTGTCAAACGGCCACTTAGGAAGTTTAACAACAACATAGTCAAGCGTAGGCTCAAAGCATGCACAGGTTTTGCCTGTTACATCGTTTTTGATTTCATCAAGAGTATAACCCAGTGCAATTTTTGTTGTAACCTTTGCAATAGGGTAACCCGTTGCCTTTGATGCAAGTGCCGAAGAACGCGAAACTCTTGGGTTAACTTCAATAACGCTGTACTCAAATGTTTCCGGATTAAGTGCAAACTGACAGTTGCAACCGCCTTCAATTTTAAGTTCGCTGATTATATCAAGAGAAGCGGAACGGAGCATTTGGTATTCTTTGTCCGATAGTGTTACAGTCGGTGCGATAACGATGCTGTCACCTGTATGAACGCCGACAGGGTCAAAATTTTCCATTGAGCATACCGCAATAACATTGCCGACATGGTCACGCATAACTTCAAATTCGATTTCTTTCCATCCGGCTATGTATTTTTCTACCAACACCTGAGTAATAGGGGAGAGCATAAGTCCGTTTTTAGCAATAATGTTAAGCTCTTCCTTGTTGTATGCAACACCGCCGCCTGCACCGCCGAGTGTAAACGCAGGGCGAATAATTACAGGATAACCGATTTCTTCCGCAATTTTGTCGGCAGTTTCCAAATCATTTGCAATATCAGACGGAACAACAGGTTGGTTAAGCTTAAGCATTGTATCTCTGAAAAGTTGTCGGTCTTCTGCTTTGTCTATTGCTTCGGCATTTGTACCGAGGAGTTTAACTCCCATTTCTTCAAGATAGCCGTCTTTTGCAAGCTGCATACCGAGAGTAAGTCCTGTTTGTCCTCCGAGTCCGCAAAGAATGGAATCGGGTTTTTCTTTTTCAATTATTCTTTTAAGTGTGTCTTCGGTTAAAGGTTCAAGATAAATATGGTCGGCAAGTGCTTTGTCGGTCATGATGGTTGCCGGGTTTGAGTTAACCAAAACAACCTCAATGCCTTCATCACGCAAAACTCTGCAAGCTTGTGCACCCGCATAGTCAAATTCTGCGGCTTGTCCGATTACTATGGGACCGGAACCGATAACAAGAACTTTTTTTATGTCTTTATTAAGAGGCATTATTCTTTACCTTCCATCATATCAATAAATTTGTCAAATATAAATTCTGTGTCTTTGGGACCGGAGCATGCTTCAGGGTGAAATTGAACCGAGAACGCTTTTTTACCCGGATATTCCACACCTTCGCAAGTGTTGTCATTTGCGTTTATATAGCTGATTTTTCCGCCAACCTTTTCAATGCTTTCGTTGACAACGGCATATCCGTGGTTTTGAGAGGAAATGTATGTCCTGCCTGTTTCAAGATTTTTTACAGGCTGGTTAACACCTCTGTGTCCGTATTTGAGTTTTGTTGTTTCACCGCCCATAGCAAGTGCCAAAAGCTGATGACCGAGGCAAATACCGAAAATAGGAACTTTACCGATCAGCTTTTTTATTTCCTCAACAATTCCTACATTTTCGGCAGGGTCGCCGGGACCGTTTGAGAGCATAATTCCGTCAACGCCGAGTTTTAATATGTCCTCGGCTTTGGTATCATATGGCATTACAGCCACATTACAGCCTCTTGAATTGAGTTCTCTTATGATATTTTGTTTTGCACCAAAGTCCATAAGAACAACATTATGCTTATGTTCTTTGCTCGGGTAAAGTTCCGCTTTGCTTGTTGAAACGGATTTAACCGCATCTTTAATTACATAATTTTTAACTGCTTCAAAATCAGCCTTGTCCGGGTTGGATGTTATGATTGCATTCATTACGCCGGCTTCACGGATAGTCTTTGTAACTTCTCTTACATCAACGCCGTAAACTCCTACAATGCAGTTATCCGTTAAGTATTTTTCAAGCGTTTCTTCACACCTGAAGTTTGAAGGATTGTCGCATTTTTCACGCACAATGTATGCGCTTACATTGCTTTTTTTGCTTTCCTTATCGACTTCTATCATACCGTAGTTACCGATAAGAGGAAATGTTTGCATAACGATTTGACCGTAGTAGCTTGGGTCTGTAAGCGTTTCGATATATCCGCACATACCTGTTGTAAAAACAAGTTCGCCGATTACATCTCCTGATGCTCCAAAGCGGTATCCTTTAAATTTTTGCCCGTTTTCAAGGCAAATATATACTTCGTTGTTCATTGTTTATATCAATCCTGTAATAATTTAACCAAAACGGCTTTTTGAGCGTGAAGTCTGTTTTCCGCTTCGTCAAAAATTTCATCGGCGTGTTCTTCAAATACCTTTGCGGTGATTTCTTCTTCTCTGTGAGCAGGGAGGCAGTGAAGAACCATCGCATCATCGTTTGCAACAGCCATAACTTCATCATTAATTTGGAAGTTTTTGAAAATCTTTTCTCTTTCTGCCTTTTCTTCTTCCTGACCCATTGATGCCCAAACATCGGTGTAAAGAATGTCCGCACCCTTTGCACATTCCAAAATATCCGATGAACAGGTAAATTTGCCGTTTTCGTTTGCCCACTTCATAATTTCCGCGTCAGGCTTGTAATCGTCAGGGCAGGCAATGGCACATTCCATACCCATTGTGATTGCACCTACAATAAGGCTGTTTGCCATGTTGTTGCCGTCACCGATAAAAGAGAATTTTAATCCGTCAAAGCTCTTTTTGTATTCTCTGATTGTCATAAGGTCTGCAAGAACCTGACATGGGTGGCAGTAATCCGTAAGACCGTTGATAATCGGAATTGAGCCGTATTCCGCAAGGTCTTCAACTTCTTTTTGCTCAAATGTTCTTATCATGATACCGTCAAGGTAACGGGATAAAACTCTTGCTGTGTCTTGTACAGGCTCGCCTCTGCCGATTTGAAGGTCACGGTTAGAAAGAAACAAAGCCTGTCCGCCGAGCTGATACATACCTGTTTCAAAGCTGACTCTTGTTCTTGTTGAACTCTTTTGGAAAATCATACCGAGTGTTTTGCCCTTGAGAATGTGGTGTTCGATTCCGTTGTGATTTTCGTATTTAAGTTGGTCAGCCAAATTGAGAATATCAAGAATTTCTTCTTTGTCTAAATCTTGTAATTTGAGTAAATGCTTCATTTTTCTATTACCTCTTTCAATATTTTAAGTCCTTCGTTTAATTCGCCGAATGAAATGTTAAGAGCAGGGAGCAGTCTTACTTTGTTTTTGTGAGCCGTTAAAACAAGGAGTCCTTTTTGCAGACATTCCTTTGCAATTTCTCCCGCATCTTTGTTTGTAAGAATACCGAGCATAAGACCCATACCGGATATACTTTCAACATTTTTCCATTTGGAAATTTCATTAATTATGTATTTGCTTTTTTCGGATACCCCGATTAAAAAGTCGTCGTCAAGTCGCTTTACAATGCTGATGGCTCCTGCCGCCGCAATTGGATTTCCGCCGAATGTTGAGCCGTGGCTGCCGGGCGAAACCGTATCTTTCAGTTTGTCACCGAATATAACCGCACCCATAGGCAAGCCGCCTGCAAGAGCTTTTGCCGTTGATACAATATCCGGCTTAATTCCGAAGTTTTGGTAAGCAAAATATTTACCTGTTCTGCCATTACCGGTTTGAACTTCATCAACAACCATAAGAATGTCCTTTTCATTTGCGATTTTTTCAATTTCTTTTACAAATTCCGGTGAAAGATTGTTAACTCCGCCTTCACCTTGAATACACTCAAACATAATTGCACAAACATCGTCTGTAATCAGTTCGTTGAGTTTTTCAATATCGTTTGCTGGGCAATACTTAAATCCCGGTGTAAACGGACCGAAAGTTGTGTGAAAACATTCCTGACCCGTCGCCGCAAGAGTTGTTATTGTTCTTCCGTGGAACGAATCAACAAGTGTGATTATTGTTGAACGACCTTCGCCGTATTTGTCAAAACTGTATTTTCTTGCAAATTTAATGGCACCTTCGTTTGCTTCTGCTCCCGAGTTACCAAAGAATACATTACACATACCTGTTTTTTCGCAAAGAAGTTTTGCAAGTTCCGCACAAGGTTCTGTATAGTATAAATTACTTGTGTGTTGTACTTTCGTAAGTTGTTCTTCAACCGCCTTAACCCATTCGTCATCGCAAATGCCGAATGCCGTAACACCTATTCCCGAACCGAAATCTATATATTTTTTGCCATTCTCGTCATAAAGGGTAGAGCCTTTACCTTTTGAAAGACAAACATCAAATCGACCATAAGAATGTGCCACAAATTTATTGTCAAGTTCTTTTGTGTTCATTGTTTTACCTGCCTTTAAACATTGTTCCCATACCTTCATCGGTAAGAAGTTCCATAAGTATCGAATGCGGAACACGTCCGTCAATGATGAACGCCTTTGTGCATCCGTTTCTTATAGCCTGTGTCATAGAATCGATTTTAGGTATCATTCCGCCTTTGATAATACCGTCCGCAATAAGAGCCGGAATGTCGGAAATAAATACTTTTTGAATTTTAGAACTATCATCGTTTACATCTCTGAGAAGCCCAACAATATCTGTCATAGAAATGAGTGCTTCTGCCTTTAAGTCACCGGCAATTTGAGCGGCAACCGTATCGGCATTGATGTTGTAGCAATTACCGTGTTCATCATATCCTATTGTTGAAATAACCGGAATAAAGTTGTTTGCTAAAACTTCGCTGATAACTTCCATATTTGTTTCCGTTATTTCACCGACAAAACCGTGCTCGCTGTCGAGCGGTTTGCACTTTATCATATTTCCGTCCATTCCGGAAAGTCCGATTGCGTGACCGCCGAGGTTGCCGATTTGACAAACAAGGTCTTTGTTGACTTTGCCTGCAAGTACCATTTGAACAACATCAACCGTTTCCTTGTCCGTTACTCTTAAACCGTCAACAAATTTGCTTTCTACTCCGATTTTATCAAGTGTTTTGTTTATTGCAGGTCCTCCGCCGTGCACCAAAACCACCTTAATACCTACTGTTGTAAGAAGAACGAGGTCACGCATAACCGCTTCCTTGAGCTCGTCATTTATCATAGCGTTGCCGCCGTATTTTACAACAATAGTCTTTTTTCTGTATTTTTGAATATGCGGTAAAGCCTCCGCAATAATATGAGCTTTGCTTTCATTGTCTATATTAGTGTTCATAGTTTGTTATCCTCCGTTTTATCAGGTGCGATAGTCGCCGTTAATTTTTACATAGTCGTATGTCAAATCACAGCCCCAAGCAGTTGCACTTTCGTTACCGTCATTAAGATTAATGAGTACATATATTTCATCGTCAGATAAAACTTTTGCCGCTTCGTCCTCGCTGAATTCAATTCCCGCACCGTTTCTGCAAACAGATACAATTCCTTTTGCACTCTTCAAATCTACATCCACTTTGTTGATGTCAAATTCTGCGTCGGCATATCCTACCGCACAAAGAATTCGTCCCCAGTTAGCATCTTCACCGAATATAGCGGCTTTAAAAAGAGAAGAACATACAACACTTTTTGCAACTGTGATAGCTGTTTCTTTGTCCTTTGCACCTGATGTAATACATTCAATCAGCTTTGTTGCACCTTCGCCGTCTTTTGCGAGCATTCTCGTAAGATTTGCCATAACTTCGTATAATGCAGATTTGAATGTGTCAAATTCAGCACCGTGAGCGGTTATTTCATCATTAAATGCCAAACCGTTTGCCATTAGGGTTACCATATCGTTTGTTGATGTGTCGCCATCAATTGAAAGGCAGTTGTATGTAACCTTAACGATTTCGGACAAGGCCTCTTGCAAAAGTTCTGCCGAGATTGCACAGTCTGTTGTGATAAAGTTGAGCGTTGTTGCCATGTTCGGGTGAATCATACCCGAACCTTTTGCCATACCGCCGATATGGCACTTTGTGCCGTTGATTTCAAATTCTAATGCATATTCTTTTTTTACCGTGTCGGTTGTCATAATAGCGGTAGCGGCTTCAAGATTTTTGTTATAGCAAAGTCCTTTTACCAAATCCGGAATACCGGCTTTTATCGGTTCAATCGGAAGAACCTGTCCGATAACGCCTGTTGATGCAACTACAACCTGCTCCTTAGGAACATTAAGTTCATTTGCAAGCAGTTCGCACATCATTTCTGCTTTTTCAACACCGTCTGCATTGCAGGTGTTGGCATTCTTTGAGTTTGCAATCACCGCAATAGCTTTGTTGCCGCTTTTTTCAAGATTTGCTTTTGTAACAAGTATCGGAGCGCCCTTTACTTTGTTTTGCGTGTAAACGGCTGCCGTGTTGCATACTACATCCGATACAAAAATGCAAATATCGTTTTTGTGTTTAGCATTCGGAGTATCATTGGCAGGTCTTTTGATTCCACAGTAAACACCGTTTGCCTTGAAGCCTTTTGCCGCACATATTCCGCCTTCAATTATTTTAAATTCCATATCTATTCTCCTAAGTTAAGTCCTGTTGTTTCATCAATTCCAAGCACGATGTTTAAGCATTGGATTGCCGCACCGCTTGCGCCTTTACCCAAATTGTCAAAACGGGAAGTAATGAGAATTCGGTCATCGTTGCCGTTGATTTCAATTTCCATATCGTCACGGTTTTCAAAATTGTTTGAGCCTATCATCGTTGATGAGTATCCCAAATCTCTGACTTTTACAAATTGCTCACCGTCATAGTGTTTTTTAAATATTTCGCATATTTCGTACGGTGTATATTTTTTGTTAAGCATATCACTGAAAAGAGGAATACTTACAACCATTCCTTGCGGATAATCGCAAATGTGAGGTGCAAAAAACGGGGTGTTGTCAAGACCGCTTATTGCTTTCATCTCTTTTAGATGCTTATGCTCCTGAGTAAGTGCATATTGGCGAGGTGAGTCAAGTTCCGGATCTCTTTCAGCAGATTCATACTGAGCAATTCCTTTTTTGCCTGCACCCGTGTATCCGCTCATTGCATAGCAGGTGACAGGATAGTCGCTTGGCATAACTCCCTCGGAAATAAGCGGGTAAACAATGCTGTTAAATCCGCTTGCATAACATCCCGGAACAGCAATTCTTTTTGAAGTTTTAATTCTTTCTCTGAACTTTTTGTCAAGTTCAGGAAAACCGTATGCCCATTCGGGATTTGTTCTGTGAGCCGTTGATGTGTCGATAATTACAACAGCGTCGTTTTCAACAAGCTCCACAGCTTCAATGCTTGCCGCATCCGGTAAGCATAAAAATGTAATATCCGACGAGTTTATCATCTTTGCTCTTTCGATGGGATCTTTTCTTTTTGCTTCATCAATATGCAAAAGTTCAATGTCGTTCCTGTTTTCAAATCTTTTGTATATTTTTAACCCGGTAGTACCTTGACTTCCGTCAATAAAAATCTTTTTCATAATACGCCTCTTATATTTAAAACTTAATTTATTATACTCTATCATTTTTCATTGTCAATAGATATTCAAAAAAATGTAATAAATATACATAAAAAAGAATATTTATACATAAAATGATACGAAAAAAAGCAGTGTCATAACTGCTTTGTAATTCCAAAAGTATTGTCTTGCGAATCTTTAAAAAACGGAATGTGAACAGGAAAATATGTTAAAAACATAAATCCAATTGCAATTATCATTAAAAGAGCAAATGATATACCGTTAATAAGCCCATTTCCTTTTGAACTTTTTATTATATTATAACTGATTATATAAGCTGCCAAAATCCCGATAAAAAAGCTTGCAATGTTTACAAATTCAAAATTTTTGCCGAACATACCTTTGCTGATATAAAAAACGGCAAGTGTGAAAAGCATTCCTGAAACAATACCGATTAACTTGGCAAAATAAACATTAAATTTGTCTTGCGATAACTTTATTGTTTCAATAAATGTCCATATCAGAAAAGGAAAAAACAAAAGTTTTAAATGTTCAAACGGACTTTCGTTTACGGGGCAGAACAGTCCTATAATAGAATTGTTATTTGACCATTTGTAAATGAAGTGCATTAATGTTCCGAGTACGGCGGAAAAAATAAATCCGATTACCTCAAGTTTAAGTGTTTTTTTATTCATAATATCACCTATATTATGATATGATAAAAATAAAAAAATTATTATAATAAACAAAAAAACAGACTGTCTGATGACAGTCTGCTATGGCGCAGAGGGTGGGATTCGAACCCACGTGGGCGTGAACCCAAACGGTTTTCAAGACCGCCTCGTTATGACCACTTCGATACCTCTGCGTAACTCGAATGCTTTGCTATATTATCATAACGGTTACAAAATGTCAAGTGTTTTTTTCAAATAATTTAATTTTATAATTTTGCTTGACATTTAGGTGTTTATATGGTAAAGTAATTTCTGCACTTAGGTGCAACAACTTGACAGGAAAAAACCAAGTTACATGCAGAAGTACTCAAGCTGGTGACGAGGCGCCCCTGCTAAGGGCGTAGGCCGGGAAACCGACGCGAGAGTTCGAATCTCTCCTTCTGCGCCAAGCAAGAAAGAAGTCTTATGTTTTAGGACTTCTTTTTTTATTTTTGTGCTTTTTTGTTTTTTGAGAGATGAGAACTCTAATTAATCCATATATAATATGTATAGGTTATTTATTGACTTATATTTTTTGTATATCAGTACAAAATAAAGTTTTAGTTAAGATTTGCAAAACTTATTGACATAAAAGTGTTTTATGCTATTATTATGGTAGAAATACTAAGTGAGGCAAATTATGGAAAAGGATATACTTATCAGAACAAAAAATTTGTCAAAATATTATGCTGTCGGAGATGAAACCATCAAGGCTCTTGATGATGTGAATCTTGAGATTGAGCGAGGGCAAATTGTCGCCATTCTCGGTACATCCGGCTCAGGTAAATCAACGCTTTTGAATATGCTTGCGGGACTTGAAAGGCCTACTAAAGGTGAGGTTCAAATCGGCAAATTCAGAATTGATGAATTGAGCGAGGCACAGCTTACAAAGTTTAGACAAAGATATACGGGATTTATTTTTCAGGCATATAATCTTTTACCTACATTAACGGCACTTGAAAATGTGGCTTTTCCGCTGTGCTTTAGGGGTGTTGATAAACAGGTGAGAGAAAAGAAAGCATTTGAGATGCTTAAACTTGTCGGAATAGAAAAACGATATAAGCATAAACCTGCCGAAATGAGTGGCGGTCAACAGCAGAGAGTCGGCATTGCAAGGGCGCTTGTAACAGATCCAAGCATTATTTTTGCCGATGAACCCACAGGAAACCTTGACAGTCATACTACTCAAGAGGTTATGGAACTTATCAGAAATATTGTTGATACTCGACATAATACTGTTATTATGGTAACACATGATAAAAGCGTTGCGGAATATGCCGATATTATAGTTAACATTAGCGATGGAAAGGTCGTTTCAAAAGAATACAAAAGAAATATGGAGAACTGATATGAAAAAATTAAAAGGTATTTTATCGATTTTTATTGTTATGATTATGGCGTTGAGCGTTCAAATTCCTGTTTTTGCAGCCGAACAAATGATTGCTCCAAAAGTTACATTTTCTAATTTTTCTGTTGATAAAACAACAATTAAACCGGGTGATATTTTTACTTTTACTGTTACAGCCTCAAGTACAAGAGGTCAATATATTGACGATGCATCATTCAAATTTTCCGGCGGCGATGCATTCTCTGTATATAAAGGCTCCGATACAGAATATGTTTCGTCATTCGGTTCATCTGTTACAGTAAGCAAAACATTTATTTGTAACAATGAAACAACTGCCGGCTCACATCCTATTTCGGTATCCTGCAATTTTTCATATTCGGGTCATGAAGTAAACGGAGACGGTTCGGCGGAAGCAAACTATAGCGTTATGACATCATCAGGCTCAACAACAACCGGTAATACGCCTGTTCTTGTTATGTCATATGAAAAATTTGCCGAAGATATTAAAGCAGGCGATAAGTTTAATTTTGATTTCTATATTACAAACAAAAGTACAGCTTATGATGTAAGAAATGTTAATGTAAAAATAAACGGCGGCGATGCCTTTACTGTTGTTAACAGCGGCGATACTATTTACAAAAACGGTATAGCTAAAAATCAGACAGCAGAATTTTCTAAAAAACTTATTTGCAATAAATCTGTATCATCGGGCTATCATCCTATTTCGTTGTCCGTTACATATGAATATGTAAAAGCAGGGGCAACAGAGCAGGGTACAGCTGAAGCAACATTTACTGTAAAAACCGCTGCAAAGAAGCATGATTCCTCTGTTTCTCTTACTCCGAGATTGGTCGTAGGAAGCTTCAATTATGGCAACAAGTCTATCCGAGGCGGTAAAAAGTTTACTCTCAACTTTACTATTAAAAACAATTCAAAGAGAATTAAGGCAAAGAATGTAATTATCAAACTTTCAGGCGGTGATGTTTTTGTTGTTGCTGACGGAACCGATACAATTTCTGTTAATAACATTAATCCAAATTCAACAGTTACCGTTTCAAAGAAGTTTAATTGCCTTAACACTGCACAATCAGGCGTTCATCCAATCACTGCATCTATTTCATATGAATATATTGAAGGCGGTCAAAAACAATCGGGAACTGATGATTTGACAATGAGTGTTCCTGTTGTTCAACCTGACAAGGTTATGTTCACAAGCATTGACCTTGCCGACAAAACAATCAATACGGGTGATGAAACCGACTGTGCGTTCAGCATTGTAAATACAGGTAAAACCGTGCTTAACAACGGCAGTATCAAAGTTGTTGACGAATCCGGTACAGAACTTAATTCATCTTATATTGGTACAATTGAAGCCGGTGCACAGTATTCGAGCAATTATAATTTGCCGATTACAATGAATGAACCCGGTGATTATAAGCTCACTTTGGTGTTTGAATATGAAAATGATAATGCCGATAAGAAAAGAATTAAGCAAACCTTTAAAGTTCATGTAGAAGATTATACCGATCCGTTCCCAACAGACCCGGCTGATACACCTGACGACAAAGGCGATGATGATTCCTCAAGCAGTAAAACAAAGGTGATTATCGGTGTTGTTGCAGGTGTTGTCGGTGCAGCCGTTATTGTAACAATTATTGTTAAGAAAAAGAAAAAGCACAACAAGAAAGGTAAGGTAGATTTTAATGAAGAAATCTGATCTTATTGCAATTGCTTGGCAGAACCTTAAAAACAGAAAGACAAGAACTATCCTTACAATTTGCGGTGTTGTTGTCGGTGCTTGTGCTATTATTATTATGCTTTCAATCGGTCTTGGTATCGACAAAATGATTACAGATCAATACAAGAGTGATTCTAAACTTACAAAAATTTCCGTGTATTCATCGGATGACGAAAACGGGAAACCGCTTCCGTTTGATGATTCGGCTGTTAAATATTTTGAGAAAATAGACGGCGTAAAAACTGTTGTTCCGATGTTTATGGTTGACAGTAATGCTTCAATTTCCTGTGGCAAATACAGATATACCGGAACTATTTACGGCATTGACCTTTCTCAAATGGAAGCACTCGGTTATAAACTCAAAAGCGGTGACTTTTCAGGTGTTAATAATCCTAACTGTGCTTTCTTTGGTAAGGATTCCGTAACAAATTTTCAGGACGCACAGGGAAATCAGGTAAACTATTCTTACGATAAAAACTATGAGGTTACCTCTTGTGATATTAATGCTATGGAAGATTCATTCCTTATTTCATCTAAGTCGGGTGACGACGGATCCGGCACGGATTCAACTGCAAAGTATGGCAATAAGCAAAAACTTGAAGTTTCAGGCGTTCTAAAACCGAGTTCATCATCGGATTATGATTCACAATATTCTGTATTTATTAATATGGACTTGGCAAAAAGACTTTTTGAAGAAAGTCAAATGATGTCTTCTTCGGCAAGAAAAGACAAGTTGACATACAGCAGTATTTCTGTATATGTTGATGATTCAAGTAAGGTTAAGGATGTAAAAACAACCCTCCAAAATGCAGGATATTCGTGCTCAACTGATGACGAGGCTCTCGAAAGCTCAAAAAAGGTTATGAAAGTTGTTCAGCTTGTTTTGGGTGCAATCGGTGCGGTTTCAATGTTCGTTGCATCATTTGGTATCAGCAACACAATGGTTATGTCTGTTTTTGAACGCCAAAAGGAAATCGGTATTCTCAAAGTTATCGGTTGCGAAATTAAGGATATTAAAGCTATGTTTCTTTATGAAGCTGCCATTATCGGCGGCATCGGCGGTGCAATTGCAGTTGTAATCAGCTATATCGTTTCAATATCGGCAAATCTAATAGGACGAGCGGTTATGAATCATATGGGCGGAGGTTCATTCTTAGGAATGGGTGCGGATGTAAAGGTTACTTTGTCATATATTCCGCCATGGCTTGCAGTTTGCGGTGTTGTAATTTCAGCGGGAATCGGTATTCTTGCAGGTCTTTCACCGGCTAAAAAATCTGTTAAGGTTAGTGCCTTGACTGCAATTCAAAACTAAATATTAACAAGAAAAAGTCCACCGTTTGGTGGACTTTTTTTGATGTGTATAATGAATTATGCTTCTGCCTTTTTAGCAAAGCATTCACTGCAATAAACCGGTCTGCCGTCAGTTGGCTTAAACGGTACTTTACAGCTTTTTCCGCATTCTGCACAAGTTGCATCGTGCATTTCTCTCGGACCCTTAGCCGCATGCTTTCTTGCGTCACGGCAAGCTTTACAACGCTGCGGTTCGTTTACAAAGCCTTTTTCTGCATAAAATTCCTGCTCGCCGGCTGTAAAAACAAACTCGTTGTGACAATCCTTGCAAACTAATGTTTTATCTTCGTACATGTTTCTTCCTACCTCTCTATAGATTTGCCTGGGATAATTATTCAAAAAGCAACTCCCTCGAGTTTCTTACGAATACGTTGTATGGCATTGTCGATAGCTTTGGTATTTTTTTCAAGTTTATCGGCAATTTCGCTGTATGAACATCCAACAATGTAAAGCCTTAAAACCTCATTTTCAAAGCTTGAAAGTTCTTCATAAAGCACCTGACTGAGATTTGACACACTTTCTTTTACAAGATATTCATCCTCCGCACTGAGATGCACAACATCATTAAAATAATCATCTTCAATGGATACAAGGCTTGATTGCGGAATATCTTTAAGTCGAGATACTTTTCTCAAAGCCGATTGTATTGAGTTGTTAATGCAATGCCCTGCATATGTGCTAAACGATGCGCCTTTTTCTTCTCTGTAAGAGTTAATTGCCGCCAACAAACCTATCATACCTTCTTGAATCAGATCATCCTTTTCAAGAGGCGAGTTGATGTATTTCATAGCAATAGCTTCAACCGTAGGCTTGTATCGGTTAATCAACTCGGTAATAGCATTTTCGTTTTTGCGTAAAGTGAGAAGGTCATTGTCCGATTTTATATTTTTATCAGCCATTTTACCTCCATAATCACTTCAAATTAACATCTCTTTAATATTATAATAAACTATTGATTGTCAACTGTCAACAAAAATTGTTTGTTTTATACAAAAAACATATAAATTTAACAATTATTTCGTTAAGTATTTATACATTGAATCTAAAGAGGACTATGTCACCGTCGTTCATAACATAATCTTTGCCTTCGCTTCTTACAAGTCCTTTTTCCTTTGCAACGGTCATTGAACCGCAAGCCATAAGGTCGTCAAACGACACAACTTCTGCTCTGATGAAGCCACGCTCAAAATCGGTATGAATTTTGCCGGCTGCCTGTGGGGCTTTTGTTCCTTTTTTGATTGTCCAAGCTCTAACTTCCGGCTTACCTGCCGTTAAATAACTGATAAGACCTAAAAGGGAATAACTTTTTTTAATCAAACGGTCAAGACCGGATTTCTCAAGTCCCATATCTT
This sequence comes from uncultured Eubacterium sp., assembly GCA_900539325.1. Taxonomy (GTDB): domain Bacteria; phylum Bacillota; class Clostridia; order Oscillospirales; family Acutalibacteraceae; genus Eubacterium_R. The sequence continues at coordinate 305,601 of UQCC01000001.1, forward strand.
CAAGGAACATTTCCTTTTCGTCAGCGTCAAGCTCTGCAATTTGTGCTTCCATTTCAGCACAAATCGGGAATGTTTCAGCACCTTCTTGTGCCGCAATTTCCTTAACAATGTTGTAGAATTTGTTGTTGTCGATTCCGTCAACAAAATCATTTTCGCCCATATTGCAGGCGTAAATTACAGGCTTGATTGTAAGAAGCGCAACATCTTTGAGATATTCCTTTTCTTCGTCTGAAATTTCGCATGCTCTTGCTGTTTTGCCTTGTTCCATCTCTTTTACAAGTCTTTCAAGAAAATCAACTTCATTTGTAAGAGTTTTATCGCCCTTCATTGCCTTTCTTCTGTTGTCAAGTCGTCTTGAAAGAATGTCAAGGTCCGAAAGAATAAGTTCAAGGTTAATTGTTTCAATATCTCTTGCCGGGTCTATACTACCGTCAACATGGGTAATATCGTCATTTTCAAAGCATCTTACAACATGAATAATTGCGTCAACTTCTCTGATGTGAGAAAGAAACTTGTTGCCGAGACCTTCACCTTGGCTTGCACCTTTTACAAGACCTGCAATGTCAACAAATTCAATTGTTGCAGGTGTAAACTTATCCGGATGATACATTTCGGCAAGCTTATCGAGTCTTTCGTCAGGTACACTTACCATACCTACATTTGGCTCAATTGTGCAGAAAGGGTAGTTTGCGCTTTGTGCACCTGCGTTTGTAATTGCGTTAAAAAGAGTACTTTTTCCTACATTAGGTAATCCAACCATTCCTAATTTCATATATATAAACTCCTTTATGTAAATTTATTCTGCATTATTATATAACATTATAAATATTTTTACAAGAGTAAATATATCTTGACATTAGGCTTTATATGGAATAAAATATTAACTAATATTTTTTTAAATAAATACTTACTATTATGAGGGAGGGGCATTATGGAACTTAACGGCTCACAAATCGTACTTGAAGTTCTTAAAGAACAGGGCGTAGACACCATCTTCGGTTATCCGGGCGGTACTATCCTTAACATTTTTGATGAACTCTATAAGTACGGCGATACTTTTAATCATATATTAACTGCTCATGAGCAAGCTGCCGCACACGCTGCCGACGGCTATGCAAGAGCAACGGGTAAGGTCGGTGTCTGCTTTGCTACATCCGGTCCGGGTTGTACAAATCTTGTTACAGGCATTGCAACTGCATATATGGACAGCGTGCCTATCGTTGCAATTACATGCAACTATGCTACATCCGGTCTTGGCAGAGATTCATTCCAAGAGGTTGATATTTGCGGCATCACCATGCCGATTACAAAACATAATTTCCAAGTAGAAAAGGTAGAGGATTTGGCGGATATTATTCGCCGTGCATTCAAAATTGCACAGACAGGTCGTAAAGGTCCTGTGTTGATTGATATTCCAAAGGATATTACTGCGGCTTCCTGCGAATATATAAAACAGGATAAAGTTATTCCTGAAAAGGCAAAAACACCAAAGGAATCTTGCTTTAACAGAGCGGTTGAACTTCTTAACAACGCAAAAAAGCCTGTTATTTACTGTGGCGGCGGTTCTATTTCTTCTAATGTCGGTCAAGACCTTATCAAATTTGCCGAAAAAATCGATTGTCCTGTTGTATCATCTCTTATGGGACTCGGTGCATTTCCGTACAATCATCCGCTTCACCTTGGTTTGATTGGTATGCACGGTCATTTTGAGTGTAATAAGGCTGCTCATGATTGTGATGTGCTTATTGTTTGCGGAGCAAGATTCAGCGACCGTGTTGCCGGTAACAGAGCTAAGTTTGCACCAAATGCAGAGATTTTACATATTGATATTGACGCTGCCGAAATGGACAAGAATATTGTTTCAAATTATCATCTCCGTGGTGATCTTGCAGAAATTATTCCTATGCTTACCGAAGCTGTCAACAAGCAAGACCACAGTGCGTGGAGAGCGGAAATTAAGAGCTTTTCAAGACCTTTTAAGCAACTTCAAATCGGTGATTATGTAAATCCGCAGACTTTGATTGAAAAAATTGATGCAAAAACAGCTGATGATACAATTGTTGTAACAGATGTCGGTCAGCATCAACTTTGGGCTGCACAATTTTATAAATATTTGATGCCTCGCACACTTCTTTCATCAGGTGGTTTGGGCACAATGGGTTATTCAATGGGTGCCGCAATCGGCGGTCAAGTCGGTTGTCCGGACAAAACAGTTGTTATGTTTGCCGGTGACGGCGGTTTCCATATGAACTTGTCAGAACTTTGCACTATGAGGTCATACAATATACCTGTTAAGATGTTCATTATGAACAATACAGTTTTGGGTATGGTTCGTCAGTGGCAAAAACTTTTCTATGGAAATAGATTTTCCGATACAGACCCTAACAGAGCAACCGATTTTGTCAAAGTTGCAGAGGCGTTTGGTGTTAAGGGACTTCGTATTAACACAAATGATGAAATAGACAGCGTTCTTGATGAGGCTTTCTCATACAACGGACCTGTGCTTGTTGATTGCAGAATCAGCAAAGATTCAAATGTACTTCCTATGATTCCTCCGGGAGGAGCTCATACGGATATTATTGAAGAATTTAATTAAGGAGGACTTCGGCTGTGAAAGAAAAGTTGATTTTATCGGTTCTTGTAGATAACGAAAGCGGTGTTCTTCAAAGAGTTGCAAGCCTTTTTTCAAGACGAGCTTACAACATTTCTTCTCTTACCGTTAGTGAAACAGAGGACGAGAAGTTCTCTCGTATGACTATCGAAACTTATACAGAACCTGAAAACTTCAGACAGATTAAGCGTCAGCTTATGAAACTTGAAATTGTTGAAAAGGTATCGGAACTTACCGCTGAAAATTCTGTATCTTCAGAACTTCTTTTGGTAAAGGTTTATGCAAAGGGTATTGAACAAAAAAATGCTCTTTTGGAACTTAACGCAACCTACGGTTCAAGAGCTCGTGATATTTCACCTGAAACTATTACTCTTGAATATACAGGTCAGGGCGAAACTATTGACAGATTCATTAAAGAACTTGAAGAAAAATTTGGTATTGTTGAGCTTGCTCGAACAGGTGTTACCTCACTTCAAAGAGGTGCAGGCTCATTTACCGAAGATATATGAGGAGGTAATGTTATGGGAATGACAATGACTCAAAAGATTTTGGCATCACATGCAGGTCTTGACAGCGTTGTTGCAGGACAGCTTATTGAGGCAAATCTTGATATGGTTCTCGGCAATGATGTTACTTCTCCTGTTGCTATCAACGAGATGAACAAGTTCGGTAAAAAGTCCGTATTTGATAAAACAAGAATTTCTCTTGTTATGGACCACTTTACGCCGAATAAGGATATTCAATCTGCCGAAAACTGTAAACAGGTTCGCCAATTTGCAAAATCATTCGGCATTACACATTATTTTGATGTCGGAAATATGGGTATTGAACACGCACTTTTGCCGGAGCAAGGCATTGTTACTTGCGGCGACTGCATTATCGGTGCGGATTCACACACTTGTACATACGGTGCTCTCGGAGCATTTTCAACAGGCGTCGGCTCAACCGATATGGCTGCCGGTATGGTTACAGGCAAGGCTTGGTTTAAAGTTCCGTCTGCTATCAAGGTTGTTATCACAGGCAAAAAGCACGGCTATATTTCCGGCAAGGATGTTATTCTTCATCTTATCGGTGAAATCGGTGTTGACGGTGCTCTTTATAAGTCGCTTGAGTTTACGGGTGACGGCATTAAAGAACTTTCTATGGATGACAGACTTTGCATTTCAAATATGGCAATTGAATGTGGCGCTAAGAACGGAATTTTCCCTGTTGATGACATAACTCTTGAATATGTTAAGGACAGAAGCGAAAGAGAATATAAGGTTTATGAAGCAGATGCTGATGCTGAGTATGAAAAAACAATTACTATTGACCTTTCAACTCTCAAATCAACTGTTGCATTTCCTCATCTTCCTGAAAACACAAAAACATTTGATGAGATTGACAGAATTGATATTGACCAGGTTGTTATCGGTTCTTGCACAAACGGCAGAATGGAAGATATGCATGTTGCCGCTGAAATTCTCAAGGGTAAAAAGGTTGCCGACGGAGTTCGTGTAATCGTTATTCCTGCAACTCAAACAATTTACCTTAATTGTGTTAAAGAAGGTATTGTAGAGGCGTTTATCGAAGCAGGTGCTATTGTTTCAACTCCTACTTGCGGACCGTGTCTTGGCGGTCATATGGGTATTTTGGCTGCCGGTGAAAGAGCAGTTTCAACTTCAAACAGAAATTTTGTAGGCAGAATGGGTCACACAAAGTCAGAAATTTATCTTGCTTCTCCTGCAGTTGCTGCCGCATCTGCAATTAAGGGATATATCGCTGACCCTGAAACATTATAAGGAGGTACAGATATTATGAATGCTAAAGGCAGAGTACATAAATTCGGAGATAATGTTGATACCGATGTTATCATCCCTGCGAGATACCTCAATCGTTCTGATGAAGAATGGCTTGCTTCTCACTGTATGGAGGATATTGATGCAGATTTTGCAAAAAATGTAAAAGCAGGCGACATTATGGTTGCCGAGGCTAATTTTGGTTGCGGTTCTTCAAGAGAACACGCACCTATTGCCATCAAGGCTTCAGGTATTTCTTGTGTAATTGCATCAACTTTTGCAAGAATTTTTTACCGTAATGCTATCAATATCGGTCTTGCAATCCTTGAATGTGATGAGGCTGCAAAAGATATTAAAGACGGTGACGAAGTCGAGGTCGATTTTGACAGCGGTGTTATCTCAAATATCACAACAGGCAAAACTTATCAGGCACAGCCTTTTCCTCCGTTTATTCAAAATATAATTAAAAACGGCGGATTAATGAATTCAATTAAGTAAGGACATTTTTATGAATATTTTTGAAATAACTGATGATTCTGTTAATAAAGCATGGTCGGGTACAGACGGTTATTGCTTTTCAATGAATGATTACACTCTTAAAAATATGAGTGAACTTGCAGATAACAATATTCCCGATAATGTTTCAAAATCACAAATTATGGTTACTCTCGGATATGTTCCTTATGTGACTGTCAACGATGTTGAGATAATGCGTGCTTTTATTGAAACTATTAACAATAAGAAACTTAAAGGTGTTTTTGAAAAGGTAGAAGATAAAGATTATGTTGAAACCTTTTGGAAATACTGCAATATTTATCCTGAAATTCGTGACAGTTACGGCGATTTTGAGCATGACTTTGTTAAAAATAAAATTGTTGCCTGGTGTAAGGAAAACGGCATCAATTACAAATTAAAATAGTTTAATTTTTGGGAGTCGATTTATCGGCTCCTTTTTATTACAATATTGTAATGGAAGTGCAATATATAATATGTTATTATATTTATAACAAAATATAATGAGGTGTATTATGGATATATTTTTGTTAGAAGATGATGATGCGATTGCAATGGGTTTGTCTTATTCTCTCGAAAATGAGGGATATTCCGTAACCGTTGCAACAAGCGTTTCTCAAGCACTTGAAATAATAAACCAAAAGAATTTTTCAATGTATTTGCTCGATTTAACCTTGCCTGACGGAAGCGGATATTCCGTTTGCAAAAGAATCAAGGAAATAGGCGATTTTCCTGTTATATTTCTTACGGCATATGATGACGAGGTAAATGTTGTTATGGGTTTTGAACTCGGTGCCGATGATTACATCACAAAGCCGTTTAGACTAAAAGAACTTATTGTTAGAATTAAGAGTGTGTTCAGACGATATAACAATGACAGCACTGACGGTAAAATAAAAGTTAAAGATTTGGTTGTTAATACAAATGAAGCAAAGGTTTACAAAAACGGTAACGAAATCGTTTTGACTGCAATGGAATACAGATTGCTTCTTATTCTGCTTAATAATAGAGGCTGTGTCCTTTCACGCACACAGCTTTTGGAGAATATATGGGATGTTGCCGGTGATTTTGTTGAGGATAATACTTTGACCGTTTACATCAAACGCCTTCGTGATAAAATTGAGGAGAATCCAACAGAACCTGAATATATAAAAACAATCAGGGGTCTTGGATATATTATTGAAAATGAATGATAAAGAAATAAGAATAGTATTAATTGTGTCGTCGGTTTTGACTGTTGTACTTTCGATTATATGTGCTTTTTTCAGTAAGATTTGTGCTGTCTTGTGCTTTGCACTTGGTATAATTTTGATAATGATTTTTGCTGCTGTTACAAAACGCAGATACAAAAATCTAAATGAGCTTAACGATTATCTTTCGCTTGTCTGCAAGGGCATATATGATATGAATATTGACGACAACACAGAGGGTGAGTTATCAATATTAAAGAATAATTTGTACAAGGTAATCACACTTTTGCAGAGCCAAAATGAGTATTTGAAAAATGACAAATTGTATCTTGCAGATTCAATTGCAGATATATCGCATCAACTTAAAACTCCGCTTACATCAATGATGATGATGTGTGAACTGCTCGAAAATGAAGAAAACCCCGATAAACGACAGGAGTTTGTTGCGGTTATCAATAATCAACTTTCAAAAATGAAGTGGTTAATTACCAATATTCTCAAAATTTCAAAACTTGATGCAGATGCAACCGAATTTAAAAGAGAAGAAGTCAGTATATCAAAAGTGCTTGATGACAGCTTAAAACCGTTTGTTTTGACCGCTGAACTAAAGAATATTGCTATTCAAAATGGTGCAAATGATTTTGTCTTTAACGGTGATGAAAGCTGGACGGTTGAAGCAGTTTCAAATATTGTGAAAAACTGCCTTGAACACACAAATGACGGCGGAAAAATCATTATCGCAAGTGACTCGACCAATCTGTACAATAAGTTGACAATTTCCGACAACGGTTGCGGAATTGCCGAGGAGGATTTACCGCATATATTTGAGCGTTTTTATCACGGTAAAAATTCATCAAAGGACAGTGTCGGTATTGGCTTGGCACTTGCAAAAACCGTTTTTGAAAAAGAAAATGCTTCTGTTTCGGTTGAAAGCAAGCAGGGCAGAGGCAGTGTTTTTGAAATAAGGTTTTACAAATCTATTGTTTAGTGACATAACTGTAATTTTTCTGTCACGGCATTGTAATTCTCGTTTTATAGAATAGGGCACGAAAGGAGAGAAAGATATGAATATTCTCGAAGTAAAAAATCTATCAAAAATCTACGGCAAGGACGAAACAAAAGTCGTTGCACTTGATAATGCGTCTTTTTCTGTAAAACAAGGTGAGTTTGTGGCAATTATCGGTCCGTCAGGTTCAGGTAAATCTACGCTTCTTCACATCCTCGGCGGCGTTGATGTGCCGACAAAGGGAAGTGTAATAATAAACGGAACCGATATTTCGACTCTTGACGAAACAAATCTTGCAATTTTCCGCCGCAGACAAATCGGACTTATTTATCAATTCTACAACCTCATTCCGATTTTGACGGTTGAGGAAAACTTGACCCTCCCGCTGTTGTTAGACGGCAGAAAGCCAAATCAAAAAATTATTGACTCTCTTGTAAAAACTCTCGGTCTTGAAAACAGATTGAAGCATTTACCGAGCCAACTTTCGGGCGGTCAGCAACAGCGCGTTTCCATCGGCAGAGCGTTGATGAACAATCCTGCTCTTATGCTTGCCGATGAGCCGACAGGTAATCTTGACAGCGAAAACACAAAGGAAATCATTTCGTTGCTCAAAAAATTTAATAAAGAGAACAACCAAACTCTCATTGTCATAACTCATGATGAACGAATTGCACTTGCAGCCGACAGAGTTATTGCTATTGAGGACGGCAGAATTACAAGAGATGAGGTGAAAACGGATGAATATCGTTAACAAACTCACTCTCCGTCATCTCAAAGAAAACAAGGGCAGAACACTTGTCACAACCTTTGGAATTATTGTTTCAGTTGCAATGATAACCGCTGTTTTTGTTGCAATGGCATCTTTTTTGCAGTTGTTTGCTGATGTTTCTGTTGTGTCAGACGGCAATTATGCCGCACAACTGTCTGATGTAAAACTATCAAGTCTTTCCGAACTTTACAAGGATGAAAGAATAGAAACCGTTGGTCTGTGTGATGAAAACTATAAGCAGTTCAAAATTGACAACGGCAAGTCTGACAGACTTGCAACCGGCTCAATCGGCGCTTGTGATGACGGATATTTTAAAATGTTCATTCAGGCTGATTATGACGGAACTTTGCCAAAATCAAGTGATGAAATCGCTGTGCAAAGTGATTTTATCGAAAAGAACGAACTTGATTGGCAGGTCGGCGATATTGTATCTATCCCGTGCGGTATAAGAACCATGAGGGATAAAGACGATGAATTTGATGTCACGGGTGCATATTCAAAAGGTGAAAAGTTTGTCCGTCAAGAGGTTAAACAATACAGAATAACTGCGATTCTTCATCAAAACAATCCTACTTCCGAATTTGCATTTTTAACTTATTCGGATGATTTAAAGGCAAATCCGACTGTTGCTTTTCAGCTTAAAACCCTTAACAGCAAGTCTGTGGATGTTGTGAATAGTATTATAGATAAGGCAAATCCGGGTGCAAGCACAGTAAATAACGAATTGCTTTATTCCGAACTTTCATTTTCAAGTGACAGCTTTGTAGCGAAGATTTTGCCTCTTGTTGTCATTTTGCTTGCTATAATTATGGTTGCTTCCGTTTTCCTTATTTATAACGCTTTTGCAATGTCACTTTCAGAAAAGGTAAAGTATCTCGGTATGCTCTCATCGGTAGGAGCAACCAAGCAACAAAAACAACTTTCCATTTATTATGAGGGATTTATTCTTGCTCTGTTTGGCATTCCTCTTGGCATCGGCGCAGGTGTTGCCGGCATCGGTATAACGCTCAAGGCACTCGGCAAAAAAATCATTGCTTCGTCAATGATTAATGGTATAACCGAACAAAATGTTTCAATGAAAGTCGTATTCCCGATTTGGGCGGTTTTGATTGTTTTGGGTTTGAGCATCATTACAATTTTGATTTCTTGCTCAATTCCGGCTAAAAAGGCTTCAAAGATTTCTACAATTTCTGCCATCAGACAATCTGACGAAATAAAGGTTAAAGCAAAGACGCTCAAATGCCCAAAATATATCAAAGCAATTTTTGGATACGAAGGCGAACTTGCATATAAAAACCTCAAACGAAACGGCAGAAAAGCAAGGGTAATTACCGTTTCAATCGCACTTTCTATTGTTTTGTTTTTGAGTTGCAATTATTTTTGTGCTCTTTTCGCAAACGAAACGGTAGCGCAGGACTCAATGCCATATCAAATCGGCGTTTATCTTGATGAAACAAACCGTGAAAGTGCAATAAAAGAATTTGAAAATGTTGACGGCATTGACGATATGTATTGTGTAACAAATCTTTATTATTTTGTTCAAAAAAGCAAGAACTATAAAAATAATTTCGATATGTTTACCGATAATAAAAACCTTACCAATGCTTACAGTCGAGAGTTTTCAAATAGATTTGCGGTTCAAATAAATATGCTTGATGACGATATGTTTAATGAACTCTGTGCTAAAAACGGTATTGACAGCAAAGCATATTATAACTCAAACAATAAGTGCAAATTGCTGTTGATGAACAATGTTTCGCACACCGCAAACGGCAAAAAGGTGTTCACCGATAATATTCTCGGCTCAAGTTTTAAAGAGGCATATTATCCGGAAAATAATCTTCAATTTGAAATTACGGACTTTGTTAAATACAGCAACACTAAACCTTGCAATTTGAACAATATCGGAGTTATTTCGCTGTATATGCCGTATTCACAGTTTGTAAAAGTTTGCAAGAATATCAATGCAAACGACAATCAATTCTCAAACTATATTTTGGGAATAGAAACAACCGACCATCAGAAGGTTACAGAAAAGCTGAACGCAATATCCGATGAAGGAAAATATTCCAACTTCTCAGTTGTTGATTTTTCGGAACAAATGCAAGCATTCAATACTATTGCTTTGGTAATTCAGGTGTTTGTTTATGGCTTTGTTGCATTGATTTCGCTAATTACAATCTTTAATATTATCAACACGATTTCTTCAGGTATAGCTTCTCGTAAAAAAGAATTTGCAATGATGAAATCTGTTGGGATAACACCAAAAGGTTTCAACAAAATGATTATGCTTGAAAGTGCTTTTTATGGAATAAAGGCTGTAATTTTCGGCTTGCCGATAAGTGCACTGATTTCTTTCGGTATGCACAAGGCTTTGAACAACAGCGCAGCAACATTTTCAATAGATTATGTGCTGTATTTGATTGTTGCACTTGTTGTGTTTGCAATCATCGGTATGACAATGATTTATTCAGTCAAAAAAGTCCAGCAAAACAATATAATCGAAACCTTAAAAGATGATATAAACTAAAAAATAAGGCTGTTCCAAAATGGAACAGCCTTTGTTAGTTGCTATTTTTTGATTTGGTGCACAAACTTTTCAAGTTCAACAATGTTGAATGTGTAGTTATTTGAATCCGTGCCGGGTATGTAGTATCGTGCTTTTAATTCTCCGCAGAGAGGGGAGAACAACTGCTTGACGCTGTTTGACATATAGTTTGCACATTCTCTTGCGTTTGTTCCGCTTGTGATTACAAGACCAACGCTCTTTTGTTTGCCGATAGGCTCGCTGTCGCCACGCAGATATTTTGCACTGCAAAAGCGTTGAAATCTGTCCATAAGAGCCTTTAGCGGAGCAGGGAAGAAGTTGTTGTACATCGGAGAAAGAATTGCGATATAGTCCGCTTCTTTCAAATCCAAAAAGAAAAAGTCAAGGTCTTTGTTTGCACAGCCGTTGTGCATTTCGCAATATCCGCAAGCTTTGCATGGCAAAGGGTCAAGTTTGTATACATTATATTCCTTTGTTTCACAATCAATAAAATAAGGCTTAATTTGTTTTAAAACCTCTGCGCAAACTCCGTTTTCCCTTGGAGAAGCATTTATTATTAATAATTTTTTCATTTCATCACCAAAGGGTATTATATATTTTTGCACATAATATGTAAAGTATAAATTGACAAATTGAAATTTTGTGTATATTATTTATTTGGAAGGTGATTACTCGGTAATCATATTAACATAATAGGCTTTTGCGGCTGATTGCCTTTGTGTTATTATTGCAAAATTCAGAAATGAGGTAAAAATGACTCAATACAATGTGACAGGTATGAGCTGTGCGGCTTGTTCTGCAAGAGTGGAAAAGGCAGTTAGCTCGGTTGACGGAGTTTCTTCTTGTTCTGTAAATCTATTGACAAACTCAATGGGTGTTGAGGGCACCGCAACATCAAAAGAAATTATTGAAGCGGTGGAAAAGGCAGGATACGGAGCTTCGCTTAAAACAAAAAACAAAAAAGTTAAAAGTAATTCCGATGATGAATTGAAAGATACTCAAACACCCAAATTAGTTAAGCGACTTGCAGCGTCTTTGCTGTTCCTTGCACCATTGATGTATATCTCTATGGGGCATATGATGTGGGGTTGGAAACTCCCGAGTTTTATGGAAAACAACCATATTGCCATGGGACTTGCACAAATGCTTTTTGCAATCATTATTATGGTGATAAATCAAAATTTCTTTATCAGCGGTTTTAAGGGACTTATACACAGATCACCGAATATGGACACTCTCGTTGCACTCGGAAGCGGTGCATCGTTTGTATACAGCACCTATGCACTTTTTGCAATGACGGTTGCACAAACAAAAGGCGATATGTCTGCGGTTATGTCATATATGGATGATTTTTATTTTGAATCCGCAGCTATGATTCTCGCCTTGATTACAGTCGGCAAAACTCTTGAAGCGTATTCTAAAGGAAGAACAACCGATGCACTTAAAGGTTTGATGTCGCTTTCTCCGAAAACTGCAAATGTTATTCGTGACGGCAAAGAAATAACGGTTGATATTGACGATGTCGCTGTCGGCGATGTTTTTGTTGTCAGACCTGGCGAAAGTGTTCCTGTTGACGGAATAGTTATTGACGGCGAGAGTGCGGTTGATGAATCTGTACTTACGGGTGAGAGTTTGCCTGTTGACAAAGCAGTTGATGACAAGGTTACATCAGCCACAATTAATAAATCGGGCTTTTTGAAATGTAAGGCTACGAGAGTCGGTGAAGATACAACATTGGCACAGATAATCAATCTTGTGTCGGAAGCTTCGGCTACAAAAGCACCTATTGCAAAACTTGCCGACAGAGTGTCAGGAGTGTTTGTTCCGACTGTTATTGCTATTGCGATTATCACTTTTATCGTGTGGCTGATTGTGCCAAAACCGTTTGGATATGCACTCAGCAGAGCAATCAGCGTTTTGGTTATCAGTTGTCCTTGTGCTCTTGGATTGGCAACTCCTGTTGCGATTATGGTCGGCAACGGCAAAGGTGCAAAGAACGGTATTTTGTTCAAAACTGCTGTTTCTCTTGAAGAAGCGGGCAAAACTCAAATTGTTGTTCTTGACAAAACAGGAACTATAACCGAGGGCAAACCGAAGGTTACTGATGTAATTCCTGTTGGCATTTCTGAAAATGAGCTTTTGCAAATTGCTTATTCGCTTGAAATAAAAAGTGAACATCCGCTTGCAAAAGCGATAGTGGAAAAAGCCGAAGAAATAAAAATCTCATCGCTTGATATTACAGATTTTGAATCTAAAACAGGCAATGGCTTGTGCGGAGTTTTTGAAAATTCCAAAATTTATGCAGGCAGTTCAAAGTATATTTCAACTGTTTGTGATGTTTCATCAGTTAAAAATGATATAGAAAGATTGTCAAATGACGGCAAAACTCCTTTGCTTTTTGCAAAAGATGAAAAGTTGATTGGTGTTATTGCCGTTGCTGACACAATCAAACAAGACAGTCCCGAAGCAATCAAGCAACTTAAAAATATGGGAATAAAGGTTGTTATGCTCACAGGCGACAACAAACGCACGGCTGATGCAATCGGCAAGCAAACAGGCGTTGATATGGTTATATCCGACGTTTTGCCTGACGGTAAAGAAGCTGTTGTGAAAAAGCTTCAATCATTCGGCAAGGTTGCAATGGTTGGTGACGGTGTAAATGACGCTCCGGCTCTCACAAGGGCAGATGTAGGCATTGCCATCGGTGCAGGCGCAGATGTTGCAGTTGACAGCGCAGATGTAGTTTTGATGAACAGCAAGCTATCAGATGTTTGCTCTGCAATCAGACTTAGCCGTCATACACTTACTAATATAAAAGAAAATCTGTTTTGGGCTTTCATTTATAATATTATAGGTATTCCGTTGGCTGCCGGTGTGTGGATTCCAATCACGGGTTGGACACTTAACCCGATGTTCGGTGCGGCTGCGATGAGCCTTTCGAGCTTTTGCGTTGTTATGAATGCGTTGAGGCTTAATTTTGTGAATGTAACAAGTCCAAAAAATGACAGAAAAATCAAAGAAGTAAATATAAATTATATGGAGGAATTTAAAATGACAAAAACAATTAAAATTGACGGAATGATGTGTCCACATTGCGAAGCTACCGTTAAAAAAGCACTTGAAGCAATTGACGGCGTAACTTCAGCTGTTGCAAGTCATACAGAAAAACAGGCAACCGTTGAACTTTCCAAGGATGTTGATACAGCCGTTTTGGAAGAAGCTGTTGTTGATGCAGGTTACACAATCATTAAATAAATAATTTAGGAATTCGTCAATTGACGAATTCCTTTATTTTTTTCATATTCTCTTTTAGCCTTTCGTTTTCCGGCTCAAGAAGATATGCAGACACGGCGTTTTTTAGTGACAGGGGATGATTACCCAAATTGAAGTATGCAATCGCCAAAAGGTCATACGGAACATAATTCCAACAATAGCCTTCACTTATATATGTCATAGGGCGCTCTGTGATTTTCAAAGCGTTTTCAACCAATTCTGTGACTTTGTTCCAATTTTGGAGTTCATATTCAAGCTGTGCATATTCAATATATGGTTCTCGCAAATACGGAGTCTCTTTTATAGCTTTTTCATACCACAACTCCGCCTGCTCGTAATCGGCTTTATTGATATAGCATTTTGCAATATAGCGCATTGAAGCACTACGCTCATCTTTCCATTTTGCATTTGGTAATGCAAGATGCTTTTTTAATGTTTTAATACTTTTGTCGTACATTTTATAAAACATATATTCTCGTCCGAGATAGTGCATATTCCTGTCGTCATTCGGATTTTCTTTTACCGATAATTCAAGAAGCGGCAAATATTGACCTCTTGATTTCTTTTTATCTGGATAATGCTTTAGGGTAACATTGTCTAATGTGATATATTTTTGCTGTTGTTCGCCTGTGTATTGCAAAATTTCGTGAACGGGATATACCCATTTGAAATTGTTTCTTGAATGGATTTTTTCAATAAAAAATGATGTTTGCGGTTTTCCGTTTTCATCAAAACTCCAAATATAGTTGTATCTTGCGTTTGTTGTGTCGTTTGTCCATTTTTTCTCCAACTCTTTTCGCCAACCTTTTGTGAACACTTCATCAAGGTCGGTACAAACGCAAATATCAACATCTTCGCTTACAAATTCCAATGATTTATTTCGTGCAACATCAAATCTCCAAGGCTCGATTTTAACAGAGTTTACAATAACACCTTTTTGTTTTAATAACTCAACGGTATTGTCTGTTGAACCTGTATCTGTAACATATATTTCGTCGGCTTCGTTCATAGAATTTACCCAACGCTCAACAAATTTTTCTTCGTTTTTTGAGATGGCATAAACAGCTATTTTCACAAAATCACCTCTATGTACGGTGGCATATGCCACCTTTATTTACGCAAGTTTTATAATTGTTAAATCCGATACTGTGGCTTCTGTACCGCCTGCAGACGGTGTAACGGTAACGGTTGTTGCGATAGGATTTACAATGCTTAAAACAGTGTTTGCCGCTGTTGTGGTAATGATTGTTTTGCCTTCGATTATTCCGTCATCGGCTGCATTTCCGAATGTTGCATTCGGTTGAACAGCACCGTTAACCGCAATGCCTAATTGACCGGCTGTATTTGTATTTACCTTAAACATTATAAGATAAGTTCCTGTATCCGCTAAATTAAATGTTGAATTAGTTAATCTTGTAATGCCTGTTGTTGAGGCTGTCGTATTCGGAAACTCAACTGCTGTATTTTGTGCAATAGCGGTAGGGTTGTCGTTTGGGGCAAGTGCATAAAATGATGCATACTCGCTAATTCCGCCCGCAGGACCCGTAGGACCGACAGCACCTGTGGCACCCGTAGGTCCGGCAACACCTTGAGGACCCGTCGGACCGACTGCACCGGTTGCACCGGTCGCACCTTGAGGACCTTGAGGACCTGTTGGACCGATCGCACCTGTTGCACCTACGGCGCCCGGAACACCTTGTGGACCGGTTGGACCGATTGCACCGTTTGGACCCGGAATACCCTGGGGACCGGTTGGACCGATTGGCCCCTGAGGTCCCTGATAGCCTTGTACGCCTTGCGGACCCATCGGACCCATTGGTCCTGTCGGACCGGTAGGACCTACAACAGGATAGGGAACAGGTACCGGTTCAGGTGGGCAAGGAGGAACAGGAGGCGGACAAGGAGGAACAGGAGGAGGGCAAGGTCTTATCGGTACAGAGCACGAACAGCCTTGTTCTCTTGTATTGTATATCATCATAAGTTTCACCTTACAAATAGTATTATATATGTCTGCCGTAACAGCCAAAGACATATATTTTATATTATGCGTAGCTAGTAAAAGCTGTTACTTTTTTCAACAAAAAATAAATTTGAAAATTTTTTAAAAAACTTCTTGACTTTTTCTGACCTTTGTGATATAACACAATTAAAGGACAAAGAAAGTCAAAGTCAAAGACTTACAGTCCGACTAAAATGAAAGAAGATGATTAAGAAGTGAAGATGAGTGATGTAATAGCTGATATGATACTTGATATGTTTGACGATAATACATCAACAGTTCAAATTCAGCGTAATGATTTAGCAAACAGAATAGGTTGTGTACCCAGTCAGATTAATTATGTAATTACATCAAGATTTACTCCGGAAGCCGGCTATCAAATAGAGAGCAGACGAGGCGGCGGAGGATATATCTTAATCACCCGTGCAGCTTCTTCGCAAAACGCTTTAATGGGCTTCATTAATTCAATAGGAAACAGTATTGACGAGAGAAGTGCAAAGGCAAATTTATTAAATTGTAATTATCAAAAATTAATTAATGACAAAGCAACAAAAATGATGGTTTGCGCTGTTGCAGACAGCAATTTTAAAGGTATTCCAAAGGAATACTCAGATGTTATTCGTGCAAGACAGCTAAAACAAATGCTTCTTGCATATATTGATTAATTGGGGGCGTTATTTATGAAATGTACACATTGTCATATGAATGAGGCTAATACTCATATTCAAAAGATTATTAACGGACAAAAGGAAGAAATGTATCTTTGCGAAGATTGTGCAAAGGAACTCGGAGTTATGGATGAGTTTAACTTTGAACCGTTTTCTATGGATAATTTCTTTGGTAACCTAATAGGTGCAGGTGCAAGTGCATTCAATTCGCTTGTCGGCATAAATGGTTGCCCAACCTGTGGTTCAACACTTAAAGATATTGTTGATTTCGGTCGTGTAGGATGTTCCGATTGCTATGATAAGTTTGAGGACAGACTTGCACCGAGCATTGAAAAAATTCACGGAAATGTAAAACATATCGGTAAAAATGTAACATATACCGAAACGACAAACAACCAAAAGCAAACTGTTAACGATACCTTGACTCAACTCAAGGAAGAGCTTAAACAAGCCGTAAAGGAACAAAGATTTGAAGATGCGGCGACTCTTCGAGATAAAATCAAGGAGCTTAACAAGGAGGATTGATGATGGAAAGCAGATATAAAAACACATCTGAAAATGCGGATGTTGTGTTGTATTCAAAGGCTGTGCTTATGCGAAATCTGTCGCACACACCATTCCCGATAAAAATGAATGATGACACCAAAAGAGCGGTAGTTAAAAAGGTGTTTGCCTGTATAAAGAATTCACCGCTTGCACAGGAATTTGATTTAATCAATACCTCCGATATTTCAAAAGCAAAGGCTTTGTCTTATGCAGAAAAGGATTTAATTTCCGACAGCTTTGCAAAAGAAAACTCCTCTTTTCTTTTATCGAAAAAAGAGGATGTCAGCATAATGATAAATGATGATGACCATATTAGAGTTTCATCGTTTTCTGCCGGTCAAAATCCTCTTGATGCTTATAACAAAGCAAACGACATTGATGATATATTAATTGACGGACTTCCTATTGCATATTCCGACAAATACGGATTTTTGACATCATCTCCGTACAATTTGGGTACAGGTCTTAATGTTTCAATGGTTCTTCATTTGCCGGCACTTGCTCAAAGGAATGTTATTCCAAAACTGTCAACCACTGTTTCAAAACTCGGATTTGTTCTGGACGAAATGTATGATGACGGAGCAGGAGATTTTTATATCCTTACAAACACGGTAACTCTCGGTATTACCGAGAAAAGTGCAATTGACAATCTAAATTCCGTTTGCAGTCAAATTGTACTTCAGGAAAGAAAACTTAGAGATTCTCTCAAAGCAAACGCAGAATGTGAGGATAAAATTTATCGAAGCTTGGGCATACTTAAACTTGCAAGGAAACTTTCAGTTAATGAATTTTTAAACAGTATTTCTTTAGTCAGACTCGGTATCTCATTTGGATATTTTGATTATTCATACGAACTTATCGGGGATATGATGTATAACTTATTTGATGCAACTCTTGTTGAGTCGTCAAAATCAGATTTAACTCAGTCAATGTGCGAAACATTAAGAGCACAAATAGTCAGAGAAAAATTGGTGTAGCGTTTCGCACTATTAATTAATTACAGTGAAAGGCGATGATATTATGTATCGTTTTAATTCATTTACAACAAAAGCAAATGAGGTACTTAACCTCGCAATAAAAAGCGCCGAAACTTACGGACACAATTATATAGGTACAGAACATATTCTTATCGGTTTGCTTTCAACCGATTCAACAGTTCCTGCGCTTACAAACAACGGCGTGACATATGAAGGTGTTGACCGCCTTATTAGTGAAGAAATCGGCGTTGGTAATCCAACATCGCTTACTCCGGACGATTTTACTCCGAGAGCAAAAAGAATTATTGAAATTTCGTTCCAAATCGCAAGAACAATGCGTAATTCTTATGTAAGCGTTGAGCATATTCTTGCCGCACTTCTTAAAGAAGAGGACAGTTATGCTGTAAAGTTTATTAATGAGCTTGGCACGGATTCACAAAGAATTCTTGATGATTTGATTACCGATTTAAGTTCAAACAGCTACGACAGCAATCAGCAAAGCGGTTCAAAGAAAAAAGGCAAAAGCAAAACTCCTACACTTGACGAATTCGGTAAAAACCTTACAGAACTTGCTAAGCAAGGAAAAATTGACCCTGTAATCGGCAGAGAAAAAGAAATTAAGAGAGTTATTCAAATAC
Organism: uncultured Eubacterium sp.; assembly: GCA_900539325.1. GTDB lineage: Bacteria > Bacillota > Clostridia > Oscillospirales > Acutalibacteraceae > Eubacterium_R. Next base: position 324,117 of record UQCC01000001.1, read on the forward strand.
TTTCAAGACGAAACAAAAATAACCCTTGCCTTATCGGTGAACCGGGCGTTGGTAAAACCGCCATTGCCGAGGGTCTTGCACTTAAAATCGTTAACGGCGAAGTGCCTGAAATGCTCGCAAATAAGACGATTTACTCACTTGATTTGACTTCAATGGTTGCCGGTACAAAGTACAGAGGTGATTTTGAGGAAAGAATCAAAAAGGCTATGGATGAAGTTAAGGATAATAAGGATGTTATCCTCTTCATTGATGAAATTCATAACATTATGGGCGCAGGTGCAGCAGAAGGTGCGGTTGATGCCGCCAACATTCTCAAACCGTCGCTTGCCCGTGGCGAAATTCAGGTAATCGGTGCCACAACTATTTCCGAGTACAGAAAGAATATCGAAAAAGATGCGGCACTTGAAAGAAGATTTCAACCTGTAACTGTCGGTGAACCTACGGAAGAAGAAACCGTAGAAATTCTTAAAGGTCTTCGTGATAAATATGAAGCTCATCATAAGGTTAAGATTACCGATGAAGCCATTGATTCCGCTGTAAAGCTTTCGTCAAGATATATTAACGACAGATTTTTGCCCGATAAAGCTATTGACCTTATTGATGAAGCAGCTTCTGTTGTAAGGCTTAATGCTTACACACTTCCTCAAAATCTTAAAGATATGGAGGATGAAATTAAGCGTCTTAATGCCGAAAAACAAGATGCCGTTAACAATCAAAAATTTGAAGATGCCGCAAAGTTCAGAGATAAAGCAAACGAACTCACAAAGCTTCTCGATGACGAAAAATCAAAGTGGCGTAATTCTTCAAATCACGATGTAAAGGCTGTTTCAAGTGACGAAATTGCACAAGTTGTTTCATCGTGGACGGGCGTTCCTGTAAGTCAGCTTACTAAGGAAGAAAGCGAAAGATTGCTTAATATGGAAAATATTCTCCATGAAAGAATTGTCGGTCAGGATAAGGCTGTAAGTGCAATTTCAAAGGCTATCCGTAGAGGCAGGGTCGGCCTTAAAAATCCTAACAGACCTATCGGTTCGTTTATCTTCCTCGGACCTACTGGTGTAGGTAAAACTGAACTTTGTAAGTCACTTGCAGAAGCTATGTTCGGTGATGAAAATGCTATTATCAAGCTTGATATGTCCGAATATATGGAAAAGCACACGGTATCTAAGCTTATCGGTGCGCCTCCGGGATATGTAGGTTTTGATGAGGGCGGTCAGCTTACAGAAAAAATCAGAAGAAAGCCATACAGCGTTGTTCTTTTTGATGAAATCGAAAAAGCTCATCCCGATGTGTTCAATATGCTTCTTCAAATCCTTGAAGACGGTGTGTTGACAGATTCGCAGGGCAGAAAAGTTTCGTTCAAAAATGCAATCATCATTATGACTTCTAATGTCGGTGCATCAAAGATTACAGATGAAAAGCTTGCACTCGGCTTCGTTCAGGAGGACGGTAAGAAGCTTTCAATCGAAGATTTGGTAATGCCTGATCTTAAAAAGACCTTTAAGCCTGAGTTCCTCAATCGTCTTGATGATATTATCGTATTTAATCAGCTTGAACAGAGCGATATTGAAGAAATTGCAAAGCGTATGCTTAAATCACTTCAAAAGAGAACTCACGATCTCGGTATTGAACTTGATTTTACAGATGCGGCAATTACTGAACTTGCAAAAGAAGGCTTTGACAAAACATACGGTGCAAGACCGCTTCGTCGTGCAATCCAATCAAAGATTGAAGATAAATTGTCCGAATTGATTTTGGATAAAACAATAGGCGAAGGTTCAAAATGTACTGTTGATTTTGCTGACGGTGAGTTTCAATTTAACTCCTAATTTATAAAGAAATACGGTATAAAGAAAATTTCTTTATGCCGTATTTTCATAAAAGCCTTGAAAACCTACTAAAATGGTGGTATTATAAATTCAAGGACAGGAGATGATTACTTGAAAATTTCTACAAAAGGCAGATATGCGCTGCGTATGATGATAGATTTGGCACAAAATCAGGGTGACGGATATGTGTCTTTGAAAGATATTGCAAACCGACAGGAAATATCAAAAAAATATTTGGAACAAATTGTGGCTATTTTGAATAAACCCGATATTCTCCGTACAAACAGAGGCTATCAAGGCGGTTATCGTCTTGCAAAAAATGCAAATGAATATACGGTGGGTGACATTCTTCGCCTCACCGAGGGCGGAATTGCCCCTGTATCCTGCCTTGAAAATTCGCCTATAATGTGTGATAGGGCAGATGAATGTGTAACGCTTCCTGTATGGAAAGGGCTTTACAAGGTTATATCCGAATATGTTGACAGTATAACATTACAGGATATTGTTGATAAAAATGCTGATATTTCTTCTTTTGATTATGTAATTTAAGGAGTTACTATGAGAAATCACGAAGTTGTTAAAAGCCATAATCTTCTTGATGAAAACGGTCATCTTATTGAACCGGGTTGGAGCAAATCGCTCATTCAAAAGTATGACAGAAATATGATAAAAAAACGCAAAACAAGAATTAAAGAGTGGGATTATTATTATATAATGTCTAACTCAAACAAATTTTGTTTATGCCTTACTATATCCGATTTAGGCTATCTCGGTATGTACAGCGTAAGCTTTGTTGATCTTGAAAATGCCGTTGAGCATACTCAATCGGAACTTACTGCGTTTCCGCTCGGCAAAACGAATTTGCCGTCGACTTCGGTAAAAGGTGATGTTGCGTTTAAAAATAAAAATCTCGATATTTCTTTTGCTCATTCGGGTTCATCAAGACTTATAAAAATGAATTATAAAACATTTGATAATAAGCAGGGAATATCTTGTGATATAAAACTTACCGATGAACCGCAAGACAGTATGGTTATTGCAACTCCGTGGGCAGAAGACAAAAAGGCTTTTTATTACAATCAAAAGATTAACTGTATGCGTGCAAGCGGTACAGTAACTTACAAAGGTAAAATCTATACACTTAATCCTGAAACAGACTTTGCCGGTCTTGATTGGGGCAGAGGAGTTTGGACAAAGGATAATTACTGGTATTGGGGCTCAGGTTCCGGTCAAATTAACGGTGTACCTTTTGGTTTTAATCTCGGCTACGGTTTCGGTGACACAACCGCCGCAAGCGAAAATGTTATTTTCTATGACGGAAAAGCAAATAAGTTTGATGATGTTGTTTTTAATATCAGTGATAATTATACCGATCCATGGACAATTAAGTCTTCCGATGGCAGATTTGATATGGATTTTACGCCGATTATAGACCGTAACGCTTTGATTGATGTTAAAGTTATTGTTACCGACCAGCATCAAGTATTCGGTAAAATGAACGGAACAGCCGTGCTTGATGACGGTACAAAAATTGAACTGAAAGACTTTATCTGCTTTGCAGAAAAAGTACATAATAAGTATTGATGAAAAAGTTTAATAAATTGTATGATTTGGCAGGAAAGCTTGAAGACGAACTTGATTTTGACTTTCGTGCACAATCTCATAGAATAGATTCTTTTCAGGAATTTTACAAAAATATTATTGTTCCGTATGCTCACGGTGACAGAATTTATTTCAGAGGCGAAAGAATAAGAAGTATTGATCGTCCGTTATTGCCTTCCATTTTTAGGCATAGAAATATTGTGCTTGATGATGACGAAAATTTTGCACAAGTAAATGCTCAAAGATTGCTTTGTTTTTACGATAAATATCCTGAATATACCGATGTTTTTAAAAAGACTATCGGTGGTTTATCAGAAGATAATCTGTATCCTTTTTTAAGCTTTTCACAACATTATTTTGGGTTGAGTCCACTGATAGATTTAACGAAAAATCCTTTTGTTTCTTTGTCTTTTGCATTAAAGAACAGAACGGAATATGATGAGGATATACTTTTTTACACTGTTGAAATTAAGGATGAAAATGACTATACCTCTCATTCTCATATTGCAAATGAGTGGATGAAGAACTATAATGTTATTGTACTCCGAGAAGCCCCTGCAAACGCAGCTGATGCTTTAAAGGAGTATAGCAAGGAAAGTTTGCTTAAACCCAAAGAATACAGCAAAGAAAATTTGCTTCAATACAAGGATTTGATTGAAGAAATAAAGGGTAGGTCAATATTTGAAATCAGTGCTCCTACGGCAAAATTGATTGATGTACCTACCAACGATTTGATGCGTTTTCAGCAAGGTGTGTTCCTTTTGCTTGATGATTTTACTATATTCGGCAACGGATATCTTACAAAGAAAATCAGGGATGATTTTGCCATTAAAAAATGGATTATAAACAAAAAAATTTGCCCTGAACTTTTGGAATATCAAAAGAAAAAAGCACCGTATTATGATTACGATACTATAACCGATTTGTCAAAGGCAGTCGGTAAAATTAAGAAAATATATTTTTAGGAGTGATTTTATGACATTTTTCAGTCGGCTTTCAGGCGACAATCAAGAATTGATAAAACTTGCGGTTTTGATTTTATTATCTTCGTTTTTGTCACTCCTTGTTTGCGTTTTGACCTCTGTTGCAATCAGCGAGGATTCAAAAGCACGAGGAATTAAAAACAGAATAACATTTGCTGTTGTTGGATTTTTCTTTCCGATTCCGACTGCAATAGTTTATTTGATTGTCAGAAAAAATGCAAAGAAAATTCAGCCTAAAATATGTGATTTTTGTGGTATATCTCTTGATAATTCGTTTACTGTTTGTCCGCAATGCGGTTCAACACAATTTACGGATTATTTGATAGTTGATAACGAAAAACATCATAAGGTTGCAAAAGCAACTGCAATATCAGCAATAGTTTTGTACATAGTTGTTTTAATTATAGGCTTGTATATGCAGTTTTCCGGTATGTTCTATACAACAAATTTTGCACGAGATAAAAATAATTATAATTATGATAACGGTTATCAATACGGTTTTAATAATGATGATAGAGATGATGATGATGACAGAGATGACGAATTTGATAATGATGATTTAGACGATTATTTCAATCAGTTTGGAAATGGTCAAGATAATTCGGAGTCGTTTGATGATTGATGTTAAAAAATAATGGGCTTTACAGATTATTTTTGTAAAGCCTCTTTTATTTTCATATACCATATTCCGAAAACCTCTCTTGTAAAATATGGCACTCGCAGTATAGGTATGCTTTTTGCCGGAAGTGAATATGGATTTAAACCGACTTTTTGAGCATACTTTTTTGCTCTTAACATATGATATTCGCTTGTTGCCACGGAAATGTTTTCGGACAAGTTGAGAGTATCAATTATTTGTTTTGAATATAGCATATTTTCATAGGTGGAGGTTGATTTTTCTTCTTTTATTAATCTGTCTTTGTCGATTCCGTATGAAGTCATTAATCTAAACATACATTCCGCTTCGCTTATATCTTCGTCATCGCCCTGACCTCCGGATAAAATCGCAACAGCTTTTTTGTTTGCTTTCATATATTCGGCAGCAGCACGGCAACGCTTTACAAGAGCCTTTGACGGCACATTGCCTTTAACTCTGCACCCGAGAACAATAACTGTTGTTTCGCTTTTTGCGTTGCACTTAATTGCATTAATGATTTTAAGCAGTGTTATGAAAAACAATGTTAAAAATATTATGAGCAATCCTAAAAATAATATAATTAAAATCCTTCCCGTGGGATATGTGAAAATTTTTTTGATTTGTTCATAAAAAACCGAAAAAATAATCACAAAAGCACCTAAGGTTATTCCAAAAATATTTCCCAAATTTATTTTTGATTTGTATAGCGGAGATACATACACGGCAATGATTAGTATTCCGATAATTATTAAAACTGATTTCATATACTCACCTTTGTATATTTTATACAAATACACTAACATAATTACAAATTTTTGTAAATAATTTTATAAAATTTAGATAAAATTAGTGACAAATTAGATATATTGTGATATTATATAAATGCTTTAATGAGTTAAAGCAATATAACAAACTAAATTATGAGAGGGATAAGTTATGGCTTATGTTGATGAGATACTCGAGTATCTTGAAAGAAAAGATTATTATGAACCTGAATTTATTCAGGCTGTAAGCGAGGTTCTTAACTCACTTCGTCCTGTAATCGACGCTAATGAAAAGAAGTACCGCCAGGTTGCTCTTCTTGAAAGACTTATTGAACCTGAAAGAATTCTTAGATTTAGAGTTCCGTGGATTGATGACAATGGACAGGTACACGTAAATCGCGGCTATCGTGTTCAGTTTAACTCCGCAATCGGTCCTTATAAGGGCGGTTTAAGACTTCATCCAAGCGTAAACCTCGGTATCGTTAAGTTCCTTGGTTTTGAGCAAATTTTCAAAAACTCACTTACAGGTCTTCCTATCGGCGGCGGTAAGGGTGGCTCCGATTTTGACCCTAAGGGCAAGAGCGACAGAGAAATTATGATGTTCTGCCAAAGCTTTATGACAGAACTTTGCAAGGTTATCGGTGCTGATACCGACGTACCTGCCGGCGATATCGGTACAGGTGCAAGAGAAATCGGTTATATGTTCGGACAGTATAAGAGAATTTGCGGTACCTATGAAGGTGTACTTACAGGTAAAGGTCTTTCATTCGGTGGCTCTCTTGCAAGAACCGAAGCTACCGGCTACGGACTTCTTTACTTTACGGAAGAAATGCTTAAATGTAACAATTCTTCTATTGAAGGCAAAACAGTTTGTGTTTCCGGTTCGGGTAACGTAGCTATTTATGCGGTTGAAAAGGCAGAAATGCTCGGCGCAAAGGTTGTAACCGTTTCGGATTCAACAGGTTGGATTTATGATCCTGAAGGCATTGATGTTGCTCTTCTTAAGGATGTTAAGGAAAACAGAAGAGAAAGACTTACAGCATATGCTGAGGCTCGTCCTTCTGCTAAATATCATCCGGGCAGAGGTGTATGGCAGATTAAGTGCGATGTTGCTTTGCCATGCGCTACTCAAAACGAACTCACTATCGACGATGCAAAACTTCTTGTTGAAAACGGTTGTATTGCAGTTGCTGAGGGTGCTAATATGCCGACTACTCTTGAAGCAACAAAGTATTTGCAGGAACACGGTATAATGTTTGCTCCGGGTAAGGCTGCAAATGCAGGCGGTGTTGCAACTTCTGCTCTTGAAATGAGCCAGAACAGCGAACGTATCAGCTGGACTTTTGAAAAGGTTGACGCCAAACTTAAAGAAATTATGGTTAATATTTATCATAACGTTGACAATGCGGCTAAGAAGTACGGCCTTGATGGCGACTATGTTGCAGGTGCAAATATTGCCGGTTTTGAAAAAGTTGCAGATGCTATGATGGCACAGGGTATTGTTTGATTTACAATAACATATATTTTGAGAGGACGATTCGTTTCGTCCTCTTTTATTATATTTTAATAATATATTTATTATTGCAAGAATGATGTTTATGTGTTATAATATCAAAAATATTATGTGAAAGAGCGGTTCTTGATGGTTATTTTGGGAATTGACCCCGGTTATGCCATAGTCGGATGGGGAGTAATTGAATATTCTCATTCTCATTTCAGAGTGCTGGGATACGGTGCAATTACAACTCCTGCCGATTCTCCGTTTCCTCAACGACTTCAAACAATATACAACGATATGTGCTACATCTTTGAAAAGTATAAGCCCGAAGTGATGAGTATGGAAAAATTGTTCTACAATTCCAACCAAAAAACCGTTATTGATGTTGCACAGGCGAGGGGAGTAATTACTCTTGCCGCTCAAATGAATATGAAAGACATTTATGAATACACGCCTCTTCAGGTAAAGCAATCGGTTACGGGATACGGCAGAGCCGAAAAAAAGCAGGTTATGGAAATGACAAAAAGTATTCTTAATCTTCCGTCTATTCCTAAGCCCGATGATACAGCCGATGCTTTAGCTATGGCTATTTGTCATGCACATTGCAGTGGTTCTGCTATGAATAAAATTAACAATATGATTAATTTTGGAGAAAAACGATGATTTACAGCTTAAAGGGTACTCTTACATATATTGAACCGACATTTGCAGTTGTAGAATGCGGTGGAGTCGGCTTTAAATGCTTTGCAAGCACTACAACAATCACTTCGCTCACATCAATCGGAACAGAAGTAAAACTTTTAACATATATGAGCATCAGAGAAGATGCTATGGATTTGTATGGGTTTGCAACACAAAACGAACTCAATGCGTTTAAACTCTTAATTTCGGTAAGCGGTGTAGGTCCTAAAGCCGCAATATCTATTTTGTCTGCTTTGGCTCCCGACAGACTTGCGGTTGCAGTATCGTGCGGCGATGTCAAATCCATACAGGCGGCACAGGGCGTCGGTAAAAAAACAGCCGAACGCATTGTACTTGAACTTAAAGATAAAATGAATGTTGTAGCCGGAGGTGAAACAGCCGCCGTTGTTGATAACATTCAGTCTGCCGTTGTCGGCAGCAATTCATCGGAAGCTATTGAAGTTCTCGTTTCTCTTGGATTTAACCAATCCGATGCGGCTCTTGTTGTCGGCAAGCTTGACCCAAATATGTCTGTTGACGATATGATAAGAAAAGGACTTCAAAGTCTTTCGGCTAATTTGTAACAGGTGAAATTATGATAGAAAACGAATTTGAATATGATTTTGAAAATCGTATGTCGGCTCCGGAATATACACCTGCCGATGAGGATATAGAAAATTCTTTAAGACCTAAACAGCTTACCGACTATGTCGGACAGGAAAAAGCAAAGGAAAATCTTTCGATATATATAAAAGCCGCAAAACAGCGTGGCGAATCGCTTGACCATGTACTCTTTTACGGCCCTCCGGGACTCGGTAAAACTACTCTTGCGGGTATTGTTGCAAACGAGATGGGTGTTAACATTCGTGTTACTTCAGGTCCTGCAATTGAAAAACAGGGCGATTTGGTTGCAATTCTTTCAAATCTTGAACAGGGTGATGTCCTTTTTATAGATGAAATTCATCGACTTAACAGAACGGTTGAGGAAATTCTCTATCCTGCAATGGAAGATGGAAAAATTGATATTATTATCGGCAAAGGTCCAAGTGCAAGAAGCTATCAGTTGAGCTTGCCGAAATTTACGCTAATCGGTGCCACAACAAGAGCAGGTCAGCTTTCTGCTCCGCTCCGTGACAGATTCGGCGTTATACTTCGACTTGAAATGTATACTCCCGAGGAACTTTCACAAATTGTTAAAAGGTCGTCAAAAATCCTCAATATTCCTGTTGATGATGAGGGTGCATATCAAATTGCGAGCCGTTCAAGAGGAACTCCCCGTATTGCAAACCGCTTGTTAAAACGAAGCAGAGATTTTGCCGAAGTAAAATACGACGGCGTAATTACTGCCGAAGCGGCGGCTTCCGCACTCAACAGTATGGAAATTGACGAACTCGGACTTGATTCAATCGACCGCAGATTGTTAACAACAATGGTTAAGAATTACAACGGCGGTCCTGTCGGACTTGAAACGATTTCTGCCGCTATCGGTGAGGAATCGGTTACAATCGAGGATGTTTATGAGCCTTATCTTATGCAAATCGGATTTTTGGCAAGAACACCGAGGGGCAGAATTGTTACCCCGGCAGGTTATAAACATCTCGGAATAGAACAGAATAATACAGAAAATCCACAACAATCATTTGATTTATAAGGAGCTATGTTATGGGCAGATTATTCGGTACAGACGGTGTAAGAGGAATTGCAAACAAAGATTTAACCAATGAACTTGCAATGCAGATTGGCTCGGCGGCAGCAGCAGTTTTGCTTAAAGAGTCAAAAAGTGCAAAACCGACAGTTCTTATAGGTAAAGACACAAGAGCGTCCGGTGATATGCTTGAAGCCGCACTTACTGCCGGTCTTTGCAGTGTTGGATGTAATGTTCTTTCAGTCGGAATTGTTCCTACTCCTGCAGTTGCATATCTTGTGGGATTGTATGAATGTGAAGCCGGCATTATGATTTCCGCTTCACACAATCCTTGTGAATATAACGGAATCAAGATTTTTCAAAAATCAGGATACAAGCTTGATGATTCTCTTGAAGAAGAGATTGAAGCAATAATTCTTGATAAATCCGAAAAAATTGAATATAAAATCGGCGGTGAAGTCGGTAATGCGACAAAATGCAAATCCGCTGTTAAAGACTATATTGAACATGTTGTCGGTACAACAGATGTAAAATTTGACGGACTTAAAATTGCACTTGATTGTGCAAACGGTTCTGCAAGCGTGTGTGCAAAGGAAATTTTCACTTCACTCGGAGCAAAGTGTTTTATGCTTTCGGACACTCCTGACGGAGTAAATATTAACGATAAATGCGGTTCAACTCATCCTGAGGAACTTATGAAGTTTGTCAAGGATGCGGGTCTTGATTTAGGTCTTGCCTTTGACGGCGATGCCGACAGAATGCTTGCTGTTGACGAAAACGGAGAACTTGTTGACGGTGATAAGGTAATTGCCGTTTGTGCATCTAAAATGAAAGAAGAGGGCAAACTTAAAAAAAATACTGCCGTTGTAACTGTAATGAGTAACATGGGATTTTTCAAGTTCTGCGAAGCTAATAACATTAATTGCGAAAAAACAGCCGTAGGTGACAGATATGTTCTTGAAAAAATGCTTAAAGAAGGCTATAATATCGGCGGCGAACAATCGGGACATGTAATTTTTCTTGATTATGCCACAACCGGTGACGGTGAATTATCCGGTGTTCAGCTTCTTGAAACCGTTGTAAAAAGCGGTAAAAAGTTGTCGGAACTTGCTTCGGTAATGCAGGTATATCCTCAGGTACTTATCAATGTTAAAGTTTCGGCAGAGGGTAAGAAAAAATATAATAATGACGAATATATCATTGCCGCAACTCAAAAGGCAGAAATGGAACTGATGGGCGACGGTCGTGTGCTTGTCAGAGTAAGCGGAACAGAGCCTTTAGTCAGAGTTATGCTTGAAGGCAAGGATATTAATCATATACAAAAGCTCGGCGAACAAATTGCCGAGGTAGTTAAGGAAAGACTTTCGTAATGAGATATTCAAAAGATTGGAAAGACTATGAATTAATCGATTGCTCATGCGGTGAAAAGCTTGAGCGATGGACAAGAGAAATTCTTATACGACCTGACCCGCAGGTTATTTGGAAAAGCGAAAAAAATCATAAATTGTGGTATCAACCCAATGCAAGATATGTCCGTTCAAAAACAGGCGGCGGCAAATGGCAGGTGTTTTCACATATGCCGTCTGCATGGCAGGTTAGATATAAGGATTTAACATTCAACATCAAAACAATGGGCTTCAAGCACACAGGTTTGTTCCCGGAACAAGCTGTTAATTGGGATTATGTAAGAGAACTTATCAAAAATTCCGATAAAGAACAAGTTAAAGTTCTCAATTTGTTTGCTTATACCGGTGCGGCAACCGTTGCCTGCCTTAAAGAAGGGGCAAGTGTTGTGCATGTTGACGCTTCAAAGGGTATGACAAATTGGGCAAAGGAAAATGCTCAGGCTTCGGGTGTTGCCGACGGTGATGTCAGGTGGATTGTTGACGATTGTATTAAGTTTGTAAAAAGAGAACAACGACGCGAGAATAAATATGACATCATAATTCTTGACCCTCCGTCATATGGCAGAGGTCCAAAAGGCGAAATTTGGCATCTTGAAGAATGTTTGTACGACTTTATGCTTGAGGTTGAAAAAGTTCTTTCAGACGAACCTATTGCAGTTATTCTTAATTCTTACACAACAGGGCTTTCGGCATCGGTTATGAAATACATACTTGATGATGTTATCACATCAAAACACGGTGGAAGCGTTGAAGCAGACGAAATTGGTTTGCCGGTTACAGCAAACGGCGGAATTCTTCCGTGCGGAACAACAGCTATTTGGAAGGCTTGATATATGGAATTAATAAAATTTGATAATGTTTCGTTCTCATATCAAACTACTGATGAAAAAGATAATCCTGTAAGTATTCCTGTACTTAAGGATTTTAACCTTTCAATTAAGCAGGGTTCGTTTGTTGCAATTCTTGGACATAACGGTTCGGGCAAATCTACGGTTGCAAAACTTACAAACGGTATTTTGTTTGCCGACAGCGGAACAGTTACCGTTAACGGCAAAGTTGCAAAAAATGACGATAGCATTTACGATATAAGACGGGATGCCGGTATGGTTTTTCAAAATCCCGACAATCAGATTGTTTCTTCGATTGTAGAAGAAGATGTTGCGTTCGGCGTTGAAAATCTCGGTGTTCCTGCCGACGAGTGCAGAAAAAGAGTTGACGATGCGTTAAAAACGGTCGGTATGTATGAATACAGGCTTAAAACACCGTCAAAACTTTCGGGCGGTCAAAAGCAAAGAGTTGCCGTTGCCGGCATTATTGCAATGAAACCGAAGTGTATTATACTTGATGAGCCTACGGCAATGCTTGACCCGAACGGCAGAAAAGAAGTTATCGACACGGTTATGAAACTTAACAAAGAAGAGGGCATAACAATAGTTCTAATAACACACTATATGGATGAAGCCGTTAAAGCAGATAGGGTTGTTGTTATGGATAACGGCAAAATTATGCTTGACGGTACACCGAGAGAGGTTTTTGCCGATGTTGACAAAATGAATTCTTTGTCGCTTGAGGTACCCCAATCCACAGAACTTATATATGAATTGGGTTTAAAAACGAAGCAAACTGTTTTGAATTCGGACGAATGTGCCGAAGTATTATATAATTATTTAATGAGAGAAAACTAATGGCAATTTTAGAGTGCAAAAACTTAAAATTTATATACGGCATAGGTACTCCGTTTGAGTTTTGTGCCGTTGACGGCGTTGATTTTTGCGCTCAGATAAACGAGATTATCGGTATAATCGGTCATACAGGTTCAGGCAAGTCAACATTTATTCAGCATTTAAACGGACTTTTAAAGCCAACTGAGGGCGTTGTAACGGTCAACGGAAAAGATATTTGGTCAAAGGAAAACAAGGACAATATTCGTCAGGTTCGTTTTGCTGTCGGTCTTTGCTTTCAGTATCCTGAGCATCAAATATTTGAAGAAACAATTTTTAAAGAAATCGCTTTCGGTCCAAAACAAATGGGACTTGACGATGAAGAAATCAAGAGCCGTGTGTACGAAAGTATGCAATATGTCGGTCTTGACAGAAATACGGAAAACAAATCACCGTTTGATTTATCGGGCGGTCAAAAGCGTAGAGTTGCTATTGCTTCAATTATTGCCATGAAGCCGCAGGTGCTTATTTTGGATGAGCCATGCGCAGGACTTGACCCAAACGGCAGAAATGTTATTTTAGACCTTGTAAAGAACTATCAGAGCAAATCGGGTAACACAGTTCTTTTTGTTTCACATTCTATGGAGGATGTTGCCAAAATAGCCGATAAGGTTCTTGTTTTTAACGACAGCAAGGTTGCTATGTTCGGCACAGTTGATGAGGTTTACTCAAGAGGCAATGAACTCAAGACAATGGGTCTGAATGTTCCGGAAATTACCGATGTGTTCTTAAAACTTCATGATATGGGTATTGATTGCAAAACCGATATTTATACAGTTGAACAAGGCGTTGAAGAGTTTAAAAGGCTAAAGAATAATAAGGAGGTACTGCTGTGATTGATGTAACAATAGGTCAGTATCTGCCCGGAGATTCCTTAATTCATAAAACCGATGCAAGAGTTAAAATAATAGTTACTCTGTTGCTTATGGTATCTGTCTTTTTATGCAGAAACTATTATACTATGGGTTTTGCACTTTTGCTTTCGATTGTTATCGGTGTTATATCAAAAATCAAACCTAAAGTTATGCTAAAGGGTTTAAAACCTATTATAGTTATCGTTTTGTTTACAACCGTACTTAATCTTTTTTACGGTTCCGGTGAACCTCTTGTAAAATTTGGATTTTTAAAGATTACGGAAAACGGAATTAATAATTCGATTTTTATGGCACTCAGAATTATAATTCTTGTGGTATTCGGTTTGATTTTGACATATACAACTACACCTACGGCTTTAACCGACGCAATGGAATCGCTTATGAAACCGCTGAAGTTATTTAAGGTTGATGTTCATTCAATCGCAATGACAATGACTATTGCACTTCGTTTTATCCCTACTCTTGTTGAAGAGGTGGACAAGATTATGTCAGCTCAAAAAAGCAGGGGGGCAGATATGGAAAGCGGAGGAATATTAAAAAGAGTTAAGGCTGTTGTTCCTGTTATGATTCCGCTTTTTGTGTCGTCTTTCAGGCGTGCAAACGAGCTTGAATATGCTATGGAGTGTCGTTGTTATCGAGGCGGTAACGGCAGAACCAAAATGAAAGTAATGAAAATGTCCGCAATGGATTATGTTTTGCTTATTTTGTCAATTATTTATTTTGTGGGTATAATTCTTGCAAGAATATTTATGTTTAAGGTTATATGAGAAGATTACTTGTTACAATCCGATATGACGGTTCCGCTTATCACGGCTATCAGGTGCAGAGCAATGCTTTGACTGTTCAGGAAGTCTTTCAAAACGCTGTTCAAAAGGTGTTTGGAAAGCGACTTGATGTAAAGGGCTGCAGCAGAACAGACAGCGGCGTTCATGCAAATATGTATTGTATATCATTTGATACAGATATGAATATATCAAACGAAAGCGTCATATTGGCACTTAATACTTATCTTCCCGAAGATGTGGCAGCGTATGATTGCAAGGAAGTCGATATGGATTTCCACCCGCGATATAATTGCAAATTAAAAGAATATGTTTACAAAATTTACAACGGCAAATACCGCAATCCTTTTTATGCAAAATACGCATTGTGGTACAGGTGGAATATAGATGCCGAATACTTAAACAACGAGGCTCAGGCATTTGTAGGCAAATATGATTATTCCGGCTTTTGCAGTATTAAATCAGATGTCGAGGATACTGTCAGAGAGATATATTCCTGCAAAGTCTGGCGTGAAGATGATTTTGTATTCTTCAAAGTATGCGGTGACGGATTTTTATACAATATGGTTCGCATTATGGTCGGTACACTGCTTTTCGTTTCAGAAGGAAAAATCAAAAGCGGAGAGTTAAAAAGTATTATTCTTTCAAAAGACAGAAAAAAGGCGGGCAAAACCGCACCGCCTCAAGGTCTTTATTTAAACAATGTAAGTTATTAGGAGTTATTATGCCAAGTAACGAAAGAGAAAATCAAAGAATAGAAAGAAAAAAAATAAAAGAGAATAAAGCTAAAAAGATTGTTTGGATTATTCTCGGAATTGTCGTTTTGCTCCTTATCGTTATGAAAGTGTGCGAAATAGATTTTGCCGATATAAAAAACAAGGTGAGTGCAACTAATCTGTCAAGCTCGGTAGCAAACAATGATTTTCCGTATACTATTGACATCAGAAAGGATGCCGATATTCAGCTTATAAACGGCAAATTTTATGTCCTCAGCGATACCGGTGTTGTATCTTTAGACCCTTCAACCGCCAAAGAATCATATTCGTTTGATCACGGCTACGCTTCTCCTGTACTAAAATCAAACGGCAATTATACATGCTTGTTTGACCGAGGCGGCACAAGAGTAAGGCTGGATTCAACTTCTGAAAACTTGTATGAAAAAACACTTGACCGTAATATCATTACGGCAGAGGTTGCAAAAAACGGCACAATAGTTTATTCTTCTTTTTGTGATGATTCTAAATCCAAAATTGTTGTTATAAACAAAAATGAGAACAAAAAACTTGAGTATGATGTTAACGACGGATATGTTACATCGTTGGCTGTTAATTCAAACGCATCAAAGATTGCTTATACAAGCGTAAATTCTCAAAATGCTTTTTTGTCTTCAACAGTACATATATTAAGCGTTTCGGATAAAGAAGAACTGTTTAAAATCAAATATAATAAAGCCAATATTCTTGATTTGCATTTTACAGATTCGGATAATTTATATGTTGTCGGCGACACATTTTTATCTTTGGTAAAATCATCCAAAAACGCCGAATATATATTTAAACAGGGCACTATCTCAACCATCAACTATTGTTATACTTCTTCAAACGAACTTGTTATAAATTATGGTGATTTTTCAAATTCTTCAAAATCAAAACTTGATTATGTAAAATCAAACGGCAAAATTAAAACAAGTATAACATTAAAAGAAAACTCAAAATTTATCAGTTCAAATTCAAACGAAATAACTGTTTTGTTCCATAATCGGATTGATGTATATTCACTTACAAAGGGTGATAAAAAGCAATCTGTAAAGTGTGACGGCTCGGTTAACAGTGCATATACAATATCTTCAAAAACATATATTCAATACGGTCAGTGTATTGATATAGCCGATAAGAAGGATAGATAAAATGACAATATTTAATTATACGGTTAACTATGTTGACTTAATTATTGTCGGAATACTTTTGATTTTCGGAATAGTGGGTCAACAAAGAGGACTATTTATCACTCTTGTTAACTTTATCAGGTATGTATTGGGATTTTCTCTTTGTATGTTTTCAACAGACAGGTTTTCCCAACCTATATATGATAATTTTTTACAAGAAAGGGTTCAAAATACTGTAAATGAAAAAATAGTAACATCGGCAAATATTGACGAAATTATGGCAAATATCAATAATGCTGTTGATTCGCTTCCGAATTATATTAAAAACAGCATCGATGTTTCTTCGTTAAAACTTTCTTCAAACAATATTTCACAAAATATAACAAATGAACTCTTTGAACCTGTTATAATAGATATTCTTAAAGTTTTGATTTTTATAGTTGTTTTTGTACTTTTCTTCGGAATTACGGGTGCAATTATTCATCATATAAGAAGAAAAAATAAAGACAAAAGAAAAGAAAACAAGAAAAAGAACTTTACTGTTTTTACAGACAGATTTTTGGGATTGATTTTCGGTATGCTGAAAGGTGCTCTTGTGGTTTTTGTGTTTTTAAGCGTTATTACTTATCTTTTAGGTGTTCCGAACTTTGCAAACAATCAATTTTTAAAAACAGCTGCCGACAGTCAGCTTTATCAACTGTTACTCAACTATAATCCATTTAATGTGATTACGGAGGGAATAATATGAGCAAATTTAAAGAGAATGTAAATGAACTTTTTGATAATTGGAATACCATTCCAAACTGGTTGAGCTTTCTGAGAATTGCGCTTATTCCTGTTTTTTCAATTCTTTTTATCAAAGAAAAATACATACCTGCTTTTGTACTTATGATAATCGCTGCTTTAACCGATTTGATTGACGGTAAAATTGCAAGAAAGTACAATATGGTATCAAATCTCGGCAAAATCCTTGACCCAATTGCAGACAAACTCTCACAGGTTGCAATTGTTATCATTTTGATTGTTAAGTTTTGGTCGTTTGACGGTCCGCTTAAATATTTACTTTTCTTGTTTATTGCAAAAGAGCTTATTATGGTTATCGGAGGCGGCTTGCTTCTTGCAAAGGGCTTGCGTCCTGTTGCGGCTGAAATGTGGGGCAAGGTTGCCACAACTGTTTTTTATATATTTATGATTGCTATTATTGCTATTGGTCCAAACGGTGCTTTGGTGGGTCACTGGTTCTTCAAGGCTTTGCCAACACCTGTCATTTATGGAATGGTAATTATATCTGTTATCCTTGCATTTGTATCATTGTTCGGCTATGCTCCGGGCTTTATTAAGCAAATCAAGGAAAATAAATCAAACAAATAACTTTAGGAGACTATATATCGAATGAAACAACCAATGTGTACACGATGCGGCGAAAGACCCGCTATTGTGTTTATTCAAAAAATGGAAGACGGCGTTATGAAGCCCGAAGGACTTTGCTATAAGTGCGCAAAAGAATTAAACGTTGATATGGGTCCTATTCAGGGTCTTATGGAAAAAATGGGCATCAGCGAGGACGAACTTGAGCAGGCAAGTGAGCAAATGGGTATGTTTATGGAAAATATGGACGACTTTGACTTCGGCGACCTCGGAGCAATGTTTAATCCTGAAAATTCCGATGGTGCTCAAACCATGCCTTTTGCCGAAATGATGAACAGCCTTACAGATGAAGAAGCGTCGGGTAAATCATCATCAAAACAAAAGGGAAGAAAAAATCACAAGAAGTCACAGGACGAAGCAAGAAAGTTTTTAAATAACTACTGCAACAATCTTACCGCTAAAGCTAAAAAAGGCGAAATAGACAATATTATCGGCAGGGAAAGCGAAATTGAGCGTGCCGTTCAAATTCTTTGCAGAAGAACTAAAAATAACCCTTGTCTTATCGGTGAACCGGGTGTTGGTAAAACCGCTATCGCAGAGGGCTTGGCTATTAAAATTGCAAAGGGTGAAGTTCCTGCAAGACTTATGGATAAAGAAATTTATCTTCTTGACCTTACAGCACTTGTTGCCGGAACTCAATTCAGAGGTCAGTTTGAAGGCAGAATCAAAGGTCTTGTTGATGAAGTAAAGCACGAGGGCAATATTATTCTCTTTATTGATGAGGTCCACAATCTTGTTGGTACGGGCGACAGCGAAGGCACAATGAATGCCGCAAATATTCTCAAGCCCGCACTTTCACGAGGTGAAATTCAGGTTATCGGTGCCACAACATTTAACGAATACAGAAAATATATCGAAAAAGATGCTGCACTTGAAAGAAGATTTCAGCCGATTAAGGTTGAAGAGCCATCAATTGATGACGCTTACAGAATGCTTCTCGGTATCAAAGGATATTATGAGGATTACCATAAAGTAAAAATTAATGATTCCTTGTTATATAAGGCTGTTACTATGAGCGAAAGATTTGTAACTGACCGTTATTTGCCCGATAAAGCTATCGACCTTTTGGACGAATCATGCACATGTGCAAATCTTCGCAATCCTGCAATAAGCAGATACCAAATGCTCCTTGAAAAGAAAAACAATCTTATGGATAATATTGATAAGCTGTCAGAACCTGAAGAAGGCGAGCAAATTGATTATGAGCTTATTTCCAAGCTAAAATCACAACTTATTAATATTGATAACGAGATACCGGAAGTTGAAGAAAAAGCAAAGGATAATCAAGTCCTTGAAGCTGATTTGGCAAAGGTTATTTCCCTTTGGACAGGTATTCCTGCTTCAAAGGTTGAACAGGGCGACATTAATAAACTTGCCTCTTTGGATAATGAACTCAAATCTCATATCATCGGTCAAGATGAAGCAATTGAAAAAGTTGCAAATGCCGTTCGCAGAGGCAGAATTCAAATCAGTCCTAAAAAAAGACCGCAATCATTTATTTTTGTCGGTCCGACAGGTGTCGGCAAAACCGAGCTTGTAAAACAGCTTGCCAATGCTCTTTTTGATTCACCTGATAATCTCATTCGTCTTGATATGAGTGAGTTTATGGAAAAATTCAGCGTATCTAGAATTATCGGTTCGCCTCCGGGATATGTCGGCTATGACGATGCCGGTCAGCTTACAGAAAAAGTACGCAGAAAGCCGTATAGCGTTATCCTTTTTGATGAGATAGAAAAAGCTCATAAGGATGTTCTTAATATCTTACTTCAGATTCTTGACGAGGGAAGAATTACAGACGCACAGGGCAGGGTAGTTAACTTTGAAAATACTGTTATCATTATGACTTCAAATGCCGGTTCGACCGACCAAAACACTATGGGCTTTGCAAAATCAGCAGAAGACATTAACCGTGAGGTCACAATGAAAGCTCTTGAAAGATTTTTGCGTCCTGAATTTCTCGGCAGAGTTGATGAAATTATAATTTTCAACAAACTTACTTTTGATAATTTTGAAAAGATAGCAAAAATTATGCTTGATGAACTTGTTCCGAGTTTAAAAGACAAGGGTATTGAATTGGTTTATGAAGACAGTGTTCCTGTATATCTTGCAAAGAAAGCATACGGCTCAAAGAAAAATGCAAGAGGACTTCGTGATGCCGTAAGACGAGATATAGAAGAAAAGCTTGCAAACACTATTGTTTTCAATCAACAAACCGATATAAAAAAGATAACTCTTACCGGTACAGATGAAATTTCTGTAAAAATAAATTAAGAATTTATCAAAAAAGTATTGACATTTCAGCGGTCATTAGATATAATAATGACCGTTGTGACACGCGGGTGTAGTTCAATGGTAGAATCCCAGCCTTCCAAGCTGGTCGCGTGGGTTCGATTCCCATCACCCGCTCCAACAACTTATATGCGCTGTTAGCTCAGCTGGATAGAGCAACTGCCTTCTAAGCAGTAGGCCGGAGGTTCGAGTCCCCCACAGCGCGCCACTTTTTTGTCACAACAAGACATGGTGGGATTGGCCTAGTTGGTTAGGGCGCCAGTTTGTGGCACTGGAGGTCATCAGTTCGACTCTGATATCCCACCCCATTTTATTTATTGGGGAGTAGCCAAGCGGTAAGGCAACGGACTTTGACTCCGTCATGCGTGGGTTCAAATCCCGCCTCCCCAGCCAGTTTAATACGATCCATTAGCTCAGTAGGTAGAGCACTTGACTTTTAATCAAGGTGTCCGGGGTTCGAATCCCCGATGGGTCACCAAAGCCTCGAAATTCGAGGCTTTTTCTTTTTGCTATTTACTATTTCAGCTTTTTATGATATTATATTTAAAATTCAAATTAAGAGGTATAGTATGGGACTTTGGGATAAGGAATATATTGGTCTTTGCAAAAAGATTTTAACTACCGGTACAGAGGTTGTAAACAGAACAGGTATTAATACAATTAAAGTTCCGTCACATCATTTTCAACTTGACATTGGTGAGGAATTCCCGATTTTGACAACAAAGCAGTTGTTCATCAGACAAGCTGTTCTTGAAATGCTTTGGATATATCAGGCTCAATCAAACGATGTTCGTTGGCTTCAAGAGCGTGATGTTAACATTTGGAACGAATGGGAAATAGATGAAGAAGGCTATTGGAATGCAGCTCAAATGCTCCCAGATGAAAACGGTAAGCTTGTGAAGCAAAATGTTCATAAGTTTTTCGGAAAAGAATATGCACATACTATCGGTACTGCTTACGGTTATATTGTTAATAAATTCCAAATGACTCAAAATTTAATCGATAAAATCAAAAACCATCCTGAAGACAGAAGAATGGTAATGACTCTTTGGCAAAATGATTATCTTGATACCGCCGTTCTTCCAAGCTGTGTTTGGTCAAGCGAATGGGATGTTACAAACGGCAAGCTTAATTGCTGGGTTCATCAAAGAAGCTGTGATGTACCGCTCGGACTTCCGTTTAATGTTACTCAGTATTCTGTACTTAACTCAATGCTCGCACAAGTTTGCGGCTTAAAGCCGGGAACGATTGACTGGTCAATTAAAGACGCACATATTTATGTTAATCAGGTTGACGGCATTAAAGAACAAATCAGAAGATTTGACGAACAGGGTGATTTGCCTGCACCTCAGCTTTGGCTTAATCCCGATGTTAAAGATTTCTTTGAATTTGACAATTCAAGAGATTGTAAAGATGTTAAACTTTTGAATTATGAACATCTTGGTAAAATTAAATTCCCAATCGCACAATAAGGAGAATATATGGCTGTTTCTATGATTGCCGCTGTGGGCAAAAATCTTGAGCTCGGTAAAAATAATGACCTTATATGGCACTTTAAAGAGGATATGAAGTTCTTTAAGGAAACTACTATGGGTCATCCTGTAATTATGGGCAGAAAAACTTTTGAATCACTTCCAAAAGCTCTTCCCGGCAGAAGAAATATTGTTATTTCATCAAATCCGGAATATAAAGCCGAAGGTGCGGAAACCGTTACTTCTGTAAAAGACGCTTTGAAAATCGCCGAAGCTGAAGATGTGTTCGTTATAGGCGGCGGTAGGATATATAAAGAATTCTTGCCTTATGCGGATAACCTTTATTTAACGGAAATTAATGCCGAATGTAAAGATGCCGATACTTATTTCCCTGAATTTAACAAAAGTGATTATATTAAGGAAATAGTTAACTTCTATGATGTAAACGGCACCGAATTTTATCATGTGATATATAAAAAATAATGTATTTAAGCCTTTCTGTTATGAAAGGCTTTTGTATATTTTTGTAAAAACAGGGAATATTAATGTAAAAAATATTTTAATTTCCTATTGACAAAGTAGGAAATAAGTTATATATTATAGGACGAAAAACCTATAAATTTAATAGGAATAAAAAAGGCAGGTTAAAATTATGGCAACGATTTATGTTGATAATGCTGCAACCACACAGCTTTCGGATGCTGCTTTGGAAGCTATGAAACCTATGATGCAGGAGATTTACGGCAACCCGTCATCGCTTCATCACATCGGTCAAATCGCAAAGGAACATCTTGAAGATGCAAGAGCAAGGGTTGCAAAATGTATAAATGCAAATCCAAACGAAATTTACTTTACTTCCGGCGGCAGTGAAGCCGATAATCAGGCTATTCTCACAGCTGCATACAACGGTGCAAAAAAAGGCAAAAAACACATTATATCTTCTAAATTTGAACATCACGCTGTTCTTCATACACTTGATAAACTTGCAAAAGAAGGTTTCGAGATTGAACTTCTTGATGTATACCATAACGGCATTGTTAAAGTAGAAGATGTTAAAAATGCTATCAGGGAAGATACAGCCCTTGTTACGATTATGTCGGCAAATAATGAAGTCGGCACAATTCAGCCGGTTAAGGAAATAGGTGCCGTATGTAAAGAAAGAGGTGTTTTGTTTCACACAGACGCCGTTCAGGCATTCGGACATATTCCGATTGATGTTGTTGATATGAACATTGATATGCTTTCTATTTCAGCCCACAAGTTCCACGGTCCTAAGGGTGTAGGTCTTTTGTATTGCAGAAAAGGTATCATTCTTCAAAACCTTATTAACGGCGGTGCTCAGGAACGCGGTAAGAGAGCAGGTACCGAAAATATGGCGTCTATCGTAGGCATGGCAGCCGCTATGGAAGAAGCTGTTAAAAATCTTGATAAAAACGCAAAATATGTAAGCGCACTTCGTGATAAAATTATTGACGGATGTGCAGATATTGAACTTCACACATTAAACGGCGACAGATATAACAGACTTCCGGGCACGATTAACTTCAGTTTTGAAGGAATTGAGGGTGAAGGACTTATTCTTCTTCTTGACCAAGACGGTATTTGTTCTTCGTCGGGCTCTGCTTGTACAAGCGGCTCACTTGACCCGTCACATGTTCTTTTGGCTATGGGTGTGCCTGTTGCAAGTGCTCACGGTTCACTTCGTATTTCTCTTTGTGAATATAACACAGAAGAGGAAGCGGATATTATTATCAATTCAATCCACAAGGTTGTAACATATTTAAGATCAATTTCTCCTGTTTGGGAGAAAATTCAAAACGGAGAGGAAGTAGAATAATGGCATTATATTCAGAAAAAGTAATGGATCACTTTACAAATCCAAGAAATGTTGGTAAAATCGAAGATGCTGACGGCGTTGGAGAAGTAGGCAATGCTAAGTGCGGCGATATTATGAAAATTTATCTTAAAATTGATGAAAATCATATTATTACCGATGTTAAGTTTAACACTTTCGGTTGCGCATCTGCAATTGCTTCAAGTTCAATGGCTACCTGCCTTATCAAGGGCAAGCCTGTAAGTGAAGCTGTTGAGCTTTCAAACAAAGCAGTTGTTGAAGCACTTGACGGATTACCTCCGGTAAAAATTCACTGTTCTGTGCTTGCGGAGGAAGCAATCAAGGCAGCCGTTAAGGATTATTACGATAAAAACGGCATTGAGTACGATCCTGAAACATTTAAGGAAAAGGATGCTCACGAATAAAAATAAATCTTATATGTGATGCTTAGGAGTAGGTTATGGCTTTAAAAGACATACAAGAGGAAATTTTAAAATTAAAAAAAGAAAAAGATATTTGCATTTTGGCGCATTGCTATCAATCACCCGATATACTTGAAGTTGCTGATTTTGTAGGCGACAGTTTTGCTTTGTCTGTTTCGGCTTCAAAAGTAACCAACAAAACAGTTATTATGTGCGGTGTTAGATTTATGGCAGAGACCGTAAAAATTCTTTCACCCGATAAAAAGGTTATTCTTGCAAACGGCGATGCAGGTTGTCCGATGGCTGAAATGATGGATAAGGAGCTTATTGAACAGGTTAAGGAGCAATATCCGGAGTATACTGTTGTGGCTTATATCAATACCACAAGCGAACTGAAAACGGTTTGTGATGTTTGCGTAACTTCTTCATCGGCACTTAAAATTTGCAAGAGCCTCGACACTGATAAGATCTTGTTTATCCCGGATAAAAATCTTGGTTCGTACATTGCAAAACAATTACCTGAAAAAGAATTTAAACTTCTTTCGGGCGGATGTCCTACACATGCAAGAATGGGCATTTCCGATGTAAAAAAAGCAAAGGCGGCTCATCCTGAGGCTTTGTTCCTTGTTCATCCGGAATGTGTTCCGGAGGTTGTTGCCGAAGCGGATTATGTCGGCTCAACAACAGGCATAATGAATTATGCAAAGGAAAGTGACGCCAAAGAATTTATTATCGGTACCGAAAGCAGTATTGTTTCTCACTTGCAGCTTGCATGTCCCGACAAAATGTTTTATCCGCTTTCAAAAGACCTTGTATGCCACAATATGAAACTTACTACTATTATAGATGTACTTAATTCGGTTAAAGGTATAGGCGGCGAAGAAATAGAACTTGACGAAGATGTCAGACTCGGCGCAAAGCGTTGCATAGACAAAATGATTGAGTTAGGCTGATATATGAAAAAAGCTATTATTGCAATGAGCGGCGGTGTAGATTCAAGCGTTGCCGCTCTTTTTATGAAAGAACGCGGATACGACTGTATCGGTGCAACTATGAAGTTGTATGACAATGAGGATATAGGTATCAGCAGGGAAAAGACCTGTTGTTCTCTTGATGATATTGAAGACGCAAGAGCCGTTGCGTATAAACTCGGAATGCCTTATTATGTTTTCAATTTTAAAGATGAATTTGAAGAAAAAGTTATTGAGAAATTCATTTCAACATATGAAGCAGGCGGAACGCCTAATCCTTGTATTGATTGCAACAGATATTTAAAATTTGAAAAGCTTATGAAGCGTATGGAAGAATTGCAATACGACTGTGTTGTTACAGGTCACTATGCCGATATTGAATTTATTAACGGTAGATACATGCTTAAAAAAGGCAAGGATTTATCAAAAGACCAAAGCTATGTTCTTTATTCGCTTACACAATATCAGCTTGCACATACTGTTTTTCCTTTGGGTAGATATTCAAAGGACGAAATCAGAGAGGTTGCCGAAAAGCACGGATTTATCAATGCACGCAAGCGTGACAGTCAGGATATCTGCTTTGTTCCGGACGGTGACTATTCAAAATTTATTAAAAAGCACAATGGCAAAACCTATCCAAACGGTAATTTTGTTGATAAAAGCGGTAATGTCCTCGGTGAACATAAAGGCTTGATACGATATACAATCGGTCAAAGAAAAGGACTTAACATTGCACTTGGTCATCCGGTTTATGTTATAAGTAAAGATGTTGCAAACAATACCGTTGTTTTAGGCTCAAACGATGACTTGAATAAGTCAAAACTCAGAGCAACCGACTTTAATTGGATTGCCGAAAAGCCAAACGGCAAAATTAATTGTTCGGCAAAAACACGATATAATATGCGTGAAGTTCCGTGTACGGCATATTGTGACGGTGATGATGTTATTGTTGAATTTAACACTCCCGTTAGAGCAATCACTCCCGGTCAGGCTGTGGTTTTATATGACGGAGAATATGTTCTCGGCGGCGGAACAATCGAATAAAGTCGCTTATTAACGAAAATTTCATTAATTATTCATTTTGTTTTATTGAATTAATATGAAAAAGATGTATAATTAAGTCATAAAATAAATACGGGGTGGAAGACATATAAAGGTTTCTCCAACCAAGGCATTGATTGTCTCGGAGTCGGTATTAATGTTTCTCTTTTCATTGTTTCTCCTCTAACCGATGTCTTTAAAAAGGCTCCAATCCACCTTTTTTGTTATAAATTTGTTATAAACATCCGATTATATTGTCGGATGTTTATTTTTTGTAATAAAAATGTTATTTTTTCTTAATTTACTATTTATTTTATATAAAAAATCTGTTATAATTATTTCATATATTGTCTGTAAAGGAGATAGTGCATGAAATATTTTAAGCTTTTTGTATGCGTTGTTTTAATTGTTGCGTTATTCTCCGGATGCAGTTTTAGACTTGCCTCATCAGTAAATGATTTGATTTCTGCCGTTGCTCCTTTTGGAGATAATACAGATGTGAAAAGTGCTCTTGACAGCTTTATGACAAATGGATATTCACTTAAAAACCCATCATCGGGCGAATATATTACATCTTATAATTTCTACGATTTAGACGGTGATGATAAAGAAGAAGCTGTTGCTTTTTATGAACCAAACGATAATCTTGGAACAATTCGTATGGCAATAATCAAAGAATATTCAGGTAAATGGAAAGTGGTTTCTGATATAACCGGTTACGGAGATGATGCGTACCGTCTTGATTTTGCCGATGTCAATAATGACGGCAAGGACGAAATTTTAGTATGTTGGAACACCATTTCAAATTCAAACAGTCATTCTTTTGTTGTTTATAATATCAAATTTGAAGATAAAAAATTTGTAATTAATCAAATAAATAATGAGGATATATACTTAAATAATTATGTTATTGTGGATTTTAAACAAAACGGAAATAATGAAATTTTAATGTTTGAAATCAATTCGGGCACAAAAACAAGTGCCAAGGCAGAGCTTTATTCCGTTAATAATAACGAATTCAAACTAAAAGGTGAAACAAAACTTGATTCTCGTGTCATTTCTTACAGGAATATAAATGTTGAAAAAGCAGAAGGCGATATTAGAGTTTACGCCGATGCAATAGGCTCTAACGGTGCCAGTATAAGAACAGAAGTAATTTATTGGTCAAATATGTACAACTCGATTGTTTCTCCGTTTTACAGCTATTCCACAGGAAGAACATCAGGGACTTCAAGAGGTTGTCTTGTTAATTCAAGTGATATAAACGATGATGACAGAATAGAAATTCCCACTGATGCATCATTAAAAAAATTGCCTAAAAATATAAAATCACTCAATTGGAAAATCTATAATAAAACAATTCTTGTTCACAAGGCATATTCGTTATATGTTATCGATGATAATTACAACATTATAATTCCGGATGAATATTTTAAAAATATTTCTGCTGTGTATAACAGTGATTTAAGAGAAATGACTGTTATAAATAAGCAAACAAAAAAATCTGTTTTTTCAATAATGCCTGTTTTAAAAGCTGTGTATGATGAAAAAACATATCAAGGATATAACATTATACTTGATAAATCGGGTTATTATTATCTTGCAAAAGCAGGTAATGATAAGGATATAAAAATTTCTGTAAACGATTTAAAGCAATATATCAAAATTTGTTAGTTTACTGTTTAAGAAAGGTACGGTGTGAATATGAAAAAGGTGCTTGTAGCTGAAGATGAAGAATCTATCAGAGAATTTATTGTAATCAACCTTTCTCGTTCCGGTTATACTGTTGAACAAGCCGAAAACGGACTTGTTGCACTTCAAAAATTCAAACAGGACGAAGAAGGTTTTGATGTTGCAATTCTTGATATTATGATGCCGGAACTTGACGGCCTTGCCGTATGCAAGGAGCTCCGTAAACTTTCGTCGGATTTAGGTATCATTATGCTCAGTGCAAAAACTCAGGAAATGGACAAGGTAACGGGCTTGCTTTTCGGGGCTGATGACTACGTTACAAAACCGTTTTCTCCAAGTGAACTTATGGCAAGAGTAGATGCCATTTACAGAAGAGTTGAAATGACAAGAGGGTTTAAAAAGGGAGACGCAAACGCCGACAGTATCGTTCTTGACGAATTTGAACTTAATCTTCGTAATCGTACTCTTTTAAAATCCGGTAATATGATTGAACTTACTCAGGTAGAATTTCAAATAGTTGAGTATTTCTTCCGCAATCCAAATGCAGCTTTGTCAAGAAATGACATCTTAAAGCAAGTTTGGGGAGCAAATTATTTCGGCGATGAAAAAATTGTTGATGTTAACATTCGCAGACTTCGTATGAAAATTGAAGATAATCCGTCAAGCCCGACAAGACTTGTAACAATATGGGGATTAGGTTACAAGTGGATTACAAGTGAGCAATAAACAGAAAGTAGAGTTTTTTAGCAAATGAACAAAGATTTTAATGCTTATTTTAAAAAATTTAAAAGCAAAAAAATCGAAGGTATTACAAAACGATGGTTAATTTTAATAATCGGATTGATTGTTTTGTTGTTTACCGTTGCTTTTATCGTTTGCACTTCTCTTATAAAGGCTTATTATTACAATTCAGTTGAAAGTATTGTAAATTCAGCCGCTTCGGATTCCGCAATTAATTATTTTGAGAATAATATAAATAACGGTGAATCACTTGAATCATCTGCCGCACTTTATATTGACACATATTCAAACAAGGATTCAACAACGGTTTGGATTGTTGACAATGAAGGCAATGTTATTATATCATCTAATGGCTTCGGCGTGCAAAAACAAGATATGCCGGATTATAAAGCCGCTATGGAGGATTCGGACGGTAGGGGCAAATTTGTCGGTAAACTTTCAAACGGTCAAAAAGTTATGGCTGTTTGCAGAGTAATAAAAAGTTCCGATAACACCAAAGTCGGTGCAATCCGTGTAATGACAGCTGTTGATAATGTTGACCGACAAATAGCAAGTATGTCATTTCTTATAGCTGTTATCTTTTTGATTATTCTTGCTATAATTATACTTTCCAACCTTTATTTTATCAGAACTATTATAACACCGCTCAAAGAAGTCAATCAGGCAACAAAAAAGATTGCCGAGGGCAACCTTGATGTCAGAATAGAAAAGAAATATAATGACGAAATCGGTGACCTTGCCGACAGTATCAATACAATGGCATCTGAGATTGCTACGGCTGATAAAATGAAAAATGATTTTATTTCAACCATTTCTCACGAACTTCGCACACCGCTTACATCTATTAAAGGATGGGGCGAAACACTTACACTCGGCAACCAAGACAATGTGGACGAATTAACACAAAAAGGTTTGCAGGTTATTGTTAAGGAAGCTGGCAGGCTTGAAGGTTTTGTAGAGGAATTGCTTGATTTTTCAAGGCTTCAAAGCGGCAGAATGACTCTTCGACTTGCCAATGTAGATATTCTTGCTGAGCTTGAAGAAACACTTTTTACGTTCATTGAGCGTGCCGTTCGTGAAGGGTATGAAGTAAAATACAGCATTCCGGAAGTTCCTTGTATTGCAAATGCCGATGCAAACAGACTTAAACAGGTCTTTATGAACATTCTTGATAATGCGCTAAAATATTCACGACCGGGCAGTAAAATCCTTGTAAAAGCCGAATTTGAGAAAAAAGACGATAAAGATTTTGTAAAAATTGCGATTGCCGACCAGGGTTGCGGCATATCGGAAGAAGATTTGCCACATGTAAAAGAAAAGTTTTACAAGGCTAATGTAAGCGTTAAAGGTTCCGGTATCGGTCTTGCTGTAACAACGGAAATTGTAAATTTGCATAACGGTTATTTGGATATAGACAGCGTTGAGGGTAAAGGAACTTTGGTAACGATTCATCTTCCTTTGCTGGAAGCACCATACCAAAACTAAAATTTGAAAGGTTATTTTAATGAGTAAAAAAAAGCACATTACTTCCGTAGGCGGTCAAGCACTTATTGAAGGTGTTATGATGCAAGGTCCGAGAGGCATTGCAACAGCCGTCAGAAAAACCGATAATTCTATTCTTGTAGAATATCATAAATTTAATCATTTAAAAGATAAAAACAAATTTTTTGGCATTCCTGTTATTCGTGGAATTGTTGCATTCTTTGAATCAATGATTATGGGGTACAAGCTTTTGATGTATTCAGCCGAGGCATCGGGAATGGAAGACCTTGAAGATGTTGAAATGAATAAATTTGAAAAGTGGATTACCGATAAATTAGGCGAAAAATTCATGGATATAATTATGGGATTTGCAAGTGTTCTCGGATTTGCTCTTGCATTTTTGATTTTTTTCTTTCTTCCTGTGTTTATATTTAACAAAATAAACGCTGCGGCACATATGTCACTCACCCCGTGGCAGGGAACTATCGAAGGTTGTATGAAAATATTTATTTTTGTTGTTTATATGCTTTTGGTTTCTCAAATGAAAGATATAAAAAGACTTTTCAAATATCACGGTGCCGAACACAAAAGTATTGCTTGCTATGAAGCAGGTGAGGAACTCACAGTGGAAAATGTAAAAAAATGCACTCGTTTTCATCCAAGATGCGGCACATCTTTTATGTTTGTAATGCTTATTTTAAGTATTGTTATTGTTACTTTTCTTTCGCTTTTTGTTCCGGCTGAATTAAAGCAAAACACGATTGCATGGATGCTTATTAAATTACCGCTTATCCCGCTTATTATGGGTATCGGCTATGAATTTATCAGATATGCAGGTAAGCACGACAATCTGTTTGTCAAAATAGTGTCCGCTCCTGGTTTATGGATGCAGAGAATTACAACAAAAGAACCCGACGATGATATTATTGAAGTCGGCATTGCTTCAATTAAAGCTGTTATTACCGATAATATTGAGGATGACGAAATCAAACAATGAATGTTAAGGAAGCATACAGTTACAGCGTAAGTTTTTTAGAGGCAAACGGTGTTGAAGAGGCTGATTTCAAGGCACTTACAGTTGTTTGCCATGTTGCAGGAATCAAAAACAGCGAATATCACGCTCATAAATACGATTTTATAATTACTAAGCGGCTTGCAGAGTGCTTATGGAAGCTTAAAACAGGCGAACCGCTTCAATATGTTATCGGCAAATGGGATTTTTATGAAAGTGAGTTTTATGTAGGAGAGGGAGTTTTAATTCCCCGTCCCGAAACAGAGGAACTTGTTAACCTTGCCGTTAAATATTTAAAGACCGTTACCGATCCTGTTGTAATTGATTTGTGTTCGGGTAGCGGCTGTATCGGCATCAGCATTGCTAAAGCCGTACCGGATTCAAAAGTTTACTGCATAGAGAAAAGCAAAGAAGCATTTAGATATTTAGAAAAAAATGCCAAAGATTGCAACAATGTTGTTTTGATTAATGACGATATTTTTAATAATATTGATATTGAAAATGCAGATTTGATTATTTCAAATCCACCGTATATTAAAACTTCGGATTTAGCTAATTTGCAGGATGAAGTAAAAAAAGAACCTCAAATGGCTCTTGACGGAGGAAATGACGGACTCGTTTTTTACAGAGCAATAAATACCAATTGGACTTCTAAACTAAAATCAAACGGTGTTTTAATGCTCGAAATCGGAGAAGATCAGGGAAAAGACATTGTTGATGTGTTAACCGAATTTAATAATGTTGAAGTAAAAAAAGATATGTATGGCAACGACAGAATGGTTGTTGCAAAAAGGTGATTATATGATTTCAATTTTCAGATATATACAGCAGGGAGAATATTTACTCGCAATTATTGCTGTTCTTTCAAGATGCTTTGTTGTATTCTGTTGTTTACCTATTCATGAATTGGCTCACGGACTGATGGCTCATCTGCTCGGTGATGATACGGCCAAAAGAGAGGGGAGGCTGTCGCTTAATCCCTTTGCCCATCTTAATCCTATCGGTACGATTATGATTTTTCTTTTCGGTATAGGTTATGCAAATCCCGTGCCAATCAATCCAAGAAACTTTAAAAATGAAAAAGGCGGTATGGCTTTGACCGCACTCGCAGGTCCGCTTGCAAATCTTCTCATGGGCTTTGTTTCGGTTTGGGGTTTCTTTATCTTTACGAAGTTTACCGGCTCATCTGCAGTAGGAAGTGCAGTTGCTTACTTCTTCCTTTATTCAGCACAAATCAATGTTATGCTTGCGGTTTTCAACTTATTTCCTATTCCACCGCTTGACGGCTCTAAAATTTTGGCCGCAGTTTTACCTGATAAAATCTATTATAAATATATGATGTATGAAAGATATATCATGATTGCTCTTATGATTTTACTTTTCACCGGCGTACTTGATACTCCGATTTCATTCTTAACAAGCAAACTTTTAAATTTTATATCTATTCTTCCTAATTTAGTATTTCATCTTTATTAATCAGAGGTTTTATGGATAACTTAACCTACAAAATCGAGGTGTTTGAAGGCCCTATGGATCTTCTGTTGCACCTTATAAGTAAACATAAACTGAATATAAATGATATTCCGATTGTAGAACTTGTAAATCAATATCTTGATTATGTTCGTCAAATGGAAGAAGCCGATTTTGATGTTGCAGGCGACTTTCTTGAAATGGCTGCAAGATTGATTTATATCAAAACCGTGTCTTTGCTTCCTCGTCACGAAGAAGCAGAAGTTCTCAAAAAAGAGCTTACAGGTGAATTAATCGAATATCGTGATTGTAAACTTATGGCTGAAAAGCTTTCAAATCAAACAGATGGTTTCGGAAGGTTTGTTCGTCAACCGCAGGGTGGCTGGGTGAATTATGATTACGAGCGATTTCACGAACCTGATGAACTGTTGGACGCATATATAAATGTTGCCGGCAAAGCTCAAAGACGACTTCCGCCGCCTATTGACTCGTTTAAAGTTATCGTTGCAAAAAAGTTTGTCAATGTTGCTTCTAAAGTAAGAACGGTTATGCGTAAACTTTGGAGCGGTAAAAAAGTTCATTTTTTATCACTGTTTGACGGTGCAAAATCAAAATCCGACATTGTTGCAACTTTTTTGGCAGTATTGGAACTTACAAAAACAAAAAGAATCACGGTTGAGGGTGATATGCACAATCCAACCGTTAAAATAGTTAATGAAACCAAAGAGGTAGATAACCTTGAATAAAACAGAAAATTTAGTATCAACGCTTGAAGCAATGCTTTTTGCCGCCGGAGACCCGGTTGAACCTACAAAACTTGCCGAAGTTCTTGATATTGATATAGAAACAATCGAAAAAATGCTTGAGCATTTAGGTGCACAATACGACGAACGAAATTCGGGCTTAATGCTTATCAGAGTAGACAATAAGTATCAAATTTGCACCAGAGAAAAATACAGCGATGAAGTTCGCAAACTTATGGAAATCAAAAAGAATGCTCCGCTCAGTAATGCGGCATTTGAGGTTCTTGCAGTTATTGCATACAATAAAACCGTTACCCGCTCATTTATTGAACAGGTAAGGGGAGTTGACTGTTCGGGTCCGATTTCATCACTTGTACAAAAAGGACTTATTGAAGAAAAGGGAAGAATGGACCTGCCGGGCAGACCTCTTATTTACGGAATAACTGATAGGTTTTTAAGATGTTTTTCTCTTAATTCACTTGAAGATTTACCTGATTTGCCGAAAACCGAAGAAATTGAAAGTATTGCAAAAGACGACAGTCAAACTTCTCTATTTGACAAAGAAAATAAATCTGATATATTTAAAGAAAAAGAAATATCCGAAATTGCTCATGTTGAGGAGGAATAAATGAAAACTTTTTTGATAATTTTAGCTGTCATAGTTTTAATTTTTGCAATTATTCTTTCTCTTTCAGCTGAAGCAACTGTTATTTATGACAATGGCTGGCACACAACTGTTCAAGTTCTTTTTATAAAAAAGGATATTGAACTTTCAAAAATATTAAACTTTGTTTTATTTCCTGATAAAGCAGGTAAGGAAGCCGCTGAAAAACAGAAAGAAAAGAAAAAAAATAAAACAGCTCCTGCAAAAACTGTTATTCAAGAAAATAAAGAAGAAATTAAACAGGTCACCGAATCAAATAATGATATAAAAGAAACAAATATCAATTCTGAGGTTACAGCCGAGTCTGAGAAGACTAAAGTTGAGCCAAATCAACAACCAAAGAAAAATCCTATTGCCAAAATAATCGACGAAGACGGTATAGTCGGAATTATGCTTTTGGCATCAAATTTGGTGGAAACTTTAAATACCGCCGTGATAACTTTATTTAAAGGTTTGCATATTTACTCATTATATGTTAAAATGATAGTCGGTGGTGCCGATGCAGACGAAATTGCAAGAGCATACGGCAGAATTTGTGGTTTTTATTACCCTCTAAAGGGTATGATTTTAAACGGTATGAAGGTTGATCAATATGATGATTACATACAACCTGATTTTATTGCACCCGCAAACGAATATGAATTTCAGCTTATTGCATCTATAAATATAGCATTGATTTTAAAAATAGGTATTAAAGCAGGAGCAAAATTCCTGGTTAACTTAATAAAAAATAAGTAATTAATATAAGGGGAAAGAATTATGAAAGAAACTCCGGTAAACAAAATAATGGAATCAACACTTGAAAAAATGAGAGAAATGGTTGATGTTTCAACTATTATCGGTGAGCCTATGGTAACAGGCAACACTACTCTTATTCCTGTATCAAAGGTTTCTTACGGCTTCACATCGGGCGGAACAGATCTTCCGTCAAAGCAAAATAAGGAACTTTTCGGCGGTGCAGGTGGAGGCGGTATTTCCATTACTCCTGTTGCATTCATCGTTATTCAGGATTCAAAGGTTAGACTTATGCAAATCAACAATTACACATCATCCGCAGACAGAGCTATTGCAATGATTCCGGAACTTGTTGACAAGCTTACAGAACTCACCGAAGCAAAGAAAAAAGATTCGCCTGCAGAAGAAAAAGCAGAATAATTTTAATTAAACAGAATCACCTGCATATATTTATGTAGGTGATTGTTTTGTGTAAAAAAATTATATGTATTTTATGCGTTTTAACTATTTTATTTCCGCTTACCGTAAGTGCAAAAAACAATAATGTTTCCGCACAAAAAGCTGTTGTAATAGACAAATCAACTTCAACCGTTTTGTACCAAAAATCAAGTAATGTAAAATGTTCGATGGCTTCTACAACAAAAATTATGACCTGCCTTATTGCTTGTGAAAAATTGAAACAAAACGATATTGTAACAATAACAAATAAAATGCTTGATAAAACCGAAGGTTCACTCATTTACCTAAAAGTCGGAGATAAAATTACGGTTTCGGATCTTATAAAAGGTGCATTGTTAGCATCAGGCAATGATGCGGCAAATTCTCTTGCCGTTTACACTTCGGGCAGCATTTCGGAGTTTGTTAAATTGATGAATTTGTATGCGATAAAATTCGGAATGAAAAATACACATTTTGAAACTCCGTCTGGGCTTGACAGCAAAAATCATTACTCCACGGCATATGATATGGCTGTGCTGACATCTCACGCTCTTGATAATGAAACTTTTGCTTCTGTTTGTAAGCTTCAAAAAGCTGATATTACAATAAATGGTAAAATTCAAACAATTTATAATCATAATAAGCTTCTTTATCAAACAGAAAACTGTATCGGTGTTAAAACGGGCTTTACCGAAAAATCCGGAAGATGTCTTGTCAGTGCATATGATTACAAAGGAAGCACAATTATTATTGTCACTTTGAATGATTACGATGATTGGAATGACCACAAAAAACTTTTTGATTACGCAAAAAATCAGTATAAAACTCTATCAAGAACTCAAAATATATCAATCGATTGTGTCGGAACAAACAGAAAAAAAGTTGTATGCACCGCACAATTTGATGTTTCATATCTTGACAATTTAACTTTTAAGTACTATTATTATCCTATTTTGTACGCTCCGATTTTGCAAAATACGAAAGTCGGCAAAACTGAAATATATTCAAACAACAAATTAATTAGGACTGTAGATATTATAGTTCCGGAAAGTGTAAAAGTATGGCAAACAACAATGAAGTAAGATTACAAAAATTTATGGCAGAGCAGGGAGTAGCTTCCCGAAGAAAGAGCGAAGATTTAATTCGTGCTGGAAAAGTTAAAGTTAACGGTCACACTGCCGAAATAGGCATGAAAATCAATCCTCGCAAGGATTTGGTTACTGTCGGCAAACAAAAACTTACAAATGTAAAAAACAGAAAAATGGTTTACATTATGCTTAACAAACCTCGTGGATATGTAACCACCGTATCGGACGAACTCGGCAGAAAAACCGTTATGGATTTACTGCCCGATTTCGGTTGCAGAATTTATCCCGTAGGCAGACTTGACAAAGATAGCGAAGGTCTTTTGCTTTTGACAAACGACGGTTCTTTTACAAATTGTATGACACATCCTTCACACGAATATGCAAAGGTTTACCGTGTAACGGTTCGACCGGCTGTGAATGATGAAATTCTCTTTAATCTTCGTAATGGCATTGAAATCGACGGAAGAAAAACCGCACCGTGTGAAGTCAACGTTTTAACCGAAGAAGAAAACAGGGTGGTTCTTGAATTTATTCTTCACGAAGGCAGAAACCGCCAGATCAGAAAAATGTGTGAAAGTCAAGGTCTTGAGGTTGCAAGACTCAAAAGAATTTCAATCGGTCCGATTAAACTCGGAATGTTAAAACAGGGCGATTATAAGGAATTATCGGAACAGGATGTAAAAAAACTTCTTCGTTCTGCAGGACATAAAGAAAATTGATAAAAAAGTCGGAGATTTTCTCTGACTTTTTTTAATTTTATATTGATATTATAAGAAAATAATGTTAATATTAATAATAGGTCATTTTGGTAATTTTATTTATCAAAGGAACTTATTATCTCGTAAGGAGGATTATTAATGGGTAATTCAAACAAAGAGAATGTTGCAATTCAAAGACTTGCTTCTCTTTTTGATGAAGGCATTTTTACCGAGATTGATCCGTTTGCAAAAGGCGAAAACGGTGAAGTTGAAGTTGTTGCCGGTTACGGTTATGTAAACGGTACGGAATGCTATGCTTTTG
This sequence comes from uncultured Eubacterium sp., assembly GCA_900539325.1. Taxonomy (GTDB): domain Bacteria; phylum Bacillota; class Clostridia; order Oscillospirales; family Acutalibacteraceae; genus Eubacterium_R. Next base: position 360,967 of record UQCC01000001.1, read on the forward strand.
CGCAAGACAGCAATGTAAACAGCGGTGCTGTAACTGTTGCGCAATGTGCAAAAATTTTAAAAGTATTTTCTTTAGCAAAGAAAACAGGTTGCGGCGTTGTCGGAATTTATGATTCAAACGGTGTTCAGCTTACACAGGGCTTTGAGGTTCTCAATGCTTTCGGTGAAGTTGTAAAAGCCGCTTCAATGCTTTCGGGCGTTGTTCCTCAGGTCAGCGTTATTACAGGTGCGTGCCTTGGTACATCCGCTCTTATTGCAAATATGGCTGATGTTGTTATTGCAAGCAAGGACAGCGATTTTTATATTACTGCACCAAGTGATATAACTGTTGAAGAAAGTGCAAAAAACGGCACAGTTGATATAATGTGCGATGATGTTGACTCAGCATTAAACGAAGCAAAAAAAGTTATTTGTATGCTTCCTAAAAACAATCTTTACAGTGCTCCTATGGTTGATTTTGAATATTCGGCTCCTTCTGTTTCGGCAGTTGACGGTGCTTCTGTTGAAGATATTGTTAACTCTGTTCTTGATTCAACCTTATCCGTTGAATTCAAAGCCGAATACGGAAAACATGTTATTACAAAACTCGGCACTGTTGAAGGTTCAACTGTCGGTGTTGTTGCATTTAATAATGACAAAATTTGCCCTAATTGTGCATATAAGGCTGAGGCTATGGTTAAACTTTGTGACGCATTTAACATTCCTGTTATCACCGTTGCAAATTCAACAGGCCTTACAAAAGGCAAAGACGCTCAAATGCTTGTTGCCGCTACAAAACTTACAACGGCTTATGCAAGTGCAACTTGTCCTAAAATCAGCTTGATTACAGGACAGGCTATCGGTGCTTCATATATTATTCTTGCCGGTAAAGGTGCAAATGCCGATATTACTTTGGCATGGCAAAATGCTGTTGCTTCTCCTCTTGACGTTGAAGCTGCCGTTGCTTTTCTTTATAACGACAGACTCGCCGACGGTGAGGACAGAGCAAAGCTTGAAGCCGAATATAAAGAAACAGTCGGTTCTGCATTTACCGCAGCTGCTTGCGGCGCTGTTGATGATGTTTTCCCGGCTGAAGAAACAAGAACAAAGATTGCTTCTTATCTTGATATGCTTATGAGCAAGAGAGAAACAACTATTCCAAGAAAACATTCTGTTAAATAATCGGAGGATATAAAAATGAAAAATTATACAATTACAGTTAACGGAACACCATATAATGTAACAGTTGAAGAAGGCACTTCATCAGCTGCTCCTGTTGCTTCTGCGCCTGCACCGGCACCTGCTGCAGCTCCGGCTCCTCAGGCTGCGCCAAAAGCAGCACCTGCACCGGCGGCTGCCGGAAGCGTTAAAGTTGACGCTCCTATGCCGGGTAACATTCTTGATGTAAAGGTATCAAACGGCACAGCTGTTAAGGCAGGTCAGGTACTTGTTATTCTTGAAGCTATGAAGATGGAAAACGAAATTGTTGCTCCACAGGACGGCACTGTTGCTTCAATTAATGTAAATAAGGGCGACACTGTAGAAGCAGGTCAAACTATCGTTACTTTGGCATAAGAGGTGCACTATGGCTAAAATCGGAATTACAGAAACTGTTCTCCGTGACGCACATCAGTCTTTGATTGCAACTCGTATGAGAACAGAGGAATTCGTTGACATTCTTCCTCAAATGGACAAAATCGGCTATCATTCTTTGGAATGTTGGGGCGGCGCAACATTTGACTCATGTCTTCGTTTTCTTAACGAGGATCCTTGGGAAAGACTTCGTACTATCAGAAAAAAATGTCCTAACACAAAGCTTCAAATGCTTTTCAGAGGACAAAATATGCTCGGCTATCGTCATTACAGTGATGAGATTGTAGATTATTTTGTAAAGAAAAGTATTGATAACGGTATTGATATTCTTCGTATTTTTGATGCACTTAATGATGTTCGCAACCTCGAAACTGCCATTAATGCCGCAAATAAATACGGCGGACATGTTCAAGCCGCTATCTCATATACAACAGGTCCTGTTTTTGATGTAGATTATTATTGTCACTATGCAAAACAACTTGAAAATGCAGGTGCTTCATCAATTTGTATCAAGGATATGGCAGGTCTTCTTACTCCTTACGGAACATATGATTTGGTTAAGGCTCTTAAAGAAACCGTAAAAATTCCTATTCAACTTCATACTCACTACACTTCGGGACTTGCTTCGATGGTTCTCCTCAAAGGCATTGAAGCCGGTGTCGATGTAATTGACACCGCTATGTCACCGCTTGCTATGGGTACATCTCATCCTGCAACAGAGTCTATGGTTGCCGCTCTTAAAGGCACAGAATATGACACAGGTCTTGACCTCAAAGCACTCAGCGAAATCAGAGATTTCTTTGCTCCGCTTCGTCAAAAGTATCTTGACAACGGTCTTCTTGACCCTAAGATGCTCGGTGTAGACGCAAACACTCTTCTTTATCAGGTACCGGGCGGTATGCTTTCCAACCTTAACAGCCAGCTCAAACAAGCCGGCAAAGAAGATAAACTTGAAGAAGTTCTTGCCGAAGTTCCTCGTGTTCGTAAGGATGCAGGTTATCCGCCTCTTGTAACTCCATCATCTCAAATCGTTGGTACACAGGCTGTATTCAATGTTATTATGGGTGAAAGATACAAGATGGTTACAAAGGAATTCAAAGACCTTATTGCAGGTAAGTATGGCTCGACTCCTTGTGAAATCGACCCTGAATTCCAAAAGAAAATTGTCGGTGATGACGAAATCATTACTTGCCGTCCTGCCGATTTGCTTAATGATACCATTGAACAGTTCAAGAGCGAAATCGCCGAATATTATGAGCAGGAAGAAGATATTTTGTCATATGCTCAGTTTGGACAGGTTGCCGTTAAATTCTTTGAAAAGAGAAGAGATAAAAAGTACGGACTTGACGGTAAACACGATAATATCGAAACAAAGGTTCATCCTGTATAAAGTTACTAAAATGACAGCACTCTTGACGGAGTGCTGTTTTTTATGTATTATGTAATTGTGACAATAAATTTTATAGGTGATTTTTATGAAAAAAATCTTATGTATATTGTTTTCAATGATATTATTTTTATCTTGTTTCTCAGCATTTATCGTTTATGCCGATGTTCAACATAATGAATCAAAGGTTCAACTTCTTCAAGAAGGGGATTTACCCGATACCGATATATCATTTAGTTCTTCTGTACTTGATGAAGAAACTCTTAATAAAGTTAAAGATGATATTTACCGGTGCATGATTGAATTGAATAAATTTGTATATATTGATAAATATAATGTTCCTACATCCGAAATTGCTTTGATTTATTCAAATGTTATAAATAATAATCCCGAATTGTTTTATGTATCAAGCAATTTAGGCTATACTTTTTTTGAAAGTTCAAAGACCGTTGCAAGAGTTGAACCAACATATACATTAAGTGCTTCTGAAATTACAGAGCAAAAAATTATATTTGATAATGAAATAAAACATATTGTGTCATTAACAGACAACTCTATGTCAGATTTACAAAAGGCGTTAACTGTTCATGATTATATTTGCTCTTTAGCCATTTATCCAAACTTAAACTATTATGGAGATAAAGCGATTTATCATTCCGCATATGGATTTGTTAAAGACAGAAACATTGTGTGTGCGGGATATGCGCTTATATATTCGGCAGTTATGAAATCACTTGATATTCCATGCAGATATGTTATTTCCGAAAAGATGAGCCACGCTTGGAATGCAATTTGCATTGATAATAAATGGTATAATGTTGATTTGACTTTTGATGACACAACATACACAAGTGTTAATTCAAACGATATGGGTAAATACTCTCACAAGTATTTTATGAAAAGTACAGATAATTATCAAACATATAAAAATCACAACGGTATGATTTATCCGGATAATATTGAATGTACAGATACAACATACGACAGTGCATTCTGGGATAATTATACCTGTAACATTATTACATACAACGGTAATTATTATTATCTTGATATGGATACAGAAAATTTTGCACTTAGAATTTTAAAAAGAGATATAAAAGGTAACACATCTGTCTTAAATAAAAACAATTATCTTTCCGTTTACGGAAAATACAGCGATGGAGTTATAATGCCTTATGCCCAAATAGTTAAGATAAATGATGTCTTATATTTTACCGCTTCGCTAAACGACACGGCTGATTTATATTGCTATGATTTAAAAACCGATAAAGAATATACAATTAAAGAAATAAACGGCAAATGCGGAGGATTGGGTGAAATAAACGGAACGCTTTATTATGCACTTACATCCGATACACAAAATTATATTGAAATAAACAAACTTGATATGTTTGATAATCTTTATCCGGGAACAAGCAATACACAGGGATACAGTCCCTATGTTGATATTAATCACGACGGCTATATTAACGCAAAAGATTATGTACAATTAAAAAAATAAACAAATTATTAACTTTAATCATTGACGAATGGAAAATTTTGTAGTAATATAGAAATGTTGAAATTATTTTAAATACGGGAGGGTATTATGAACGTATTGATTTTCGGCGGTACCGGTCTTCTTGGCTCGGCAGCTGCACAAATTTTTATTGACAGAGGACACAAGGTAAAGACTATTGCTCTTCCTCCTCTTCCGGAAGGTGCTCCGATTCCTAAAGAAATGGAAATTGAATTCGGTAACTTCCTTGAACTCACAGATGAAGAACTTGAAAAGGCTATGACAGGTATGGATGCTTTTGTTTATGCTGCAGGCGTAGACGAAAGAGTTGAATTCCCGGCTCCTGTATATGAAGCTTACAAGAAGTACAACATCGATCCTGTAGACAGATGCCTTGCTATGGCTAAGAAGTGTGGCGTTAAGCGTTGCGTAGTTCTTGGTTCATACTTTGCTTGGCTTGCAAAAGAGCGTCCTGATATGAAACTTTGCGAAAAGCATCCATATATTCGCTCAAGAATTGACCAGGAAAATACTGCTTTCAAATATGCCGATGATGATATGGGCGTAGCTGTTCTTGAACTTCCGTATATTTTCGGTACTCAACCTGGCAGAAGACCTGTTTGGGTTATCCTTATTGAGCAACTTCAAAGATTTGAAAAGATGCCTTTCACAATGTATCCAAAGGGAGGCACAGCAATGCTTACAGTTCGCCAAGTCGGTGAAGCTATCGTAGGTGCCGCAGAGCAAGTTAAGGGTGCAAGAGCATACGGTATTTCTTGCTACAACCTCACTTGGAGAGAATTCCTTAAGATTGTTTACAGAGCAATGGACGGAATTCCTGACAGAAAGATTGTTGATGTTCCAAAGTGGACATTCCAGGCTTTCGGTCTTGTTATGAGAAAAGACTATGCAAAGAGAAATGTTGATTCAGGTATCGATCCTGTAGGACTTGCAGACATCATGGGTATGAATCTCTTCATCCCAACAGATGACACAAAGGAACTCGGATGTACTCCTGACGACATCGAAGCAGCTATCTTTGATTCTATCTCACTTTCAAAGGCTTCATTCGAAGGCAAGGCTAAGCTCCTTGAAATGAAGGGCGAATAATTTAATTATTTACTGAATATAACGGATAGGGAAACCTGTCCGTTATTTTTATTGTAAAAAAAATAAACCCAAGTAAAATACTTGAGTTTATAGAAATATCCACACATCCGCCTATGCCGAATATAACCTGCTGTTAAAGGCAGGTGGGCACCACCCAATAAATTTTGTGCTCCCAGCGTCCCGCAAAAACGGGGAGGTCTGCATTCCCATAAATCGGAGTCTGGTTCCCTAATTTATAATATTTGTTCGGGTTATTTAGGCGATAGGTTGTCGAGATGCGTAGACATTATTAAATTATGTAGTAAATAACAAAATATTACTGTTCAGGTTCAAAATATTCAACATCAAACTTTTCTTCAACTTTTGCCATAAGAATGTCTGAAATTTGCTCATATTCCATTTCATCTTGAATTTCTTCAAGATATTCGTCGCCGTTTTCGTCTTCAACTACCTTGAGAATAATAACTTCATAATCGGCATCTACAATTTCTTCGGCTGTATCATGATATTCTGTAATAGCTACATAAACATCATCTTCCGTTTCGTATCGTTCAAGAAGTTCAAAAACAATTTCGTTACCGTCCTCATCTGTAACAGAGAGAAGGTCCGGCTCATAGATTTCTTCATTTTCCATATTAACACCCCATTTCTGTTTCTTATTATAATATTAATATATAAATTAGTCAATAGGGAACATTCATTTGTAACATTTTACATATTTTTTTAAAAAAAGTTGAAAAAAACTATTGACAATTAACAAAAAGTATGCTAATATTTAGTTGAACTTAAGGAAGAGTTCGATAATCGAAAGGAGGCTGGAGATATGAAACTTCAGATCGATACACCAGCCACCTATACAGTATCCCAATAGATAACGGAACTTTGACAGTCGCGGGTATTAAAACGGAATTAATCACCGGCTGAAATCTTATGAGATATTAATTAGTTATTGCAGGGTTGGGTAAATACTTGTAGGTGTCGGTAAAATTTAATAGTAAGGTTATATAAGATTATTTTCCTGCAGGTAATCAGAGTAGATGGCTCTTAAAACTCAAACAAATATTATTGTGAGGTAAACTCCAATGTACTAAATATTATCTTTTTAGATTAAAATCTATGATAAAGAGGTAAATTCCAATGGGCTAAATAATTTCAAATTAATTAGATTTGAGGTACGGTCCAATGTACAGTTAAAAAAGTAAATAAGAATTAATGCTCCCGGCTGAATCAGTCGGGAGTTATATTTTTCTATATTAAAACGGGAAGCGAAGTATTTCGCCTCCCGATTTTTATAATTTTGCCGCTTCTGACGCAACACCCAAGAGTGCAGAGTCACCGCCGAGTTTTGTTCTTTCAATTTTAACATTACGGAAGTTTTCCATAAGTCGATTATATATTTTTCTGTCAATCAATTCAATAATATAATCCTCATTCATAATACCGCCACCAATAACGATCAATGGAGGATTAAATATATAGATTATATTTATTAAGCCGAGAATAATTTCATCAATCCATTTGTCGATTTCAGATCTTATTTCAGGTTTAGACATATTTTCTTTTTCAAATATTTGAAAAGCGTCAAGCGGTTCATTAGAAATTTTATTTACTGCATTTATCAAAGCATTTGCAGATGCATAACATTCAAAACAACCCTCGCCGCCACAGGTGCATTGCTTACCGCCTGCATGAGTAATCATATGACCGATTTCTCCGGCTGCGGATGTTGAACCTTTGTAAAGTTTATTATTAAGATAAATTGCACCGCCTATACCTGTGCCGAGAGCAATGCTGACAAAATCAGATTGACCTTTTGCCGCACCAAAACGAGCCTCGCCCAAAGCAACGGCATTTACATCATTTTCAACATAGGTAGGAATTCCTGTTTTGTTTTCAATAATGCTTTTAACCATCATTCCGGTATAATAGGGAATATTGTCTGTTGAATAAACGACAATACCGTTTTCGCTGTCTACTTGTCCGGCAGTAGATATTGCAACACGGTCAATATTATCATAGCTTTCAATAATTTCAATTATTCTTTTTATTATAACCTGACCGCCGTCTTTGGCATTTGTAGGAACTTTCTTTTTATCTGAAAGTTCAAAGTTTTCATTACATATAGCATACTTAATAAATGTTCCGCCAATGTCAAAACAGAGTATTTTCATATTATTCCTCCAACGATTTTACAAATCGTCTTGTAATATCCATAGGTCTGGTAATTGCAGTACCGCATACAGCACTGAATGCACCTGCTTTGTATACATTCTTTAAATCTTCGGGACACCAAATACCACCCTCTGCAATAACAGGCTTGTCAAGTTCGGTCGCATATCTGTGCACCAGCTCAACATCGGGAAGCTTTCTGCCTTTGGTATATGGAGTATATCCTGCCATTGTTGTACCGATTAAATCAATACCGAGTTCAGCTGCTTTTTTACCTTCTTCAAAACAAGAAGTGTCAGCCATAAAGAGTTGATTCGGATATTTTGCACGAACTTCTTTAAAAAATTCTTCAAAGGAAACACCGTTCGGACGAGGACGGTTTGTTGCATCTGTTGCAATAATATCACAACCGATTTCAACAAGTGCATCAATTTCTTTCATTGTTGGAGTGATGTAAACATCGCTGCCATCGTATTCTTCTTTAATAATACCGATAATCGGTAAGTCAACTCTTTCTTTTATTGCCAAAATATCAACTATTGTATTTGCTCTGATACCAACAGCACCGCCGAGCATAGCTGCATATGCCATTTTGGACATAATGTAAGAGTCATATAACGGTTCGGTCTTTAGTGCTTGACAGGAAACAATAAGACCGCCCTTAATTTGCTTTAAAATTTCTTCGTTATTCCTCATATTGATAATTATATCAATTAATATATTACAATTCAACAATATTATTGAAAAAATTATTATTCTGTGATATTATTTATTAAAATATACATTTGGAGAATTACTATGAATCTTGAAAAATTTAAAGGTGTGTTTGTTGCACTTAATACAATATATGACGAAAACGATGAAATTAATATTGAAGAAATAAAAAAGCTGGTTAAGGTCTATGAATCAAAAGGCGTAAAAGGTGTTTATGTTTGCGGTTCTACCGGTGAAGGATTTTTGCTTTCGACAGAAGAAAGAATGAAAGTTGCCGAAGCCGTTAAAGAAGCCGCATCGGATAACTTTACAATAATTGTTCATGTTGGCTGTGCAGGTACAAAAGAGAGTATAAAACTTGCAAAACATGCCGAAAAAATCGGTGTAGACGCTGTATCGGCTGTTCCGTCTGTATATTACCATCTTTCACCGGCAAGCGTTGAAAAACATTGGAACGGTATTATAGATTCAACAGACTTACCGTTTATTATCTACAATATTCCTCAACTTACTTCATTTAATCTTCCGTTAGATTTATTTAAAAGAATGGCTGCAAATCCAAAGGTAATAGGCATTAAAAATTCTGAAGAGCCTGTTTACAATATGGAAAGATACAGAACTGCGGCAGGGAATGATTTTATAATTTTCAACGGCTCGGACGAGCAATTCCTCGGAGGCAGACTTATGGGTGCAAATGCAGGAATCGGCGGTACATACGGCACTATGCCTGAGCTTTTTGTAAAACTTGACAAATTAATTAACGAAAACCGTATTTCTGAAGCAAAAGACCTTCAATATAAAATTAATGATGTAATTTTTGATTTGCTTTCTTTGCCGTCGCTTTACGGTGCCGCAAAAAATGTAATTTCTCAAAGATTCGGCGTTAACGCAGGTGTTCCGAGAAGCCCGTTTTTACCGGTTGATAATGATGAAAAAATTACAGCAATAGTAAACAAAATAGAAAAATATATTTCAGAAGCAGGAGAATAATTATGAGTGATGAAATAAGAGAAGAACAGCTTGACGCACCTCTTGTTGTACATAAAAAATCCGATGCATCTTATCAGGACGGCGGCATTAATGTTGATATGAACGAAACTCATATCGAAGAAGAAAAAAAGCCAACTCTCGAACGCCACAGATTTAAAAAAGACCCAAATAAAAAATCAAATAAAGCCCCTGTTGCTATTTTGATTATCGTTATTATTTCCGTTGTTTTTTGTGCTCTTTATTTTACGGGTAACATTTCATTCGGCAACAAAAGTGCAACAAAAACCACAACAGAAACCACTACCGAAACAACAACTTCTCTTGAAGAAGCATATGCCGGTACTATTGTAGTCAAAGGCACATATATTTTTGTTGATGCTCAAGAAGTTGACGGTATAGAAGGTCTTCAGGAAGCACTTAAATACACCGACAAATCAACCACAGCTTACAAAATTATAGATGAAAGTGCCGATTCAAACTTTCTTAACAATAATGTATTACCTCTTTTGATGGATATGGGATTTTACGATAAAAATACAGAGATTGTTCACCAAGGTTACACCGGCCTTATGGCAGCCGAAGAAACGACTGCAAACACAACGGTTACCACTACAACTCAGGCACAGCAGACAACACAAACATCAACAAAATAACTTTTTTATTTCAAAAGCCTCAATTTGGGGCTTTTGATTTTTGTAAATAAACAGTTAATTTTGTAAATAAATTGTTAACAAACCGTTGACTTGAACTCTCTTACTAAATATAATATATTTAATTAATATCAAAGGGGATTAAAATGTTAAAATCAATGACAGGGTTCGGCAGAGCCCAAAAAGAGATAGACGGTTATGTTATATCCGTTGAAATTAAATCGGTTAATCACAGATATTTTGAATTTTCATCAAGAGTTCCTCGACAATACGGTTTTCTTGACGAAAAGCTAAAATCATTCGTCAACAGCAAGGTTTCCCGAGGAAAAATCGAATGTTATGTTTCTATTGAAGCGCTTAATACAGATACAGCCGATGTTGTTGTTAATCACACTTTGGCAAACGCTTATGTTAACGCTCTTAAAGAAATTGCCGTAACCTATAATCTTAAAGACGATTACGGTGCTTCTACAATTTCTCGTTTTCCGGAAGTACTTGTTCTAAGAAAGTCTGAAGATGACGAAGAAAAACTTTGGGGATATGTTAAAGATGTTTGCTCCGAAGCGATTGACAAATTCATTGATATGAGAACTGTTGAAGGCTCAAAAATGAAAGACGATATTTATTCAAGAGGTCAATTCATTTTGGATTGTGTTTCATACATAGAAGAGCGTTCTCCTCAAACAGTTAAAGAATATAACGACAAACTTGTTGAAAGAGTTCACGAGCTGTTAGGTGATGTATCTCTTGATGAAAGCAGAATTCTGCAAGAGGTTGCAATTTATGCAGACAAGGTTGCGGTTGCCGAAGAAACGGTAAGACTTCGTTCTCATATCGAGCAACTCAATACATTCATTTCATCGGATGAACCCGTAGGCAGAAAAATGGACTTTTTGGTTCAGGAAATCAATCGTGAGACCAATACAATCGGCTCAAAAGCTAATGATGTTGACATTGCACGCAAGGTTGTCGATATAAAGGCAGAAGTTGAAAAAATCAGAGAACAAATTCAAAATATCGAATAATTTATATAATCGGAGAATCAAATGAATTTAGTCAATATAGGTTTTGGAAACCTGATTAATGCGGATAGGGTAATTTCCATTATCTCTCCCGAAAGTGCTCCTGCAAAAAGGCTTGTACAAAAGGGAAAAGAAGAAGGAACGCTTATTGACGCAACTCACGGAAGAAAAACAATGAGTATCATTATTACCGACAGCGACAATGTTGTTTTAAGCTATATGGACTTAAAGCAAATTGCCGCACGCTTTGGTGTGGAGGTGCAAAATGACGAATAACAAAGGCTTGCTTATAATTTTATCTGCACCGAGCGGATGCGGTAAGGACACTGTATTTAAAGCAATCAAAGATTTAAGGAATGATGTTGTTGAATCTATTTCGGCAACAACCCGTAAGCCGAGAGAAGGAGAAGTGGAAGGAGTTAATTATTACTTCAAATCCGAATCTGATTTTCAACTTATGGTTGTAAATGATGAACTTCTTGAATATGCAAGATATAATAACTGCTACTACGGCACACCGGTATCCGAAGTCGAAAAAGCAATCAATGACGGAAAAATATGTTTTCTTATCATTGATGTTCAGGGAGCGCAAAGCATTTTAAAGGTTCGCCCTGATGCCATTTCAATATTTTTATTGCCACCGAGCTTAGATATTCTTGAAAAGAGGCTTATAAACCGCTCAACGAACGACAGCGAGGATGTCAAAAACCGTATGAAAATAGCACAAAGGGAAATTGATATGGCTCCTTTGTACAAATACATTGTAGTCAATGATGATTTGAACGAATGTGTAAACAAAATAAATGATATAATAAACAAAGAGTTGTTAACTCTTAACAGTAAGGAGATAAAGTAATGTTCAATCCGGATTTAAAGAAAATGTTAAAAAATGTAAACAGCAGATACAGTCTTGTAGTAGGCACTGCAAAAAGGGCTAGAGAAATCAGAGATGAAGCAGTAGAAAATGACATCATTCTAAACGAAAAGACCGTTTCTACAGCTATTGAAGAAATTTATGACGGCAAGTATGTTATTGAAGAGCCTGACGAAATCAAATCAAAATAATGAATTCGCTTATAGCAACTGTTGCAGTTGATAATACTTTTTTCAGTTATGACACCGATTACAGCTATATCGTTCCTAATTCATTAAGCAATGATGTTCAAATTGGTTCAAAAGTATCCGTGCCTTTTGGCAGAGGCGACAAAACAAGAGATGGAATTATCGTTAATCTTATTGAAGAATTAACCGTTAACATTGATGGTCTTAAGGAAATAAAAAGCGTTGAAAAAAAAGTTCTCAGCGATGAAATGGTTAAACTCGCTTTGTGGCTTAAAGAAAGATGCTTTTGTACAACTTATGACTGTTTAAAGCAAATGCTTCCAAGAAAGTACGGTGTATTAAAAGGGAAGTCAGAGCGAATGATTAGACTTCTTGTCGATGACGAAATTGAACTTTCACAGGTTACAAAAAAGCAAAAAGCAGTTTGCGATTTACTTCTTGATATAGGTACGGCAGGAGTGAATGAAATCTGCGAATTTTGCAGTGTCGGAATTTCTGTTCTCAAGAATTTGGAGAAAAACGGGATTATCGAGTTTTATTCAAAAGAAATTTATCGCAATCCGTATGAAAACAAAGAGATTCTTGATAACAGCGAGATTTTGCTTTCCGATGAACAACAAAAAGCATACTTATCAAACAAAAATATGCTTGGCTCCGGCAAAACGGGGCTTCTTTTCGGTATAACAGGAAGCGGAAAAACACAGATTTATCTTAAACTGATTGATGATGTTATCAAAAACGGCAAAGACGTAATCGTTCTTGTTCCTGAAATCGCTTTAACTCCGCAAACGCTTTCTATCTTTCACAGAAGGTACGGAAATAAGGTGGCTGTTATTCACAGCGGTTTATCACTCGGTGAGAGAAATGACGAATACAAGCGAATTGACAGAGGAATAGCAAAAATTGTAGTTGGCACAAGATCAGCTGTATTTGCACCTGTTCATAATCTCGGACTTATCGTTATGGATGAAGAACAAGAGCAGACCTATAAATCTGAACGCACCCCTCGATATAATGCAAAGGATGTTGCAAAATTCAGAGCAGGGTACAACAAAGCTTATTTTCTTATGTGTTCAGCTACACCGTCGATAGAAACATACAGCAACGCATTGAATGGCAAATATGTTCTTTCAACCGTAACACAAAGATACGGCAATGCCGTTTTGCCCAATGTTATCACCGTTGATATGAAAAGCGAGATGAAAAACGGCAACAAAAGTCCGATTTCGTCAATACTTCTTCAGCATTTAACAGAAACAATTGATAACGGCAAACAAGCCATTTTGCTAATCAATCGCAGAGGTTACAATACCTTTATTGCTTGTAACGAATGCGGACATGTTATAACCTGTCCTAATTGTTCAATTTCTTTGACATATCACAGCTACAACAATAGGCTCGTATGTCATTATTGCGGTTATACAAAAAAGCTTGACAATATCTGTCCCGAATGCGGCAGTGATGCTGTAAGATACAGCGGATTCGGCACACAAAGAATTGAGGAAGAACTTCAATCATTACTTCCCGATGCAAAAATTTTGAGAATGGATGCTGACACAACAACAGCTAAATTTTCGCACGAAAAATTGCTTGAACAATTTGGCAATAAAGAATACAACATATTAATCGGCACTCAAATGGTTGCAAAAGGTCTTGACTTTGAGGATGTAACTCTTGTCGGAGTTGTTAATGCAGACAATTCACTGTATGACCAAAATTACACAGCAAGCGAGCGTTCATTTGACCTAATCACACAGGTTGTCGGCAGAGCCGGCAGGCGTGACAATTCCGGAACAGCAATTATTCAAACGATTAATCCGCAAAATGAGACTATTGATTTTGCATCGCATCAGGATTATCTCGGATTTTATAACAATGAAATTATGATTCGCAAGTTGATGATTTATCCGCCATTTTGTGACATTTATTCTGCAACTTTCACAGGTGAAAATGAAAATACGGTTGCACTATGCTCAAAAGCGTTTTTTGACCGTCTTGTTGAATATAACAATAATGAATTTAAGGATATAAAACTCGTTGTTTTAGGTCCTACTCAAGCAAAAATCTCAAAAATAAATAACACATACAGATACCGTTTGGCAATTAAGTGTAAAAATTCACAAAGAATTCGCCAAATGATAACAAAAATCTTAAAAGATGTTAACAAAGATAAGGTATATTCCAAGATAAGCATTAGTATTAGCTTAAATCCACCGGATATATCATAAAAAGAGGAAGTATTATGGCTTTAAGAAATATTGTTGAAATAGGTGACCCTGTTTTAAATAAAAAATGCAGAAAAATTGAAAAGTTTGATGACAAACTTTCAACTCTTATTGATGATATGTTTGAAACAATGTATGATGCAAACGGAGTCGGTCTTGCCGCTCCGCAGGTAGGTATGCTCAAAAGAGTTGTTGTTATCGACTGTGGTGACGGCCCAATCGAACTTGTAAATCCCGAAATCACTATGTCAGAGGGCGAGCAAATGGAATCTGAGGGTTGCTTGTCTGTTCCGGGTAAATACGGTGTTTGCAAGCGTCCCGCAAAAGTACAAGTTAAAGCACAAGACAGAACAGGCAAGTGGCACATTTATACAGGCGAAGAATTGAAAGCAAGATGTTTCTGTCATGAACTCGACCACCTTGAGGGAATATTATTTGTATCAAAAGTTATCGGAAAGTTGGAAGGTTAATGAAAGTTGTTTTTATGGGTACTCCGGATTTTGCAGTACCTTGTCTTGAAAGCTTAATTGAAGCAAAGCATGATGTTGTTGCTGTTTTTACACAACCTGACAAACCCGTTGGAAGAAAGCAGATTTTGACTCCACCCGAAGTAAAGGTTTGTGCTCAAAAGCATAACATTCCTGTTTATCAACCCGAAAAAATCAAAGGTTCAAATGCAGTTGAAATTTTAACAGAACTTGCTCCCGATGCAATTATTGTGGTTGCTTACGGCAAAATTTTGCCAAAAGAGATTCTTGAAATTGCACCGTATGGTTGCATAAATGTTCATGCTTCAATCTTACCGCTTTACAGAGGCGCTGCCCCGATTCAATGGGCAGTTCTCAACGGCGACAAAGAAACAGGCGTTTCTATTATGCAAATGGATGAGGGACTTGACACAGGCGATGTATTCTATGTAGAAAAGACCGAAATCGGCGAAAACGAAACAAGTGCAGAACTATTTGACAGATTATCTGAAATCGGTGCAAAGGCTCTTGTTAAAACTCTTGATATGATAAAAGACTGCACTGCCGTTGCCACAAAACAAGCTGACATAGAATGCCAATACGCATCTATGATTAACAAATCAATGTGCAATATTGATTGGAATAATTCGGCAGATAAAATACACAACCAGGTCAGAGGCTTACAAACTTGGCCTGTTGCAACAACAAAAGTTAATTCTAAAGGCTTAAAAATTCATAAAACCATTCATACGGACATCATTGCAAATAAAGCCGGTCAAATTGTAGATAATAAAAACAAACTCATTGTTTGCTGTGGTGACGGACATTGTCTTGAAATTCTTGAACTTCAACTTGACGGAAAAAAGAGAATGGATGCAAAATCATTTCTTCAAGGCAATAATATTGAAATCGGTACAATTTTAGGAGAGTAGTATTTTATGGGATATTATTTGATGTATTATATGACAGGCTTTGTTATGATTCCTGTTTTCATTTTTGCATTGATTTGTCAATCGTCGGTTAAAAAAAACTTTCGCAGATATTCACAAGTTGTCAGCCGTTCGGGAATGACCGGTGCCGATGCCGCATGGCGACTTTTACAACTTAACGGTATTAATGATGTAAAAATCAAAAAGGTTGCCGGCACTCTTACAGACTATTACGACCCACGAACCAAGGAAATTTGCCTTAGCGAAGATGTATTCGACTCTCGTTCAATTGCTGCAATCGGTGTAGCATGCCACGAAGCGGGTCACGCTTGTCAGCATGCAGAGGGTTATTTTCCGTTGAAAATCAGAAATTTTGTAATTCCTGTAACAAATATCGGTTCATCTCTCGGTATTCCTCTTTGCTTAATCGGTATGTTTATCCGCTCTGAAACAATTGCATATATCGGCATTATCCTTTATTGCTTTGTTGCATTGTTTCAGCTTATTACTTTACCGGTTGAATTTAATGCAAGCAAAAGAGCACTTGAAACTATTGAATCAAATCATTTTATGACAGATTCTGAATATTTGGGTGCAAAAAAAGTGCTTACTGCCGCAGCTCTGACTTATGTTGCTGCTTTGGCATCTGCTCTTGCAACTATTTTCAGACTTTTACTTGTTGTTAACGGTGGAAACAGACGATGAAAAACAGCAGACTTGCATCATTTGACATATTATATGATATTTTAAAAAACGGAGCATATTCAAACATTGCGGTTGATAAAGGTCTTGCAGAAGTTGACAGTAAAGACAGAGGATTCACCTCAAGACTTGTTTATGGCGTTGTTGAACGCAAACTTACTCTTGATTATTTCATAGATAAGTTTTTAACTTCAAAAGCAAAGCCAAAGGTTAAAATTCTCCTTTATATCGGAGCTTACCAAATCTTGTTTATGGACAAGGTTCCTGATGCCGTAGCTGTATATGAAACCGTTGAAATTGCAGATTTAATCGGTCTTTCGTATTATAAAAAACTGATTAACGCTGTATTACATAAAATTATTGAATGTAAATCAGAACTTGATGAAACGGATGATTTGAGCATCAAGTATTCCTGTCCGCCTCATCTTATTAATATGTGGAAGAAGATGTACGGTGAGGAAAAAACACTTGTTACACTTCAAGCAATCAACAATCGACCGCCTGTTTTTGCAATTCCGAACAGAAAGTTTGTTGATGAAGGCGAACTTCAGTATGAACTTTTAGACAACGGCGTTGATTGTGAAGTATATGGCGATGTAGTAAAAATTAACTCATCGTTTGATTTAAGTAACATAAAAGCATTTAAAGACGGTTTGTTTTACATTGAGGATTACAGTTCATTTTCCTGTGCAAAGGCTCTTGATTGTACAAACGGAGAAACCGTACTTGATATTTGTGCCGCTCCGGGCGGTAAAACATTCACCATGGCTCAATCAGGAGCAAATGTTTATGCTTTTGATTTGTATGAACACAGAGTTGCTCTAATAAAGAAATCAGCCGAAAGACTTGAACTTTATAATATAAAATCATCCGTTAATGATGCTTTGGTATATAACGAAAATATACCTTTTGCAGACAAAATTCTTTGTGATGTTCCGTGCAGCGGCTTCGGAATAATCAGAAGAAAGCCCGAAATAAGATACAAAAATCTTGATGATATTAAGGAATTACCGCAAATTCAATATGATATTTTGAACACCTCATCAAAATATTTAAAAAATAACGGTAGAATTATTTATTCTACCTGTACTCTTAATAAAAAAGAAAATGAAAAAGTTGTTGAAAAATTTTTAAATAACAACATTAATTTTAAGCTTATAAATGAAATTACTGTTTTTCCAAGTGAAAATAGTGGTGACGGATTTTTCTATGCAATAATGGAAAAGATAAATGACTGATATAAAATCACTTACATTTGACGAATTAAATAGCGAAATCACCTCAATAGGTCTGCCTAAATTCAGAACAGGGCAGATCTATTCGTGGTTGCACGAAAAGGGCGTTGATTCCTTTGACGAAATGACAAATCTCTCAAAAGATTTAAGAGAAAAATTAAAGCAGAATTATTTTATACCGTCAGTTAAAATTGAAGATAAATATGTTTCAAGAATAGACAGCACGGTAAAATATCTTTTTAAATTATATGATGGGGAATATGTAGAAGCTGTTATTATGAAATATAAATACGGATACACAATTTGCATTTCCTCACAAGTCGGATGTAAAATGGGTTGCAGATTTTGTGCTTCTACTCTTGCCGGATTTAAACGAAACTTGCTTCCGTCCGAAATGGAGTCACAACTTCACACTGCACAAAAAGATTTAAATATCCGAATTTCACACATAGTTCTTATGGGTATCGGTGAACCACTTGACAATTATGAGAATGTTATAAAGTTTATAAAAACAGTTAATAATGACAAGGGGCTTAATATATCTATGCGTGACATAACGCTTTCCACCTGTGGTATAGTGCCTAAAATATACGATTTGGCAAATGAGCAAATGCCAATAACATTAACTCTTTCGTTACACGCACCGAATGATAAAATTCGTTCATCAATGATGCCTGTGAATGATAAGTGGGGTGTTGACGAGGCTATTGCCGCATGCAAAAATTATGCCGTAAAAACAGGCAGAAGAGTATCATTTGAATATACACTTATAAACGGTGTCAACGATACCGAGGAATGTGCAAAAGAATTAGCCTCAAAACTTGTCGGAATGCTTTGTCATGTCAACTTAATACCTGTAAATGATGTTGAAGAACGAGACAATGTTCGTTCAACAGACAAATCAATTAAAAATTTCTGCGAAGCCTTGTATTCGCTCGGAATAAATGCTACAATAAGAAGAACACTCGGTTCAGATATTAATGCTTCGTGCGGTCAGTTAAGACGCAAGAAGAATGAAGGTGAAATCCAATGAAAATAGTTGCTAAAACAGACAAAGGATTAGTCAGAGAAAACAATCAGGACGCATATGCAGTCGGTGAGCTTCCGGGTGAAGTTGCATGGGCTGTTGTTTGTGACGGAATGGGCGGTGCCGCAGGCGGAAATATTGCTTCTGCGCTTGCCGTAAAAGTTATAAGTGACAAAATCACTTCGTCATACAATGAAAAAATGAGAGATTCATCAATCAAAAATCTTCTTGATTCGGCAATTACGGCTGCAAATATCGAAGTTTACGATATGGCTTATTCAAGACCCGACCTAAAGGGGATGGGTACAACCGTTGTTGCTGTTGTTGTGCGTGATAATGTTGCACACATAGCACATGCAGGTGACAGCAGAGCATATATTGTTAACAAAGACGGAGTTGAACAAATTACCGTTGACCACAGCCTTGTTCAAAATCTTGTTGACAGGGGAGAAATAACAAAGGAAGAAGCTGAACATCATCCAAATAAAAATGTTATTACTCGTGCTCTCGGTGTTGACAAAAGAATTGATGTTGATTTTTCGGAAGTAGATTTGCAAGAAAACGAAACTCTTATTTTGTGCACAGACGGGCTCAGTAACTGCGTTAATAACGCGGAAATAGCCGATGATATAAAAGACGGGCAATATTACGCCTTTGCAGACAGACTTGTTAAAAGAGCAAATAAAAACGGCGGCAATGATAACATTACGGTTGTAGCAATCGCAATTTAATATATTAGGAGAAAATATGGATAACTACGTTGGTAAAAGATTAGACGGAAGATATGAAATTCAAGAAATAATCGGTGTAGGCGGAATGTCAGTTGTATACAAAGCCTACGATAATGTTGACGACAGAATAGTTGCCGTAAAGATATTAAAAGATGAATTTCTTAATAACGATGATTTTAAACGCAGATTTAAGAACGAATCAAAGGCAATTGCACTTTTATCGCACGAAAACATTGTAAAAGTTTATGATGTAAATTTCGGTGAAAAACTTCAATATATCGTTATGGAATATATTGACGGTATAACTCTCAAAGAATTTATCAATAAACAAGGCTCAATCACATGGAATGATGCTCTTTTCTTTATGACGCAGATTTTAAGAGCAGTTCAGCACGCACATGATAAAGGTATTGTTCATCGTGACATCAAGCCTCAAAATATTATTTTGCTTTCAAACGGAAACCTTAAGGTTACAGATTTCGGTATTGCAAGATTTTCACGCTCGGATACGAAAACTCTAACAGAGCAGGCTATCGGTTCGGTTCACTATATTTCACCGGAACAGGCAAAAGGCGAATATACGGATGAAAAAGCCGATATATATTCAATCGGTGTTGTTCTATATGAAATGCTTTCGGGAAAAGTTCCGTTTGAAGCCGACAGTGCAGTTTCGGTTGCATTAATGCAAGTTAATTCCAACGCAGAAGATTTGAGAAAAATCAATCCGGATATTCCGATCGGTTTGGAACAAATTTGTATGCACGCTATGCAAAAAAATCCTGCAGATAGGTATCAATCCGCAACTGAAATGCTTCTTGACATTGAAGAAATTGTAAAAAATCCAACCAAAACCTTTAATTATGTTAATAACGAGGTTGTTCCGGAAAAATCTGCGGAATTTGAACCTATAAGCGATGAAGAATATGCAGAAGACGAAACGGAATACGATAATTCTTCTCGTAAGAAAAAAACAACAGCCGCAGTCATTGTCGGAATTATTGTTTTAATAGCTGCAATTGTCGGAATTGTTATGATGTTCACATCAGGTTTTAACACAAAAACAGACAAGTTGCCTAATTTTGTAGGCTTTTCGTATGACCAATTACAAGATCAAAGTGACTACTCATATGAATTTATTGCGGAATATCAAAAATCAGACCAGTATGACCCCGGTACAGTTATAAAGCAATCACCGGAAGCCGGTTCAAAAGTTATGGAAGGCTCAAAAGTCACACTTATTGTCGCTTCTTCAGAAAAAGACATTACTATGCCTAATGTTTACGGTCTTTCTCTTGAATTGGCAGAACAAAGCTTACAACTTGAAGGTTTGTCCAACTTTAAAACTATGAACATAGCAAGTGATAATGTTGCAGAGGGAAAAGTTATCTATACCGATCCTAAAGCAACAAGTGTTGTTTCTGCAGAGCAAGAGGTAACTATATATGTTTCATCCGGTCCGACAACTACTGTTATAGAAACGCTTACTGTTCCTGATGTATCGGGTCTTACTCAAAGCGGAGCAAGAGCATTTCTTGAAAAATTCGGATTTACAAATATATCATTTGTAACACAAGATGATGCACTGAAAAAAGGTGTTGTTTTATCACAAAGCCCAAGTGCCGGTTCACAAGCAAAAGCAACTGATTCAATTAAAGTAATCATAAGTTCAGGTGTTACAACTACAACTGCTCAGGCAGTAAAGTACTCAGTCGGAATAACCCTTCCTGTAGTACAAAATGATGATGGCAGTTATGCAAAAGATACTCTTGTTGTAAAAGTCGGCAGTGACACATATTCAAGCCGTAAAGTAACACTTGACGGCAGCAATGTACCTATAAACATTACTGCCGAAAGTAACAAATCTCAAAACATTAAAGTTTCGCTCAAATCAACAGGTGTAACTGAAACTAAGCATATTAACGGTAAAAAGGATAAAGATATTTCTGTTAATTTCTCATCTGCATCTAAATACCCATCAACCACAACTTCTCCGGTTACAGAAAACAGTTCCGGCGCAAATCATTAACCCTACACAACGGCGAGGTATTCGCCGTTGAAATTTGTTTAAAGAGAAATATATGAAAAAAGGTAAGATAATTAAAGGCATAGGCGGTTTTTATTATGTTGATGCCGATAATGAAATATACGAGTGTAAAGCAAGAGGAAATTTCAGAAGGCAAAAAATTTCTCCGCTTGTTGGCGACAATGTGGAAATAAGCATAAATGATAATGCCGAAAATACAATCAACACCATTTATCCGCGTAAGAACGAACTTATCAGACCGCCTCTTGCAAATCTTGATCAACTTTTTATTGTTGCATCACTTGTAGACCCAAAAATCAATACATTGATTATTGATAATTTAACGGCTATTGCAGAATATAAAAAAATCGAGCCTATAATCGTGATAACAAAATCTGATTTAGACAACAATGCCGACGAATACAAAAACATCTATGAAAAAGCAGGATTTAAAGTAATTATTTGTAACAATACTACGGGTGAGGGAGGAGAAGCTGTTCACGAACTTTTAAAAGGCAAATGTTCTGCTTTCACAGGCAACACAGGTGTCGGCAAATCAACTTTACTTAATAATATTTTCCCTGATTTAGACCTTAAGACCGGCGAAACAAGCAAAAAATTAGGCAGAGGCAAACACACCACCCGTCATTGTGAACTATTCAAAATTGACAACGGATATATTGCGGATACGCCGGGCTTTTCATCTCTTGAGTTTAAGCAGTGCGAAAAAATACTCAAAGACGATTTGCCTTATTGTTTCAGAGAATTTGAAGATTATATCGGCTATTGTAAATTTGCCACCTGTTCTCATACAAACGACAAGGGCTGTGCAATTATCGAAGCTGTAAACGACGGCAAAATAAGCGAATCACGACATAAAAGTTATATTTCAATGTACAACGAGGTAAAAAACATTAAAGAATGGGAACTCAAATAAAAAAATGCACAATTATTTCCGGTGCACCCGATGACGATATTGAATTTTTAAAAGATAATATTGATAAAGACTCGTATATCATCTGTGCCGATTCAGGATATAAAAACTGTATTAAAGCAGGCTTTCGTCCGAATTTGATAATTGGTGATTTTGATTCATCAAAAAAGCCGGACATAGATTGTGAAATTATAACGCTTAAAGTTGAAAAGGCTTTTACAGACACTTTTCATTGCGTTATGGAAGCAGTTGACAGGGGATATAACAACATTGATATTTTCTGTGCCATCGGCTCTCGAATGGACCATACATATTCAAATATCCTCTCACTTGATTATTGTCAAAAACACAATGTAAAATGCTGTATTATTAATAGAAAAAACAGAATTTCACTTATAAAAGACAAAGGCATAATTAATAAGGATTATAACAATTTTTCTTTATTTGCTTATCTTTCCGACTGCAAAAATGTCAGAATTAAAGGAGCATATTACACAGCCGGCTTTTACGGGAAAGAATCTTTAAACATAAGTCAAAGTGACCAATTTGCCCAGAGTAATTTTGTCAGCGAAAATTATGCAGAAATAACACTTGATTCGGGAACACTTTTGTTAATTGAAAGTAACGATTAAGTAACTTTTGCATATGTTATAGTAAGCACAGATGCTACGGAGGTGTTTGCTATGAAAAAAATGTGCAAGAAAGATTATTTGTGGATTGCTTTCGGTCTTGGCTGCGTTATGGCATGTTGTCTGCCTGCCGTATGGCTGACACGAATTCTTGCAATAGCAGTCATTATCCTCGGAATCATAATCTGTTGCAGAAAGTAGGGGAGAAAATGAAAGTAATACTTATCAAAAGTCCAAAACTCTTAGCACCGATATTACGAACAATTTTTAAAGTGAAGAAAATAAATTACAAAGACTAAAAGGGCGTGAAAACGCCTTTTTATTTTTTAGTATTGAAATATATTTCTATTTATTATATAATATTATAAATATTTTTAAGGATTTAATATATGAATAGCTATATTGATTTAAATAATTTTGAGGATATTCCTGTTGTTCCTCTTCGCGGACTTGTGGTTTATCCAAATATGAACCTGCATTTTGATGTAGGAAGAAAGAAAAGCATTGCGGCTCTTAACGAAGCGATGGACACTCATCAAATGATCTTTCTTGTTTCTCAAATTGATTCAACAATAGAAGACCCGACAGAAAGAGATGTGTTTGAAGTCGGCGTAATTTGTAAAATTAAGCAAATGATTAAGATACCGAATTCATCAAATCTTCGTGTAATTGTTGAGGGTGTTTCAAGGGCAAGCATTGTAACAATGTATACCGAGGGTGACCATTTCAATGCTGTTGTTGACAGAGCACCGATTTATGATGTCGAGGAATCTCCCGAAAATTCTGCTTACATAAGAGCTGTAAAAAAAGAATACGAAATATATGCTTCAATGTTTAAAAAAATTTCAAACGAAGTTGTTGCAAAAATCGTTTGCTGTGAAAACATTGACGAATTAACAGATTATATTTGCGAAAACAGCTTTTTCTCATTTTCGGACAAGCAGGCAATGCTTGAAGAATTCAATCCGGAAGAAAGAATTAAAAAACTTGTTGTTCTTTTAAAAAAAGAAACTGCTTCGCTTGAAATTGAAGCCGAAATTCAGGACAAGCTTCAAAAGGAAATAGACAAAAGTCAAAGAGAATATTACCTTCGTGAAGAAATGAAAGTAATTTCGGATGAACTTGGAGACAATGAAACACCTATTGAAGAAGCAGACGAATACAAAACTAAAGTAAATAATCTGAAATGTACCGATGAAATAAAAACAAAACTTCTCAAAGAATGCGACAAACTTGTGAAAATGCCGTCGGGTTCTCATGAAGGAACGGTTGTAAGAACATATCTTGACAAATGCCTTGAAATTCCTTTCGGCAAATATTCAAAAGACAGAATAAATCTTGAAAAGTCAAGAAAAATTCTTGATGCCGACCATTACGGACTTGACAAGGTTAAATCAAGGATTATTGAATCTCTCGCCGTGTTAAAAAGAAATCCTGAATACAACGGTCAAATTATTTGCTTGTACGGTCCTCCCGGAGTCGGCAAAACAAGTATTGTCAAATCTCTCGCAAAGTCAATGAACCGAAAATATGTTCGTATCGCTCTCGGAGGCGTTCATGACGAGGCAGAAATAAGAGGCCACAGAAAAACATATATCGGTTCAATGCCCGGCAGAATTATGCAGGCAATTATCGACGCAGGAACAATGAATCCGATTGTATTACTTGATGAAATAGATAAAGTAGGAAACGATTATAAAGGTGACCCGTCATCGGCTCTTTTAGAAGCTTTAGACCCTGAGCAGAATAACTCATTTAATGACCATTATATTGATTTTCCTGTAGATTTAAGCAAGGTTTTATTTATTACAACGGCAAATGATACTTCAACTATTGCCGCACCGCTTTATGACAGAATGGAAATTATTGAACTTAATTCCTACTCTGTTGAAGAAAAGTTCAATATTGCAAAACTTCATTTGGTTAAAAAAGAAATGAAAAAGCACAAATTAACCGCAAGAGAGTTTAAAATCTCAGATGAAGCAATATATAAAATCATCGAATGCTACACAAGAGAAGCCGGAGTCAGAGGGCTTGAAAAAAACATTGCAACCCTTTGCAGAAAAGCAACTCTTGAGCTTGAAAGCGGTAAAAAATCGTTTAAGGTTACTGACAAAAATATTTCAGACTATTTAGGAGTAGAGAAATACTCAAAAGATGAAATACCTGACGAAAATCAAATCGGTGTTGTAAACGGACTTGCTTGGACACAGGTCGGCGGAACAATGCTTCCGATAGAAATATCTGCACTTGACGGTTCGGGTAAAATCGAGCTTACAGGTAATCTCGGTGATGTTATGAAAGAAAGTGCCAAAACCGCTGTAAGCTATGTAAGAAGCAAATCCGAACAATATGGTATTAAATCGGACTTCTACAAAACAAAAGACATACATATTCATGCACCGGAAGCCGCTATTCCAAAAGACGGTCCGTCTGCGGGTCTTGCAATCACAACCGCACTTGTAAGTGAGCTTACCGGTATTCCTATTAAAAAGAATGTTGCTATGACCGGTGAAATTTCACTTAAAGGCAAAGCACTTCCAATAGGCGGTTTAAAAGAAAAATCAATGGCTGCATACAAAGCAGGTTGTGATACCGTAATTATTCCAAAAGATAACTTCAAGGACTTGGCAGAAATAGGCACAGAAGTTAAAACAGCAGTCAGATTTATTCCGGTAACATCGTTTGACGAAGTTATGACACAAGCGCTTGAATATATGCCTAAAAAAGACAGAAAACAAAATGTAATAATAAAATCAGACGAATCCGTTTCATCGGTGGTGACACAGTAATATGAATTATAACAAAGCAGAATTTGAAAAATCATATGGCATATCAAGCCAGCTTCCGCCAAGCAATATTACAGAAATCGCTTTTGCCGGCAGGTCAAATGTAGGTAAAAGTTCGTTATTAAACAAATTGTTCAACAGAAAATCTTTGGCAAGAGTAAGTTCTGTTCCCGGAAAAACAATTACAATCAATTTTTATGATGTTGACGGATATAAATTTGTCGATCTTCCGGGTTACGGCTACGCCAAACTGAGTAAATCAGAGCGTGACCGCTTTGGAGAACTTATGGAAGGCTACTTCCAAAGCGGAAGAAACATAAAACTCGTTGTTCAACTTGTTGATATGCGTCATAAACCGTCACAAGACGATTTTGGTATGATTGAATTTATGAAACAAATGAACATACCGTTTATTGTTGTTTGCACAAAGGCAGACAAATTGAAAGTAAAGGAGTTTAAGAAAAGAGAACAGGAAATAAAAGAAGAGCTTTCTATGGTAGACAGCGATTTGATTATTCCGTTTTCTTCACAAAACGGGCTCGGACTTGATAAAATTAAAATGTTAATTGAAAAATCACTTACCGATTAAAGGTGATTTGAGGAGGATAAAATGAATAAAAAACCATTTCTTTCATTAGAAAAAGCACAGGAAATCATCAAAGATTATCCTACACCTTTTCACATTTATGATGAAAAGGGAATAAGGGAAAATGTAAAAGCTCTTAAAGAAGCTTTTGCATGGAATGAGGGCTATAAGGAATACTTTGCGGTAAAAGCTACTCCTAACCCATTTTTAATTAAAATTTTGCAGGAATACGGTTGTGGATGTGACTGCTCGTCAAAAACAGAACTTATGATGGCAAAAACAATCGGTGCAACAGGCGATGATATTATGTTTTCATCAAACGACACTCCTATTCAGGAATTTAAGTATTGCAACGACTTGGGCGGCATCATCAATCTTGACGACATCACTCATATTGAAGCTGTAGAAAAGGCTTGCGGCAAGCTTCCTAAAAAAATGAGTTGTCGTTACAATCCGGGCGGACTTTTCAAAATCAGCAATGATATTATGGATAACCCGGGCGACGCAAAATACGGTATGACTACCGAGCAAATCTATGAGGCTTTCAAAATTATGAAAGAAAAGGGTGTTGAAGAATTCGGTATCCATGCATTCCTTGCTTCAAACACAGTAATAAATGACTACTATCCAATGCTTGCAAAGGTTCTTTTTGAGCTTGCTGTTGAGCTTAAAGAAAAAGTAGGCGTACATATTGGATTCATCAACCTTTCAGGCGGTGTCGGTATTCCTTACAGACCTGACCAAGAACCAAACGACATCAGAGTTATTGGTGAGGGCGTTCACAAGGTATTTGATGAAGTACTTGTTCCTGCCGGAATGGGTGATGTTAAGCTTTGCACAGAACTCGGCAGATTTATGATGGGTCCTTACGGTGCTCTTGTAACAACCGCAATCAACGAAAAGCACACTCACAAAGAATATATCGGCGTTGACGCTTGTGCAGTTAACCTTATGCGTCCTGCAATTTACGGTGCATATCATCATATTTCGGTTTTGGGTAAAGAAAACGAAGAATGTAATAAAAAATATGATGTTACAGGTTCTCTTTGCGAAAACTGTGATAAGTTTGCTATTGACAGAATGTTGCCTAAGATTGATATGGGAGATATTCTTTACATTCACGATACCGGTGCACACGGCTTTTCAATGGGTTATAATTATAACGGAAAGCTCAAGAGTGCAGAGATTCTCCTCTGTGAAGACGGCTCATACAAACTCATCAGAAGAGCAGAAACTCCAAAGGATTATTTTGCAACATTTGATTGCTTTGATTTTTACGATGAATTAATCAAAGAGTAATTAATTTAGCGGCAGGAAAATTTCTTGCCGCTTTTTTTAAATTTTGCTTTACTATCACGATTTAATGTGTTAAAATATTAGCATACTAAAGACGGAGGCTTACTTATGAATAATAAACTGCATAATAAAAATGTGGATTTTTTGTTTAAGGCCATTTTGGCTCTTGAAAATACAGAAGAATGTTATGACTTTTTTGAAGATTTATGTACCGTTCAAGAGTTAAAAACTCTCAGTCAACGCATTGTTGTTGCAAAAATGCTTTCGGAAAAATGTGTTTACACGGATATTGTTGACCAAACAGGTGCTTCAACAGCCACAATCAGTCGTGTAAACCGTTCTCTCCAGTACGGTTGCGACGGATACGACAAGATTTTTGACAGAATCAGTGAAGAAGAAAGCAATGAGTAGTTATCAAACATTTGCTTATCTCTATGATGAGTTAACTCAAAATGTTGAATACGAAAAAAGATGCGAGTATATCCTGTCTTTTTTTGAACAAAACGGTATCAAATCGGGTACTGTTTTGGATTTAGCGTGCGGAACAGGCTCAATGAGTATTCCTTTTATGAAAAAAGGATACAGTATTATCGGCGTTGATTTGTCCGAAGAAATGCTTGAAATCGCCTCTAATCGACTTTTCGAAGCAGGGAACAGCTTTTCTTTGCTAAAAGCCAAAATGCAGGAATTTGAGCTTTCTGAAAAGGCAGAAGCTTGCATTTGTTGCCTTGACAGTATCAACCATCTCAATAATATTGACGATGTTTTCGCAACATTCAAAAATGTTTATGATTCGTTGAATAATGGCGGATTATTCGTTTTTGATGTCAATACTGTTTATAAGCACAATGAAATTCTTGCGGATAATACTTTTGTTTTTGATGAAGACGATTATTATCTTGTATGGGATAATGAAACTGTTGATGACAGGACCGTTCGAATCCTTCTTGATATGTTTATTCTTGACGGCGAAAGCTATGACCGATTCAGCGAAGAGTTTGAAGAAACGGCATATTCTGTTGAAGAATTGTCAAGTTTACTAAACAAAGTCGGTTTTGTCGATATTAAAGTTTATGATGAGCTATCATATGACGAACCTAAAAACGATAGCGAAAGATTATATTTTGTATGTAAAAAGGTGTAATAATGGGAAAGATTGTTAGATATATTGCAGTAGACGGTTCTGCATTTGTAATTGCGACCGACTCTACCGATATTGTATACGAAGCAGAGCAAATTCACAAAACCTCTGCAACTGTTACTGCCGCACTTGGCAGACTTATAACAGCAACATCAATGATGGGCAATATGCTCAAAGACAAAGAAGACAGCATTACTGTCAGAATGAACGGTGCAGGACCATGCGGCGATTTAATTGCCGTTTCCGACTATGAGGGTAATACAAGAGGATATGTTCAAAATCCTGTTGTAGAAATTCCTTTAAAACCTAATGGCAAGCTTGATGTATCGGGTGCAGTAGGTACAGACGGTCAGCTTTATGTTATTAAAGACATCGGAATGAAAGAACCATATGTCGGTCAAGTGCCTATTGTAAGCGGCGAAGTTGCAGAAGATATTACAAATTACTTTGCAACCAGCGAACAAACACCGTCGGTTTGTGCTTTAGGTGTATTAGTTAATCCTGATTTAACCGTAAAAAAAGCAGGCGGATACATCATTCAGCTTTTGCCGGGTTGCCCTGATGAAGTTATTGATATTATTGAAAAAAATGTTTCGGAAATTCCGTCTGTTACTCAAATGCTCGACAACGGTATGACTCCCGATGAAATAGCTCAAAAAGCCATGCAGGGAATAGAACTTGATAAACTTGACGAGAGTACAGCCGAATACAGATGTAACTGTTCAAGGAATAAAGTGGAAAACGCACTTATTTCTACGGGTATAGAAGCACTTAGCGAAATGGCAAAAGATGATAAAAACACAGAGGTAGAATGTCATTTTTGCAATAAGAAATATGTTTTTACTCCGCAAGATATACAACATTTAATTGATGCTTCAACCAAAAAATAAAATTTTAAAAAAAGTTGAAAAAAAGTGTTGACATTTTAGCCAAAATACTGTATAGTATAACACGTTGCAAGTAGCAATTCGGAAGCATAGCTCAGCTGGGAGAGCACCTGCCTTACAAGCAGGGGGTCACAGGT
>UQCC01000002.1 GCA_900539325.1 uncultured Eubacterium sp.
GTAAGGTTCTTCGCGTTGCTTCGAATTAAACCACATGCTCCACCGCTTGTGCGGGTCCCCGTCAATTCCTTTGAGTTTCAACCTTGCGGTCGTACTCCCCAGGTGGATAACTTATTGCGTTAGCTGCGGCACAGAAGGGGTCAGACCCCCTACACCTAGTTATCATCGTTTACAGTGTGGACTACCAGGGTATCTAATCCTGTTTGCTCCCCACACTTTCGAGCCTCAGCGTCAGTAAAAGCCCAGTTGGCCGCCTTCGCCACCGGTGTTCCTCCGAATATCTACGCATTTCACCGCTACACTCGGAATTCCGCCAACCTCTACTTCACTCAAGAAGAACAGTTTCAACTGCAGTTTATGGGTTAAGCCCATAGATTTCACAGCTGACTTGCTCCCCCGCCTGCGCTCCCTTTACACCCAGTAATTCCGGACAACGCTTGCCACCTACGTATTACCGCGGCTGCTGGCACGTAGTTAGCCGTGGCTTGCTCCTTAGCTACCGTCATTTTTCTTCACTAAGAACAGGAGTTTACAATCCGAAAACCGTCTTCCTCCACGCGGCGTTGCTGCATCAGGCTTGCGCCCATTGTGCAATATTCCCCACTGCTGCCTCCCGTAGGAGTCTGGGCCGTGTCTCAGTCCCAATGTGGCCGTTCAACCTCTCAGTCCGGCTACTGATCGTCGACTTGGTAGGCCGTTACCCCACCAACTATCTAATCAGACGCGAGCCCATCCTTCAGCGCAATAGCTTTGATATATCAATGATGCCACCAATATATGTTATGCGGTATTACCGTCCGTTTCCAGACGCTATCCCCCTCTGAAGGGCAGGTTGCTCACGCGTTACTCACCCGTCCGCCACTCAGTCATATCAGATTTCATACCGAAGTAATCATTCGTCAAGCTTCGTTCGACTTGCATGTGTTAGGCACGCCGCCAGCGTTCGTCCTGAGCCAGGATCAAACTCTTAAAACTTTGTATTAATCATTCCCTTAGGAATGTACTAATCTTAATCATTCGAAACCTCTCAGTTCTCTCGAACCTGTCGTTTCATTACTGTTATTTATGTTCCGTAGAACATGGAGTTCAGTTACTCAATTATCTTAATCGGGTTCCTTACTTTTTCGTCGTTGTTTAATTTTCAAGGTCCTTGCCGTCTCGCTCTCTCGCTGACGACTTGTACATCTTACCACCTCATTACCCAATTGTCAACACTTTTTTTGAAAGTTTTTTCGTCTTTGAACACCCCTCCTTGTGTTCCGTATAATCAGTTATTCAAACTATCTACAATATCTGTGTTTTTCTGAAATTTTCTACACAATATATATAAAACAGCCCCTATTTTGAGCTAAATCACTATCGGTTTAAAATTCAATACTTTTTCAATCTTTTTAAAAATCATTATAATATCTTCATATTTTATTGTTATATCGAAAAATCTTATTGACTCATTTGTGACCGTCAACAGGTTTGCATTGTCATATCCCAAAGAAGCCGTGTTGTAATAAGCAACGGCTATGCCCACCAACAACACGACTACTGAAAACAACAACATATTTATTACATACTTCCTTGATTTCACACAATCATTCCTTTACATACTTCTCGTTTAACAACTGCCCGAGTGCATTGCCAAACAATCTCGCCGAATAACAGGCTTCATCCAAAGTATTTGCGTCCGTACCGACTTCAAGCAGGAACGAATAATGAGTTTCGTACATATTATACTTACGCTCTGAAAACAAAATCGGACGCATCAAACCGGGATAAAGTTCGTTAACCTTATTTTGAACCTGCAAATCAAATTTTAGATTTTCTTCCCAATCGGGAAAATTCTTTACCCTGTTATATTCGCAACCGGATATTATCATCATTCGAGCGGCTTTTTTGCCGTTGATTTTTGCAGTCGGTTTAACCTTAGTTTTGTTTGAATATGTAATATCATCACGGTGAACATCTATCGTAACTTCTATTGACGGATACTGCTCAAGATATTTTTCTATCGTTGCACGGGAGTTGTCGTATGATTTTGTGTAATCCTTATCGTGAATGGTTCTGTCGTGAATTACATTGAAGCCTTGTTTTTCAAGATAAGCCGTCAAATCATCTCCGACACGCACCATATTCCTTGCGGAATTGTTCGACCTCGCATCGGAGCTTATATAATAACCCGTATCCAAAAGAGAATACGCCTCGGTTGTGTGCGAATGATAAATAAGGACTGTCGGTTTTGATTTATCATAAATCGTTAAATCGGAACCTTGATTGAGCAATGCTTTAATATCAGGAGAATAGAACGATTTTGGTATCTTGGTTTGAATTTGCAAATTGCCGTACGACACGATTGTGCCACCGCCTTGATATGCTTCCTCACTTGTTTTGCCCTTTGATTTTGATTTCGTTGCTGTCTTTTTCGCCTTATTCATCAACCTTGCAATATCCGAGGGCGTCTGCTGAATATCCGTATAGTCCTTGCTGTCCTCGGCACTTATACTGTTCATCACTGACCTTTCCTCTTCAGGTACGGTGTTAGTAGTATTCTCCTCCGCAACGGAATTACTATTTGAAAATGTTGCCTTTGCATTGTTATATATCAAAACAGGTGATGAGAGTTTTAGCAAAGACAATGAAAATGCGGTAAGCGGTTTTTCAATCAGCGGAGAAAGATTAACGGTTATTCCAACTATTCCGAACAATATAATAGTATTAATTATTATAATTATAATATTCTTTTTCATTATAACACCATATATTAAACATTTTTACACATGTAATTATATGATGACAATGTAATCATTATCCCACAAGAGCCAACAAATCTTCAACCGACAGATTTTTTTGCAAGCAAACATTAATACCCATACCGATAAGTTTTGCACCCTGCTGACAAATTCTGTCAATCTCACGGGGAGTGACAAAAACATCGTCATTGCCATTGCCCGAAATTATCCCGGTGCTGACAACGGTTGGTATTCCCACGGCAATGACAGGCACACCGACAGTCGCTTTTGAAATTTCATGACGGTGATTACCTACACCCGAACCCGGAGAAATCCCCGAATCGGAAAACTGAATTGTTGTGCCGAGGCGATCTGCCGAACTTGCCGCAAGTGCATCAACAGCGATAACACATGACGGCTTGGTTTGATTGACTACACCTTTGATGATTTCAACGGTTTCAATTCCCGTGTCACCGAGCACTCCCGTGTTTATGCACGAAACGGGAAAAAGTGCAGGCAAGCCTATATTGCTTTCAAGATTGTCGGCTATATGACGGGTGGCAAAAATGAACGAAGAAGTTGACGGACCGAGAGAATCGGCAGTGATTCTTTTGTTGCCCAAGCCGACAACCAAAACAGAAGTTGCCGATTGCGGCATAACCGATTTGAGCACAGCCGAAAATTCATTAAGCCGTCCGTCTAAAATATCGGTGTCGTTAACAAAAGAATTTACATCAAGCACAACATACTTCCCGACAGGCTTACCGAGAGACTTGGCTCCGTTTTCGTTAATAACTTCAACGGTTGTGATATTATCATCCTCGGTAATTTTTACTCCGGACAAAGTCGTCTTTTCGTTTTCTTCATAACATTCTACTGCCAAATCTGTGCGATTTATCACAAAAAACACCCCAAAACTCACTATTTTTACTAAAAGTATGCCCAAAAATAAAAAAATGCTTGCATTTTACTTAAAGTTATGCTAATATAAATCAGCGTTAAAAAGAAATTAGGCAGAAATGCCTTTACATCCAGTTTCTCGATAAAGGAGTGAAAAAGAAATGGCAAACATCAAATCAGCAAAGAAGAGAGTTTTAGTAAACCAAACAAAGGCTGCTAACAACAAGGCTCGTAACACAGCTCTTAAGACAGCTATCAAGAAGGCTAACACAGCTATCGAAACAAATGCTGACGATAAGGAAGTTGCAGTTAAGGACGCTGTTAAGAAGATTGACCAAGCTGCTAACCACCACCTTATCCACAAGAATTGTGCTGCAAGAAAGAAGAGCAATCTTGTTTCAAAGCTCAACAAGGCATAAGCTAATATGATAAACATTTAAAGGTACCGATTCGGTACCTTTTTTGTTTTGCCTTAAATATCAAATTGAACATTATATTTTTTTATCCAAGTATAAATCTGCACAATATATGCAAGCACTTGCGGACCTCGCATAAGCTGACCGTACCACGGCTCACTCAAACTGTCGGGATTGTTCATCAAATCAGTTACGGAATTGGCATTGAGCATTTCGCAAAGCGGGCACTCTTTGTCATTCAAAACAGCTTTTACCATATCAATTACCGCTTCGGTATATTCAGGGTTAAATGTTTTCGGATAAGGACTTTTTTTACGCCAAGTAATTGCTTCGGGCAAATCGTTTTCAAACGCTTTTCGCAAAATTCCCTTTTCCCTGCCGTTATATGCTTTTATGCTCCACGGCATATTGTAGGCATATTCAACTATTCTGTAATCACAAAACGGCACACGAACTTCAAGCGAAGCTTCCATGCTCATTGCGTCCTTACGCATAAGAAGAGTTTGCATAAACCAATCCATATTGAGCACAAACATTTCACGCATACGCTTTTCGGTTTTGCTGTCTGTATCAAGCGTGCTCGTTTTTTTAACGGTTTGAAGATAAGCATTACGCATATATTCATCGCCGTGCGGCAAAAATCCATTTGCCAAAATGCTGTGGCGAACATCGGTTGTTCTGCTCCACGGAAAAGTATCTTCAAAAAGAATCTCTTTTCTGTGATACCACGGATAACCGCCGAAAATTTCATCCGCACATTCTCCGGACAAAGCAACCTTGTGGCTTTTGACAACCTCTTTGCAAAAAAGTAAAAGACTGCTGTCAACATCGGTAAATCCCGGGCAGCCTCGTGCAAAGGTACTGTCAACAAGTGCATCTGCTACATCACGGTTTGAAAGCACAATATTGTGATGGTCGGAATCGATGTAATCTGAAATAAGCCCAATATAGTCGCTGTCCTTGTTCGGTTGAAACAAACTTGCCTTAAAATATTTATCATTATCGACATAGTCAACGGAGTAAGTATCCAAAACATTGTTGCATTCTCCCATATAATCGGAAGCAACCTTTGAAATTATCGAACTGTCAAGACCGCCGCTTAAAAATGTGCAGACAGGAACATCGGACACAAGCTGTCGTTTGATCGAATCGGTTACAAGATAATGTATATATTCCTGTGCCTGAGCTTCGTTGTCGGTAAAATCCGATGCTTCAAGACGCCAATATGTTCCCTCGGATATTTTTCCGTTTTTGAAGTACATATACGATGCCGGCGGAAGTTCGCCAATATCACGAAAAACAGTTTTGCCTATCGTTTTTGCGGGTCCGAGCATAAATATTTCGTTGAGTCCGTCCTCATTGCAAACAGGTTCTATGCCTTTAACATTAAGCAGCGTGTCGATTTTTGAAGCAAAAGCAAACAATCCGCCTTTATGCGAATAAAAAAGCGGCTTAACACCTATTCTGTCACGGCAGAGAAAAAGTTCCTCGCTGTCCGTATTGTATATTGCAAAAGCAAAAATACCGTTGAGCTTTTCGGCACAGCGCTCCTGCCAAAGGTGAAAACTTTTCAGCACGACTTCGGTATCGCATGAAGTATCAAAAATATAACCGTGAAAACGAAGCTCACGCCTTACCTCCTCGGTATTGTAAATTTCGCCGTTATACACAATTATGTATTTGCCGAAACGCATAGGCTGTTTGCCGTTCTCAGGATCAATGATACTGAGTCGCCTGTGAATAAGAGCCGCACTTTTGCTTATATACTCCCCTCTCTCATCCGGTCCACGCATTTTGAGTGAATTGCTCACTCTCCAAATCATTTCCTTTTCCTGTCTTAAATCAATGTTATCGCAGAGTATTCCTGCAATTCCACACATATAAATCACCTCAGAATATACTATGCAATTTAAGATAAAAATTCCATCAAAAAAAGTCAAAACTTTTTTAAAAAAATGCTTGACATTAAGTAGCGTTTATGATATTATGTACAAGCGTTGAGGAAACGCTGGTGTAGCTCAGTTGGTAGAGCAGCTGATTTGTAATCAGCAGGTCAGGGGTTCAAGTCCGTTCACCAGCTCCAAAGGGAGATAACTTCGGTTATCTCCCATATAATATGGAAGAGTTCCCGAGTGGCCAAAGGGAACAGACTGTAAATCTGTCGTCAATGACTTCGGTGGTTCGAATCCACCCTCTTCCACCAGAAGAAAGAGTAATCGTTTCGGTTACTCTTTTCTTTATTTTATAGAAATTTCTTTTGTGGGTGGATTCGAGCCACACACTATCAATGCGACGGCTTGCGTAGCAAGCGAACTCTCGAGCATAGCTCGAGCCCACCCTCTTCCACCAAAAACCTTGAAAGCCTTATAAACAGGGCGTTTCAAGGTTTTTTCTTTGCCTAAAATCAACCGTTTTTATACGATTTTCAAACACTTATCAAAGCAAAAAGTATTAAAAAATACTATAAAATATCATTTAATTGTGTCAGATTTTGTGTCAGATTTTTTACCACAAAACAAAAAGCCTACCGCACAACAAATTGAAGTGCGATAGGCTTCTTTTTTTACGGCTTAATCAGCTTACCCTTTGTCGTTTTCTTTTGCAAACACAACAATGGTATCACAATCAATGTAAATAAATTATACTTTATTGCGAATTTGTATATTTTGCACTAAATATCCCTCTAAAAGTGGATAAAAATTGTTGACAAAGCATTATTGTATATGTAAAATATTTACAGAATATTATTATAAGAGGGGTAGTTATGGAAAAAACGAAAAAGAAAAATTCAAGCAAAAAGATTGCCAAAATCATTATATTAGCCATTGTTTTGATATTGCTGATTGCACTTGCATGCGTTATGACCGTATCGGGAAAGCATCGTTCAAATCCCGAACAAATACAAAGCTATGTAACCGACAACAAGTACATACTTGACAACACAGACATATCCGGTCACAGAAGCGGAGGCGGAATTGAGCCTGAGGAAACAATGCTTGCCTTCAAAAACTGTGCGGAAAATCCGGACTTTAATATAGATGTTTTTGAGTTTGATTTGCACATTACAAAGGACAAACAGCTTGTGCTTTTGCACGATGACACACTTGACAGAACATCAAACAGCGAGGAAATTTTCGGCGAAAAGAAAGTAAGACCCGAGGACAAAACATACGACGAATTACGCACTTTGAATATGGGTGCAAAATTTGAAACGGAGGACGGCGAAACACCGTATGCCGACCTCAATGACAATGTTCCGGATGATTTGAAAATACTCAAATTAAACGACATTCTTGACTACCTCATCAAACAGGGCGGCGGAAAATACAAATATATTATCGAAATCAAAAACGGTGAAGATTTAGGCAAAGAAGGCGTTGACATTTTGTACAGCACCTTAAAAGAAAAAGGCATTGTTGACAAAGTGGTTTTCGGCACATTCCATAAGGAAGTGAGTGCCTATGTTGACGAAAAATATCCCGACCTTGCACGAAGCACATCAATCCCGGAGGTTCTCGACTTTTGGAAAGCCGCACTCAAGGATGACGAAGACTATGTTCCGCCTTGCAATGTTTTGCAAATTCCGTTTTGTGCCCCGTACAAAAACTTAGGTATCAATCTCGGTACCGCACAAATGATAAACTATGCACACGAGCACAATATGGCGGTGCAATATTGGACAGTAAATGACGAGGACGATATGGAATACCTGATTGATATGGGTGCCGATTGCATAATGACCGACTATCCCGACAAGCTGTACAATATAAAAAACAATAAAAACGCATAATTAATAAACATCGGCGTAACTGTAACAAGGTTGCGGCGATGTTTTTATATATTCGATGATTACATCGAACACAGACATATAAATGCATATATTGATTTATTATAAGTTATATGTTATAATTTATAGGTTAAAATATATAAAGAGGTTTGGCATGCAAAAGTATCGGCTTGAAATAGATAACATTTTTGTTGAAAAAGGAAAACTGAATATTGAAGCCACAGCCGAATTTGAAATAAATCCGCTTGCAACAGTGCCCAAAATCAGACTGCTATTTTACGGACAGGGACAGACAAGACGCTTCCCTTTGCCTGTGCAGGAGTGCACAAAAGAAAATGGGATTTGCAAAGCCAAAGCACAATACAGCTACAATCTCTACTATCTGTTTTATGAGCAGACATTAACAGAGCCTGCCGTACTCACCTTTGATTTGGCATACGGTGCAAACGAATACGAGGCAGTTGATTTTACCGTAAAGAGCCATGACAACGAGCATTTAAAACTCGACGGCAACCGTGTAATTATTGACAACAAAATCAAATATCACAAGCAACATTTCGGCTTGCAGGATTTGACAAAGCGTTCAACATACACCATCACACTCAAAAAGCCGATCGTAAAACTTCTCAATATTTACTACAAAAAATATTGGAAAATGCCTGTCAAAATGAATCGAGTTACCTTTATATCCGGCAGACGCTCGGAACTTAGCGGCAACGAAAAATTCGTGTACGACAAGCTGAAGGACATCAAGGGGATTGATTTTCAGTTTTTGATGTTCAGCAGTGCCAAAGGGCATTATAATATTGAAAACATCAAAAGATTTTTTGAACTGTACACCACTTCACGAATTGTGATTGTTGACGACTATTTCAGAATGCTCAACATTGTACCGAAAAAAGACGATGTAAAACTGTTTCAGCTATGGCACGCCTGCGGTGCGTTCAAGACTTTTGGCTTTACCCGCATAGGCAAAGACGGCGGACCTCGCCAATGGGCAAAAAACCACCGTATGTACGACTATGCCGTGGTGAGTTCAAAAAACATTGCAAAGCATTATGCCGAGGGATTCGGTATTCCCGACAGTTGTGTACTGCCGAGCGGTGTACCGAGAACGGACATTTTCTGCGACAGCGGATACAAAGAAAAAACGAGGGCGGCATTTTTTGAAAAATATCCGCAATTAAAAAACAAAAAAATCATCCTCTTTGCTCCGACCTTTAGGGGCAAAGGTCAGATGAGTGCATATTACCCGACCGACAAATTCAACCCTAATGAGATTTGTTCGGCACTCGGTGATGAATACGCAATCATCATCAAATTTCATCCGTTTTGCAAGGAAAAATACAAGATTGAAGAAAAATACAAAGACCGAATAATCGACCTGTCAAACGCAGACGAATTGAACGACCTGCTGTTTGTAACCAATTTGCTCATAACGGATTATTCCAGCGTTGTATTTGAAGCATCGCTTCTTGACATTCCTATGTTGTTCTACGCATTTGACCTTGACGAATACATTGAAAATCGTGATTTTTACTATGATTTTAAGGAATTTATTCCGGGCAAAACCGTTTTTTTACAAGACGAGCTTATAAAAGCCGTGCAAAACAACGACTTTGAAAGCGAAAAGGTTGAAAAATTCAAGCATAAATTCTTTGACGATATTGACGGACAGTCGAGTCAAAGAGTGGCAAATAAAATAATTTCTTTACTTAATTTGGAGAATTGATATATGGCATTTAGTTCAAAAACCGACCCTGCATTGCAGGCACTTCAAACAGAAAATACATCAGCGGTATTTTCTCTCAAAAGAAACATTTTGACTCATTTTCAGGATTTCACAAGAGATTTCCAGTCAAATATGCACCACAAAGGCTATCGCCGCTTTATGGACAAGCTGATGGACAAGGAAATTCCAAAGGCTTACAGAGAGGCGGCAAAAGCTCCTGTTGACGAAAAGAAAGTTGTGTTTGTTGAGGTTAGACATCCGCAGGTTACAAACAGCATGCAGGTTATGTTTGACGAACTTGCAAACAACTACGACTACAACATCCACACTCACTTTTTGCTTACAAACGGCACAATCAGAGCCGATTTCAGAAAGCGTTGCCTTGATGCGGTAAAGGATATTGCAACGGCAAAATATGTGTTTATGAACGAGGCGTCAAACACAATGTCGGCAATGCCTCTCCGCCCCGAAACAAAGATTATTCAGCTTTGGCACGGTTGCGGTGCGTTCAAAAAATTCGGTTTTTCAACCGCAGATTTAATTTTCGGTGCATCAAAAGACGAACAGCTCAAGCACCCGTTCAACAAGAATTATTCGCTTGTAACCGTAAGTTCTCCGGAAGTCATTTGGGCATACAATGAAGCTATGAACATTGATGAGAGCAAAGGCATTGTTCAGGCAACAGGTTCAAGCCGTACCGACATTTTCTACAACAAGGAATTCCTCAAAGAAGCAAGAGAACATGTGTACGAGCTTGTTCCGCAGGCAAAGGACAAAAAAATCATTCTTTACGCTCCTACATTCCGTGGCAGAGTTGCAAAGGCAGAAACACCCGATATGCTCAACATCAAAATGTTTTACGAAGCACTCGGTGACGAATATGTTCTTCTTATTAAGCACCACCCGGTTGTTAAAAATCCTCCTGCTGTTCCGGAAGAATACAAGAACTTTGCAATGGATGTCGGCAACATTTTGAGCATTGAGGAACTTCTCTCAACGGCAGACATCTGCATTTCGGACTACTCATCTCTTGTATTTGAATACAGTCTTTTCGAAAAGCCGCTCATTTTCTTTGCATATGATTTGGACGAATATTTTGACTGGAGAGGCTTCTATTATGACTACTACGAGCTTGCTCCGGGTCTTATCGCAAAGACAAACTTTGAGATGATTGACTACATCAAGCACATTGATGAACGCTTTGACAAAAAAGCAATTCAAGATTTCAGATACAAATTTATGCGTTCGTGCGACGGTCACGCTACACAAAGAATCATCGACACTGTTTTTGAAAATCCCGAAGCACACAGAAAAGAGTGCAAGCATTTTGAACACTTCTACACCGTGCCAAAGGTTGAAAGCAGTAAAACTCCATACTTCAAGCGAGTTGAAAATGTCAAAAAGCAAAAGAAAAACGCAACAAAACTCTATGACGGCGTTAAAAACAGCGCACTCGAAAAAGGCAGTGTTATTGCACTCGACATCAAATCAAAAGAGGTCAAGACACTTGCAAAGGCAAACGGCATAAAACTTGTTAAATCAAGTAACCTTGACGAGGCAATTCCTGTCATCGCACAAAGCGAATACATCATCATTGACAAGCCGAACACCTTACTTGACGGCATTGAACTTCGTGAAGAAACAAAGGTTATCTACCTTCCTCCAAACGCATTTCCGCTCAAAACTTTCGGTTGCGACACAAAGGGATACAGAAGCGGACTCCGCAGAGAAATCTACGAA
Source organism: uncultured Eubacterium sp. (assembly GCA_900539325.1). Lineage (GTDB taxonomy): Bacteria > Bacillota > Clostridia > Oscillospirales > Acutalibacteraceae > Eubacterium_R. Next base: position 11,296 of record UQCC01000002.1, read on the forward strand.
ACAGCACCGCTGTTCAAGAGCGTTTCTGCCGTTACCGCACCAAGTGAAGCAACAGGCGAACTTTTCAAAAAAGAATTCGGCAAGGATGTCAAGGTTCTCAACATCGGTGACATAAAGACCGACATTTTCTTTGACGAAGCAAACAAGAAAAAAATCCTTGATAAGATTTACGAAACCAATCCAAAACTCAAAGGCAGAAAAATCATTGTTTACATCTCAACAAACGGTGAAGCGATTGACGATTCGGCTATGTACGAATATCTCTACAAGGACTATGTACTTCTTAAATGCTACACAAATCTCAACAATGCAACCGAAACATTAATTTACTATTCAGACAGTATTATTGATGTGAGCAATATGTTCAAGCCGTACGAACTTCTTTCTGTTGCAGATATTGCAATCGGCAACATCAACGCTCCTGTTTTGTCGTTTATGTCAACAGGCAAGCCTGTGTTCCTCTACACAAAGAACACCAACAAAGCACTTTCGGATATGGAAACGCTTGTTGATGTCAAGGAGGACATCAAGCTTCCTATATACAACAACATTGAGGATGTAATAAAACAAATTTTAAATATTGAAAACTACGATTATTCGGGTTATAATCAAACCAAGGACAAGTACCTTGCAAACTGCAACGGAAAGAGCCTTGAAAATTTGCTTAATCAATTAAAATAAATTAACAAAACAATCTTAATTTAAGGAGATATAATTATGACATACGGTGTTATTCTTGCCGGTGGTATCGGCTCAAGAATGGGCGGCGACAAGCCAAAGCAGTACCTTACCATTAAAGGCAAGCCTATCATCATCTACACTATCGAAAAGTTTTTGGTAGTGCCTGAATTTGAAAAAGTTATCGTTCTTTGCCCAAAGCAGTGGGTTGAGCACACAAAGAACCTCATTGAAAAGCACATTGCACCTGCAAAGGACAGAGTTGCTGTTATTGAGGGTGGCTCAACAAGAAACGAAACTATCATGAACGCTGTCAAACTCATTGAATCGGAAGGCAACCTCAACGACGACACAATCATTGTTACTCACGATTCTGTTCGTCCGTTCGTTACCCACAGAATCATTGAAGAAAACATCAAGGCTGCCGAGGAATTCGGTGCTTGCGACACAGTTGTTCCTGCAACCGACACAATTGTTGAAGCTATTGACAACGCAACAATTTCAAACATTCCTGACAGAAGCAAAATGTATCAGGGTCAAACCCCTCAATCATTCAAGGCTCTCAAACTCAAGAATATGTACGAAAGCCTTACAGACGAAGAAAAAGACATTCTCACAGACGCAGCAAAAATCTTTGTTATCAAGGGTGAAAAAGTTGCTCTTGTTCAGGGTGAAACCTACAATATGAAAATAACCTACCCTTATGATTTAAGAGTTGCAAAGTCTTTGTTGGAGGACGAAACCGATGATTAATACAATCTATCGCTTGGTAGCCCCAAGACGATTTGAAATTGCATTTGAGGACATCAATATGTTTGGCGAAAATGCAATTGTAAGACCTACAAATCTTTCTATCTGCAATGCCGATATGAGATATTATCTCGGCACCCGTGACGCAAAGGTTCTTGCCGAAAAGCTCCCTATGGCACTCATCCACGAGGGTATCGGCGAAGTTCTTCACGACCCGTCGGGCAAGTTCCAAACAGGCGACCTTGTTGTTATGGTGCCTAACTGCCCTACCGAAAAGGACGACTATATTGCAGAAAACTACTTGCGTTCTTCAAAATTCTGCGGTTCTTCTATGGACGGCTTTTTGCAGGAATTTGTTGAAATTTCTCCAAACAGACTTGTAAAACTTCCGCAGGACATTGACAGAAATGTTGCGGCTTTCACCGAAATTATTTCTGTATCCGTGCACGCAATCACCCGATTTGACAAAATTGCTCACGCACGCAGAGATGTAATCGGTGTTTGGGGTGACGGCAACCTCGGCTACATCACTTCATTGTTTTTGAAGTATATATTCCCTAAATCAAAAATTGCAGTGTTCGGCACAAACAGAGAAAAACTCAACGACTTTACCTTTGCAGATGAAACCCATCTTGTAAACGAAGTGCCTGACGGTTTTACTATGGACCACGCATTTGAATGTGTAGGCGGAAACGGCAGTCCTATCGCAATTGAGCAGATTATCGGACTTATCAAACCCGAATCCACTCTTTCTATTTTGGGCGTAAGCGAATATCCCGTGCCTATCAACACAAGAATGATTCTTGAAAAAGGCATCCGTATGTTCGGCACATCAAGAAGCGGCGTTGCCGACTTCAAAAAAACAGTTGATATGTATGTTGAACATCCTGAAATTATCGACTATCTCGGCAATCTTGTAAGCAGTGTAAATGTTGTGAGAACAACAACCGACATCAAAAACGCTTTTGAGAAAGACACCCAAAAATCATTTGGCAAGACCATAATGAAATGGGAAGAATAATATGATATTTTTTGTTCTCATTCTTCTGCTGTTGATTTTCAACAAAACGGAAATAAGCAAGCCGGGTGAATTCAACAAAGATTATATTTCGCCCGACGGCACGCTGGCAGTCAAAGGCATATTTGTTGCACTGATTTTGTTGAGTCACGGCAAAGGATATATTGAACTCGGCGGAATTTATGACGAACCGTATATCGCCCTGCAAAGTCATCTTAACCAAATGGTAGTTGCAATGTTCCTGTTTTATTCGGGCTACGGTATGATGGAAAGCATGAAGAAAAAGCAATTTGCCTATGTCAAATCCATTGCAACAAAGCGTTTTCCAAATCTACTGCTGAACTATGATTTGGCTGTTCTCTTATTTTTCGTTTTAAGCTACATCATCGGCAAACCGCAAACAGTTAAAAATCTGCTGATTTCATTTACTGCTTGGAACGGTATAGGCAATTCAAGCTGGTACATTTTTGCAATACTCGCAATGTATGTTGCAACGCTCATAGCATTTATACCAAAAAAATTCAATGAGAGCAAAGCTGTCGAATTTATTTCGCTTGTCATCTTAACAGCACTCGGAATTGCTCTTGTGATTGCGCTTAAAAAAGCCGGTAAAGAGGGTTTTTGGTACAACACAATTATTCTGTTCCCTCTCGGATTTTGGTACAGCTATTTTAAGAATACCATAGAAAAAATACTGATGAAAAACGACATCATATATTCAAGTATTCTTGCTGTTGTTGTCATTGCATATATTTTTGCATATCTTCACAGATTTGACAAACTGCTGATATACGAAATATGGGCAATGCTGTTTTGTGCACTTACGGTTATGCTGACTATGAAAATCTCGCTTCAAAATGAGATACTGAAATTTCTCGGCAAGCACATCTTCAGCATCTATATTATCCAAAGAATACCGATGATACTTCTTGACCATTACGGATTATCAGGCAGGCACAAATATGTCTTCCTCATTGTATCGTTTGCAATCACAATTGCAATGGCACTTATATTTGACTTTATAACAGGTAAAATATCAAGTGCGATTTGGAAACCTAAAAAAACACAATAATAAAAAAAGATATGACATAAGCCACATTTAACTTATGCCATATCTTTTTATTTTGCAAAAAGTTTAACCGAAAATATTGCGATACCGAGAATGACAAGGATAACGCCGGTTACACGATTGAGCGTTTTAGGCTTTGCCTTATTGGCAAACAGAGCCGCAACCTGAGCAAAAACAAGTGTGCTGATTACGCACACAACAAGTGCCAAAGTATCGGGTTTGCCGCCTATTGCGAAGTGACTGACGCATCCCGTAAGAGCGGTTACGCTCATAATAAAAACGCTTGTTCCGACAGCGGTTTTAAGTTCATATCCAAGTACCGAGGTGAGCACCAAAAGCATCATCATTCCGCCGCCGGCACCGATAAATCCGCAAATAAATCCAACCATTGCACCGCAAAGCACGGAGCGAATCGCCTTTTGCTTAGCCGTTGCTGTTTGAAACCGCTTTTTTGGTTCCATAACCGGCTTTACAATAAATTTAACACCGAGCAAAAATGTCATAAACACGGAAAAACTGCCCATTGTTGTCCTCGGCACAATGCTTGCAACATAGCTACCCACCATTGTAAAGCACAGAACGGACGCCATCATAATAAGTCCGTTTTTTATATCAAGGTTTTTATTTTTTCCGTAAGTATAAGCAGACACGGCACTTGCCAAAACATCGCTTGCAAGAGCAATACCGACCGCCATATACGAATCCATATCCAAAAATGTGATAAGCACCGGACTGATAACCGCAGCGGCACTCATTCCGGCAAAGCCCGTACCAAGCCCTGCACCCACACCGGCGATTATGCAAATCAAAATTTTAAACAGCATACAATCATCTTCCAAATATATATAAAAGGTATTATATAGCTTAAAAACTCACCCGTCAAGACAAAAATCAACCCCGACCGCAAAGTCGGGGTAAAGTTTACAGATTATTAAAACAAACTTAATGCTATATTAAAACAAATGACGGTGTACGATAACTTTGGTTGTCAACTTCTTGTGTTTCGCAATAGCGTTTTGCCACGCTTGAAGCACTGCCGTACAATGTAAACTGCTTTGACACAAACGAGCCTCCATTTGCTGAAACTGCGCCGAACGCCATTGAGCAAATCCTTCTTACAGAATCGGGAACGGTTGCACTGTCGAGATTTTTGCAATCGAGGAATGCCAGCTCACCGATGAACACAAGACCTTTGTTCAGCTTTACGCTCTTAATATTTTTTGCACCCGCAAAAGCGTGCGGAGCGATATATCTCACGCTGTTTGGCAAGGAATAAGCCGTGCGTGATGATGCAGACGGATAAACGATAATCTCCGACTTTTTCTTGTTAAAGAGCACACCCGATGTTGCAGAAAAATACTTGCTGTCGTTGTTGACCTTGAATTTTTCAAGTTTCTTATTGCCCAAAAATGCCTGATTGCCGATATATTTCACATTTTTAGGAACGGTCACAGTCTTTAATTTTGAATTCTTAAACGCTGTATCGCCGATAGTCTTGAGGCTTGACGGCAAAGCGATTTTTTCAAGTTTTGACTTTCTGTCGCCAAAATCAAACGCACCGTCAGCAATAACAGTTGTTCCGTTTTTGACCTTTACACTCTTTTTGCCGTAAACACCCTCGCAAAGATATTTGCCGATGTATTTTGCATTTGAAGCGGTTTTTGCATTATTTTTGTAGAACTTTGTGCCCTTAAATGCGTCTTTGCCGATTCGCTCGATTCTGTTGCCGAGTGTGATTTTCGTGATGTTTTTGCTGTTTGAAAAAGCGTCTTTGCCAACAAATCTTACGCTGTTCGGCAAGGTTACGGTTTTGATTTTGCCGTTTGATGACACAACCTGTGGCATAACGGCGCCGTCGGCAATTCCGATTGTTCCGTCTTTTACAGCAAGTTTTTTGCCGTACTTGTCCGAATCACAGGCAACAAGGTACTTGCCGATATACACAACATTTTTCGATTTCATCTTGCTATTGTATATTTTTGTGTTGTAAAACGCATTGAGACCTATGCTTCTCACCTTTGTGCCAAGTGACATAGAAGCAAGATTTTCGCAATTCTCAAATGCCCCCAAACCGATTTTTACAACACCGTTCGGCAAAGTTACCTTTTTGAGCGCCTTGTTTGAATTGAAAGCATTATCACCGATTTCGCTAACCGTAAGTCCGTTTATTTTGCTTGGAACATCAAGGGTTTCGGCACTGCCGTAATATTTTGTGAGGCAAGCGGAATTTGCAGAAATCTGCAAAAATTCCCAATCGCCCGATTTTTCGTTCCAACAAAATTCGCCTGTTTCCTTGTTGTCAATCCACGGAGTTGATGCGTTTGCCACAATGCCAACACCCATACACGACAACGCAATGATGACGGATAATAAAACGCTGATTGTTTTTTTCATAAAAACCTCCAAGTTGTTGTAATCGCATATAAAATAAATATATGATATATTTTAACAATTCAACTTTATCAAAAATTGTACACAAACGCAACTGTTTTGTCACTATTAATCATCAAGTTTGTCGTACTTTTTGATTTTGCTTTTGATAATAAAAAACACTCCCCAAAAAATAGCGGATGCTACACCATAAGTTACAGCGTATACAATAATTACATCGCTTTTATTAAGTGATCCCGAGCCATCATAGATAATAGCTGCAAATATACATTCATATATACCCGTAGCAAGCAGTGCGATTGCGATAATAAGAATAATTTTATTAACAACTTTAAGTACTTTCAATTTTTTTGGGTTCATAAAAACACCTCGTTTCGTTTTACATCACTTTGTTTTATATCTGATATTTTTCCAGCTCTGATTATCGTCAGGTTCTTGAGATGTAAAGGTTGCGTGTTGGTCAGGCTTGTAGTCAAAATTCTGTTTTTTGTATGATTGAACAAAAACATAATATTTTTTGTTTCGCTTCAAGCCCTTAATGGTTGCGGAAGTTTTGTTTTTGCCCTTGATTTTCACCTGTTTTACATAGCATGTGCCCACTTCTCTGTTCTCGTGGTTGCCGCTCATAACAGTAACAATATAGCCGTCAATATCGTACTTTTTGCCGACTTTTTTCCACTCAACCTTAAAGCCGTTTTTGATGCCCTTAACGCTTTTTGTTTTTACATTTGGCGGATAAATCTCAAAGGTGCGACCTGCCTTGCCTGAATAGTCGCCCTTGAATTTTACAATAACCTTATGTCTGCCGATTTCTTTGCAAGTGCCGATGTATTCAACATCATAGTCCACACCCTCTGTAAGACGATTTTGCTCATCAATCCACACATAAACAGTCGGTTTTATTGCCTTGCCTGTGTACACAATATGGTTGCAGTACTTATTCGGGTCGGAAGTAAAATTAATATTACCGGTTTCCGGAATTATCTCAACATCTTTTTTCTCACCGCAGATTTTGCATTTCAGTCCCTTTTCACCTTTTTCGCATTGAGCTTCCATTACCGAATACTTGCTTGGCTCAATGTATTCCTCATATTCGCAAATATGATACGGTATGTACTCATCATCGGCAAAAACAGTTGTGCCCGAAAATGCACACAGCACAGTTAGCATTGCCAAAAAAATGCTCGTTAACTTTTTCATGGTAACACCCTAATTTAACCTTTCTGAATTAATTGACAGGCGAACAAAATTCGCTCCTACGGCCTTTTATTTTGTTTTGTACTGCTTGATAGGTAGGTTTTTGAATAAATCATATCCGCCTGAGGAGAATGTTTCACTATTTCTCTTTCTGTAATCAAGAGGAGCTTTTTTGTAGGTTTCAACAAAAACATAGTATTTGTGATTACGCTTCAAGCCTTTGACAGTTGCAGAGGTTTGCTTTTTGTTTTTGATTTTGACGGTTTTTGTTATGTTCAAAGACGAATTTTTGTCTTTGTAATTGCCGTCATAGATTGTAATTTTATATCCGTCAAATTGACCCGATGACTTTTTCCAAGAAATTTTGTAGCCGTTTTTAATTCCCTGAACGCTTTTGATTTTTACTTTTTTAGGGAAAATGCTGAAATATCTGTTTATATACCCTGCATAATCACCCATAAAACGCACAGTTACTCTGTATCTCGAAACATTTATTCTTTCGCCGACATATTCAACGGTATAATCCACACCCTCAACAAGCAAATCGCCGTTTTCTTTGATGCAAATTACCTTTGGCATTTTTTGTTTGCCGTTGTAATAATAACTATCTTTGCTCAAATTAACATTTGGGCAAGTGATTACTTCAACATCCTTTTTCTCGCCGCAAATCTTACATTTTTGACCTTTTTCACCGTCAAGCCAATCTGTTCCGCCGTACAAGCCTCTAACAAATTTTCCCGGCTCAACATATTCCTCATATTCGCAAATATGGTATGGTATATATTCATCATCGGCAAAAACGGTTGTGCCCGAAAATGCACACAGCACGGTCACCAATGCCAACAACAGACTCAATATTTTTTTCATAATATCACCTCTAAATCACATTATTTGGCAGATTTAGCATCAAGGCGCTTCAATAACTCTTGTTACCTCATTCTTGCCATTGCTGTATTTAATTTTAATTAAGCACAATATGTCACATCCGGCAGAAGCTACATTTCCGTTTTCATCAAGCAATTCACGGCTATATTCAATCCACAAATACCCGGTGCAGAAAAGTTTTTTGTATGTGACAATTTCGACATTGCTTTTATTGATTTTGTAATAGTCATCGTCCGTAAATTGGCACAATTTGTTCAGAGGTTGAGATATATTGCAGTCCTCTTTGCTTCCCGAATATGAAATTGCGGCTTTTAGCTCATTGAAAATCGGTTCAATTTGTTTGATTTTCTTATCATTTAACTCGGAATTTAATGTTTCATACGCAATCACGCCAAATGTTTGCCTGTATTTCTTATTATCATTATACGCATCACTTTTGGGCAAAAGAAAAGCACATATACAAACTGCAAAAGCAACAAATATTAAGGCTAAAGGAACAGCCGCCTTTTTCATCAAATCACCTCAAATTATACTACATAGGCAGATATTGTCTACCTATAATTTTATGTACTTCTCACCTTGATAATATCATACTTATATAAAATAATCAACATCAGAAATCACTCAATAGATTTTTCACAAAAAACCTCCTTTCTTACAAAATTCAACCCATCATATATAACACTTCAGAAGCTAATTTAGGTTACAAAATTTTACAATTTTTTTGTAATATTTTCTGCGTACGCAATAAGAGTTTCTTTGTCTATTGAATCTGCACCTATATCAAACCAATAAGTGCCGTCGTTCCAAGTGATGTACAAATTTTTGCCCTCACCATAAATATAAGCCTTATTACCGTTTATAAGAGTTCGTTCAAAATAATGCTCATTATCTATTGTGATAGAAGCGCTCATCGTATCTTGGCTAAAAACGAGTTGTTCTCCGTTTTCATTTCTCCAAAGACAAAAAACTCCATAGTCATTTCTGTCATATTGAACGATTTTGAAGCCGTCGGGTACTGTTTTTAGGGTGTATTCAGTTTTTATAGTTTCATCATCGAGCTGTGAATCTTTAGTCAAATCGATAGAAACATATCCCGGAAAAAGGGTTTCAACAAAGTCTATAATTTTTCGTCTTGAAGCAGATACCGACATCAAGCCTGTAAACATAACAATGATTGCAACTACTGCGGCAATGAGCGATTTTGAAATTTTACGGCGGATTGAAAACTTAATCAGGTGCTCTTTTGAAACAAGTTTTGACATTTTCTTTTCAAATTTCGGTGAAAATTCAAAAGTAAAAAACGACTTGTCAAGATAGCCTGCGTATTCGATTTTTTCAGCTTCGATAAAAGCATTTACAAACAGTTCCTTATTCGTCATTTTCATTTGCCCCCAAGTTTTCAATCAGCAACTTTTTGCCACGCACAAGCTGTTGCTTTACGGTTGACACCTTTCTGCCGAGTAGTTCGGCAACCCTTGAAACAGGCATATCGCTGACATAATGATAAAACAGCACATCCTTGTATTTTTCGTCCAAATTTACAATAGCATTTACAACTTCGTCATAGCGTTCTTTTACATCAAGACTTGCGAAAAAATCATCATCTGAAACGACATCAAAATTTTCTATATCCACAGTCTCGTATCTTTTATTTTTGCCAAGCATATTAATCGCCGTGTTTTTTGTTGCCTTAAGCACATAAGACAATGTTTGCACCGAAGCCACCTCACCTATCGAATCCATATTCTTTGCAATACCGATAAAAGCATTATGTACGGCGTCCTCGGCATCTTCATTGTTATGAAGCACCGACAAAGCGACATACATCATACGGTCACGATATTCATAATAAAGTTGTTCAAATTTTGATTTATTTTGCTCATCATCAATGAGCATCATATAAAATGCCAGCATAAAATTTACCCTTCTACTATATACAACACTTCATACACCAAAAACGGTTACAAAAAACACAAAATTTTTCGGTAGCAAAAAGCGGCTCTGCTTCCATTAAACAGAGCCGCAAATTATTTCTATTTTTTCTTAATCTTATTAAGGCGCTTATTGATTGTGAGAATTTGCTCTTTTGTGAACTTTCCGCCGAGCATCGAGAATGCACGCTTGAGTGCAAATCCCTTGGCAATGTCGAGCATAGTTTTGTTAATCTTGAAGCCCATCACCGACATACCGCCTGAAGATTTTTCTTCTTTCTTTTTCTTCTTTGGCTTATCGGGTGACGAAAGTGCCTTTTTGAGCATCGGAATCATACTGAGAAGCACGATTTTGCCTCTAAAGGTTGCCATAATATCGCCCAAAGTGTCGTTTACGGAAAGGTAGCCCGTAGGGGTGTCAATCTCAAACCAGTTGATAACTGCACCCTCCTCTGCCATTCTGTAAGCCTCGTTGAAAGTGTCAACCTTTTTGATAACAGCGGTGTCCTCGCACTCACCTGCTTTTGCAACAAGTGCGGTTTCGCCTGCATTTTCAACTTCAAAATGGAAAAACGGATACTTGCCCTTTGTCTGCTTACCTACACTTTTGCCGTTTGCAAAAAGTTCAACCTCGTTTTGATTTGAATAAACGGTAACTTTGGTTACAAGCTCAACTCGGTCAACATATCTCTTTGAGCAAATATGCACCATAGGCTTGTCCGAAAGCCAAGCCTGATAAGCATAGAAACTGTCCTTTTTGTACTTGCGGTCAAAGGTCACAAGACCCTTGTGATTCATACCGTTTTCACCGCCCTCGCTTCGTGCGTCTGCGGCGAAATCAAACATATTCCAAACATGAGTTGCCCACAAATACGGACGGTCGATAATCTGCTTGATTACCTCCTCGTGATAATACGCCTGATATTCCTCGGTGTAGTCGCCCTGTTCGGGAGTTGAGGTGTGCCAATTAAGTGCCTCGCAACCGTATTCACTTATACCGATTGCCCTGTTTGGATATTTTTTGTGGAAATCATCAAACCATGGACCGTACATTGAAACATTACCGCCGTACCAACCGAAATAATGGTTATACGACAAAATATCGGAAATGTGCACATATTCCTCATCTATGCCGCACATTGTGAGTGCCGCAAGAGTTGTCGGTCGGGTTTTATCGAGTGAATGAGCAAGGTCGTTGAGCATTTTGTGATTATCAATCAAACTCTTGTCACTTGCTCCGCCCATGGTAATCTCGTTTGACAATCCCCAAGTGACGATACACGGATGGTTATAATTTTGGCAGATAAGCTCGGTCATCTGCCTTCTTGTGTTTTCAACACCGTTTGGCATATGGCGGGAAATATACGGAATTTCCGCCCAAATCACAAGTCCCCTTTCATCGCACAAATCATAGAATTCCTGTGCGTGCTGATAGTGAGCAAGGCGGATTGTGTTTGCGCCCATTTCGCAAATAAGGTCAACATCTTCCTTGTGGTGCTCATAGCTGAGAGCGTTGCCGATTTGCGGTCTGTCCTGATGACGGGAAACACCACGAAGCGGATATTCCCTGCCGTTGAGAATGAAGCCTTTTTGTGCGTCAACCTTGAATGAACGAACGCCGAATTTTGTGCTGACTTCATCAACAGCCACGCCGTCAACAACAAGGCTTGCTTTGAGCGTGTAAAGATACGGGTCAATTGTTCCGTTCCAAAGGCGGACATTTTCTATAACAGCCTCGACAGTCGGATTTTTGCCGTTTGCGGTTTTTGTGCAAACAACCTCGCCGTCTGCGATAATATCAAACTGAACCTCACCGTCTGCAAATGCCTGCATAGTGATTTTTGCGTTTTTGCCGTCAACAACAGGGGTCACCATAATACCCGGTGCACCGTAATAGTCCAAATCAAAATGAACCTTTGGCACGCCGATAAGTTTTACACTGCGATAAATTCCGCCGTAAAATGTGAAATCAGCCTGCTGTGGATAAACAAAATCATTTGGCGAATTGTCTGCTTCAACAACGATTGTGTTGCTGTCCTTTATGCCGTCAAGTTTTGCCCTGAAGGTTGAATATCCGCCGTGATGAACTGCTATTTCCCTGCCGTTGAAAAGCACCTTTGCGCTTGAATTTACACCGTCAAACTGAATGTAAACTTCCTCGCCGTCAGGCATATCGGATTTTGCAATTTCCTTTTGATAAATGCAAGTGCCGCGATAATAATCGTTTCCACCGTCCTGACCGTCTGTGCCGTTCCAAGTGTGAGGCAAATTGACTGTTTCTGTTTTATTTTCTTTGGTAAATGACCAATTTTCGTTTATTGTAATGATATTTCTCAAAATCATTCCTCCGATTTTTTATCTTTAATATTGTACAAAAAGTGCATACTGCATAAGCAAATAAGTGCGCCGATAAGCGGCAATGCACCCGTCATAGTGTAGATTTTTTCAGGTACGCCCTCTGCCTGTGAAAGTGCATCGAGTTTTTCGCTGTATCCTGTCAAATCAAGTGAAAGAGCGATGATTGAAGCACCTACGCCCTGTGCAATCTTTCTGAAAAGAGAATAGGTTGCGTAAATCGAGCCTTCCTCTCGTCTACCTGTTTTTTCTTCTTGATAATCGATACAATCGGCAACAAGTGCCCACATAAGAGTGAGATAAAAGCAAGTGCCAAACATCGAAACACCGATGAATGCAATCCAAACATAAGGGTTGTCAAATCTTACAAAAGTTGCAATGCCTGCCGCAACGGCTGAAATTGCAAACGGATAAGTGCAAAGCTGTTTCTTTGTGAACTTCTTGAGGAGCGGTTTTGTGATAACGATACCCAAACCGATCGGAAGTCCTGCGATAATCGTTGCAATCGGGATAATTTTTGTGTTTTTGAAATAGCACATAAACACATATTGCATAGAATTTGTAACGGTCATCATCAACGCAAGGTAAGCAACCGAAGAAATTGTTACGCCCATCATAGGCTTATTCTTGAAGAACGAAGCAAGAGTTTTGAAATAATTGAACTTTTGCACATTGTTAACCGTAGGCTCAACTCTTTCTGTTGTGAGTTTACGAAGAAGAATAAACGATACGAAGCCGATAAGTCCCATTACACCCACAATATAGATGAACACATTGCCTCGTGGATTTGAAGTTTTTGAATCGTAAACAAGCTTCGGGAGCAAAACCATTACCGGAATTTGTGCTAACATTGCGCCGACACTTCGCCAAGTTGAAAGTGACGAACGCTCATCCGACTGCGTTGTGATTACAGACTGCATTGAGCCGTAAGGCACATTTACACTTGTATAAGCAACGCTCCACACGCAGTAAAGACCGAGGCACATTGCGATTTTGAGTGCATACGGTGCATTTGGCGCATAGATGAACATAAGAATACTTGACACAAGAAGCGGCAGACTCGCCCACTTAATCCACGGCTTAAATTTGCCGTCTTTGCCCGGCTTTGAAGCGTCACAAATGCCGCCGATAATCGGGTCGTTAATTGCATCAAAAATCTTTGCAAGTAAAATAATGATTGCAAAATGCTTTGCCTTAATGCCCATACAGGTGACATAAAACACCATAAGATAGTTGTTGATGAAAGCGAAGCTCATATTACAACCGAAATCACCGAGACCGTATCCTATTTTGTCACGCATACCGAAAGGTCTGACTTCCTTATTTTCCATAATTTACCCCTTTATTATTCTTGTTTATATAAATTTATTGTTTTTCACCCGATTTGTTGAGCAACTTATAAAACAAATATGTTATCAAATAACCGAGCAACGCACCCAGCGTATTGTTGATTACATCATCGGTTTCGCTGACGCCGAGAGAAAAAGCATACTGCACCGTCTCTATAACAAAGCTGAACAGAAAAGCGAAAACAAAAAACATCCACGGCTTTGTCTTTTTGTTTTTATTAAAACAAGCATATACACAACCGAGCGGATAAAACATTGCAATGTTCATAACTATAACTCTAATCCACTCCTCGTATCCTGTATCAAAATAGAGTTTTAATGAGCGAAAAGGTTCTAAAACAAGTTCTCTTGTTTCACCGCCTGCCCTGATTAAAACAGACGGATACAGTGCAATGACAACACACAACACAAAGGCAATGCCCACAATAAAATTATTTTGTTTTTTTGACTGATACAAAAATTTGTAAACCGAACAGAGAATTGACAAAACAACAAGTGACAGCAAAACAATAGTTTTATCCGTTCAGTAAATAGTGCGGATTATATCCCCCATATGTCACCTCGTTTGTCAAAAAAGGACATTGAGATACTTCAAGGTATCAACAATCTTTTTTTGGTATTTTGCCTGTTCTTCTTTTCTTATCTTTTCCGTATTTTTAACAACTATTGACGGAGCGGATGAAAAAATCTTCAAAAATTTCTTTTGAGTATCCTTATCGAGTGAACGCCATGCCTCTACACCGCCCTTAAGTGACGGAATAATATTATTTTTGACATCAAGGAGACCTTCTTGATTGATTCCCGCTATCACAACATCAAAAACCTCGTCAAGTGCCTGCTCCTGCTCATCGGTGAGATTATCCACCAAGTCGTGCAAAATGCCGTCATTAAGTTTACCGACCGGCGTAAGATCATCAACTCGCTTTAACTTTCTGCCGTCAAACTGCCACGAATACAAATCGTGCTGAAGCGGACCGAGAACCTGGTCACTTTTAATTACGGTATAATCATAATCATGTGCAAGCATCATACCGATAAATGACGATTGCGGCACAAAGTGACGATATTTAGGGAGCATTTCGGCATATGCCTCGCTCTCAAGATACGAATAATCCCAAAAACCCGGACCGTCATTGTTGTATACTTTTATTATTCTATCCCTAATCTCTTTTTTGCAAAACAGGGTTGCATATTGAGCAATGAAACCACCTTTTGAATGACCGCAAACTATGATGTTTCCGCTGAATCTGTTTGCCGCTTTTTCAAGATATTCCGTTGCAAACATATTGGACGGAATACCTTTTTTAGTAAGAATATCAATATCCTCTTTCCAGCCGATAAGGGTATCGTCTGTACCCTTGAAAAGCACAACAACATCTCCGTTAGGGAGCAAAAATGTTGCCGCCTCAAACTGAACGGCAGGCTTTTTTTCATAAATACGAACGGCAGAAACAACTTTCATCTCGGCAAAACGCTTTTTCGGAGCCATTGCCATCATAACCTCGCTTATGCACTTTTGAAGAACTAAACCGACAGGCTCATGCTTTCTGCCTCGTAAGTCAAATATCTTGTTTGCAACCTCATCATACGGCACGGGTTCGTCATCAAAACTGTCCGAAACGACAAGGTCCAGAGGCATATAATACATATCGCAAAGAGCAACATTGTCTGCCTCGCCGAACGGAACATCGCAAAACGAGGTGTCGCCGTACTTTTCTATATAATCAATAACATTAGGCATAAAAACCACTCCATTTAATGTAAATATATATTGATTATAACAAAAAGATTACACAATTTCAATCAAAAAACTATGTAATTTGTACAAATACTGCTTATTAACAGTAAAATCCTGCAATATGCCAAAGAGAACGACAGAAAGTGACACATATATAATGTAATATTATTATATATTATATAAGTAAAAAAGCGATTCGAAAATCGAATCGCTTTCAAAATTCCTATTTGATTACTTTAATCTTGGCTTAATTCTGCGCTTTTCTTCCTTATGCTTCTTATCTGCTTCAAGAGCAGCTTCTGCAAGCTTTGCAGGAGAACCGCAGCACTTCTTATACTTCAAGCCGCTTCCGCATGGACATGGGTCATTTGGACCAATCTTCTTATCCTTACGGATTGTAACAGCCTTTGCAGTTTCAGGATCTTCGCCGCCTGAAGTTGTTGAAGTAACCTGTGCAACAGCCTTACGCTGAACATCCGACTTATGGATAGGCATAAGTGTGAGCATCATCTTTGCTGTATCTTCTCTGATGAGTGATGTCATTTCATCAAACATATCGTATGATTCCATACGGAAGATAACAACAGGGTCTTTTTGAGCATAAGAGCGAAGGTGGATACCTTGCTTCAAGTCTTCCATAGCGTCAATGTGATCCATCCAATATGTATCAACATTTCTGAGGATAACCATTCTTTCAAAGTCTTGGAACATATCGTAACCGAGTACTTTTTCCTTTTCTTCAAGAATCTTATGACCTCTGTCTTGGAGAAGTTCAACTGTGTCGGCAATTGTGAGTGACTCAACATCCTTGAAGTCATCATCAGTTGCAATGTTCCAATCCTTGTACTTTTCACGGAGACCGTCAACATTCCAGTCAGCCTTTGAATCGCCTGTGAAATAGTTTGTAACGGTTTCTTCGATATTTGTATCAAGCATCTTGTTAACGGTTTCTGTAAGGTCAACACCGTCAAGAACCTGATCACGCTGGCTGTAAATAAGCTCTCTTTGACGGTTCATAACATCGTCGTATTGGAGAGTGTTCTTACGGATAGCAAAGTTCTTGCCCTCTACCTTTTGCTGTGATGACTCGATTGTCTTTGAGATAAGACGAGATTCGATAGGCATATTCTCATCATCTGTGAGCTTGCTCATCATCTTCTGCATTCTGTCGCCGCCGAACAAACGCATAAGGTCATCTTCAAGTGAAAGGAAGAACTGGCTTGTACCCGGATCACCCTGACGACCCGAACGACCACGGAGCTGATTATCGATACGGCGAGCATCGTGTCTTTCTGTACCGAGAATGAACAAACCGCCTGCTTCTCTTACCTTATCTGCTTCGTCCTTGATTTCTTCCTTGAACTTAGCTTCAAGCTCGATAAATGTCTTACGGGCACGAAGAATATCCTCATCATCTGTTTCACCGAAGCCTGTTGCTTCTCTGATTTGCTCATTTGTGAATTCCATCTTCTTCATTTGAGCCTTTGCAAGGAATTCTGCGTTACCGCCGAGCATAATATCGGTACCACGACCTGCCATATTTGTTGCGATTGTAACAGCACCGAACTTACCTGCCTGTGCAACAATCTCAGCTTCCTTTTCGTGGTTCTTTGCGTTGAGCACCTTATGCTCAATGCCCTCTTTCTTCAAGAGTTTTGAAAGTTCCTCTGACTTTTCAATGCTGATTGTACCTACAAGAACAGGCTGTCCTTTTGCGTGGCATTCTTCAATCTGCTTAATTACATTGTAGTACTTGCCCTTTTCTGTTTGGAAAATAACATCAGGCTTGTCCACACGGATAACAGGCTTGTTTGTTGGAATTTCAACTACATCAAGCTTGTAGATTTCGTCAAATTCGTTTGCTTCTGTTGAAGCTGTACCTGTCATACCGGAAAGCTTCTTGTACAAACGGAAGTAGTTTTGGAATGTGATGGTTGCAAGAGTCTTGCTCTCGTGTTCAACCTTTACGCCTTCCTTAGCTTCAAGAGCTTGGTGAAGACCTTCGTTATATCTACGGCCTTCCATAATACGACCTGTAAATTCGTCAACGATTTTAACCTGACCGTCTTTAACTACATAGTCGATATCTCTTGTCATAACACCGTGAGCCTTAATAGCCTGGTCGATGTGGTGACGGAGAGTTGTATGTTCAATATCCATAAGGTTGTCAACCTTAAAGAATGCTTCAGCCTTTTCAACACCGCTCTTGAGGAGTGTTGCTGTCTTTGCCTTTTCGTCTACTACATAGTCGCCTTCATAAGCTTCTTCTGTATCCTGCTTGTCATCGGTTTTTGCAACCTTTGTCATTGTAAGAGTGTTGGCAAAAATATCTGCCTGACGGTAAAGGTCTGTTGAAGCATCGCCCTTACCGGAAATAATAAGAGGAGTACGAGCCTCATCGATAAGAATCGAGTCAACCTCATCGACAATAGCAAATGAATGACCTCTCTGAACCTTACGCTCTTTGTAAGGAACCATATTATCACGAAGATAGTCAAAGCCCATCTCGTTGTTTGTGCCGTAAGTAATATCGGCATTGTAAGCCTCTTGACGCTCTGCGTCGCTCTTTTCATGAACGATAAGACCTACGCTCAAGCCGAGGAAACGGTAAATTTTACCCATCCATTCGGAGTCACGCTTTGCAAGATAGTCGTTAACTGTTACGATATGTACGCCCTCACCCGAAAGTGCGTTAAGGTAAGCCGGAAGTGTAGCAACAAGAGTCTTACCTTCACCGGTCTTCATCTCGGCAATTCTGCCTTGGTGAAGAACGATACCGCCGATAAGCTGTACATCAAAGTGACGCATGCCGAGAACACGGGAACTTGCCTCACGGCAAACAGCGAATGCGTCAGGAAGAATATCGTCAAGTGTTTCTCCGTTTGCAAGTCTTTCTTTAAGAACAGGAGTTTGTGCTGCAAGCTCCTTATCATCCATGCTTTGGTATTTATCTTCCAAATCATTGATTTTGTCAACTATCTTGCGGAGTTTTTTAACCTCGTGCTTTGAGTAATCTCCGAAAATAGCTGTTACAAATTTGTTAGCCATTTATTTCACCTCAAAATTAGGAATTAAAATTTTGCATTTGCATACTTCGATATGATAACATATTGACAGCTGATTGTCAAATAGTATTTTTATTTTTATATTTTAATTATATAAGTTTTTTATAGAAGCAAGAGCACCGCCGGACACGGCATTTTCTGCGTCCTCGTCAAATGACAAAACAAGATTTTTTTTGCCCGTCACAACCTTGAGCGTTACAGAAACTTCCGTTTCATCCGAAACAGCATTCATAGAACTTACAAGGTTTCCGAGCGACAAATTCAAAAAGTCCTCGTCATCCAGTTTTCCCACCAACTGAAGAGGCGTATATTCCGCCTTTAAATTTGAAGCAAAATCATAGGCAACCGAACTGAAGTCCTTGTTTTTAACGGTAACATTAACCGTTTTGCTTTCCACATCAACGGAATCAACCGTAATTGAAAGATCGCCGAATATTGCCTTGCCCAAATCAACAAATTGTTGGTGTTTGTCGGCATATTTCATAATATAGTTAAGAGTTGACGAGTCTACATATTTTTTAAGTTTTTTTGTGTCAAATTCTTTCAGTGCCGTTTCAACTGTTGAAACGGTATCGGTTATGTTTTCCTCGGTCATCTCTGTTTTTGCACACGACGAAAACGAAAAAGCCAAAGCAACGACCAAAATTACACTTATCAAAATTTTAGGAATATTTTTCATAATTGCACCTCAATAATAGAATATATGATATTTTAACACACAAACAGAGATTTGTATATATTTTAGCATCAATTTATAAAAAAATCTTTTCGGAAAAATTAATAATTTTATAATTGCATTTTTATAAAAGCTATGCTATAATCATTTAGTCTATAAACTATATATTGGGGATTTATACCCTTTACAACACATTTTGTTGTAAAAATGCGGAATATATGATGAAACAAGGAAGAATAAATGAAACAGTTTTTGCACAAATATTTTGGAGCTACAAAGTGGAAACGCTTGTTTGACATTGTAGTTTCGTTTTTCAGTTTGATTATTTTGTCACCGCTCTTTTTGTTCATTATAGCGGTTAACTATTTTACGCCGAACTGCAAAGTGTTTTTCAGCCACGAACGCAGGGGCAGAAGCGGAAAACCGTTTAGAATTTACAAATTCCAAACAATGAAAAACGACACGCCGAACTGTGCCACGGGCGAACTTGAAAATCCGGAGCAATACATTACAAAATTCGGTGCATTTCTTCGCAAAACGAGTATGGACGAGCTTCCGCAACTGTGGAACATACTCAAAGGCGATATGAGTTTTGTGGGGCCGAGACCGCTTATTTCAAGTGAAATCAGAGCACACAGGTTGCGACTTGAATACGGCGTTTACCGCTTCAGACCCGGACTTACGGGTTGGGCACAAATCAACGGTCGTGACGACATATCTCTTATGAAAAAGATGAAACTCGACAAAGAATATTGCGACAAATGGAGCTTAAAGCTCGACCTTATTATCCTTTTACGCTCATTCGGAGTTGTAGCCAAGCAAAAAGGCTATCAAGAGGGTGCAATTCACAGAAGATAACATAACAAACCCGAGGGAGAAAATATATGGAAAGAAACTTTATTGACGGATATACCGAATGGCAAAGCAATCCGGAAATTGTAGGCGTAAACAGATTGCCTCAGCACGCAACGCTTATGCCTTACGAAACATTTGAAGAAGCAAAAAAAGCGGACAGATACGCTTCTTCAAGATGCAAGCTTTTAAACGGCAAATGGAAATTTAAGCTATACAAAAATTACGCATACAGACCGTCTGATTTTGCAGACCCTAATTACGATTCGCATAATTGGGACTCGGTTATTGTG
Organism: uncultured Eubacterium sp.; assembly: GCA_900539325.1. GTDB lineage: Bacteria > Bacillota > Clostridia > Oscillospirales > Acutalibacteraceae > Eubacterium_R. Next base: position 31,546 of record UQCC01000002.1, read on the forward strand.
CCTTGCTCATGGCAGATGCAGGGATATGACCAGCCGCAATACTGCAATGTGCGTTATCCTTGGGAGGGCAGTGAAGATATTTGCCCGCCTAACGCACCTGTTAAGCACAATCCGGTAGGCTGCTACCTCAAAAGAATTCACATCAATCAAGCTGTACTCAACAGAAGAGTTGTTCTCTGCTTCGAGGGTGTTGAAGCCGCATTTTACCTCTATGTAAACGGCGAAAGAGTGGGTTACAGCGAGTCAACATTTAACAGAGCCGAGTTTGACATCACCCGTCACCTTGTTGAGGGTTCAAATGTTATCGGCGTTGAAGTTTACCGCTGGTGCACAGGCAGTTGGCTTGAATGTCAGGATATGTGGCGTCTCGGCGGCATTTTCCGTGATGTATATATTTACACAACCGAGCGTGAATACATCCGTGATTTTGAAATTCATGCAGAACCGGACTCACAGCTTCACGACGGTTATCTTACCGTTCAGGTTAAAACAAACGGTGCATACGAGGGACTCAGCATTGATATGACCGTTGTTGACGATGACGGCACAACAGCCGCACTCGACAGTCAGTACGCAAGCGAAGAGCATGTAACCGACCTCAAAGCAATCGTTACAAATGTTAAGCCTTGGAGCAGTGAAAACCCGCACCTTTACACGGTTGTGCTTACACTCAAAAATAACGGTGTTCCTATCGAATACATATCGCATAAAATCGGCTTCAGAACCGTTGAAATCAAGGACGGTATAATCCGAATCAACGGCAGAAGAGTTGTGTTTAAAGGCACAAACAGACACGAGTTTGACTGTCACAAGGGCAGATACATCACAGAGGATGTTATGCGTCAGGACATTGAACTTATGAAGAAAAACAACATCAATGCCGTTCGCACCTCGCACTACCCTAATGCTCCGAGATGGTATGAACTTTGCGACGAATACGGACTTTATGTTATTGATGAAAATAATATGGAAACCCACGGCACGGGCTGGTCAACAATTATCGGTTGCCCTCAGCTTCCCGCTTCCCGTCCGGAATGGGAAAAGGCTTGTATGGAGCGTATCAAGGCTCTTTACCAGCGTGACAAAAACTATTCATGCGTTGTTTGCTGGAGTCTCGGCAATGAATCTCTCGGCGGCGAAACACCTAAAAAGATGTACAAATGGATTAAAGAAGCCGACAAGTCAAGATTTGTTCACTTTGAATGTGACAGAGCACCTGACGAAAAAGAACTTTCGGATGTTCAAAGCAAAATGTACGCAAAACCTTGGGACTGCGAAGAATATGCACTCACAGGCAGAGACGGCAGACCTTACATTCTTTGCGAATACACTCACGCTATGGGTAATTCCTGCGGTTCAACCGACGAATACACAACCCTTTGGGACAAGTATCCTTGCCTTCAGGGCGGCTTTGTTTGGGACTGGGTTGACCAAAGCATAATGACAACCGACGAAAACGGCAAAGAATATCTTGCCTACGGCGGTGATTTCGGCGAAAATCCGCACGACGGTCACTTCTGCGGCAACGGACTTTTGTTCGGCGACAGAGCCGTTACACCGAAGCTTGCGGAAATCAAAAAGCTTTACCAAAATGTTGACTTCAAGGCTATCGACGCAGAGCGTGGAATTATCGAAATTAAAAACAAAAATTTGTTTACAAACCTTAAAGAATACGATTTGCACTGGAGCCAATGCAGTGACAAGGGCGTATTCAGCGAGGGCACAGTCACAGTTGACCTTGAGCCTTTTGATAAAAAAACAATCAATCTCGAACTTGCAAAGGCTTCTTCAACAGAATACTACCTCAACCTTGAACTTAAAGTAAAAGAGGACACCTCTTGGTGCAAGGCGGGTCACATTGCAGCAGAAGAACAATTTGTTATAAACGAATTTGCAAACACATACGATGAATTGGAGGAGGACCTCCCTCTTCTTGTTGACGATACATACGGCTCACTCCGTATCATCAGCGACGACATAAACATTCGCTTTGAAAGAAGAGAACGCAATCAACTTTACTCAATTAAGGTAAACGGCGAAGAAATGCTCCAAGCACCTATGCGTTTGAATTTCTGGAGAGCACTCACCGACAACGACAGAGGTTCAAGAGCCGGAAGCAGGCTCGGTTGCTGGAGAGATGCGGGCGACACGCCGGGCATTTTCAACAACTCAAAGTGGAGAATCGAAAATTATCAAATTCTTGACAACGGCAAAAAAGTTGTGGTTGTAGGCGGTGCAGAAGTTTGCACACAACCTGTTTCAAGAGCAGTTGTTGTTTACACAATCACATCAAAGGGCATGGAAATAAGTCTTGAATTCAAGCCAAACGACACCTTGCCTGAAATCCCGGAAATCAGCCTTTTGTTTGAACTTCCTAAGGATTTTGAAAGCCTCACCTACCTTGGTGCAGGTCCGGACGAAAACTACATTGACAGATGCAATGCCGCAAAAATAGGACTGTACAGCACAACGGTTAACGACCTGTGGGTTGACTACCTCAAGCCTCAGGAATGCGGCAACAGAACAGGTGTAAGATACGCAACCCTTTTGGGTGACAAAAAATCATTCGGAATTGTTGCCGAGCCTGTTTGCGAGCTTAATGTTTGCCATTATCTCCCTAAAGAAATCGAAGATGTATGGCACGAAAAAGACTTGCCCGAATACAATAAAACCGTTGTAAGAGTTATCGCACGACAGCAAGGCGTTGGCGGCTATGACAGCTGGGGTGCACATTGCAACGAGAAATACAAAAATAAAACAGACAAGACATATCGTCTAAAATTCCAGCTTAGATTTTAGTAAAAATTACCAAATTGTCACTTAAGCAAATCAAACTTGACAAACTAAAAATTTAGTATTATATTATCTATATCTATAAAATAATAATGATGAAAGAGGGCAGTTGCCCCGTAAGAGAGGTAAAACTATGTCATTTAAAGAACAGGTAACCGATTTTGCAGTTAAGCACGCAATAAAGTATGCCAGAAAAGATTTTGACAGAAATGCACCGAGAATTTTAAAATTAGTCGAAAAAGCAGATGTTAAGCGTGTTAACCGTTCAACATATGCAGGACTTCACAAAGTAATGGACGACCCTAACAACAACTGGATGAAATTTGCGAAAGACATCATCTGCAATACAGACGAGCATGTTATCGAAAAGCTCGTTCCGCCGCTTATGAATGTTGCAATCAACAGCTACACAAAGCGTATGGCAGCTATCGAAAAGTACGGCTGCAATGTGCCGTGGGCAATCCTTATGGACCCAACCGCAGCATGCAACCTCAAATGCACAGGCTGTTGGGCAGCAGAATACGGCCACACAAGCAGTCTTTCATACGATGACCTTGCAAGAATCATCAGACAAGGCAAGGAACTCGGCACATATATGTATCTTTACACAGGCGGCGAGCCTACGATGAGAAGAGCAGATTTGATGCGTCTTTGCCGTGAAAACCCTGATTGTGCATTTTTGAGCTTTACAAACGGCACATTGATTGACGACAGCTTTGCTGACGAAATCAAAGAGGTTGGCAACTTCTACCCTGCATTCTCTATTGAAGGATACGAAGAAGAAAACGACTTTCGCCGTGGAAACGGCACATTCAAAAAGTGCACAGCCGCTATGAAGCGTCTTAAAGACAGAGGCGTTCCGTTTGGTGCATCTCTTTGCTATACAAGCAAGAACACCGATGTTTTGGCATCAGACGAATATATGGATTGGCTCATTGAACAAGGCGTAAAGTTTGCTTGGTTCTTTACATATATGCCGACAGGCAACGGTGCCGTAACCGATCTTATGGTATCGCCTGAACAGCGTGCACTTATGTACAAAAAGATGCACGAATGGCGTAAGACAAAATCTATCTTCGCTCTTGATTTCTGGAACGACGGCGAATATGTTCAGGGCTGTATCGCAGGCGGCAGACACTACTTCCACATCAACTCAAACGGTGACTGCGAACCTTGTGCTTTTGTTCACTATTCAAATGTCAACATCAAGGAATGCAGCGTTTTGGAAGCACTCCAAAGCCCGCTCTTTATGGCTTACAAGAAGAATCAGCCGTTCTCAAACAATATGCTTCGTCCTTGCCCTGTACTTGACAATCCGGGTGCTATCAGCAAAATGGTTGCCGAAACAGGTGCATATTCAACAGAAATGCAACATCCCGAAAGTGCAAACGCTTTGTTTGACAAAACTATTGAAGCCGCTAAGGCTTGGAAAGTTAAGGCAGACGAATTGTTTGACAGAGATGAGTACATTGCAAAGCATGTTAAAGACGAAAATATGTACAACTACGAAAAAGATGACTCTGAAAGAGAATTTAACGAATTTGAAAAAACTGAATAACAACAGGTTTTTCGCATAAACAAAATAAGGGCATATCTGGTTTGATATGCCCTTTAAAGCAATCTTAAACAAAGGAGCAGAAATGAACACACCCTTATTAATCGTAATGATTATTTTAGTAATGTTTTCAGCATTTTTTTCATCGGCGGAAACCGCATTTTCATCGCTAAACAAAGTAAAGCTCAAAGCGATGGAACAAGGCGAAAAAAGCAAAAAAATCGAACGAACATTAAAGTTGGCAGATGATTTTGACATTGTGCTTTCAACAATTTTGATTGGCAACAACATCGTAAACATTGCTTCAACCTCTATTGCAACCCTATTTTTTACGGGACTTTTGGGCGACAACAGCGACCTCGGTGCAACCGTGAGCACGGTGGTTATGACCGTTGTTGTGTTGATTTTCGGCGAAATCACACCAAAGACCATTGCAAAAGAAAAGGCAGAAACCTTTGCCGTTACAGTTGCTCCGGCAGTTAAGTTTTTTGTATTTCTGTTCTATCCGCTCAATATGCTGTTCAGAGGCTGGAAACTTTTGCTCAACAAGATGTTCCGCCTTGAAAAAAACAATGCCGTAACCGAAGAAGAACTGAAAACCTATGTTGACGAAGCTCAAACGGGCGGTGAAATCAGCGAAAACGAAAGCGAGCTTATCCGTTCGTCAATCGAATTTGACGACCTTTACGCAAGCGACATTCTCACTCCGAGAATTGATGTTGAGGCTGTTGACAAATACGCAAAGCTGTCCGACATAGAAAAGATATTCAAGGCAAGCGGATACAGCCGACTTCCTGTTTACATCGGCGACATCGACAATATTGTGGGCATCATCCACCACCGTGATTTTGAGGACATCAGAAGCCGTGGCTTAAAGTCACTCCGCACAATCATAAAGACCGTTCCGACCGTCAGCCCCGACACAAAAATCAGCAAATTGCTGCGAATTTTTCAAAAAAACAAAACTCACCTTGCAGTTGTGATTGACGAATTCGGCGGCACCGAGGGTATTGTGACACTTGAGGACATACTTGAGGAACTCGTCGGCGAAATTTGGGACGAACACGATGAAGTTGAAGTGGATATTGAAAAAATCGATGACAACACCTATATCATTGACGGTATGGCAAACCTTGACGATATATTTGAATATTTTGGAATTGACGACAAGAACACAAATGTAACAACGCTCAACGGCTGGGTTATGGAAAACACAGACAAAATACCCGAAATCGGCGACAGTTTTGATTATAAAGACCTGCATTTTGAAGTTGTGGAAACCGACGGACGCAGAGCAGAAAAAGTAAAAGTTACAAAAACCGTCACCGAAATCGAAGAACAAAACGAGGAATAACAAATGTTTTCATTTAAACGAGGAAAAATAGAATACATCATTGCAGGCTTGGGAAATCCCGGACCCAAATACGCAAACACAAGGCACAATGCGGGTTTCAAAGCGGTTGATTTGCTTGCAAAAGAAGAGGGCTTTGAAATAAAAAAATCCAAATTTCAAGCCTTGATTGCGGACGAAATGATAGACGGCAAGCGTTGCCTTGTTATGAAACCGCAGACTATGATGAACCTCAGCGGCGAGGCGATTATGGAAGCCGCCGAATACTATAATATTCCAAACGAAAATATCATAGTAATTTATGACGACATCAGCCTTGACATAGGCAAAACAAGAATAAGAAGAAAAGGCAGTGCCGGCGGACACAACGGAATAAAAAGCATAATTTCGTGCCTCGGTTCAGAAGAATTTCCACGAATTAAAGTCGGAGTTGACAAAAAGCCGAATGCTGCATACGACCTTGCCAAATGGGTTTTGAGCGAATTTCCAAAGGAGAAATCCGAAGAACTGCAAACCGCACTTGAAAACGCAACAAAGGCAGTAAGACTTATGGTCAACGGCAAAACCGACGAAGCCATGAACAAATACAACAGTTAAGGGCATAAGGCGAAATATGAGCTGTTTTTCAAAAATATTTGACAAAGACAAAGAATATCAAAATTTAAAAGAAGCAGTCGGCACTCACGAATTTCCCGTGGGTGCTGTCGGTTTGCCCGAAATCAACAAGGTGCACATCGTTCACTCTTTATGTGACGACCTTGAAAAAAAGGCTTTTGTCATTACACCCGACGAAGCAAGTGCAATCAGGGTTTACGAGGATTTGTCAACACTTACAAACGGAGTTTTGCTCTATCCGAGAAGAGAGTTCACTTTTCTTGATGTTGAGGGCATAAGCCGTGAATTTGAGCATATCAGGCTCGGAGTGCTGTCAAAAATCATCAAGGGCGACTACAACATAGTTGTTGCCTCGGTACAGGCAGCGTGCCAAATGACAATGCCGCCGCAGGCACTCATCGACCGTTCGTTTACCATCAGCGAGGGTGAGGACATCGACATTGATGAAACCGTCAACAAACTTGTTAAGGCAGGCTACACACGATTTGATCAGGTTGACGGCACAAGTCAGTTCAGCGTCAGAGGCGGACTTATTGACATCTTCCCACCGGGAGCCGATGACCCTGTAAGAATTGAATTATGGGGCGACACGGTTGATTCCATTGCAAAATTTGATATTTCAACCCAAAGGCGAAATGATATTGTTGAAAAGATAGATATTATTCCGGCAACGGAAGTTTTGTTTCCGTCAAAGGAAATTCAGGCAAAAAAGATTGACGAACTTGCCGCCTCGCTCAAAGGCAAAGCCATAAAAGCAAGAGAAAAACTCTATGCCGACAGCGACAAATTAAAGCAAGGCATAAATCTGCCGTGCAACGATAAATATCTTCCGCTTGCATACGAAAGTAACGGACTGTTTGATTATTTTGACGGTCTGCTGTTTGTGCTTGAAAGCGGCAAATGCAAGGAAAAATACGAAAACCAACAAAAGCTTATGCTTGAGGACATCAAGTGGCTGTTGGAGGACGGCATAATCTGCAAAGGTATTGACAAATTCAGCCTTGATTTTACCGACCTTTTGGGTGTTTACGAAAACCATAAGGCGATTTATCTCGATTCTTTCCCTCGTGGAAGTTTTGACACGCCTATAAGACATCTTGCATCATTCACCTGTCAAACATTCAACTCTTGGAGCGGAACATTAAGCCAACTCAAAGACGAATTGTTCCCTCTTATCAAAACAAAATACGCCGTTTGCATACTTGCCGGCACATCAAAATCGGCAAAAGCTCTTGCCTACGATTTGCAGGAAATGGGCTACCAAGCCGTTTACTGTGACAAAAAGCCGGAGGAATTCACCCACGGTCTTATAACCGTTATGTCGGGCACGACCTCATCGGGATTTCAACTGTCCTCGTGCAAATTTGCACTCATCACTTACGGCAAAGTTAACCAAGCCAAGAAAAAGCACAAGCACTTCAGTTCAAAAGATGCCATTCATTCACTTGACGAACTTGTCATCGGCGATTACATTGTTCACAACATCCACGGTATCGGCATTTTTGAGGGCATACAGGCACTTGAAATCAACAATGTCAGCAAGGACTACATCAAAATAAGCTACGCAAAAGGCGACAATCTTTATGTTCCGGTAACTCAGCTTGACCTTGTTTCAAAATACATCGGTCCCCGTGACGACTCAAAGGTAAAAATCAGCCGACTCGGTTCGGGCGATTGGAGCAAAACAAAATCCAAGGTTCGTGCAGGACTTCAGGATATGGCGAAAGAACTTATTGCCCTGTACTCAAAGCGAATGAACACAAAGGGCTTTGCATTTTCCGAAGACACGGATATGCAACGAGATTTTGAACTCCGCTTTGCATATGAAGAAACCGACGACCAGCTTCGCTCGATTGACGAAATCAAGGGCGATATGGAAAAAACAGCACCTATGGACAGACTGCTTTGCGGTGATGTAGGCTTTGGCAAAACAGAGGTTGCCCTGCGTGCGGCATTCAAATGCATTGGTGACGGCAAGCAATGTGCAATCCTTGTGCCGACCACCGTACTTGCCATGCAACACTTCCAAACTGCACTTAAACGAATGGAAGCGTTCCCCGTAAGAATAGAAATGCTCAGCAGATTTGTATCGCCTGCAAAACAAAAAGAGGTGCTGAGCGACCTTGAAAAAGGCAAGGTTGACCTTTTAATCGGCACTCACAGAATATTCGGCGGTGACATCAAGTTCAAAGATTTGGGACTGCTGATTGTTGACGAAGAACAGCGTTTCGGCGTTGCTCAAAAAGAGAAAATCAAGGAAAAATTCCCGAGAGTTGATGTTCTCACCCTATCGGCAACACCTATTCCGAGAACGCTGAATATGGCAATGAGCGGAATCCGTGATATGAGCCTACTTGAAGAAGCACCGGGCGACCGAAAGCCGGTGCAAACCTATGTTATTGAATACGATTTCGGCATACTCGTTGAAGCCATGGAAAAAGAGCTTGCACGAGGCGGTCAATGCTACTATTTGCACAACGATATAGACACAATCGACCATATTGCAATGCAAATAAAAAAGGCAATGCCGGACGCCACGGTGGGAGTTGCACACGGTCAAATGACGGAAGAACAGTTATCCGATGTTTGGCAAAAGCTCCTCAATGCCGAAATTGACATTTTGGTGTGCACAACGATTATCGAGACAGGCATTGATGTGCCGAATGTCAACACACTTATAATTGAAAACGCAAACAAACTCGGACTTGCTCAGCTTCACCAAATCCGTGGCAGAGTCGGCAGAAGCAGCAGACGCGCCTATGCCTATTTTACATTTGCAAAAGGCAAGGAACTAACCGACATTGCACAAAAGCGACTTGAAGCTATCAGAGAGTACACCGAGTTCGGTGCAGGATTCAAAATCGCCATGCGTGACCTTGAAATCAGAGGCGCAGGCTCACTCCTCGGCAACAAGCAGCACGGACATATGGAAAGCGTCGGCTACGATATGTACATCAAACTTCTTGAGCAGGCTGTCAGCGAGGAAAAGGGCGAAACCGTACCGGATGAAAAAGAACAGGAATGCCTTATCGACTTGCCTGTTGACGCAAGCATTCCGGCATCGTACATTTCTTCAACTCCGCAAAGGCTCGATATGTACAAAACTATTGCCAACATTCGCTCAAACGAAGAAGCAAACGATGTTTATGACGAGCTTACCGACCGTTTCGGCGTACCGCCGGCAAGCGTGTACGGACTTGTAGAAATTGCACTTTTACGCAACACGGCTATGAAACTCGGCATTTACGAAATCAGGCAAGCCGGCATAAACGCAAAATTTTTCTTAAACGATGTAAAGCCCGAATATCTCATTGCTCTCAACGAAAAAATGCGTGGCAGAGCAAAGCTCAATTCAGGCAAAAAAACCTTTATTTCGGTTGAAACAATCGGCGGCGACACCATCGGTTGCGTGCGTGACACACTCAATCTTTTAAGCGACTCCGTCAAAAATGAATAAAAAACGATACCTCGGTTGATAATATAACCGAGGTGTTTTTTATGTCTACATCAAATTCAAAAAACAAGGACAAAAATATAAAGGCTTTATTTTCGGTTGTATGCCTTTGCATAGTTGCACTCGGACTGATAGTGTACTTTTCAACAACGCAAAAAAGCAAGGAAAGCACGGTAAACGAGCCGACAACGATTGTTGAAACCACAGAGGTTCAGCATGCGGTAACGGCTAAAGAAGCCACGACCGAGGCGACAACCAAGGCACAAAGCACAACCAAAAAGCAAGCCGAAAAAGAACTTACAATGGCAAAAAACAAAAACAACACTCCGTTTAAAAGCTACTACAAATATCCGCTTACGGACGCTGTGTCAAAGGGTTACAGCGAGGAGTTGACCTACGACAAAACAATGGGCGACTACCGTGCACACACGGCGGTTGACTTCAGCGGTGCACTCGGCGACAAGGTTGTTGCGGTAAACGACGGACTTGTAACCAAGGTGTACACCGACTCAATGTACGGCTTGTGCGTGGAAATCGACCACGGCGGCAAATTTGTGGCAAAGTACTGCGGACTTGAAAGTGCCACGGTGAAAAAAGGCGACTTTGTCGACATCGGCAACACAATCGGCACGCTCGGCAAAATCCCGTGCGAATCCGGCGACGGCGTCCACCTCCACTTTTCAGCCAAATATAAAGGCCAAACCATCAACCCACTCAATGTAATGAATAAGACGGAATAGTAAAATTCCTCCTCAATCTCTTGAGGAGGAATTAACGTTTAACTTACATATTTTTAGTTCTTAGGAAATATATATTTTTCAATATTTGTATATCCTTTTATATATTGGTTCCATTCGTTAACAACAAGATAATCATCATACCCATGATTTTCTTTAAACCGTAACAAAGTTTTCCATGGACCATAAATAATATTGCCTTTTGAATCTTTTTTATATGCTCTTATTTTAATAATTTGTGGTCCGTCTTGAGAGCCATAATACAATTTATTTATATTCTTTATTTTGTTTTTATGAGAATTATAATATCCGTCAAACGAATAAATAAAGTTCAATTGATAACCGTAAGCATCAGACACCTTAGAGTAATCAAGCATTGTTCCGGCAAAGCCACCCTCATTTGGAACTTCAACAGAATAATGCTTAAATTGTGAACTTTTTATCTGTCCCCAAGTTGAAACAATTTCACTGCTTTTACCTGTCTTACTGCCAACAACAGCCTTAACCTTATAGTAATATACTTTACTTGATTTAGAAGCAGTATAACTGTTTTTTCCTGTCACAGCTATTTGCTTAAAACCTTTTGAAGAATTATTTGACCTATAAAGCTTATATTTTTTTGAGTTTTTTACCTTATCCCAAGAAATTTTAATCTTATTGTTTGAGGAATAACTCAAAGAAATATTTTTAGGAGCCGAAACCGTAGCCGCATAAGCACTAAAAGCTGATGAAGTAACAGTTACAACCGATATTATTAATGTTAAAGCAATGCATAATACTTTTTTCATAAGAATCTCCTTTTCTAACATATGATAACCGAATTTTAACATTGTTTTTTCGACATTTCAATATGTTACCTGAGTGTTACCAAATTTTTATTGTGCGAAAACATATTGAACAGCTGAGAAAAAAAGTGTATATTAATTAGAGTGTTACTCAAAAGAAAATAAAAGGTAACACATATGGTTTGAGAATATTTAAAAATAGAGGAAAATATGAAAAAATTTAATGAACTGCTAAAAGAATACATAGACACTCAGGGAGTAGCGATTTATCAAATTTCAAAGCAAACGGATATCAACCGCACCTTTATTCAAAATGTAATTGCCGGCAGGAAAAAGTTTCCGCAAAAAAAGCTCGGCGACCTGCTCAATTCCGTGTTTTTCACAAGCGAACAAATAAAGAATTTATGCGACGCATACTTTGTTGAAAAGTATGATGAGAAAAAGCCTGAATTCTTTGATTTTTGCAATTACTGCTTCAGCAAAAAATTTAAAGAAGATATGGGCAAAAAGTACGAAGCAGGCATGATTGAAGCAAACAGCGATGTTATGTTTTTGGACAGCAAGGAAAAAATTCTTGCGGCAATCAACACGGCTGTTTTGAAAAATAATGACAAAATCTTTATATCAAACTTCAGCTTTGACAAAAAAGAGATAAACAGCATAATTTACGACGCTTGTAAAAACAAAAAATTCAAAGAATTTTACCACTACACCGAATATACCGATGATGAAATCAAAAACGCAAACATCATCTTTAACAGCATAAATTATGCAAGGTACGATTGCATAACCTACACCGGAAATTACAACAACTTTAACCTTATGTTCCCGGAATTTGTTATGTGCGGCAACATCATTGTTATGTTTGACGAAAATGTAAAAAACGGCTCGGTAATCAAGAACAAAGAGCTGACAGAGCACATCGCAAAACAAAACGAAAAGAAAATGCAAAATGCAAAAACCGATGTGGTTGTGTTACACAATGCGTTTGAATATATGAATTATCTTGATGTAATATCTCACAAAAAAATCAATCCCGAAATTATTACACTTGACAATCACATTTGCAGTGTTGGAGTTGCAAAAGAAATAATAGAAGACATTGCAACCGAGCAAATCAAAAGTGCAACACAGGTTTATCAACAGCTTATATCACATTTTGACTTGCTGCTTGACAATTCTACCGCAAATATCAAAAAATGGATCATTTCATATAACGGGCTTATCGATTTTGTAAACACAGGAAAACTGTTTGATTTTCCGAGTGGATTGGCAAATAATTTAAAGCCGAAGCACAGAGCCGATGTTTTAAATTATTATATGAAACAAGATCATCAAATTTATCTTACAAATCCTGAATATGAAGCATTTGATGAATTATCATATGCTATTGAATTATGCCAAAACCAATTATTAATATCACAAAGTCAGGATGACAAAGAAGCTGAGCCGGACTTGGGAATTCAAATTGTCTTTGAAACCGAAGACGCCAAACTTATCGAATCCTTTAACAATTACCTTGAATACCTGACAATATCCGAAAAAACATATTCCCCGGATTATTCAAGAAAATTCATTCAGTCGCAAATTGACATTTTAAACGCAGAATAACAAAAACGCTCATGGGAAGCAACAACTTCCTGTGAGCGTTTTTATTATCAATATATAATCAATCCTCGTATCCGTCCGGGAAAACGACTGTAAGCAGCCACTTGAACGCTTCGGGAGCATAAACTGCGTGAGGCACTTTGGCAGGCATAACAAGCGTTTCGCCCGCATGAACAAGGTGCTCAACGCCGCCTACGGTAAATCTGCCCGTGCCATCAAGCACTGTAACCATAGCGTCACCCGTTGAATCGTGGGTACCGATTTCTTCGCCTTTTGCAAAAGCAAAAAGAGTGACCGACACGGCTTTGTTTTGAGCAAGTGTTTTGCTGACAACCTGTCCGTCTGCGGCGCTTACCAAATCGGTAAGCTTACAAACCTCTTCGTGATTGATATTTTTAATAAATTTATCCATAAAACATTACCTTTCGTTCGTCTTATATCGATATTTTACCACCGAAAAGCAATAATATCAACCGTAATATTTTAAGCGTTATTGAAAATAATATTAACGAAAGGATGATACTATGAACTCATTTAATATGACAAGCGAAATGAAAAATTACTTTGACTCTCTGCCGATGAACATCAAACAGGAGCTTACGCATTCCGGTTTTTCGGCAACGAGCCTGCAAGACCTGAAAGACATTGTGGCACAAATGACCGAAGTGGGCAACTATGACGGGCAATTATAAACACAAATATAAATTGAACGCACACCTCACAAACAAATACTGCGAGAATGTGTACAATCCGACCGTACAGCCGGACGGCAAAACCGAAATGGGAGTGCCTATCCCGTCAACCGAAAACACATCGTATTCAAAAGAATACGAAGAAGAAAACGAAAGATAACAAGAATTTCAACAAACTAAAAATCCCGTACAATAGCTGTACGGGACTTGTTTTTACAGATGATATACGATTTTGTCGGAATACTTATTAAAAATGAAAATTCCGACTGCAAGCGATGCGATAGACATAACCGTTGCATAAAGCACCAATTTCCAACTGAGGAGCTGTGTCGGAACCGTATCGCCGTAAAGAACGCACTGTCTGAAAAGTTCAATCATAGAATAAAGCGGATTGAGCTTGATAACATATATTACTTTTCTGCCTTCAAATCTGTTCATAGAATAAAGGATAGGCACCATATACATAAAGAGCTTTGTGCAAACATCCCAAATATACTCGACATCTCTGAAATAAACATTGACTACGGAAAGGATAAGACCGACGCCCGTTGAGAACATCAACAGCAGTATCATAGGCAGAAATACAAGGACTATCTTCCAACTGAGAGTAAGTCCTGAACCGCCGCTGAAACCCGTTATCTTAAAGAACAGCCACACACACACATAACAAACAGTTGAAATGGCAAATGTAACGAATGTTGAAAGCGTTGATGACAGCGGATACATATACTTTGGTACATATACCTTTTTGATAATCGACGCATTTCGTCTGAATGCGGTGAGCGACTGCTTTGTAGATGTTACGAAGAATTCATAAATAAGTCGGCCGGAAAACAAATAAACGGGATAGCAAATGATACCGTCTTTTTTTCTGCCGAGAAGTGCCCCGAAAATGACAGACAAAACTATCATATTAAGAAGCGGCTGTAAAAAGCTCCAAAAAATTCCGAGCCACGAATTCCTATACTTGAGCTTTACATTTTTTCTTGTAAGCTCCGTCAACAAATCTTTATATTTGTTAAACATACTGACGGTATGTTTAAGTTCTTCTTTCTTTTCTCCAGTACTCAAATAGAACACCTCTGTTTTCACCACTGATTGCGGCTGTCTTAAATCTGTGCCATTATATCATATGCAATATTATTTTTCAACACATTTTATCAATTAGTTACAACATCGTAACCTTTTAGATGTACAAGGTTTGCTAAAACAGTCTATTATCTGAAAATTTCGGCAATTTGCATAGCGGTTTTTCTCGCTCCCATATCGCCGTTTATGACATAATCGGCAGCAGAAAGGTACTTATCCTTGCGTTCATCGTACAGTTTTTTTGCCTTTTCCTTATCCTGAAAAAGAGGTCGTGTGGTGCTGTCACCTATTCTGTCACAAATAACATCAAACGAGGCATCGAGAAAAACAACCTTTGAGCCTTCCTTGATTGCATCAACATTACGCTTAAAAGTCATTGCGCCGCCGCCGGTTGAAACCACAACACCGTTCATCTCGGCAACCTTTTTGCACATTTCGTATTCCAAATCACGAAAATAATCCTCGCCGTGCGTTGCAAAAATAGCCTTTATTGCAACTCCCTGCTCTTCTTCAATAAGTTCATCCGTATCAACAAACTTAACACCCAAAATTTTTGCAAGCTCTTTACCGACAACGGTTTTACCGCTGCCCATAAATCCGCACAGAACAATATTATTCATTCTTTTCAAGCTCCTTTTGAGTGATTTCGATTACCTTTGCAATATCCTCATTTGAAAACTTAACACCGTTCCAAATTTCCTGAGCAACAGCAGCCTGCCATACGAGCATTGAAAGACCGCCCGAATACTTAATTCCGGCTTCTCTTGCATATTTTAAGAACACAGTTTCCTGCGGATTATAAATAACATCAAAAGCCGCCTTTGAAGCTGCGACAACATCTTTTGAAACAGGGCACGCATCCATATGCGGATACATACCGACAGGAGTGCCGTTAATTACCAAATCATAGCCGCCCGTTGCTTCACTCAGCAAAATAACCTTACAATCTTTATTTAATTTTTCTTTGATTTCCTTTTTAATTTTGTCAGCCGACGGTATGCCGGATTCTCTGACGGCAATTGTCAAATCGGCTTCTGCCAAAATTGCCTCAAATGCAATCATACGGGCAACGCCGCCGCTTCCGAGAAGAAGCACATTTCCGCCAAGTTCAATATCAGCCATTTGAAGAGCAGACAAAAATCCGGCACAATCCGTATTGTGACCCACAATATTATCCTCTCCGACATCAACGGTATTAACTGCACCGAAAAGCTTAGCCCTCGGTGACAGCTCGTCCAAATATCTGATAATATTAATTTTGTGCGGAATTGTAACATTAAAACCTCGCATGGCACTCAATGATTTTCTAAACGAATCACCAAGTTCCTCAGGAGGAGTTTCAACCATTACATATGACGCATCAATTCCGCTGATTTCAAAAAGTGCCTTGTGAATAACAGGACTCATTGAATGACCTAAAGGGTAGCCTGTAAGTCCGAAAATATATCGCCTTGGTTCCACCACTCTCATATATTTATTCCTCCGAATATTTTAAAAATAAAGTTTATAATAAAATTATTGACAAATCAGTAAAAAGTTACTAATATGATAATAACATATTACATTTAACATAACAACTAATTTTTTAAGGAGCATAGCTTTATGATTTTTGAAGAAATAAAAGATATATTGGCAGAAAATCTCGATTTAGACCCAAATACCATTGAAATGACATCAGACCTTGCAACCGACCTCGGTGCGGACTCGCTTGACGCCATCGACATTGTTATGAGCCTTGAGGACCAATACGGCATTGAAGTTCCCGACAGTGCAATCGAAAATATGAAAACCGTTGAGGACATTGTTAACTTTATTGAAAATTCGGATGCTGCGAAATAATTATACAAAAGTGGCAAATTATACAACAGGCAGAACTCTGCCTGTTTTTATTTTGTTAAAATCACCAAAGAAATGCCAAATTTTTCGTTAGTTTAGTTCGTTGACACCGTGCCTTTTTGATAGTATTATTATTATATATGCAGTAACAATAATAATGCTGTAAAAGGGGTTTAATATGGCAGAAAAATTTGTTATGGCACTCGACCAGGGAACAACAAGTTCCCGTGCCATTATATTTAATAAGAAGGGCGAAATTGTCGCCAAAAATCAAAACGAATTTACGCAGTTTTATCCGCAAAACGGATGGGTTGAGCATGATCCGCACGAAATACTTTTTTCTGTTGTAAGTTCTATGATAGGTGCTATGCGTGAGGGCACGGTTGACCCTAAAGACATAGCCGGTATCGGTATTACAAACCAAAGAGAAACAACAATTCTTTGGGACAAAGAAACGGGCACACCGCTTTACAATGCCATTGTTTGGCAATGCAGAAGAACCGCCGATTACTGTGAAGAGCTAAAATCACAAGGTCTTTCGGACTACATCAAAAGCACAACAGGACTTTTGATTGACGCATACTTCAGCGCAACAAAAATCAAATGGATTTTGGACAATGTTGAAGGTGCAAGAGAAAAAGCCGAGCGAGGCGAAGTCCTTTTCGGAACTATCGACACATGGCTCATTTGGAATTTAACAAACGGCAAGGCTCATGTAACCGACTATTCAAACGCATGCAGAACCATGCTGTTTGACATTGACAAGCTTTGCTGGGACGAATATCTTTGTGAAAAGCTTGATATTCCTATGAACATTTTGCCTGAGGTTAAGCCGTCAAGTTTCATTTACGGTCATCTTGCAAAAATCATCGGTATCGAAGAACTTGAAGGAATTCCGATTGCAGGTGCTATCGGTGACCAACCGGGTGCACTTTTCGGTCAGGGTTGCTTTGAAGTAGGTCAGGCAAAGAACACATACGGCACAGGCTGTTTCCTGCTTATGAACACAGGTGAAAAGCGAATCGAAAGCCGTTCAAATCTTCTTACAGGCGTTGCTTGGGGTCTTGACGGCAAGGTTACATATGACCTTGAAGGTTCGGCATTCAATGCAGGTTCGGTCATCAAATGGCTTCGTGACGAGCTTGAACTCATCGGTTCTGCCGCAGAATGTGACAAGCTTGCCGCACAGGTTGAGGACAGCAACGGACTGTACCTTGTGCCTGCGTTTACGGGCTTAGGTGCTCCTTATTGGGATATGTACGCAAGAGGAATTATGGTGGGGCTTACACGCTCCATAAATAAAAAGCATGTTTGCCGTGCGGTGCTTGAAAGCATAACATACCAAATGACAGACTTGCTTGAAGCAATGATGAACGACAGCGGCATCAAATTGAAAGATTTGCGTGTTGACGGCGGTGCAAGTATATCCGACATTATGATGCAAATTCAGGCAAATATGACCGGTTGCAATGTTAACCGTCCTAAGAACAGAGAGGCAACGGCACTCGGTGCGGCATACCTTGCAGGTCTTGCAACGGGCGTGTGGAAAGATACCGCAGAAATTGAAGCAAACCGTGAGGTAGACAAAATCTTCATTCCGTCTATGCCTGAAGAAAAACGCAACAAACAATATTCCAACTGGAAACGTGCGGTTGAACGCAGCCGAAATTGGGAAAGATAATAAAAGTATAAAATTTTTATTTATGTAAAAAATAATATAAATCAAAGGAGATTAAATAATTATGGGAAAAGTTGTATGTCCGTGGAACTTAATCACTGACTTTGTAACCGACGCATTTGTCGGCTACGGTGTTCCGAGAGAAGATGCTGAAATCTGCACCGATGTACTTTTGGAATCGGACAAAAGAGGTATTGAAAGCCACGGCTGTAACAGATTTAAGCCTATTTATATTGACAGAATCGTTGCAGGTATTCAAAATCCTGTTACAAATTTTGAAGTTGTAAAAGAAACACCTTGTACTGCGGTTGTAGACGGCCATGACGGTATGGGTCAGGTTATCGGCTACAAGGCAATGCAAATGGCTATTGACAAGGCAAAGGAATTCGGTCTTGGTATGGTTGCAGTTCGCAATTCATGCCACTACGGTATCGCAGGCTACTATGCAACTCAGGCAACAGAGCAAGGTTGCATCGGTTTCACCGGTACAAATGCAAGACCGTCCGTTGCTCCGACCTTCGGTGTTGAGGGTATGTTCGGTACAAACCCACTCACAATGGGTATTCCGTCTGATGAAGATTTTGACTTTGTACTTGACTGTGCAACATCAATCACACAAAACGGTAAAATTGAATATTACGCAAGAATCGGTGAGCCTGTTCATCCGGGCACAATCATCGGTCTTGACGGCGAGCCTGTTGAGGGCGACGCAGGCGAAGCACTCAAGAGAATTCGTCAGGGCACGGCGGCTCTTACCGCACTCGGCGGTATCGGCGAAGCACTCGGCGGTTACAAGGGCTATGGCTACGCTATGATTATTGAGCTTCTCTCTGCTGTTCTTCAGGACGGTAACTACGGCAAGGCTCTTGACGGTAAGGATGAAAACGGAAATCTTGTTCCTTATCATCTCGGTCACTTCTTCCTTGCTATCGACACATCAAAGTTTACAGGCGAAGAAGCCACAAGAAAGAAAACGGGCGAAATTCTCCGTGAAGTAAGAGCATCAAAGAAGGCTCCGGGTCAGGAAAGAATTTACACAGCCGGCGAAAAAGAATACCTTGTTTGGAAAGAAAGAGAAAACAGCGGTGTTCCTATCAATGAAGCTGTACAAAAGGAAATCAACGAAGTCAGAGATAAACTCGGTCTTTCTTACACCTTCCCTTGGGAAGATAATTATGTTCCTTACGAAAAGGAAGAAAAAATAACTTCTCACATCGAAAGAAAAAAATAATAAAAATTCATTAAAACCACATAAAACTTAGGGGCGGGATGCCCTCGGGCTTCTGTCCGAGAGCAACCTGCCCCCTTTTTGTGATTATTTTCACAATTCGTCACACAATAAATAATAAAAAGAAAGGACTGTGTTATAAAATGAACATAAGAGAGGAATCACTCCAAAAGCACTATGAATGGAACGGCAAGATTGAGGTTATTGCCAAAGCAAAGGTAAACGACAGCAAATCGCTTTCGCTTGCATACACTCCGGGCGTTGCCGAGCCTTGCCTTGAAATACAAAAAGATTACAACAAAAGCTATGAACTTACAAGAAGAAACAACCTTGTTGCCGTTATCACCGACGGTTCGGCTGTTCTCGGTCTTGGCGACATCGGACCTGAAGCAGGTATGCCTGTTATGGAGGGCAAGTGCGTGCTGTTTAAAGAATTCGGCGATGTTGACGCATTCCCTCTTTGCGTAAGAACAAAGGATGTTGATGAGTTTGTACAAACCGTTTACAACATTTCGGGTTCATTCGGCGGAATTAATCTTGAAGACATTTCGGCTCCTCGTTGCTTTGAAATTGAGGAAAAGCTCAAAAAAATGTGCGACATTCCTATTTTTCACGATGACCAGCACGGTACGGCGGTTGTTGTATCTGCGGCTCTCATCAACGCAACAAAGATTATCGGCAAGGATTTAGGCGAATGCAAGGCTGTTATCAACGGTTCGGGTGCGGCAGGCACCGCAATCGCAAAACTTCTTATGACGCTCGGTTTAAAGGATGTTATCCTTTGTGACAGAACAGGTGCCATCTATGAGGGCAGAGAAAAGCTCAATTCGTCAAAAGCTGAAATTGCAAAGGTTACAAACCGTGGAATGGTTAAAGGCGGACTTAAGGACGCTATTGTCGGCACAGATATTTTCATCGGTGTTTCTGCTCCGGGCGTTCTCACCGAAGATATGATTAAAACAATGCACAAAGACCCTATTGTACTTGCAATGGCTAACCCTACACCTGAAATTATGCCTGACGAAGCAAAGGCAGCAGGTGCAAAAATCGTCGGTACGGGTCGTTCGGACTTCCCTAACCAAATCAACAATGTTGTTGCATTTCCGGGCATTTTCAGAGGTGCACTTGATGTAAGAGCGTCTGCTATCACAGAGAATATGAAAATCGCGGCAGCTTACGCTATTGCTTCTCTTGTTGATGACGACAAGCTCAACGATGACTACATTCTTCCGTACGCATTTGATGAAAGAATCAAAGACACGGTTGCAAACGCAGTTGCCGAAGCAGCTCGCAAAGACGGCGTAGCAAGAATTTAATTTTCCCATAAAATATAAAACTCAAAGTGAAGGTTTTATCCTCCGCTTTGAGTTTTTGTTTTGTATTCTTTTACCAGCTTCCGCCTCCGCCTCCACCGAAGCCTCCGCCTGAAAATCCGCCGCCACCGCTGAATCCGCCGCCTCCGCCATACGAACTTCCGTTATGTTCTGACGGTTTCGGAGTTACAATGGTATCGCCCATTCGCGGCACACTGCTACGCATAAAGTTTGCCATCCAAATGTAGGTGTACGGGTTACTGCCGTAATACCAATGAGGTGGGTCCATAGCTATCTTTTCAAATTTTCGTATCCACTTTGACGACACGCCCAAAACATAGGCATACGGCAAAATGTCGTAAAAATAACTTGGATTTTCTTCAACAAGTGCTTCAAGTCTTTCCTTTTCGGCTGTTTCCAAAAAGGTCTTGAAACTCTTAACCTTGCAAAGATTTTTGTATCCCTCGTCACTTCTTTTGCGTACAAAGGACGATAGCAAGAAGCTGACCAACGCAAGTACAAAACCTATATGCAAAGCTGTTGCATTTGGAATGAATGCTAATGTATAAATATAGCACGACAACGCATACGAAGCGACAGAAAGCACCCAGCACAAAACACGAAGCAACAGCGATTTGGAATCGAATGCCTTTGCCTGATTTACTCTGACAACATACTTGTTTGCAATATTCTCGGCTGTGCCTGCCATACGATATTGCAATTCCTTGACATAAGTACCTTTGAGCTTGCCGTTTTTGAACAACGAATCGAACAACTGCCTTTTATCCTCGTCATCGCCGTCATAATTGCGAAGCCTGTGGATATAGGCGTCATTGCCGTCCTCATTAATTTCAATAAATCCCTCGTTTGCAAGTTCAATGAGAATTGCAACAATTTCTTTTTTCTCAACTTTTCCGTTATACCAATAAGAAACTTCAAGGCTGTTCATACCCTCCGGCGGATAAAATTCAACGGTTTCGATAACCTTTTTATCCTTTCCGAATTTCAACCAAATGATGAGAACAAAGGCAAGAACAATTGCCGGAATGGCAATCATAAGTGCAGCAAGCATTTTTTCGTGAGCATAATCAAAGGTGAAGTATCCATCGTCAAGTTCTGTCCTGACGGTGAGTGCCTCGTATTCTCTCAACGGTGCGGTTGTGTGGCCGGTAATAACATTTCCGTCAACCTTGTAATCAACAATATCCGTGCCGACAAATCCGTAGTTGCCTGTTGAAAAACCGAGTTTTGAGCTGTCAAACTCCTTTGGCATAGTGATGGTAAAATTACACTTGTCAATAACCGTATCCCAACCGTCACCGATGATGTTGAAATAAAACTCATCGGCATCGGTCAAATTATCGGGTCCGACATAATAATCATACGAAATGGTGTAGGATTTTTCACCTATTATGGTTTCGTCCTCGTCACCTATTTGCATAACAAAATCGCTGTTTTGTATTGAATTACTCGTCTTGTCACTGCATTTTGCGTGTTTGATTTTCACCCAGACATTGATGAAAGATTCGTCTGCTCTGTACACACTGAAGTAAACAGGAATATAGCGATAAATACCGTGCCTGTACTGATTAAAAAAGCAGTCAATATTCTCTGTAATATGACAACTGTTATCCTCGTTTACGGTAATATTTACATCGTAATTCTTAATATAGTACGGATAAGTTGAATAATCATCTGCAAGCACTGTCACGCTTGAGCCAAGAGAAAGTACAAGGCACAGCACAAACAGAAACACATATTTAACCTTTTTCATCAGAATTCAACCTTTACAGCCTCTCTTTGAGCAGAATCTTCTACTACAAACATATCTCTCTTTTCAAAACGGAACATAGATGCAACAATACTTGACGGGAACATCTCAACAGTATTGTTGTACTGCTTTACGACAGCATTGTAGAACTTTCTTGCATTTGAAATATCCTCTTCTGTCTTTTTGAGTTGAGCGTTCAAATCCATAAAGTTTTGATTTGCTTTAAGTTCCGGATATTGCTCCGCAACAACATTGAGGCTCTTTATAGCTGTGTTAAGCTCCGCATTTGCCTCGAGCTTTTGCTGTGAGTTCATTGACGAATAGCCGTTGTTTCTTGCAGAAATAACCTTTTCAAGTGTTTCCGCCTCGTGCTTTGCGTAGCCCTTAACGGATGCAACAATGTTTGGAATCAAATCCCATCTCTTTTTGAGATAAACATCCATTGTTGAAAATGCTTCCTCAACACTGTTTTTTGATTTTACAAGTTTGTTGTAGGTTGCACCGATATACACTCCGATAAGCACAATCAAAGCAACAACAACGAGCAAAACAATAGTTCCTGTGTTCATAATAAATTACCCCCATTTTTTCATATTTTTATCTTTAATTTTAATATAGCACATTAATGAAAAATTAACAAGAAAAAAGGACATATTCGTTTAAGAATACATCCTTTAAAATTATTTTCTTTTGCCCAACGCTATGGCTCTTGCGGAATTTGCAACTGCAAGCAAGCACACGCCGATGTCGCCGAAAATCGCAAACCACATCGGAATGCTCTTTGCAAGCACAACATCAAGAATTAGAATTACAAGCTTTACGGCAACGGAGAAATAAATATTTTCCATTGCGATTGCGTGAATTTTCTTTGCATTCTTCTTGACATCATCAATTGCATTGTCGAAATAATTAATCATCACCATATCGGCAAGATTAACGGCATCTCCCGTGCAATCCTCACCGACTGCAACGGCAATGTCGGCAGCCTCAAGCATTGTCAAATCACCGTGACCTTTGCCGAGGTAAATAACCTTGTGACCGTTATTTTGAAGAACTTTAATATCATCAATACTCTTATCTTCTTTATAGGTAACAATTGTATCACAGGAATTAATTTCGTCCATAGTTGAAGTATTTTTAACAAACACATTGTCCTTTGAGCAAGCTCCGATTCCTGCACTGTAACAAAGCGGAATTGAAATTACAATCGCACACGGACAGCCGACAACAAGTGCGGCAAAGCCTCTGTGCAACCATTCGTGCCACTCCGCCTTGAAGAAAAGCGGAGGAATAACAACAATGGCAATCGCAATTATGCAAATCGCCGGTGTGTATATCCTTGCAAATTTTGTAATCATTCGCTCGGTTCGGCTTTCCTCGTTGTCATAATGACGAGGCAATGTGTAGGTCTTATGCTTTTGAGAAAGAATTAAGTCAATCGACTTTCTGCTTTTTGAAACCGCAAGTCCCTGAACAAACTCACCGATTGTAAACAAAAGAACAACCGCAACGCCCTCGGTGTATTCCTTTATTGCAAATGCACCGATACTCGCAAAACTCATAAGGAAATTTTCATCAAAAAAGCTGCCGTGAATTACACTGTCCGCCGCATCCCTTACAATGTCAAATCCTACCATAAGATAAGAAATAAGATAGCACACAAGATAAGCATAACTCGGAAGCTCGGTAAATTCGCTGATAATATACCCTGCTGCAAAGAAAACCGCACTTATGATAATCTTTGTGAGCTTTTCTTTTTTATGTTCATTAAAATGATCCTCACCGCAACAGCCGCAACCGTGATTGTCCGGCGTATGATTATCGCAACAATTCTCATAATTGTGCTCGTGGTGAGCATCGTGTTTATGTTCGCCCATATATTACACCTCTTTTAAATAGAGTAATTATAGCACAATCGTTGTAATATTACAACAAGCAAAATTCCTCAAAAATGCTGTTTTTTGTCAAGTGAAATCATAAAATTTTGTAAAATATTACAAAAGTTACATAAAGGTTACAAATCTGTTGTGCATTTTTTACATAGATTACAAAATGTAATTTTTGATATAATGGTAGTGTTGTGTGACACAACAAAGAAAAACATATACATATTAAGCGAGTTGAATCGAAAACATTGATTTTCGTAATCATCCCAAAGCGATATAATATCGCCAAAGAAAAAGGAAGGTATCTAATGACTAAGAAGAAAACCCTGCTTATAATCCCATTTGTAATAATTATGAGTTTTGTGCTTTCACTTATTACTCCGGCACTTTGCTATGCCGATGACAGCTCATATGAGCCGAGACTGACCGCACCTAACTCATCAATAGCGTATTACAGCAGAAAACTCAACCGTTACTTTCAGGTTGGCTCGGGAATGCCAAATTGCGTGGCATATGCCTACGGCAGAATTTATGAAATGAACGGTGAAAAGCCTTTGATTACTCATGGCAGTGCCGGAGATTGGTACTTTATCAACAAATCAAACGGCTACTACGATTACGGCAGTGAGCCAAAGCTCGGTGCAGTTGCATGCTGGAGCAGACATGTCGCCGTAGTTGAAAAAATTGATGATGACGGCATAACCCTTTCTGAATCCCACTGGGGAGGCAGATATTTTAACACCGTTACATATCAAAATCTCTCGTCACATTACGGACAAACATTTTACGGCTACATCTACACCTATAACGGCGGTGTAACCAAGAAAATGGAAAACAAGCTTTTGAATGCAACAAATCAAAATTCAGACCAATATATGACTGAAAAAGCTAAACCCATAGATGTGCAAAATCAATTTACACTTGCAACTATGGATGTTGAAGCATCAAACAACAATGAGCAATCCGCTAAGCCCATGTTGCTTACCGATAAACTTAATACAAATCGTTAATATGTAAAAAAACGCATTTCGGTATATTACCGAAATGCGTTTTTGTTTTGTTATGTTACATTTTTTTGAGTTGTTCTTCATCAAATGTAGAAAGGAATTCGTCATAGCTTCCTTTTCTGTCAATGTAAGTGTTGCCCGAAATCTCAATAATTCTGTCTGCCACGGTTTCTACAAACTGATGGTCGTGAGAAGTAAAGAGCACAGTTTCAGGATAACGGATAAGACCGTTGTTGAGTGCGGCGATGGATTCAAGGTCGAGGTGGTTAGTAGGTTCGTCAAAAATGAGAACATTTGCACCCGAAAGCATCATCTTGCAAAGCATACATCTAACTCTTTCACCACCGGACAAAACATTTGCCTTTTTGAGTGCTTCGTCACCGGAGAACAACATTCTGCCGAGCCAGCCTCTTATATCAGCCTCAAGCTGTTCATCGGTGTACTGTCTGAGCCAGTCAACAAGAGTGAGGTCAACGCCGTCAAAATAACTGCTGTTGTCACTCGGAAAATAGCTTTGAGATGTTGTGACACCCCACTTGAATGAGCCTTCATCGGGTTCAAGTTCGCCCATAATGATTTTGAAAAGTGTTGTCTTTGCCACAACATCGGAGCCGACAAAAGCGACCTTTTCTCTCGGGTGAATAACAAAGCTGATGTCGTCAAGCACCTTGCGGTCACCGATTGTCTTTGTCAAATGGTCAACACGGAGCAAATCGTTGCCGCATTCTCTGTCAGGCTTAAAGTCTACATATGGGAAGCGACGGGATGAAACAGGCATCTCAATCATTTCAAGAGCATCAAGCTGTTTCTTACGGGAAGTTGCCTGCTTTGACTTTGCGGCATTTGCGGAGAAACGATTAATAAAGTCCTGAAGTTCCTTAATTTTTTGCTCATTTTTCTTGTTTTGATCTCTTGCCTGACGCTGACGCATCTGGGTGTATTCGTACCAGAAATCGTAGTTACCTGTGTAAAGAGTAATTTTGCCGTAGTCAACATCACAAATATGAGTACAAACTTTATTTAAAAAGTGACGGTCGTGCGATACAACAATAACGGTGTTTTCAAAATCCAAAAGGAAATTTTCAAGCCAGCTGATAGCGGTCAAATCAAGGTGGTTTGTAGGCTCGTCAAGAAGAAGAATATCCGGATTGCCGAAAAGAGCCTGTGCAAGAAGCACCTTAACCTTCAAATCTGACGGAAGTTCTGCCATTTTGAGATAATGGAATTCATCCGGAACGCCCAATTTGTTGAGCATAAATTCGGCATCACTCTCTGCGTTCCAACCGTCAAGGTCGGCAAATTCGGCTTCAAGTTCACCTGCTTTTACGCCGTCTTCCTCGGAGAAATCCTCTTTTGCATAAAGAGCGTCCTTTTCCTCCATAATCTCAATAAGTCTTGGGTTGCCCATAAGCACGGTGCGAACAACCTCATAATCGTCATATGCAAAGTGGTCCTGCTTCAAAACGGAAAGACGCTCGCCCGGAGTAATGTGAATTTCACCCTTTGACGGCTCAAGGTCACCGCTGAGAACCTTTAAAAATGTTGATTTGCCGGCACCGTTTGCACCGATAATACCATAGCAGTTGCCCGGTGTAAATGCGACATTTACCCTTTCAAACAAAGAGCGGCCGCCAAACTGAACGGAAACATCATTTGCGGAAATCATATTTATACCTCACCTTTCTAATATCTAAAATCCACAATATTCTATCACAACGGCGAATATATTTCAACCTATTTTTGTCTGTTCCCCTATTGCGACATATTTTTTGTACACTATGCTATATAATGCAGAGGAAATAACAACAAAAAGAGGCAAAAATGGAAGTTAAAATCAAGGAAAAGATAGAGGAGAATGTAAAAAGTGAAGTTTTAAAAAAAGCAGGTAAATTTGCCGCATATTTTTTTGCGGGGTTGATAATCTCGCTCGGCTCGGCAATCGGCGGAATAAAGCCGTTTGGCGTTGCACTCACAGCCGCAGGCAGAAAAAAAGGATACATATTCTCTGCCGCAGGCGCAATAATAGGCTATTTACTGTTAGGGTTCAACGCACAAAACATAAGATATATATGTGCCGTTTTGCCGGCAACACTCGGTGCTTTTGTGATTGATAAGTGCGACATATATCACAAACCGATTTTTCCAATCGCAACAGGCACAGCGGCAATTTTGTCAACGGGATTATTTGTAAACATCAAACTTGCGGCAGAAGCACAGGCGTATTTTTTACTGCTTGCCGAAACAATGCTGACTGCCGGAGTAACCTACTGCTACTACAAAAGCATAAACGCAAATTTTAAACAAATGCGATTTAAGACATTGCCGATAACGGGGCTTACCTGCATTTTGATATCAATATCAACGCTGTTTTTAACCCTCGGCAACATATCGCTGTGGAAGTTTCACCCGATAAGGATTATCACAATATCACTTATATTGATAACACTTCACTACGCAGGAGAACGGCAGGGACTTATTTTGTCGTTAATACTCGGCTTTGTGCTCGGTGTTTACGACAAGGACATTTTGTTTTTGTGCGGTGCTTTCGGTTTTTCCGCGCTGACGGCAAGTCTGTTTTCAAAAGCTTCGATATTTGCAACGGGCGGAGCGTTTTTTGCGTCAATTACTTTTTTCTCCATAGCTTCGGGGGACGATGTGGGGCTGTCGCTGTTTCTTGACGGACTTGTGGGCACACTGTTCTTTATACTTTTGCCAACGGGATTAACAGACAAAATCGAGGACTTTTTTGACATCGGAACCGACCTGCCGCCCGACGGCACGCTCAGGCAAAATTTGGTATTAAAGTTAAGGTTTGCATCAAACGCAATGGCGGCAATATCCGACAGCGTTGACGAAGTTCGTGAACGAATAAACGATGTAACACGCAGACAAAACGAGGCTTTGCGTGACACAATGAGCAATGAAGAATACATCACAAAGGAGATAATTCTTGAAAAAACAAATCAAATCAGAATGGTTGCGTCCGACCAATTCATCTCAATATCGGGAATGTTGAACGACTTGGCAAAAGAATTTGACGAGGCGGAAATATTTGACGGCAACGCAAGCAACAAAATACGGCGACTGCTCGGCGAATACGAAATTTATCCAACAAACATTTCTGCAATAGTTGACAAATACGGACGGATGAGGGTTGAAATTCTGCTTTCGTCATCAAACGCAAACCTGACAAATATTGAACTGAAAAATGAAATAGGCAAAATCTGCAACAGATATTTTGACATGGGCAGAATAACGAATTTTAAAACGGAAACCATGCTTTCGTTCTCGGAAAAACCGAACTATTCGCTTGAAGTCGGCTTTGCGCAATACAGTGCAGAGGGCGAACTGTGCGGCGACACGGTAAAAATCATCAACGACAACAAAGGGCACTCCATACTTATTATAAGTGACGGAATGGGCAAAGGCTCCCGTGCGGCACTTGACGGTGCAATGGGTGCCGGACTTTTGTCAAAACTCATCAATTCGGGCTTCGGCTTTGACTCGGCGTTGAAAATAGTCAACTCTGCTCTGCTTGTCAAATCCAATGACGAGAGCCTTGCAACGCTTGACATTGCAAACATAGATTTATTTACGGGCAAGTGCGAGCTGTTCAAAGCAGGTGCACCGGCAAGTTACATCATCAAAGACGGCAGAGTGACAAAATGCGAGTTGACCTCTATGCCGGCAGGAATTTTGCGAGGCATAGAATTTGCAAAACGCACGGCGGTTTTGAGCCTTGGCGACAGCATAATTTTGATGAGTGACGGCATAACCGACCTCGGTGAGCGTTGGCTGAAAGACACAATATCGGGTATGCCGCAAGGTGTGCAAGAGGGTGCAGACTACATTTTGGACTGTGCAAAAGAGGAAATGAAAAACAAAAAGGCAGACGACATGAGTATAATTTTTGCAAGATTGGAGCGAAATTGAATGACAGATAATTTGGGAATAGGAAGCTTATACGAAATTGACATCAGTGAAATTGCACAAACAATAAAGAAATTTTTAGGTGAAGTTATACAAAAAGAAAAGCTGACTTTACCTACTTTAAAAATGAGCAAGCGAACACTGAGAAGCCTGTCGGAAATAATACTGACAGGCTCCGGGCAATCCTTTTATGCCGCACAGGCAATGGCACACAACTTGGAACTTCTCACGGATTTGCCGACATACGCAATTCCGTCGGCTCTGCTGAAAAGCACAAGAGGCGTGCTGTACCGTGATGCACTTGTAATCGCCGTTTCGCAAAGCGGCGAAAATGCCGACACCATAGCGGCTGTGAAGCGTGCAATGAACAACAACGCAAGGATAACAGCGGTGACGGCAAAAGATTCCACCCTTTCAAAAATGTGCAAAAGCAAGTTGTATATTGCCGACTGCGACACAAGCCTGTGCACCTTTCAAAACGAATACCTTGCACTTGCAATACTCGGAATTCACCTCGGAAGTACGCTCGGCTGTATGACGAAAATCAATATGAGCGTTGCACTGAAACTCGGTCAAATGCTCCCCGGCAAGCTGTCGTTTACTCCTAACAGTCAAAAAGAACTGCAAAGCGTGGGCGAATACATCGGCAAATTTGACAATATAGTCCTATGCGGCTACTCAACCGACGAAGCACTTGCAAAATCACTTGCCGAAAAATTCAGGCTGATTGCAAACATCCCTGCATTTTCTATGCCGATATACGATGTTGCGGCAAGCTGTTTGGATTTAAAAAACACGCTGATTATTCCGATAATCGGCAACAATGCAAGTTTGGGAATTGTAATGCCATACATTAACGAAATAAAAAGTGCGTGCAAAGAAACGATAATTTTCACCACCAAAGGCATTGCACAGGAAGCGGAAATAACCGACGGCACGGTAACGGTTGATGACAGCATACCGCTGTTTAACCCCATCACCCTTGCAACGGTTATTCAGCAAGCTCTGCTTGAAGTGAACACCCTTTCAATAACTGACACCGACCAATCGGCGTAAAAAATAAGCGACATTTCTGTAACGGAAGTGTCGCTTTGTTATTTTAAATATTATACAATTTTTTGGCATTTTGGTAGGTTTGATCAAGGACTTCCTGTGCCGACATTCCGAGCAACTCGCCTATGCGTTCGGCAATGAACGGAATGTATGACGAATCGTTGCGTTTGCCTCTGTGCGGTTCGGGTGCAAGATACGGACAATCCGTTTCGAGCACAAGGCGGTCAAGCGGAATTTCTTTGACAACTTCAAGACTTTTGCGTGCATTTTTGAATGTTGCCACGCCGTTCAAGCCGATGTACATACCCAGCTTGATAATCTCCCTTGCCATCTCTTTTGAACCCGAAAAGCAATGCAAAACGCCCTTTGGCTTGGTTGCTTTGAGAATGTCGAGAGTATCGCCGTGTGCCTCTCTGTCGTGCACAATCACGGGCAAGTCGTGGTTCTTGGCAATTTCAATCTGTGATTCAAAAAAAGCCTTTTGCTTTTCTTTTGTCGATTCCATCCAATGATAATCAAGCCCGATTTCGCCGACGGCAACGCACTTTTCATCATTCAAATATTCATCAAGGAGCCCCAAATCGTCAATGCCGTACTTCTCCAAATTTTCGGGATGAAAACCTGCCGCAAAGTAAAAATCATTAAATTTATGTGCCAAATCACGGTTTGCCGCCGTTGACGGAATATCACATCCGCAACTGACTGCACCGACAACGCCCTTGTCCTTGAGCGACAAAATCAGTTCTTCCCTGTCGCTGTCAAAAGCCTCATCGTCATAGTGCGAATGTGTGTCAAAAATATTTGTATAAATCAAAGAATATTCTCCTCAATCCAATGTTCCAAATCGTTGTAAACCTCATCTTTGTTAAGCTCATTGAGAATCTCGTGGCGAGCATCATGGTAAAGTTTAAGAGTTACATTTTTATGGTCGGTTTCAAGCAATTTTCTGTAAACCTCGGTTACGCCCTTGCCGTAATTTCCGACAGGGTCCATATCGCCCGACATCAAAAGGACCGGCTTATCCTTTGCAACATTGTTGAACCATCTGTCCTCGTTGCACTGAATGGTGAGCTGACTCAAATCCATAAAGCCTGCAACGGTAAAAAGAAAGCCGCAAAGCGGGTCGGCAACATATTCGTCAACCTCTTTGGTATCTCTCATACCCCAATCATAGTGAGTTCTGTGTTCAAACGGCTTATCGTAAGGGCCGAGTGAAATATTGTTGAGAAACTTGCTGTGATGCTTTTTGCCCTTGAGTGCGGCAACAGCCTTCATAATAGGAATACCTGCTTTTGCAATAGGCGTAGGTCCTGCCGTACCGATAAACACGGCACCGTCAAAATCGTTGCCGTACTCGTTGATATAACACCGCATAACAAGCGAGCCCATAGAATGACCGGCAATGATAAACTTTTTGTCCGGATACTCTTTTTTTGCAATATCGGTGAGTGTTTTTGCATCGGCAAGAATGTTTTTGTAGCCGTCCTTATCACCGAAATAACCGAGCAATTCTTTATCATCGTTTGACTGACCGTGGCCGAGCATATCATTGATGAAAATTGCATAGCCTCTGTCGGTAAACGCAGAAATAAAATTGCGATACCTGTTTGTGTGCTCCGCCATACCGTGGTGCATTTGAATAACGGCTTTTACTTCGCCCTCGGGTGCAAACTGCCAAGCCTTGATGTCACAAATGCCCGAAGCACTTTTATAAGTGTACTCTTTCTTTATCATAATAAAACCCCTTTTAGATAATAAAAATCAAGTATGAAATATTAATTTTTTATTCGTAGGGGAGGATATTATCCTCCCGCAAATTTTATATTATGCAACAGGCGGATAACAGCCGCCCCTGCAATTATTCTTCCAAATTAGATGTGCAATGAGGACATCTTGTTGCCTCAATATTAATTTCGCTCTTGCAATAAGGGCAAATCTTTGTTGTAGGTGCGGCGGCTGTTTTTTCCTCATCTTTGGTTGCAAGTTTATGTGCGGTTTCCGAAATTCTGTTGACCGATTTTACAATCAAAAATACAACAAGTGCCATAATAAGGAAATTGATAACAGCAGAAATAAACGCACCGTAATCAAGATAATTTTCAGTACCGAAAAGGCAAATTTTACCTTGAACCTCGGCACCGCCGATACAGTTGAAAAGCGGCTGAATAATGTTATCCGTAAGTCCCGATACAACCGAACCGAACGCACCGCCGATAATAACACCGACAGCCATATCGAGCACATTACCCTTTGAAATAAACGCTTTGAATTCTTCTAAAAACTTTTTCATTGTTATTCTCTTTTCCACATCTTTTATAACAACATATTAACATATTGTTCAGTCAAAATCAACCACACCGGTAAAATCAAAATCGGGAATAAACTCGTCGCTTGCGGCTTCAAGTTCCTGAACAAAAATTTTATCAAGTCCCAAGTCAAAAATATGATTAACCACCTTGTCATACTCTCTTTGGGTGAGCGGTCGATTGATTTCCTTATAATCCGACAAATCACCACACGGCACATACTGAGCCATTACGGAAATATAAGTATCGTCAAAATTTTCCGCCAAATAATCGAGTGCTTCAATAGAAGCGTTAGTGTTTGACGGCAACACCAAATGGCGGATAATCATACCCTTTTGCATAATGCCTCTGTCATCAAAAACATCACTTTTAACCTGCCGTTTCATCTCGGTCAAAGCCGCCTCGGCAACCTGCGGATAATTCTCCGCCTTGCTGTATTTTTGAGCTTTGTCGGGTCTTATGTACTTAAAATCCGGCAGATAAACATCAACTATTCCGTCAAAAAGCCTGAGCGTTTCAACGCTGTCATATCCCGAAGTGTTATAAACAATCGGAACGGGCGGCTTGTACTTTTCAAACACTCGCAAAAGCTGTGCCGAATAGTGTGTGGGATTAACAAGGTTGATATTATTTGCACCCTTATCAACAAGGTTTTTCATAATGTCAATCAGCTTGCCATCGCTCACCTCAACGCCCTTGCAGTTATGGCTGATGTCAAAATTTTGGCAAAAAACACAACCCAAATTGCAACCGCTGAAAAAAATCGCACCCGAGCCGTTTTTTCCGCTGATACACGGTTCTTCCCAAAAATGGAGAGCGGCACGGGCAAGCTTAAACTTATCGGAACTTTTGCAATAGCCGAGCGTTTTTTGACGGTCAACATTGCATTTTCTCGGGCACGCATTACAAATCATAACAACGCCTTGTAAATATCGTTTTTCTTAAACGAGGTGATTTTTGCAACCTCTTTTGCGGCGGCATTTGTGCTCATTCCGTCCGCCATAAGCCTCTTTGCCTCCTCAACCGCCTTGTCAAACGATATTTCCTTTTCTTCAATTTTTTTGCCGTCAACTATAACAACGAATTCGCCCTTGGGTTTTTCTTCGTCAAACATTGTTGAAGCGGTTTTCAAATCGGTGCGAACAACATTTTCGTGAACCTTTGTAATTTCTTTTACAAGGGCAATATCACGCTCGCCGAAAACCTCGTACATATCCTTGAGCGTTTGCGTAAGTTTGTGCGGTGCTTCGTAAAAAACCATTGTGCGTTTTTCATTTGCAAGTTCTTCAAGCTCTTCCCTGCGTTCCTTTTTGTTTGCCGACAAAAAGCCCTCAAATGTGAATTTTCTTGTATTCATACCCGATATTGCAAGTGCGGTTGCAAATGCCGTAGGTCCGGGTACACTTTCAACATCAATATTGTTTTCGTGGCAAAGTTTTACCAAATCTTCGCCGGGGTCAGAGATTGCCGGCATACCCGCATCCGTGCAAATTGCACAGGTTTCGCCATTTGCAAGCCGTGAGATAATCACATCCCCACGCTCGTTTTTGTTGTGTTCAAAATAACTGACCATTTCCTTTTTTATGCCAAAATGATTAAACAATTTAAGGGTTACTCGGGTATCCTCTGCGGCGATAAAATCCACGCTTTCAAGTGTTTCAACCGCTCTCGGCGAAAAGTCACCGAGGTTGCCTATCGGAGTACCCACAACATAAAGTTTTCCGCTCATTATCTGATTTTGTCCTCATATCCGTCGGCATAAGAGCCGTAAATTTCTATCATCTCGGGAGTGAATTTGCTCTCATCGTTTTTTATAATCAAGGTAGGTTCAACACGCAAAAACGGCTTTGCCCCTTTTTTGCCCTCTACCAAAAACAAAAACGGTTCTTCTCCCTGTTTATCAACAA
Organism: uncultured Eubacterium sp.; assembly: GCA_900539325.1. Classification (GTDB taxonomy): domain Bacteria; phylum Bacillota; class Clostridia; order Oscillospirales; family Acutalibacteraceae; genus Eubacterium_R. Next base: position 66,140 of record UQCC01000002.1, read on the forward strand.
CAAAACGAAGCCTTTTCGGCTCGATTTTGTATTGACGCATTATCGCAAGTGCGTCCACCAATCTTTCGGGGCGGTGACACATACAAAATCTACCCATATATGTAAGCAAATACGAAGCCGCTTTAACAGCGTCCTCAATGTTACAGCACACCTCGTGGCGGGCAATTCTTGCACTTTCGCCGAGTGATTCAATGCCTGTATTAACAGGCTTATACGGCGGATTCATAGTAACAAGCGTAAAGCATTCCGCCGAAAATTCTTCATTGATTTTTCGCAAATCGCAAAGGTGCGGAATGAGCCTGTCACCCAAATTATTGTATTTTATCGAAGCATTAACCTGCTCAAAGGCATTTTGCTGAATGTCAAGACAATGCATGCCCGTTTGTTTTTCGTCACGCAACCACAAAAGCGGAATTATGCCGCACCCCGTACCCATATCAAGAGCTTTGTCCTTATATTTTGGCTTTGCAAAATGTGACAAAAGCACCGCATCGGTACCGAAGGTGTGATCACCGCTCACAGCAATTTTTATATTGTCCGACAATCTTTCATAATTATATTCCATAAAAATTATTATAATATATTTTCTGCGTTATTACAAGAGGGTTATCTTTTTCAACAACGAAACAAAAATCGGCTCTCCTCTTTGGGAAAGCCGATTTTTAATTCATATATATTTGGTACACAACAGCGATTGCCTCACGGGTGGCAAAAGGCATATAGCCGTTCCACGGAGTTTTGCTTGAATACGAATACGCTCTGACACCGTTTCGCTTTGCAAATTCATATGCACGATATTCGTGAAAATCGTTTGTAACAACGGTAATTTCGTCAATATTCACTCCGCTTTTTTTAAGTAAAGACAGTGAATTTTCAAAGTTTTCCTTTGTGGATGTTGACTCATCCTCAATAATAAGCCTACTCGCATCAATACCCTTTTCGCTCAGCACATTATACATACACTGTGCCTCGGATATATTTTCACCGTTGCCCTGTCCGCCGCTCAAAATTGCCTTTGACTCAGGGTGATTTGTAAGATATTCGTAAGCCTTGTTGATTCTGCCACGCAAGAAAATGCCCGGCTCATCGCCTCTGACCATACAACCGAGGACTATAACATACTCCGTATTTTTTTCATTTAATTTGCTGTGAGCAACAACATTGCCAAACGCAAATCCGCCCACGCCTATGCCCAACGCAAGCACTATGCAAACAAGGGATGTTACGATTTTGCCTGATTTTTTGGAATTAAAATTCTTAATGCCGTTATTGATTTTGTCAAAAAACAACACATACAAAAAAAGCAAAGCCGCAACGCCCAAACCCGACAGCACGCCTATGCTATGCTCACCCGTTGTAACAAGCGGGCCTATGTAAAAAATTATTGTCACCATAGCAACAAGGATAATAAGCAATTTAACAAGTTTTTTCTTCATATCTATCACCGATTTCATTATATCAACCCAAACGGCATAAAGTCAACAAAGAAATAATTAAGATTTAATAAAGAATTAGGCAAAGAAAAAAGCACCCGTTGCGAGTGCTTTAAATCTTATAAATTAGAGTGCTGCCTTAGCTGCTTCAACAAGTGTTGCAAAGCCTGCAGGGTCTGCAATAGCAATTTCTGAGAGCATCTTTCTGTTAAGGTCAATGCCAGCCTTCTTGAGACCGTTCATAAATGTTGAATAGTTCATACCGTTCATCTTTGCTGCTGCAGAGATACGAGTGATCCAAATTCTTCTGAAATCTCTCTTCTTTTGCTTTCTGCCGATATAAGCATACTGACCGCTCTTCATTACTGCTTGTTTAGCAGTCTTGAACAAGGTGTGCTTTGATCCATAGTAGCCCTTAGCTGCTTTTAATACTTTCTTTCTTCTTTTGCGAGTCGCCATAGCGCCTTTAATTCTAGCCATTGTTAATTACCTCCGTAAGTTTTAATCGTTCTTCTTATTTATAAGGAACAAGTCTCTTGCATTGCTTCTGATTTGTTACATCGGCAACTGCTGTCTTGCGAAGATTTCTCTTGCGCTTTGTTGTCTTTTTAGTAAGGATGTGTGAAGTGTAAGCGTGAGCTCTCTTTACCTTGCCACTCTTTGTTGTCTTAAAACGCTTTTTAGCGCCGCTGTGTGTCTTAATTTTTGGCATAGTTATTTCCTCCGTTAAAATTAATTACTTTGTCTTTGGGGACATAAACATAAGAATTTGGCGTCCCTCAAGCTTTGGTTTTTTATCAATATTTGCTTCATCTGCAAGTTGGTCGGCAAATCTTTGCATATTGGTTTCACCGAGTTCAGGGTGAGCCATCTCTCTGCCGCGAAGGCGGATAGACACCTTGAGCTTATCGCCCTTTGCAAGGAACTTGCGAGCTTGGTTAACCTTTGTGTTAAAGTCGCCGATGTCGATGTTGAGCGAAAGTCTGATTTCCTTTGTTTCAACAGTCTTTTGCTTCTTGCGATTTTCCTTTTCACGCTTAGTTTGCTCATAGCGATATTTTGAATAGTCCATAATTTTTGCAACCGGCGGCTTAGCCATAGGAGCAATTTTTACAAGGTCAACGCCTCTTGCATCTGCAAGTGCCTGTGCCTCTTTTGCGCTCATAATGCCCAATTGTTCGCCCGTGTCAGAAATTACTCTTAATTCCTTATCTCTGATTTCGCCGTTAAGCTGTGGAGCATCTTTGCTGATAAAAAACACCTCTTTAAAAAATAAATAAGTACAAACGCAAAACGCCTGTACCCAATAATCATAAAAATTATTGCCCTTTTTACTTCACGCTGAAGGGGAGAACATACGCTCTGCTTTGTTGTGCAAATAATATAACACATTGCGAGCCGAATGTCAAGACTTTTTCTTTACAAATATTTTCGGCAGAAAAACGCTGTAAGACAAAAATCCCACAGCGTTTCAATTCATTTATAACAATGAAATCATTATGTTACTGAGATAGTTTACTCCCAAGCCGGTTGTTGCGGCTAAAACAATCACCAAAGCGTATGCGGCAACAACCATAATAATTTGCGCCCAAATGAAGTTCTTTTTGTTTTTGTTTGTGTTTGGACTGACAAGCCAAACAATCCAACAAATGATGTTTACAACAGGAATTGCCGAAAGAACGAACATCAGAATGTACGAGCCGATGCTCATAACCTCTGTTGTCGGGTCATACGGCTGTTGATATATCGGTTGCTGATATTGCGGCTGATACGGTTGTTGATACGGCGGTTGGTTTGGATTTTGATTAGGTTGATAATATTGGTTATTATAATCCTCCATACTTATCCCTCCTGTTCATTTGTTCAAAGAAATTTACAACCCTGTGTTTTCAGCAATATACTTGCGAGCCTTTACGGCATATTCAAACGGATTTGCTTTTGCCGGGTCTTGCTCTGCTTCAACAACAACCCAGCCCTCATAATCGGCTTCCTCTAAAATATCGAATATCGGCTTGAAATCCACATCTCCGTCACCCGGAACAGTGAATACACCTGCTCTTACAGCGTCAAGGAACGACATATGATTTTGTACAACTTCGTTGTTATATACATCAAGACGAACATCTTTAAGATGTACATGCTTGATTCGGTCAACATACTTTTTAAGCACAGGAACAGGGTCGATACCTGCAAATGTGAGGTGACCGCTGTCAAAAAGAAGATACACAAGTTCAGGGTCGGTAATTTCCATAAGCTTGTCGATTTCTTCAACAGTTTGAACGCCTGTACCCATATGATGATGCACGGTGAAATACATACCCTTGCTTTTTGCATACTCGCCCATTTCATTGAAGCCTTTGGCAACAATTGCCCATTCTTCATCGGTATAATACGGCTTTTCATCAAGAATTGATTTTGTCAAATCACCCTGAATCGAATTGCCCTGCTCTGACGCACCGATAACCTTTGCACCGAGTTTATGGAGTTTGTCGCAATGAGCCTTGAAAGCCTCGATGGTTTCTTCATAAGGCTTTGAAGTGAGATATGACGAGAACCACGCATTGCAAATTTGAAGTCCTCTTATATCAAGATAAGGCTTGAGCACATCCGGGTCGGATGGATATTTGTTTCCGATTTCGCTGCCCTTGAAGCCTGCAAGTGCCATTTCGGAAATGCACTGCTCAAAGGTATTTTCAGCGCCCAAATCGGGCATATCATCATTTGTCCAACCAATCGGTGCAATAGCCAATTTTACTTTGTTAGGATTAAGCATCTTATGTTCTCCTTAATATTAATAATCAAAAGTTTGTGCAATGTGCTTTTGCATATCGTCATACGCCTCGGCAACCCTCTTGCTCTTTGACACCTCGGCAACGCCTACTCTCCACCACGATTCAAATCCCGGTGTCATGGTTTTCGGAAGCACCTTAATGTCGAACAAAACGGTTTTATCCTGCTTTTTGGCATCTTCAAGAGCCGCTTTTAATTCAGCAGAAGTGTGAATTGTGTATGCCTTTGCACCGTAGCCCTCTGCGATTTTTGCAAAATCAACAGCAATTTCACCGCCGTCAAGCATACCTGTTTTTGGATTTCTTGCACGGAACACGGTACCGAAAGTATCTGTGCCCTGATTATTTTGCAGGTTTTCGATACAACCCCAACCGAGATTGTCAAAAAGGCAAACATTAATCTTCAAGCCCTCTTGAATAGCTGTGTAAAGTTCGCTGTGACCCATAAGGAACGAACCGTCGCCGCAGAAGGTGTAAACCTCTGCTTCTGGCTTTGCAAGTTTTGCACCGAGAGCACCGTTGACCTCGTAACCCATATTGGAATATCCGTATTCCATATGATAAGTTCTTGTGCCGTTAGGTCTGAAAAGTCTTTGCATATCACCCGGCAGTGAGCCTGCCGAACCGAGTGCAATGTCGCCCTCGCTCATAAATTCATTGATAATACCGAGTGCAAGAGTTTGATTAAGTCCGCCCTCAAGCTCGGTTGAATAATATTCGTCAACAATAGCGTCCCACTCTTTTTTGGCGTCTGCAATTTCGGTTGTATATGCGGTTTTATATCCGTCAAGCGACTCAATAAGTGCAGTCAAAGTTTCCTTGGCATCGGCAACGATTGCCTGAGCATCCATTTTGTACGCATCAAACGGGCAAATGTTTATGCCGAGAACCTTTCTGTCCTCATTGAAAAGCCACTTTGACGAAGTGGTAAAATCCGTAAATCTTGTGCCGACACCGATAACAAGGTCCGCATCTCTGCCGATAACATTAGCGGCTTTGCCGCCCGTTACACCGATACCACCCAAATTGAGCGGATGATTCCACGCAATAAGTCCCTTGCCTGCCTGAGTTTCGGACACAGGAATGTTGTATTTTTCGGCAAGAACCTGAAGTTCTTTTTCTGCTCCCGAATATCTTACACCGCCGCCGCAAACGATAATCGGCTTTTTAGCCGCCTTAATCATCTGTCTTGCACGGTCAAGCTGTGAAGCACTTACAGGGCGTCTGTCAATATGCCAAACTCGTTTTTGGAGGAAGTGCTCCGGATAATCATATGCCTCGCCCTCAACATCCTGAGGCATTGCAAGGCAAACCGCACCTGTGTCGGCAGGGTCGGTGAGCACTCTCATAGCGTTTAAACAAGCCGTCATAAGCTGCTCGGGACGAATAATTCTGTCAAAATAATGGCAAACGCCCTTGAATGCGTCCGTTACGGTTCTGCCGTAATTGTCAAAAAATTCTGCCTGCTGCAAAACAGGGTCGGGTTGACGACAAGCAAAAGTGTCACCCGGCAAAACAAGAAGCGGAATTCTGTTTGCCGTTGCACAGCCGCAGGCTGTTACCATATTTGTAGCACCCGGACCGATAGACGAAACGCACGGAATAATCGCCTTTCTATCCATTTGTTTTGCATAAGCAACAGCGGCAAGAGCCATATTCTGCTCATTTTTGCCCTGATAAAATTTTAAGTTATGGCCGCCCTGTTCAAGTGCCTGACCGACTCCGACTACACAGCCGTGACCGAAGATGCCGAAAATTCCGCTTACGAATTTTGATTCAACTCCGTCAACTTCTATGTACTGATTGTCAAGGAACTTAACAAGAGCCTGTGCCATTGTAAGTCTTTCTCGTTTCATACCGTCACCCCATTATCAACATTCAATTTCCGAAAGTTTAACAGGACGATGTTCGGCAACAGAAAGTTTAGCCGCCAAGCCGAGGCGAAGTGCCTCCAAGCCGTCATTAACGGTTGTTTTTGTAGGAACATCATTTTGAACGGCATTGATGAATTCCGTCATTTCGTCGGTAAAAGACTGCATATATCTTTCAAGGAAGAAATAAAGCGGCTTGTCGGTACGGTTGCCGTCATCATTGATATAAGAAACATTTGTAGGAGTGTCGTTTGCTGCGGAAGCCTGACCGCCGGAACCGAACACTTCAAGTCTTTGGTCGTAGCCGTAGCAAGCCTTGCGGCAATTGTCAATAACACCGATTGCACCGCTCTTGAATTTGAGTGCAACAAGTGCCGTATCAACATCTCCGGCTTCACCGATTGCCGGGTCAACCATAACGGTGGCGTTTGCGTAAACCTCTTCTACCTCGCCGCCGATAAAACGAGCCATATCAAAATCATGAACCGTCATATCAAGGAAGATACCGCCCGAAACCTTAACATATTCAATTGCCGGAGGTTCAGGGTCACGGGATGTAATTTTAATTGTTTGAAGATTGCCGAGTTTGCCCTCGTTTGCAAGACGCTTGATTTCGGCAAAATTGTGGTCATATCTTCTGTTAAAGCCGATTTGAAGTTTTACGCCTGCTTTTTCAACAGCAGCGATAACCTTTTTAATCTTTGCAACCGTCAAATCAACAGGCTTTTCGCAGAAAATGTGCTTGCCTGCCTCTGCCGCTTCAACCGCAATATCGGCATGTGTATCAGTTGATGAGCAAATAAGAACAGCCTCAATCTCCGGATTGTTAAGAATTTCGTGGTAATCTTCGTAAGCGTTTGGAATGCCCAAATCTGCGGCAACCTTTTTCGCTCCGTCAACATAAATGTCCGAAATGGCAACTATCTCTGCCTGCGGAATGTGATAAGTAATTGATTTTGCATGAACCTGTCCGATTCTGCCGGCACCTATAATGCCCACCTTTAGTTTTTGCATAACTAATACCCCTTTAGTTTAAATTGGCAGAGTATCCCCTGCACATATCAAATTTATTTTATCACACGGCATAGTCATTTTCAATAAAATATACAATTTAATAGTATACAAAATTAGGCACAATAACATAGTAATAATACACAAAATTCAAAGCGGTCAAAATAAAAAATCGTTTTTCATCCGATTTTATTTAATACATGCACTATATAGTGCATACATTATGACCGATTAAAAGTACCTATGGTTGCAACGGCTGTTTTCGTTCTCTAATATGAAAATCACCAAATAAAAAAGGAGGAATTTCTATTACAAGTTACGAATTCAGAAACGACGAAATGTTTCTCAGAAACCAATTCAAAAGCGTTGGGATGTTTAAGCTTCCGCTTATAAAAAAACAAGAAATCGGTCTTGAAGATGTGAGTCTAATCGGTTATGATAAAATTAATCAAAGTGATGATTACAAAAGTACAGTACATTTCTTTCTTGACGATTACAGATTTGAAAGCATATATAACAATCCCGAAAAGAAAATTGAAATGCTGAAAAAATTTAACGCCGTTCTTTCGCCCGATTTCAGTATGTTTGTTGAAATGCCGATTGCTTTGCAGCTTTTCAGCACATTCAAAAACAGATGGGTCGGTGCTTATCTGCAAGAACAAGGTATAAATGTTATCCCAACCGTTCGGTGGGGTGATCTAACAAGTTTTAATTTTTGTTTTGACGGAATTGAAAAAGGTTGTGCAGTTGCAGTTTCAACAATCGGGGTAAAAAAAGAAAAAGCACATTTTATGCTCGGCTATAATGAAATGCTGAGCCGCATAAAGCCAAGCAAAATTATTTGTTACGGTAAGCCTTTTGATGAAATGAAAGGCGATATAATCGAAATTGATTATGCAGAAACAAATAATCTACAAAACGCGAATAAAAAATATATCAAGACCTTTTATGGCTATATCACCGGAACATGTACAAAGGGCGGTGGTTCCGCTGACGGTCAAAGTTCGGGCAATCCGGAGCCGAAAGAAACTTGGGTTCCAAAAGATGAAGAAGCCAAAAGATTTTTAGGCAAGCCAGGAGAAATAATTGAAACGATTGATAAAAACGGTGAACGAAGATTAACTAAAATAGGCAAAGACGGCAAAGCTATCAAAGAAAGACACTATTCTGATCACAGAAAGGGACATAAACATACTAATCCTCATGATCATAATATTGATTGGGTAGATGGACATCCAAAGCCATCTCCACCGATAAATTATCCGAAAGATAACATTCCTGAATTCAAATCAAAGGAGATATTAAAAATGTATACCAAAAACGACCATATTCTTGAATATCCCAAATACAAAAGCATAAATGATTTTAAGGAAAGTTTAATTTACGGCAGAGAAATTGTGATAAAATGGAACGAAATTGAATATTCGATAGAATACGAAAACGATTCTATGAATGATTTTTCTATATGTGAAGCAAACAAGCCGAAAACCGAAGTTCACTTTAAATCAATCAACGAACTGCTAAATTCAAAATTAAATTCAAGCACCTGCTTAAAAGATGTGATAACCGAGGCAGAAATCACTTGGAGAAACATTTAAAGGATTAATACAGATAAAACGATATGAACAAATTATATAAAATGACTGCAAAAGAATTTGAAGAAAAGAAAATTCTTTACAAGCACAGCGACACAAAATATATTGTTATGGACGGAAGCGGCATAACAACATACGAAGAATATTTTGACAGGCTTTGGCAAGCATTCGGCTTAAGCGATTTGCCCGAAGGATGGAAAAAAGATAATCACAGTGAATATGATTTTATGACCGATGATGATTTTTTACCCAATGATAAATATGTTTTTATTATAAAGAACTATGAACAATTTATGAAAAGTAATCCAACAGAAAAGAGTAAAATCGAGAAAAGATATAACAATTACCTGTTGCCTTTTTGGGATGAAGAGGTTGAACGAGTCGTTGTCGACGGCAAGAGAAAAGATTTTAACATCTATCTTGTATCAAATGAATAAATAACTGTTTCTAAACGCCAAATCACCGCAAACTCAATGTTTGCGGTGATTTTTTATAATACTATTGTTATATTTATTCTAATTTTCCGGCGGTGTTGAACGGGTAATACCTAAACATAACCTTGCCGATGAACTTGTCACGAGATACGAAATTTGTTGTTGTCCAATACCGTGAATCAACGGAATTGTCACGGTTGTCGCCCATTACAAAGTAGCTGTCCTCGGGAACAACAAAGGTTCCGTTGTAACTATCTTTGTTTTCGGGTGACACAAAATCATCACGAAGTTGCATTGTTTTGCCGTCCGTGCCGGTTACATAAACCGTGCCGTCAACAATATTGACCGTTTCACCCGGAAGTCCGATAATACGCTTTACAAAAAGTTCCTTTTCATTATCAGGATATTTGAAAATCGCAATGTCAAATCTCTCCGGCTCGTTAAACTTATATTCAAGTCGGCTTGCGATAACACGGTCGCCCTTTTGAATGGTGTTGAGCATTGAGCCCGTAGGGATAACCGCATTTGCAAATACGCAATATTTAAGAATCATTGCAACGATAAATGCAATAATGATAGGTGCAAGAAATTCCAAAGTCTCTCTTAATTTGGATTTTGGGGTTTCCTCCTCCTTAACTTCTGCATCGGGTGTTGTTTTTACTTTTTTACTCATAATTATTTTTCCTTACCGATTTTAAAAATCATAATTTCAAACGGCTTCATAGTCAAATCCATTTTTGAATTGTAAGCATAGGTTTCGTCGGTTTCTTCAAGCGACTTGCAATAAACATTAAAGCGTTTTGCGCCCTGCAAATCTTCAGGTGCACCCATAAGCTTGTTGAGCGTAAGAGTGAGCGAAGTTTCCTCATCCGTAGGATTGCGAAGTGCAATTACGCCGTCATCACCGTCCCATGAAATGTAGCCGTAAATATTATTTTCTTCAGGATTTCCGCCGATAAACTGAGCGTTTTGAAGAATGTGATAATTATCTTTTTGCCAATTCATAGCGGCAGCAAGAGAAGTCCACTTGCTCTCGTTCATCATATTAACGGACAAATGAAGTTCGTTAAGAGCCTGACCTCTTACCGTGCACCAATAAATGTACTTTTCAAATTCTTCATCAGTATAATCAACATGTGCCGTGTTACCGTAAATCGGCTCGTGATTATAGAGATTTTTAAGCGGAATTTGAAGTGCACGAGTGCAAAGGCAATCAAAATATCTTGCGTCACGATAGGTAATTTCCTTGTCAACCTGTGCCTGATTTTCAAGATTCTTTGCAAATCCGATATCGCCGCTGTTTTGCACCCAAAGAGAGTTAACCCATTGAAGCCACCACGGTGAAACATTGACATAGCAGGTCATATTTATCCAAATATCAGGCTTGGCGGCACGGAGTTTGTCATAAAGAGCAATCCATTTTTGCCACATATCGGTTACAAAATACATATCCTCGTAACCGCCCACCATATGGTCGTGCTTTTCATTCAAGCACGGCTTCAGGCAAAAGCCGTCAAGTTTCCAATAATCTATATCAAACTCATTTGTGGTTTCAACAAGGAAATCGCCGAGTTTTTCGATATATTTTGTTGAAGCAACGCAAATATCCCTTGCTTCTTTGTTAAGATAACCGTTGCCGGCACGCTGATAACGCTTTGCGATTTTATCCGGACGGGTGTATCCGCCTCGAGGACCGAGCCACAAGCCGAACTTTGAACCCATTTCCTTGCAAAGTGCGGTAACATTTGTAAGCTTGTTAGGAAACTTTTTGTTAAACGACCAAAAGCCCGCCTTAACATTAGGCCAACCGTCGTCAACAACATACGCCGCAAGTTCGGGAGCACCGTAATGAGTGAGTTGCTTGTGAACCTCGGTAAATGAGGTCATAATGTTTTGCTCCGTAATGTCTTTCATATAATCGTACCAGCTGTTGTACTGAAAACGAAGCGGAGCCGGCACACTGATTGACTCGATATACTCATAAAAAGCCTTGCGAACAGACGGCAATGTGTTATCCTTACCGCCGCCCATAACGGTTACGGGGCACTCAAATCCCTTGCCGAGCGGCTTGCCGATAAAATATCTGATTGTGGCACTGCCGTGAAGAATTCTGTTTTCGGTAGCCGGGAATTCACAACCGAAGAAAAGGCTGTCAATATAAATCGGTTGACCGAGCATTGAATGAAACGCAGGAATTTCGCCGCCTTCAACAATATCAACGCCGAAATGAGTTTTTGAATTGATTATGCCGATATTTTCAAGCTCGATAAAATCAATAACTCTGTCATCGGTTTGGTCAATAAAAATCTGCTTGCAAACGGTGTTGCCGTCCTTATGCACCCAATATTTCAAAGTAATCTGCAAGCCGTCGCTCTCTTCAAATCTGAAAACAAGCTTGTCATCCTCATAATCACTGTATTCAACAGGCAAACCCTTAGAGGACAACTCTTTTCCGTCTGCAAAATGAACAACAAATTCCGTGCCGTTGCCGTCCGGCACAAAATTGATACCGGAATATGTGTTTTTTATTTGAGAAGCATAGAATTTTTCATCTGTAATTTTAAATTCTCTTTTAAGTCTGTTACTTGTTAATTTAAACATACAAATCCCCTTTAATTATATGTTTTACAGTTCTTTAAGTGCTTTTGCAAGCTGGTCGGGGCACGATGTACCCTTGAAATTGCAATCAATTCCTTTAAGGTCATTGATTACCTCATCGATTTTTCTGCCCTTTACAAGAGAAGAAATACCTTTCAAATTACCGTTGCAACCGCCTACAAAGCTGACGGAATTGATAGTTTGGTCATTTTCGTTTACATCTATGGTAATCTGTCGTGAACATACGCCCGACGGAATATATATTTTTTCCATTTAATCAATCTCCTTTTTCCAATCATTACTATTATACATATTAAGTGAAAATATTTCAATAACATTTATACAGTTTATTATTAATAATATATAAACCGGTGCTATACATAAAACGAAACGGCTCCTCTTGTTATAACATCAAGAGAAGCCTTAATCGATTTAATATTATAAATGTAAAACTCTGTCCTTAATTTCCTGTGTTCTGCCCTGATTCCAGAACTGTGTGCCGATGTAGCCGCAAGTTCTTCTTGCAACATTCATCTTGTCCTGATCCTCATTGCCGCAGTTTGGACATCTCCAAATGAGTTTACCGTGTTCGTCCTCAACGATTTTGATTTCACCGTCATAACCGCAGCACTGACAATAGTCGCTCTTTGTGTTAAGTTCGGCATACATAATGTTGTCATAGATAAACTTCATTACCTGAATTACAGCCGGAATGTTATCCTGCATATTAGGAACTTCGACATAAGAGATTGCACCGCCCGGTGAAAGAGCCTGGAATTCACTCTCGAATTTAAGTTTGGTGAAAGCGTCAATCTTTTCCGTAACATGTACATGATAGGAATTTGTAATGTAATTCTTGTCTGTTACACCCTTTATGATGCCAAATCTCTTTTGTAGACATTTTGCAAACTTATATGTTGTTGATTCAAGCGGAGTGCCGTAAATCGAGAAGTCAATATTTGTCTGTGCCTTCCACTCTGCACAAGCATCGTTCATATGACGCATAACCTGCAATGCAAATTCCTTGCCGCCGTTTTCATCGGTGTGTGACTTGCCTGTCATATACTTTGTACATTCATAAAGACCTGCATAGCCGAGAGAAATTGTTGAATATCCGTCATAAAGAAGTCTGTCGATAGGCTCGCCCTTGTCAAGTCGTGCAAGTGCACCGTGTTGCCACAAAATAGGAGCGGCGTCTGAAAGTGTGCCTTTAAGTCTGTTGTGACGGCACATAAGTGCACGGTAGCAAAGCTCAAGACGCTCGTCAAAGACTTCCCAAAACTTATTCATATCGCCGCCCGAAGTGCAGGCAACATCAACAAGGTTGATTGTAACAACGCCCTGATTAAATCTGCCGTAATACTTCTTTTTGCCCTCAACATAGTTCTTTGCTCTTGCGATATTGCCTACTCCCGCTTCGGTAAATCTGTCCGGAGTGAGGAACGAACGGCAACCCATAGGAGTGTAAACATCACCTTTAAGGTTGAGCATAACTTTTTCGCTTACATAATCGGGTACCATACGCTTTGCCGTACATTTTGCGGCAAGCTCTGTAAGATAGTAGAACGGTGTGTTTTCGTTGATATTATCATTTTCCAAAACATAAATGAGCTTAGGGAACGCAGGAGTAATCCAAACACCCTTTTCGTTCTTAACGCCCTTAATTCTCTGGCGGAGTGTTTCCTCAATAATAAGTGCAAGGTCTTTCTTTTCCTGCTCGTTCTTTGCTTCATTAAGATACATAAACACGGTAACGAACGGAGCCTGACCGTTGGTTGTAAGAAGTGTTACAACCTGATACTGAATGGTTTGAACGCCTCTTGAAACCTCGTCACGCAAACGCTTTTCGGTAATCTTAGCAATCTTTTCTTCCGTAAGTTCACCACCGAAATCCTTTGCTTCTTCGATAACCTGTGCACGGATTTTTTCTCTGCTTATCTGCACAAACGGTGCAAGGTGTGCAAGAGAAATTGACTGACCGCCGTACTGTGACGAAGCAACCTGTGCAATAATCTGAGTTGCGATGTTGCAAGCTGTTGAGAAGCTGTGCGGTTTTTCAATCATTGTATCCGAAATAACCGTGCCGTTTTGGAGCATATCCTCCAAATTAACAAGGTCGCAGTTGTGCATATGCTGTGCAAAATAGTCTGCATCGTGGAAGTGAATGAGTCCGTTTTCGTGTGCTTCGACAATATCCTCAGGAAGCAAAATTCTCTTTGTAATATCCTTTGAAACCTCACCTGCCATATAGTCACGCTGAACCGAATTGACAGTTGGATTTTTATTTGAATTTTCCTGTTTAACTTCCTCATTGTTACATTCGATAAGGGACAAAATCTGATTATCGGTTGTATTTGCCTTACGCACGAGAGAACGGGTGTAACGATATTTAACATAACGCTTTGCAACCTCAAATGCACCCTGTGCCATAATTTGGTCTTCTACAATATCCTGAATTTCCTCTACCGAAAGAGCACGGTTTGCCTTGCCGATTTTAAACTCCACATACTCGGCAATATCGTTGATTTGACCCTGTGTCAACTCTTTTCTTTCGCAAGCGGCATTTGCCTTTGATACGGCTATAACGATTTTATTGAGGTCAAACTTTGCTTCCGAGCCGTTTCTCTTGATAATATTCATAAACTTCTTTCCCCTTTCAAATACTTATACCCAAGTAGTTACAACGCTGTAACTTTTCATTCGATGACAATTACAATAATAACAAAACATTGTGGCTGTGTCAATAGAATTTGGGCAAAAAATACAATATATTGTGCCTAAAATTCAAATTGTAATAAATTTATACGAAATGTAGTTTTGCATTTTTCATCAAAACCGCAATATTACGCACAAAGCGACAACTCGCCCGACAAGTAAATATTACAAATTGTAAATACCGAAGCGTGCGGTATTGAGCACAATTCTTGCCACTTGAAAAATGTTGTAATTTGTTTTAATATATATGAGAGGTATTTATATGAAAAAATCCAACAAAACCCGAAATCTTAAAATTGCAACACGAATTACCATTGCAACGCTTGCAAGCATTATAACCTCGGTGGTTATGGTAATAGCGGCGATATTGATTTTTCGTTCCCTGCTGCCCGATATATACGGAATATCAAGAGTCGAATCAAACGAATATTCGATTATCAACCAACTGCAATGGGCGCAGACAATAAGCAGTATCAACCGTGAACTTGCCGACAACAGCTCCGACGAAGTAATAAAAGAGGATTTAAGCGGCATTACAAAATCCATATCCGAATTAGGCTCAAAGATATACATATCAAAAAACGGCAAGAAATATTTTTCCAACACCGAAAAAAATGAAATAAAGGCCTTGGCAAGTACAATAACGGACACCTCAGGCAAGAGGAATATGTACTACTACGGAAAAAACGGACTTGTAATAAAATCTCATATAAAAACGCAAAACGGCAAATTTGCAATAAATATAGTAAATCCCAACTACACAGTGAGCGATTATTCGCTTCGCAATTCGTTGCAAAGCTTTAAACTGCTGTTTACGGGCAGAAGCGGATTTATGATACTGATGGCACTTCTTATAATCATAGTATCAAACCTTATAATGTCGTTGATAACATCGCGAACAATCACCGCCCCTATCAAAAAGCTCTCGGACGGTGCAAACGAAATAGCCGGCGGCAACCTTGACTGTCACATTGATTACGACAGCACAAACGAAATCGGAGCAACAGTAAAATCCATCAATGATATGACTGACAAGCTGAAATATTCGATAGAACGGCAAAACGAAATGGCACAATCAAGAAAAGAGATGACAGCGGGAATTGCCCACGATTTGAGAACGCCGCTTACATCTATAAAAGGCTATGTTGAAGGCTTGCGTGACGGCATTGCAAACACTCCCGAAAAACAGGAACGATATTTGCAAACCATTTATTCTTCGGCACTTGATATGGAAAAACTGCTTGACGAACTGCTGACACTTTCAAAATTGGAATCGGGCAACACCCAGCTTGATTTAATCAAGATTGACATAAACGAATACCTTGCCGAGTACCTTGCGGAAAAAGAAAACAAATGGCAAACCGGCAACATAACAATTAAGTACTTCGGACCGAATATAAAAAGCAAAGCCTATGTTATGCTTGACCCAAACAGATTTTCAAGAGTGCTCAACAACATTATTTCAAATGCTGTAAAATACTCATCAAAAGCACGAAAGCCTGTCATCAGCATAAGCCTTGAGATTTACGACAAATCAATCATCATTGCAATATCCGATAACGGCATAGGCATAAGCGAAGAAAACCTGAAGCATATTTTTGATATATTCTATCGTGCCGATCAAGCCCGTACAAGAGTGTATGACGGCTCAGGCTTGGGTCTTGCGGTTTGCAAGGAAATTGTTGAACTTCACCAAGGTCACATTTGGGCAACGAGTAAAGAAGGTCACGGAACAACCATTATGATCTCACTTAACAGAGAGGACGCATAACGCTATGAACAAAAAAATTCTCATTATTGAAGATGACGAAAACATCACCTGCCTTGAAAGGGATTATCTTGAAGCACACGGCTTTGAGGTACTTTGTGCAAACGATGGGCTAAAAGGACTTGAAATTGCAAAAACGGTCAATGTTGCACTTGTACTTTTGGATGTTATGCTTCCGTCACTCAACGGACTTGAGGTTTGCAAAAAAATCAGAGAATTCAGCAACATTCCGATTCTTCTTGTAAGCGCAAAAAAAGACGAATTTGACAAAATCAACGGCTTAGGCTTCGGTGCAGACGACTACATCGTAAAGCCGTTCAGTCCGTCAGAGCTTGTGGCAAGAGTTATCGCACATCTCAACAGATACGAAAGACTTACAAACACGGACATTAAGGAACGCTCAACTATCGAAATCGGCGACCTTAAAATTGACAAAAAATCACGCAGAATTTATTTTGAGGACACCGAAATTACCTTTACAAACAAAGAGTTTGATCTCCTTGCAACTCTGGCCGAAAGCCCGGACAAGGTTTTTACAAAAGAAGAACTACTCAGCAAAATCTGGAACTACGACTCAATGGGCGACACATCAACCGTAACCGTGCACATCAACAGAGTGCGTGAAAAGCTGTTTGCGGTGGACAACAATATGGAGTTCATCAACACCGTGTGGGGCAAGGGTTACCGCTTCAACAAATAAAAAAGGCTGTCGATAAAGTTCCTGAAACACGCCAAAATACAGTCAACCGAATTATGCCTCACATTAATGTAAGCGTAGGTGGCAACACAAAATGTTGACGGTGAATTTTAAAAAAGCTGTAAGTATCAAACTTACAGCTTTTTTGGCGTTTTCCGTTTTTTGCTCAGTCGAAAGGAAAAGGCTTCCAAAAAATCCGTAGATTTTTTGGAAAGAGGAAAAACATATGTAGTATACTTACAAAACTATGTTTTGCTCTATACGGAATATGTTTTGACGATATACATCTTCCTTCGCAAGAAAACGAAATTCAGAACCTTTTTCAACAGCCTTTGACTTCTTCAACTGCTTCCGTCTTTTCTTCAACCTCGCTGTTTTTCTTGCTGTGTACATAACTCTTTAATGAGTTAATTGCAATGATAACGGCAAGTACGATAAGAAGAACCGCAACAACAAGCTGAATTACACTTGCAAAAATATCCGTGCCTGCGGCAAGAGATTTAACAAGACCGATTACACGCTGAACAAGAGCGGTAAATGTTACGCAAAGCATAATAATCATCGGAGGGAAGAGCATCTTGTTGCTTCTGCCTGTTACCTTGAGGAATACGCAAAGTGTGATGAGAACAAGTGCACTCAAAAGCTGGTTTGCCGAACCGAAAAGCGGCCAAATTGTTTGGTATCCGATTTTTGTAAGAACAAAGCCGCAAAGGAGTGTAACGATTGTTGAGAAATATGTATTGCAAACAACCTTTCTCCAAGGCTTTGCGTGTTTCATATCATCAACGCTGAAGAATTCCTGAAAACACATTCTGCCGATACGGGCAACGGCATCAAGTGTTGTAAGAGCAAGAGCAGATACGCACATTGTCATAAATACTGTTGACAAGTGAACCGAAAGACCCATCTTTTCAAAGAAACCTGCAACGCCCGATGAGAAGATTTGGAAAGGAGTACCCTCGGCAGGAATACCGTTTTTAGCAGCGGCACCGGCAACGCAAAGAGCAAGAACGGCAAGCACACTTTCAAGAATCATTGCACCGTAACCGACTTTAAGCATATCCTTTTCATTGGCGATTGTTTTTGATGAAGTACCGGATGATACAAGTGAATGGAAGCCTGAAACAGCACCGCAGGCAACGGTTACAAACAAAATCGGGAACATTGTGCCGAGTTGTTCGTTTTTAAAGCCTGTGAATACAGGGAGGTTCATTGTAGGGTGACCGATTACAAGTCCCAAAGCCGCACCGACAATCATACAAACAAACATAATTGTTGTCATATAGTCACGAGGCTGTTTCATAAGCCAAATAGGAAGAATTGCGGCAAAGAAAATATATACAAATACAACATAGCTCCATGTTGTTTTGCTGAATTCAAGCGGGAACTGCATACCCACAGCAAACGAAGCAACGATGAACACGATGCCCAAAACAGCTTCTTTCCAACCGGAGAAGTTGAACTTCTTTTGGATAAGGCCGAAGATTACGGCAAATACCATAAACATAATCGATACCATACCGGCTGAGCCGTTTACCGAAGCGTTAGCCGCAAGTTTGCCTGTTACATCGTCATACGCATTGAAAGTACCTGATACCATATCCGCAAATACCGCAATAATCAAGAGGGAAAAGAGCCAGCAGAAAAGTAAGAAAAGCTTTCTGCCCGTTTTACCGATGTACTTTTCAATAAGCATACCCATGGATTTACCTTGGTTTTTAACCGAAGCGTAAAGTGCACCGAAGTCCGTTACCGCACCGAAGAATACACCGCCGATTAAAATCCAAAGGAGTACGGGAAGCCAACCGAACACAGCCGCCTGAATGGCACCGGTTACAGGGCCTGCACCCGCGATTGATGAAAATTGGTGAGAAAATACTGTCCAACCGTTTGTCGGAACATAGTCCTTACCGTCATTATATTTTACGGCAGGGGTTTCGGCTTTGGGGTCAATGCCCCATTTTTTTGCAAGATGTCTGCCGTAAAAGACATAACCTGCACCGAGAACAACAACAGCAATCAAAACAATTACAAGCGTGTTCATAATTTACATCTTCTTTCTCTTTTTTTTACAGCCTAAATCCAAATTTGCATCGGTAAACAAAAACAAAAACCTCCGCCAAAGCGAAAATCGTTTCCGATTTTCCGCAAAGGCGAAGGCATAAAATTTAGTGCTTTCGTGTTACCACTTTGCTTGCCGACAGATGCCGACCGCTCAACCACCGTCAATAAAATTAACAGTGCCTCATATAACGGTGAGTCCCGTTTTCAACTACTCGCATTCTTTCACTGAAACTGCTTGCAGGTGAGGGCAAAGCGTACCTGTTACTGTCTTGCACAACCGACAGCTTTCTGTAAACGGTGCTACGCAAAGTCATATCCTGTTCATTGCATTTGACTGTTTAATTTATGCTTTTATGTTAGTACCAAAAATTCGATTTGTCAAATGTTTCGGCACAATTTTGTAAGTATGAACAAATTGTGACTTAAACAAAAGCCGCCGTTTGTCTATTTTTTAACCGCTGTTCCCTCTTGACCGCGAAATACAACAAACTTGTCGTACAAAAATTCCGTAATCATATTGCACGCCATTGTGCAACCGAGGACAATATAGTTAATAGCGGTTACATCCGCAAACTTTGCCGTGAAATGATTGCCCAAAATTGTGCTTACCGGTGTAAACACGCAATAGAACGCAAGAACTTTGAGCATAGCAATAGGCACATTGTTTGCCGATTTGAATGTAAACTTACGGTTGAAAGTAAAGTTCCAAATAACCGACAGCAAAAGTGCAATGAGATACATCGGACCGTACTCATTTTGCATAATTTTTGCAAAAGTGGCATTTGAAGCCATCCAATTTTGAAAAACCGGAAGTTTGATGATAACCTCGCTCATAAGAGTGAAAGCCGCAATCTGAATAATACCGGCAGAAGCGGAGAACAGTGCAAATTTTACAAACTGCCAAAAACCGCCGATGCCTTTTTCTTTCTTTTCGCTCATATAATCGATCCTTTTTATTATGGCTTTTTGCCTAAAAGTTTAAGCAAAAGTCGTCTGAATTTAACTGCAAATTTGACTATCTTTGAATTATATTCCCTATTCATTCGGCGAACTTCCTCGATATCGCCGATTTTTTGATACTTTGCAAGTTCATTTCTCATAACAACCATTTCACGAAGGTCAATGTGATGTTCCTTGTGATAGCTGTAAAGAGTTTTCTTCATAGTATCGTGACGCCACTGCATAATTTCCTCATCGGTATACTGTGATTCGTATAGCTCGGAAGCAGTGCGGGTTTCGTGCTCTGCCTTGTCAATGAATTCCGAAATAATTTTTTCAAGATTTTCTCTGACAGGCTTGTAGGTATCGGGATTTGGAATAGGATTAAGCATATAATCCTTATACTTACCTGCAATAACATCCTCGTTGAGAGCTGTGTTTGCATAGTGCTTGTACGGGTCAAGTCGAACCGAATTGAAGTTGTGACGAACCCAAAGCACCGGAGTTTCGAGTGCGATACAAGGAAGTGCACAGTGAACTCTGAATGTAAGCACGCACTTTGCATTTTGATAAAGGTCAAGTCTTTCCTCAACCTCGGCACGCCTCTGCTCCCAAGTCATAAATTGGTCTGACGGGATAGGACGGGTAGGCGGTTCAACGATTACATCAATGCCTGTGCCCTCCATCTGCTTTTTAACAGCTTCTTCAACAGACTTTGCAAGACCGACAAGAACAATATATTCTCTTTCTCTCGGCTTTGGCGGACGCTTTTTGAGTGTAAGAGTTACACAACCCGAAAAGTAATTGTCTATTCCACGCTCCGAAAGACGCTCTTGCGTATAATAATCACGGCAACCGATAGGCTCAAATCTCTTGAGATACTCCTTGCCCGGTCCGCTCTCGATATACTCAAACTTTGAAGGCATACCACGAGGTCTGCCTCTTTGAATGTCATTATAGTGAAGACCTATCCACAATGGATAAACATATTTTGACGGCGGCCAATTCCACTTTTCCCACATATACCATGCGCTCATAATGGTTGCAACCGGCTCGTCATCATCAGCCTTGAAGCTGTCCATAGCTTCAATATCCACCAAATAATCTGTATGCGGCAGCCATTGCTCTGCTGCATATGACTGCATATCGTCACCGATATTTTTGGTGGTTTTTCTGTATAACACACCGTATTTCATTATGCAATACTCCTTATTTAACACTTTATATAGTATGTAAATATATTATCACACCCAACATATCATTGTCAATTATAATACTCTTTATTTTACAATGTTAATGTGCTATAATATAAAAAAGAGCGCTGAAGGGCGGACTGATTTATGAATTGGGCAGAAATAAAAACAAATGACATCGCAAACGGCGAGGGAGTAAGAACTTCCCTTTTTGTATCCGGTTGCAGACATCATTGCAAAAATTGTTTTAACGAAATTACATGGGACTTCAGCTACGGTCATCTTTTCACCGAAGAAACCATGGAAGATATTTTCAAAAGTGTTGACCACAGCTGGATTAACGGCATATCGCTCCTCGGCGGCGAACCGTTTGAACCCGAAAATCAAAAGGTACTTGTGCCGTTTTTGGTGATGTTTCACGAGAGATTTCCGGACAAAACCGTGTGGTGCTACACCGGATTTACGCTTGAGCAAATCCTCGGCTGTACGGAAGAAAAAAGTCGTGCCGCAACCGACATCAGCAAGGAAATGCTGTCACTTATTGACATACTTGTTGACGGACCGTATGTGGAAGATTTGCACTCAATCACACTCAAATTCCGTGGTTCGTCCAACCAAAGAGTAATCGACATAAAGAAAACAATCAAAGAACAAAAAATCGTGCTTTACCTTGAATAAGCACAATTAATAATTAGATATAACAAAAGAGATAATCGCAACATTTCACAAGTGCGATTATCTCTTTTTATTACATTCTAAAATTTTTCATTTGGAAAAATATCTTTTGCCTCATTCAAAGTTATTTCATTATTATCTGCATACATTTCACCTGTTCCGGTTATATTTATTTTTTGACCGTTATTATAATATTGACAATAAGATATTGACATTCCATTCTCCAATCTTCCCGCAATATGACCGCAATAAACATCATCATTACCTATCTTACCCAAATTATAACACGCTGTTACAATCTGATTTGCAATGCTTTCATTATCATTAATAACATTGCATCCACCGATTATACCACCGCTTGCTGCTTTTTCACACAATGAAGTTGTTGTAATTGCACCAAAATTACTACACGAATCAATTGTAGTGCTGCTTACATCCATTGCAAGTGTTCCGATTATACCACCTGTATTACAATCAGATTTGATATTGCCTCTGTTAATACATTTTGTCAAGCTGACAGAACCGTAATACGCATATCCGGCAATACCTCCGGCACCGTTAACGCCTAAATAACTCAATGATGAATCTGCATCATTTGAATACTTTTGCGAAACATTAATCATTGAATTATTTTCACATTCCGTCACTTTTAGTTCTTCAGAACTTGAACCGACAACACCGCCTACCATCAGTGAACCGCCTTGAGCATTGTTTTTTGCTTCAACCACGATATTGTTTATACAATTACTTATTAGGGCATCATTTTTATTTTCATCAATATATACATATCCTATTATTCCACCTACACTTGCTTGACTGTTGTAAGTCTCACCGTTTGATTTATGCGTGTTTTTTCCTGATAGGACGCACTTAATATTACCAGATACCTCACAACCAGATATAATTCCGCAACTGCTGTTTCCTATTGCCCCAATATAAGCACTCCAATCATCACCGTTATCTTCATTATAATCAATATTTACATCTTTCATAATAACATTTTCTACATTTTCACAGTGTTTAAACAAACCACCCTGTGTTGATTTCAAATTTGAAATCACATGATAATTTCCGTTAAATTCACCTCTGTTTGAAATACTTTCCCAATCTTCTATTTCTGACAAGTCCAAGTCAGCCATTAAAATATATTTTCCATATTCATTGTTTCCAGAATTAATTAAATCATCAACCGTATATATACCTATAAAACCACTTGGAACCTCTGTTAATTGATTACTTGATTGTTCATCATTTTCATTTGCATTATCAACTAATGATTCGGAAGTAACTTCACCGTTTACATCAGACTCAGAATTGTTATTTGCACAAGCAAAAAACAAAACACATAATAATGCAATTGATAAAAAAAGTGAAATAAATTTTTTCATAATAATTCTCCTCATTTTTTACTACATTTTATATTATATCTGCATTACAGATAAATGTCAATATCTGTATTAAAGATAAATCATAATATATATGAGGTGATATTATGATTTTTAATAATTTAAAAAATATTCGAGAAGATAATGATATTAAGCAACGACAAATAGCCGAAATACTTAATGTTTCACAAAACACATATTCACAATACGAAACAGGAGTTATCCCACTAACGGCAGAAACATTAATAAAACTTGCAGATTATTATAATGTCAGCGTTGATTATTTATTAGACAGAACAAGCAATCCAAAAGTTAATAACTAAAAAACTCGGAGCAGATGCTCCGAGTTTTGTTTTGGTTTGTTTTGGGTTATTAATTAGCCAAGTTCTGAGAAGTACTTGATTGTTCTAACCATCTGTGATGTGTATGAGTTTTCGTTATCATACCATGAAACAACCTGAACTTCATATGTGTCATCAGCAACTTTAAGAACCATTGTCTGAGTTGCATCGAAGAGTGAACCGTATCTCATACCAACGATATCTGAAGAAACGATTTCATCAGTGTTGTAACCGAATGATTCTGTAGATTCAGCCTTCATAGCTGCGTTGATAGCTTCAACAGTAACTTCCTTGTCTGTCTTGATAACAGCTGTAAGGATTGTTGTTGAACCTGTTGGAGTAGGAACTCTCTGAGCAGAACCGATAAGCTTGCCGTTGAGTTCAGGAATTACAAGACCGATTGCCTTTGCAGCACCTGTTGAGTTAGGTACGATGTTAACAGCAGCAGCTCTTGATCTTCTGAGGTCGCCCTTTCTCTGAGGACCGTCAAGAGTCATCTGATCGCCTGTGTAAGCGTGGATTGTGCACATGATACCGCTCTGGATTGGAGCAAAATCGTTGAGAGCCTTAGCCATAGGAGCAAGGCAGTTTGTTGTGCAAGATGCAGCAGAAATAACTGTATCTTCAGCTGTAAGTGTATCGTGGTTTACATTGTAAACGATTGTAGGAAGGTCGTTGCCTGCAGGAGCAGAAATAACTACCTTACGAGCACCTGCCTTAACGTGAGCAGAAGCCTTTTCCTTTGATGTGTAGAAACCTGTGCACTCAAGTACAACGTCTACGCCAAGTTCGCCCCAAGGAAGCTCTGAAGCGTCAGCCTTTGCATAAATCTTAATTTCCTTGCCGTCAACGATGATTGAATCGTCAGTAGCTGAAACTGTATCAGCAAGAGCATACTTACCCTGTGATGAGTCATACTTCAAAAGATGAGCAAGCATCTTTGGGCTTGTAAGATCGTTGATTGCAACAACTTCGTAACCTTCTGCGCCGAACATCTGGCGGAAAGCAAGACGACCGATACGGCCGAAACCATTAATAGCAACTTTTACCATTGGATTATACCTCCGAAAATTAAATTAATTAAATAAATTGCTTTATTTTATTGCACTATTTATTTTATACTGTTTATTCCCAATAATCAAGTGAAAATATGATTTTTTACAGATTATACAAAAACAATCTATATACCCCACATATATTATGTTAATTTTGTAACAATCTGCAAAATTTTGGCGATATTTTAACTGAATTGCAAGCCGTGTCGCCACAATTTCCGCCTAACCTATTATATAATTTATTATTGTGTTGGAAACGAGCATACCTTTTGGGGTCAATGCAATTCGCTCGCCGAGGTCGGCAACATATCCCATTTTGACAAGTTCGGTGCAATCTCGGTCAACAAGCGATTTGTCAATTCCCTTTGCAAGGCGAAGTCCGAGCATAATTTGTTCCTCTTTGTCGCCGCCCGTGCCGTCATTGATTTTGTTCCACTCACGGTCATAAAAAAATCTTTTACCGCCCCAAAAGCTGTGAGCCGACTTGCCGATACCGATGTACGGGGTCAAAATCCAATATTTCGTGTTGTGCCTACTCTCAAATCCCGGAACGGCAAAATTGCTGATTTCGTACTGCTTAATACCGAAAGAAGCCAGCGTTTCAACGGTTTTAAGATACATTTCGCCCACCGTGTCGTCATCGGGCAATACAAGTCGGTCACGCATTTGATAGAACTTTGTACCTTCCTCGATTTTAAGCATATATGCCGACACATGAGGCACGCCCATACTTTTGATAAAATCAAACGAATAATCAAGCGAAGCGAGCGTTTGCTTAGGAGTACCGAGCATAAGGTCAAGACTGATGTTTTCTATCCCCGACTGCCTTGCATAATTTATCGTGCGTTCAACCTCATTCCTGCCTGCCGCTCTACCGAGAGCAAAGCGTTCGCTGTCAACCGCACTTTGCATACCGAGGCTTATGCGATTAACGCCGTACGAAGCGTATTTTTTGAAATCTTCGGACAAATCCTTGCTCGGATTACATTCCACAGTGATTTCCGCATCATCGGATATATCAAACTGTTTTCTTGCACAGTCAAGGATTTTACCGATTAGTTCGGGCGGCAAAATGCTCGGAGTGCCGCCACCGAAATAAACAGTATCAAAGACACCTTGATACTGCTTAATTTCATTACATATTTCTTGAACATATTGCCGTGCAGACGCTTCGTCAAACTTCACGCTGTAAAAATCGCAATACGGACACTTGTTTTTGCAAAACGGAATGTGAAAATACAATCCCGACTCGCTCATATCTTTCACTTCTTTAACTTTATAAATCTATATCTTAATATTATCAGTTTTAAAAAATATGTCAACAACAATATTCATCAAAATATACCAATAAACGCTCCGGACTTACATTAAGACATTTACAAAAACAGGCAAACTCATAATCGGTAACCTGCCTTTGATTCTTTTCGATTTTACTTATCATTTGCTGGTCAATATTTACATTCATAGTTTGCATTTTTGCAGCCAAATCACTTTGGGTTATATTTTTTTCGATTCTTATTTCATAAAGACTTTTTCCTATAATATTTTTATTTCCGTTATAAGTTATTTGCTTCATATTATCACCGATACGTCATATTAACGTATTGACAATATCACAAATTCATTGTATAATTACGTCACATTAACGTATAGAGGAGGTGAACAATATGAATTTTGTAGTTTTTTTGTATTTGATATAGGTTTTATAATAGCAATTATTGCAATTTTCGGATTGATGCTCGCCAAAGGAATTACCGAAGTTGTAACTATGATTTTAGCGCATTATGTTCCGATAATGAAAACTATGATTATTATCTCTATAATAGTAGCAATTATAATCGGAATATACGAAGCCCACGAATTTGAAGAACATAAACCCGGCAAAATTTTATCCGCTGTTTCAAATTCAATATATAACGCTTTATATATTCATCCGGTAATATTATTAACTACACACGGAGCACTAAAATTTCTTGACTGGTTCTCGGACGGTTTTGGAGTTGCTACGATGATATTCTTTGGATTCTTAATCTTAATTATTTATGCAATAATAATAACATTGATACTCATAATAGGCTTAGGCGCACCGATATTAATCAAAATATTTATATTGTCATTAGATAGCCCTGTAAGCAAATTATTACTGATTATTGCCGGACTGGGAATTGCTTTTGTATATTATCTTATATTGAAAAAAGAGCCTACATATCCTTTTATAACAGAATTCGTTTAACAAAAAACAGTAGAAGTTTTGAACCTCTACTGTTTTTATTATTATTTTCTTGCCCTTGATTCAGCCTTTAATCTGAGTTCCTTGCTGAGAATTGTTTTACGCAAACGAATTGACTTTGGAGTAACCTCAAGAAGTTCATCATCTGCCAAGAATTCCATACTCTGTTCAAGCGAAAGAGTGGTTGGCGGAACAAGCTTGAGTGCTTCGTCCGAACCGCTTGCACGGGTGTTTGTAACATGCTTTTTCTTGCAAACATTGCATACAATATCCTCGTCCTTTGCACATTCGCCGACAATCATACCCTCATAAACATCAACGCCCGGACCTACAAACAAACGACCTCTGTCCTGTGTGTTCCAAAGACCGTAGCCTGTTGTTGTGCCGGTTTCGTGAACTACGATTGAACCACGGCTTCTTGTTTCAATATCGCCGTGCCATTCTTCATAACCTGCAAAAAGCTGGTTCATAATACCGTTGCCGTTAGTATCGGTCAAAAATTCGCTTCTGTAACCGATAAGACCTCTTGCCGGAATTTTGATTTCCATATGAGTCATACCCGTAGGGCGGGTATCCATATTAATCATTTCGCCCTTGCGTGAGCAAAGTTTTGTCATAACGGCACCGACATATTCCTCCGGCACCTCAATAATAGCTGTTTCCATAGGTTCAAGCACCTTGCCGTTGGCATCTGTCTTTGTGATAACCTGCGGACGGGAAACCTGGAATTCGTAATTTTCTCTTCTCATAGTTTCTATGAGGATTGAAAGGTGAAGCTCGCCTCTGCCCGAAACCTTGAAAGTATCCATAGAATCTGTTTCTTCAACACGCATGGAAACATTGGTTTCAACCTCTTTGAAAAGTCTGTCACGCAAATTACGGGAAGTTACATATTTGCCCTCTCTGCCTGCAAACGGTGAATCGTTAACGATAAAGTTCATGCTGATTGTAGGCTCATCAATCTTAACAAACGGAAGCGGTTCGATATGTTCAGGGTCGCAAGCGGTTTCGCCGATATTAAGGTCGGCAATGCCGGCAACGGAAACAAGGTCGCCGAATTCGGCACTGTCACAGGCAACTCTTTTAAGTCCCTCAAACTGGTACATTTTTGAAAACTTTACATTTTCCTGTGTTCCGTCCTGACGGCAAAGAACATAAGGAGTGTTGACATTGATTGTGCCTCTTTCAACTCTGCCGACACCGATTCTGCCTACATAATCGTCATATTCAAGCGATGAGAACAAAATCTGTGCAGGACCGTCAGGGTCGCCTACAGGTGACGGAATGTATTTCAAAATAGCATCCAAAAGCGGACGCATATCGCCCTCACGAACATTAGGGTCAAGTGACGAATAGCCGTCCCTTGCCGAAGCATAAACAACAGGAAAATCAATTTGGTCATCGTCTGCGCCAAGCTCGATGAAAAGGTCGAGAACCTCGTCAATAACCTCTTCGGGTCTTGCACCGTCACGGTCAATCTTATTAACAACAACAAGCGGAGTTTTATGTAAACCGAGTGCCTTTTTGAGTACAAAACGGGTTTGAGGCATACAGCCCTCAAATGCGTCAACTACAAGCAAAACACCGTCTACCATAGTAAGAATACGCTCAACCTCGCCGCCGAAATCAGCGTGTCCCGGGGTATCAACGATATTAATCTTTGTGTTTTTGTAATGGATTGATGTATTTTTTGAAAGGATTGTAATGCCTCTTTCTTTTTCAAGGTCGTTTGAGTCCATTACTCTTTCCTGAACAACCTCGTTGTCACGGAAAATACCGCTTTGATGAAGCATTTCATCTACAAGAGTGGTTTTGCCATGGTCAACGTGAGCAATAATCGCAATGTTTTTTATATCTTTTCTTTCTTCTTTTGCCACAATAATGCCTTCTTTACTTCTTTTTATTAAAGCTGTCCCTAAGCTGAACTGTTCTGTTAAACACAAGTGCACCCGGCTTGCTGTCCTGATCGGTGCAGAAATATGCGTTTCTCATAAACTGGAATCTGTCGCCCGGCTGTGTGTCTGCAAGTGCCTTTTCAACATAAGCGGTTCTGATTTCAAGCGAATTAGGATTGAGGTTATCCTCAAACGAGCCAACGCCCTCTTCATCGCTCGGATTTTCAACATCAAACAAACGGTCGTAAAGTCTGACTTGTGCAGTGTTGCAATCGTTTGCATATACCCAATGGATTGTACCCCTTACCTTTCTTCCGTCCGGTGTGTCACCGCCGAAAGTTTCAGGGTCGTATGTTGCGTGAACTGCAACAACCTCGCCGTTTTCGTCCAAATCATAACCTGTACAGGTTACGCAATAAGCCTTGTAAAGTCTAACCTCATTGCCGACAAACAAACGGCGGTACTTGCTGATAGGTTCAATCATAAAGTCGTTTTTCTCAATCCAAAGTTCTTTGCCGAAAGGAATTGTACGCTTGCCGAATTCCTCGTGGTCCGGATGATATTCAACCTCAAGTTCTTCAACCTTGTCATCGGGATAATTGTCAATAATAAGTTTAAGCGGGTCAACAACAGCCATTGCTCTCTTTGCATTTTTGTTGAGACTGTCACGAACACAGCTTTCGAGCATTGCAAAATCAATTACGCTGTAAGCCTTTGAAACGCCGATTTTTTCGCAAAAATCACGGATAGCATCGGCAGGATAACCACGGCGACGCATACCGCTGATGGTAGCCATTCTCGGGTCGTTCCAACCGTCTACGATGCCGTCCTGAACAAGCTTTAAGCACTTTCTCTTTGAAGTGAGGGTGTAGTTAAGGTTCATTCTTGCAAACTCAATCTGTCTTGGCTTTTCTCCCTCAACACAGTTATCGCAAACCCAATCATAAAGCGGTCTGTGATTTTCAAATTCCAATGAGCAAAGCGAGTGTGTTACCTTTTCGCAAGCGTCCGAAAGAGGATGAGCAAAGTCATACATAGGATAAACGCACCACTTGTCACCTGTTCTGTGATGATGTGCATACATAATGCGGTAAATAATCGGGTCACGCATATTCATATTCGGTGACGCCATATCAATCTTTGCACGAAGCACCTTTGAGCCTGCCTCAAATTCGCCGTCGGTCATTCTTTGGAACAAATCAAGACTTTCTTCAATAGGTCTGTCACGGTAAGGGCTGTTTTTGCCCGGCTCGGTAAGAGTGCCTCTCATCTCTCTGATTTCGTCTGCCGATGATTCATCAACATAAGCAAGACCTTTTTTGATGAGTTTAACCGCACATTCATAGATATAATCAAAATAGTCGGAAGCAAAATACATATTATCCCAATCAAATCCGAGCCACTTGATGTCCTCTTTGATTGACTCTACATATTCTGTGTCTTCTTTAATCGGGTTTGTGTCGTCCATACGGAGATTGCAAACACCGTTGTACTTGTTTTTTACACCGAAATTTATGCAAATAGCCTTTGCATGACCGATGTGGAGATAACCGTTAGGCTCCGGAGGGAATCTTGTTTGAACACGGGAATACACTCCCTCTTTTAAATCTTCATCAATAAAATCGTGGATGAAGTTTTGAGTTACGGTTTCCTCGTCTTTGATTTCATCAACTGCCATTTACATTTCCTCCTTATAATATTTCAATGCCGAATTAAGTCTTGCCTTTACTGTATTCTCGCCCAAAAGTGCGGTGATAGCAAAAAGGTCGGGCGTGTTTGTTCTGCCTGTGAGTGCCACACGAATGATTGTTGAAACATCACCGACATGACCCTCAAATTTTTCAGGCTCTGCCTTATATTCCTTGACATTTGGCGTACAGCCGACAAGCGGACAAATATCTTTCATTCTGCCAAACCAAGCGTCTTTGTCATCATCAAGATTAACAACCTTAATATATTCTTCAATAACCTTAACTGCAAGAGCAGATGTTGCGTTGCCGTTAAGCTCATAATTCGGAACAAAGGTTTCGTCATACATATAGCTTACATAATCGAGCACATCGCTCCACTTTGCAATATCCTTACGAGGCTTTTTGCCCTCACGGTCGATGTTGAGAATTGCGGTTGCCTTTGCCTCATCCTGTGCAAAAAGTTCTGCAAGCTGCGGCTGATATTCCTTTGCCCAAGCGTATGAAAGTTCAAATACCTTTTTTGCAGGCATAAGAGAAATTACATTTTTTGAAACATCGGTGAGTTTTACTATATCAAAAAGTGCACCCGACACGCTCATTTTTTTGAGATTGAACGGGAATTTTTCGATAGACTCGGTTTTATTCATCCTACGCCAGTCCTCAAAATTTGAGTTGGCAAGAGTCATCATATATTCGTTTACGCTCTCCTGAGGATATCCCTCTTCTGCGTAATAAGTAACGGCTGCCTCAGGGTCTTTACGCTTTGAAAGCTTACGCTTGCCGCCGTTTTCCTCTTTCATAATAGGAGAAACATGGGCGTATTTAGGCGGCTTAAAGCCGAGAACCTTGAAAAGTTGAAGGTGAATAGGAACTGAAGAAATCCACTCGTCACCTCTTACAACATGAGTTGTTCTCATAAGGTGGTCGTCAACTGCATGTGCAAAATGATAGGTAGGAATACCGTCCGATTTAAGCAGAACGACATCCTGCACATTCTCCGGCATTTCAATTTTGCCCTTAATCATATCGTCAAAATAACATTTTTTATCAAGTTCACCCGGAGATTTGAGGCGAAGAGTCCAGCTCATACCTGCATCAATATTAGCCTTGATTTGCTCAAAAGAGAGGTCACGGCATTTTGCCCATTTGCCCCAATAGCCCTTGATGCTTTCGTTTTCCTGTGCAGCACGAATTTCGTCAAGTTCATCGGCAGAGCAAAAGCAAGGATAAGCAAGTCCCTGCTCAACAAGTGCCTTTGCATAAGTTTGATAAATCTCAACTCTTGCACTTTGGTAATACGGTCCGTAGTTGCCGATTTCTTTTTCATCACCGACAACGCCCTCATCGGCATTGATGCCGTAAACCGAAAGTCCCTTGAGCATTACATCGATAGCACCCTCAACCTTACGCTTTTGGTCGGTATCCTCAACTCTTACATAAAACACACCGTCGGTGGTTTTTGCCGTCTTATAAGACACCATACAGGTGAACAGGTTGCCAAAGTGCAAAAAACCTGTTGGGCTTGGAGCAAAACGAGTTACCATTGCACCCTCTTTAAGTGCTCTTGGCGGATACATATCTTCCATATCCTGCGGAGCCTTTGTTATGTTCGGAAACAAAAGCTGTGCCAATTCTTTATAATCAGTCATATTTTCTCCCTAACGAATTACAAAATTTTTAAATCTACATAAAATTACATTTTATTATCTCACAAACGGACTTGATATTCAATATTAATTTATATATTTATTATAATAATTTATAAAAATTATACAAAAAACGAATAATGTTTTTGTGAAAAAGAATAAAAGGCCTTTTAATCCTCGACCTTTTTGTTCTTAAACACTATTAATTTTGAAAAAACATAATTCAGAATTATAATAATGAACGACACTGCCACCTTTGAATAAATGCCGTCAGTGAACAAAATTTTCATTCCTACGCCCATTTTTTCAAACAAATTGTAAAACAGATTGTCAAACGAAGTCTTTACAAGAAGCGGAACGCAAACAATCTCAATAACTCCCGTAACTCCACGGGAAGCGAAAAATGAAACTGCCTCTTTTACAACAAACTTAGCTTCCCAACTTTTTGAGTCAAACACCCAAAGTTTGTTTGTGATGTAAGCAAAAGTTACGGCACACACCCAGCTGACAAGATTTGCCCAAAATACCGACATATTGCAAAGATTAACAAAAACGGTATAAGTGCCCCAAGACACAACGGTTGTGAGCACGCCGAAAATGAGATACATCAATATTTCTTTGGTAAAAAGTTTTTTCATATTGCAAAATCCTTAATTTGAATTTTATATAATAATGCACCCAAACAGCCGATTTGTCAAGCACAAAAAAAGGCGAACATCTTTTTTGTCCGCCTTAAAAAATTAAAATTGCAGGCTGTTGAGAAAGTTTCTGAATTTCGTTTTCTTGCGAAGGAAGATGTACGATGGTACCTCGACTGAGCAAAAAACGAAAAACGCCAAAAATGCTGTAAGTTCGATACTTACAGCATTTTTAAAACTCCACCGTCAACACTTCGTGTTGCCACCTCCCCTTTTAAAAAAGTGAAGGCATAATTCGGTTGATTATATTTTGGCGTGTTTCAGGTGCTTTATCGACAGTCTGTTAAATTTGATGCTTATTTTTGATTTTTAGTCTTTCCATCGCACGGGAGAGATTTGCCTGAATTTGATAGTATTCGTCAAGCGAATGCTGTTGACGAAGCTCTTCTTCCGCTCTTTCGGCAGCTTCCTGAGCACGACGCTTGTCAATTTCCTCCGGAAGTTCAACAGAAATGCAAACAAGTGTTGCTGTATTATCAAAGAATTCAAGAAATCCCGAACCGACAAACGCTTCGGTTACCTTGCCCTGTGCATCGGTAAATTTCATCTCACCGAATTCAATGGGCGCAACCGTGTTTTCGTGGTTTGCCAAAAAACCGCAAAGTCCCTCTTCCGCAACAGGCACAACAAGACTTTGTGCGTCACCGTCAAAAAACACACGGTTTGACGCAACAATCTTCAATTTAAAAGTGTTCATATAAATCACCCGTTAAAGAGTTTTTGCTTTTTCAATCGCATCATCAATAGTGCCGACATTGAAGAATGCCATTTCAGGCAAATCATCAACTTCGCCGTCAACAATAGCCTTGAAGCCTCTTACAGTTTCCTTAATAGGGACATAAACACCCTTTAAGCCCGTAAAGGTTTCTGCTACATGGAACGGCTGTGAAAGGAACTTTTCAATCTTTCTTGCACGATATACAGAAAGCTTATCATCATCGGACAATTCTTCCATACCGAGGATTGCGATAATATCCTGAAGTTCCTTATATTTTTGAAGATATTCCTGTACCTTGCAGGCAACCTCATAATGTTCTTCGCCTACAACATCAGCCTCAAGAATTCTTGAGTTGGACTCAAGAGGGTCAACTGCAGGGTAAATACCTTTTTCTACTATCTTACGGGAAAGTACGGTAGTAGCGTCAAGGTGAGCAAAGGTTGTTGCCGGAGCCGGGTCGGTAAGGTCATCGGCAGGAACATATACAGCCTGAACAGATGTGATAGAGCCGTTCTTTGTGGAGGTAATTCTCTCCTGAAGTTCGCCGACATCGGTAGCCAAAGTAGGCTGATAACCTACGGCTGACGGCATTCTGCCGAGAAGTGCGGATACCTCGGAACCTGCCTGAATAAATCTGAAAATATTATCAATGAAGAGAAGCACATCTTGATGCTCTCTGTCACGGAAATATTCCGCCATTGTAAGTCCTGTTTCGGCAACTCTCATTCTTGCTCCCGGCGGTTCGTTCATCTGACCGAATACCAAAGCAGTTTTATTAATAACGCCGGATTCCTTCATTTCGTTCCAAAGGTCGTTACCTTCTCTTGAACGCTCACCTACACCGGTGAAAATGGAATAACCGCCGTGCTGAGTTGCAACATTGGTGATAAGTTCCTGAATAAGTACGGTTTTACCTACGCCGGCACCGCCGAACAAACCGATTTTACCACCCTTTTGGTAAGGAGTAAGAAGGTCGATAACCTTAATACCTGTTTCCAAAATTTCTACTTCGTCCGATTGCTCGTCAAAGCTCGGAGCCTTGCGGTGAATTGACCAGTGCTCCTCGTTATCCAAATTTTCCAAATCGTCAATGGTTTCGCCTACAACATTGAAAAGTCTGCCCAAGGTTTTTTCGCCGATAGGCACCTTGATAGAATCTCCTGTTGCGGCAACCTGCATATCCTTGTACAAGCCCTCTGAAGCGGCAAGCATAATACAGCGAACTGTATTGCCGCCTATATGCTGTGCAACCTCCATAACAGCACGCTTGCCGTCGTTTTCAACTTCAAGTGCGTCTTTAATCTTAGGAAGATCGCCGTCAAACCGTACATCGACAACAGGTCCCATAACCTGTGTTATTTTACCGTAATTCATAATTTTTTACCTTTCTGAAAGGTTGTTATTGAGCATTTTGAGAGGCGTGACTCGCACCGCCGCAAACCTCACTGATTTCCTGCGTGATAGCCGCCTGTCTTGCTCTGTTAAACTGAATGGACAAATCTCTTATCATAGAAGTGGCACTGTCCGTTGCGTTTTGCATAGCCATCATACGGGCATTGTGCTCGCTGCAATAGCTTTCTACAAGCGCACCGTACACAAAGCCGGCAACATAACTCGGAGCGATTGAATCAAACGCCGTTTTTGCATCGGGCAAAAATGTTGCGTCGGTATAATGTGCAACAAGCTCGTTGCTTTGCATATTAATCTTCTCCTTTTTAAGAGGAAGAAGTTGAGTGCAAACCGCTTCTACTGTCATTGAATTGACCATTTTTGTGTATATAACATGCACCTCGTCAATCTTTTTGTCAAGAAACATCGAAACAAGTTTTTCGCTTATGTGCCTTGCACGGTTAACGGTTGGATTTTGTGCGGCATATTTAAAATTGATATCAATCGGGATTTCCTTTTTTTCAAAAAAGTGTCTGCCGAGTTGACCCACAACAAAAAGCACATTGTTGCAACCGTCATCCGTTGCCTTTTGCTCGGCAAGCTTGATAACATTGTGGTTATAAGCACCTGCCAAGCCCTTATCGGCTGTAAGAACAAGATACGCAACCGTTCTGTCGTTACCCTGCCTGTAAGGACGACCGTCAAAATATGCCGAACCGACCTCCGGAGCAACATCCAGAATTTTTGCAAGGCTGTCTTGAATCATAAAGAAGTAAGGCTCTGTGTTTTTTAAATCTCTGCGGGCTTTTTGAAGTTTTGACGAGGACACCATATACATCGCATTTGTGATTTTCATAGTGTCCTTGACAGACTTCATTCTGCCCTGGATTTCTCTTGCATTAGCCATTATTTGCCTTTCCGAATTCATCAATCACATTGAGGATTGAAGTTTTAAGCTCATCGTCAAGCACCTGCTGTGTGTCGATTTCCGACATAAGGTCGCTGTGATGAGTGTCAAAATATTCAAGCATTTTGCCCTGATAGCTCTTGATTTGGTTTTTAGGCACATCAACAAATTTTTTGCCGATTGCACCTACAAGAGTGACAACCTGCTGTGCCAAAGACATAGGATGAGTAAGCGGTTGCTTAAGAAGTTCCATAAGTCCCTCGCCGTACTTCAACTGAGTCTTTGTTTCTTCGTCCAAATCAGATGAAAACTGGGTAAATACTTCCATTTCTCTAAACTGAGCCAAATCTACACGGAGTGAACCTGCCGCTTTCTTCATAGCCTTTGTCTGAGCCGCACCGCCTACACGGGATACGGAAAGTCCGACATTAACCGCCGGTCTTTGACCGGAGAAGAAAAGGTCACTTTCAAGATAAATCTGACCGTCTGTAATAGAAATAACGTTTGTAGGAATGTAAGCCGATACGTCGCCTGCCTGAGTTTCGATAATAGGCAAAGCAGTAATCGAACCGCCGCCGAGTTCATCACTCAAACGGCTTGAACGCTCAAGAAGTCTTGAGTGCAAATAGAATACATCGCCCGGATAAGCCTCTCGTCCCGGCGGTCTGCCAAGAAGAAGCGAAATTGCACGGTAAGCAACTGCGTGCTTGCTCAAATCATCATATACGATAAGGCAATCCTTGCCCTTGTACATAAAGTATTCTGCCATAGCTGTTGCGGCATACGGAGAAATATATTGAAGTGATGCCGCATCCGACGCTGTTGAGCAAACAACGATGGTGTAATCCATTGCGCCGTTCTTTTTAAGTGTGTTAACAAGTTTTGCAACCGTTGAAGCCTTTTGACCGATAGCATTGTAAACACAGATTGTGTCCTTGCCCTTTTGGTTGATGATTGTATCAACCGCAATAGAAGTTTTACCGGTCTGACGGTCACCAATGATAAGTTCACGCTGACCTCTGCCTATCGGGAACATGGAGTCGATTGCAAGAATACCTGTTTCCATAGGCTTTGATACCGACTTTCTGTCTACGATTGACGGAGCCGGCTGTTCAATCAAACGGTAATCGCTTGCTTCAATATCACCCAAGCCGTCGATAGGCTCGCCGAGTGCGTTAACAACTCTGCCGACAAATTTGTCACCTACCGGTACACCGGCTTTTCTCTTTGTACGCTTAACCTTTGTACCCTGTTCGATTTCTTCGTCCGAACCGAAAAGGATACAGCCAATTGAGTTAAGGTTGATGTTTTGAACCATGCCCTTTGTGCCGTCCTCAAACACAACGATTTCGCCGTATACTGCATTACCGAGTCCGACAACGGTTGCGATATTATCGCCGACCTTAACTACCTGACCTACTTCCTCGCCCTGAAGATTTTCCTTAAAGGATTTTACATCCTTACGCAAGACCTCAAGCACTTCCTTGTTGTCGCCTGTGCTTTCCTTTGCCGTGCGAAGAATTTGGTCTTTGATTGTTTGCATCTTTGTTTTAAGGGAGAAATCATATTCCTTGCCCTCAACGGCAATTACAAAACCGCCGATTAAAGATGCGTCTTTTTTAACATATACAACAACATTTTCGCATTTCATCTCCTTGCGAACAAAGTCCTCAATGCCCTTGAGTTGCTTTTCATCCGGAGGAGTTGTGCAGGTTACTGTTGCGTGAACGATATTCTTTTGTCTGTCGCTTTCAACAATATATGCCTCAATGAGTTCCTCGAGGTCATCACATTGGCAGTTCTCGGCAAGTTCGCCCATAAATTCTCTTACGGACGGAGAGAACAAATCGTTAACTACCTGCTGCTTTTCTTCTGTCTTATAGTTTGGATTGTTAAGGGTTGTGCGGAGTTCCTCACTTCCGTTCAAAAGTCTTAACGCGTCCTCCAAACTGCCGACGCTTACTTGATTTGAAAGCAGCTTTTTGATATATAATTCCTGATTTTTAATCATTAATCTTCACTGCTTTCGTTTAAAAATTTGTTATAAATATCGGCGTCTGTTTGAGCATTTACACTTTCGCCGACAACTTTTTGTGCCGTTTCCATAGCAAGTTTTGCAAGCTCTTCCTTAACATCTCTGCGGGCATTTTCGGTATCCTGCTTGATTTGCTTTTGAGCCTCTTGCTTCATCTTAACGGCGTCATCGTTTGCTTTGTCAAGGATTTTGTTATATTCAACCTTTGCCTTATCTCTTGCATCGGAAATAATTTCCTTTGCTTCGGTGTCGACATTTTTGATTTTATCCTCATAGTCTGCCATTTTTTCGTTTGCGGCATTAACCGTATCTTCGGCTTCCTTGAACTGATTGTCAATGAGTTCTTTTCTTGCCTGCAAAGTTTTTTTGATAGGCTTGATAAGGAACAATCTCATCAAAAGATAAAATATAATCAGATTGAATATTGTCCAAAGCAAATTAAAATCAAACTTTAACATTTGCTGATTTCCTTTCAATTAAAATGAACGGTAGGTCTGACTATTTTACCATAAAGATAATCAAAATAGCACCGATCAAGCCGTAAATAGCGGTTGCTTCGGACAAAGCCGCACCGAGAATAAGTGTTGTTTGAATTTTACCTGCCATTTCAGGCTGACGAGCCTGAGCTTCTACTGCCTTACCTGTTGCGATACCGATACCGATACCTGCACCGAGTCCACACAAAAGTGCAATACCTGCACCGATTGCGATAATTGATCCTGTCATAATTTTATCTCCTTAAAATATAAATCGTTGTTTATGTGCTTAAGCCGCAGCTTTAGCTTCTTTTTTTGCTTGTTTTTTTGCCAATTTCTCGGCTTTCTTTTGTGCCTTACGCATTTTCTTTGCTTCCTTAGGCTCTTCTTCGGACTCCTCTACGGCTTCCTGAAGGTAAATAGCTGTCAAGAAACAGAAAATGTACGCTTGCAACAGTCCGTCAAACAAATCGAAGTAGAGGCTGAACACAGCCGGAAATCCGAATTTCATAAACGGAACCGCTTTGATTAACTCCATAATGGTAAACGCTGCGATAATGTTACCGAAAAGTCGCATACAAAGTGAAAGCGGCTTGGTGAACACTTCAAGAATATTGATAGGAGTTACAATCCACACAGGTTTTGTGAATTCCTTAAACCTGCCGAGGACGCCCTTGTCCTTAAAGGCACAATATTCTACGAGCACGATTGTGGTAAGTGCCATTGCCGCAGTAACCTGCATACTTTTTGTAGGCGGCTTGAATCCCAGAAGTCCAATCATATTGGACACACCGATAAACAAAGCCATACTCATAAGCCACGGAATGTATTTTTCCACTTTCGGACCCATTACGGTTTTGAAAAATGCTTCTGCCTTTTCATAGCACATTTCGAGTATCATCTGACGCTTGGATATTTCGCCCTGAACCTTTAAGTTTCGGGTGAGGAATATAGCCAAAATCGTCACAGCGACAATAATAATCCAGGAAACAACCGTGCTCTCATCAAAGCCTACATGCACGCCCTTGATGTCAAAGCCGAACACTTCGTCGATGTTGAGCTGCTTTTGGAGTTCTTCCTGCAAATTGACGCTCATACTAATAGGTGCTAATGCCATCGTCATTCCTCCATTTCCATATATTTGCAGGTTTAAAAAGATTGTTATTTTTTTCACCTGCTTTTACTCTCATTATAACCACGAACTTTGAATTTTGCAATACAGCTTTTTCACATTTTTGACATTCGTATGATAAAAATAACCAAGAAAAGTGAAGTAATTTTGTGCAATTTTATACCTACCGTTGTCATTTACTTTACTATCTGTATATTAATTGTGCTATGCCACCTTACTATTTGTAATATCTTTGGAAAGAGACAGGTTATTTTAAAAAATCGGTTTACTTTTTTCAAAATATCATTTATAATAATAGGCTGAAGCAAATATATAATGTAAATAATATTATTATAGGAGATTGTTATGGCAAATAATCAGAAAAAAATGGTTGATGACATCACATCAATGGATGTGGACTTTGCCAAATGGTACACCGATGTGTGCAAAAAGGCAGAGCTTATCGAATACACAAGCGTTAAGGGCTGTATGGTAATCAGACCTTACGGCTATGCAATTTGGGAAAATATCCAAAGAATACTTGACGGAATGTTCAAGGCAACAGGTCACGAAAATGTTTGTATGCCTATGTTCATCCCGGAATCATTGCTCCAAAAGGAAGCAGACCATGTTGAGGGCTTTGCGCCTGAATGTGCGTGGGTTACCTACGGCGGAAACGAAAAGCTTGAAGAGCGTCTTTGCGTAAGACCTACAAGCGAAACTCTTTTTTGCGAGCACTTCAAAAACATTGTTCACTCTCACAGAGATTTGCCTAAACTCTACAATCAGTGGGTATCTGTTGTAAGATGGGAAAAGACAACAAGACCGTTTCTCCGTTCAAGAGAATTCTTGTGGCAGGAGGGTCACACACTCCACGCAACACCTGAGGAGGCAATCGAAGAAACAGAAAAAATGCTTGGCATCTACACCAAATTCTGCCAAGAGGATTTGGCTATGCCTGTTATCCAAGGTCAAAAGACAGAGAGCGATAAATTTGCAGGTGCGGAAAGAACATACTGCATTGAGGCACTTATGCACGACGGCAAGGCACTTCAGGCAGGCACAAGCCACTACTTTGGTGACGGCTTTGCAAAGGCATTTGACATTCAGTTTGCAGACAAAAACAATCAACTCCAATATCCTCATCAAACATCTTGGGGTGTAACAACAAGACTTATCGGTGCAATCATTATGACACACGGTGACGACAACGGACTTGTTCTTCCGCCGGCAGTTGCACCTATTCAGGCAATCGTTATTCCTGTTGCACAGCACAAAGACGGTGTTCTTGATGCGGCAAACGAACTTTGCAACAGACTCAACAAAGTTTGCAGAGCAAAAATTGACGATTCAAACAACACTCCGGGCTGGAAATTTGCAGAATACGAAATGAAGGGTGTTCCTGTAAGAATCGAACTCGGTCCGAGAGATATCGAAGCAGGTCAGTGCGTTGTTGTTACCCGTCACAACAGAGAAAAAACAATCGTTCCTCTTGACAAGATTGAAGAAGTTATCCTTGAAAAGCTTGAAGAAGTACGCAAGGGCATCTACGAAAAGGCTCTTAAAAACAGAGAACGCAGAACATACATTGCACACAATATGGATGAAATTATTGCCGACCTTGAAAAGAACGGCGACGGCTTTGTAAAAGCTATGTGGTGCGGTGATGAGGCTTGCGAGGACAAGGTTAAGGAAGTTACCGGTGTAGGTTCCCGTTGCATTCCGCTTGAACAAGAGCACATTGACGACAAGTGCGTATGCTGCAGCAAGCCTGCCAAATGTATGGTTTACTGGGGCAAAGCATATTAATTTGTAATAAAAACAAAACCGTCGGGGCGAAACAATTCGCCCTAACGATAATATAACATTTATATTATTTAGGAGGCATCATTATGTCAGTATTAGTAACAGGCGGACTCGGATACATCGGTTCGCACACATGCGTTGAACTTATGAATGCAGGATTTGATGTTGTTGTTGTAGACAATCTTTACAACTGCAAAAAATCATCTTATGACAGAATTAAGGCTCTTGTAGGAAAGGACTTCCCTTTCTATCAAGTAGACATCAGAGATAAAGAAGGTATGCAAAAGGTTTTTGATGC
Source organism: uncultured Eubacterium sp. (assembly GCA_900539325.1). Lineage (GTDB taxonomy): Bacteria > Bacillota > Clostridia > Oscillospirales > Acutalibacteraceae > Eubacterium_R. The sequence goes on from UQCC01000002.1 coordinate 107,603, forward strand.
CGAGGACATCGACAGTGTAATTCACTTTGCAGGTCTTAAGGCAGTCGGCGAAAGCTGTGTAAAGCCTCTTGAATACTTTGACAACAACATCACAGGCACACTTGTTTTGCTTGATGTTATGAGAAACAATGGTTGCAAGAAGATTGTATTTTCATCATCGGCTACCGTTTACGGTATGAACAACATTTCTCCTCTCACCGAGGATATGCAGGTTGGCGGAGTTACAAACCCATACGGCAGAACAAAATACATCATTGAATGTATGCTCCAAGACCTTTATGCAAGCGACAACGACTGGAGCATTTGCCTTCTTCGTTACTTCAACCCAATCGGTGCACACAAGAGCGGCACAATGGGTGAGGACCCTAACGGTATTCCAAACAACCTTATGCCATACATCACTCAGGTTGCCATCGGCAAGAGAGAAGAACTCGGCGTATTCGGTGACGATTACGACACTCATGACGGCACAGGCGTAAGAGATTACATCCATGTTGTTGACCTTGCACTCGGTCACCTCAAGGCTGTTGAAAAAGTAAGAGCAGACAAAGGCTTGTTCATCTACAACCTCGGTACAGGTATCGGATACAGCGTTCTTGATGTTGTTCACGCTTTTGAAAAAGCAAGCGGAGTAAAGATTCCTTACTCAATCAAGCCTCGCAGAGCCGGCGACATTGCAACCTGTTACAGCGACCCATCCAAGGCACTCAAGGAACTTGGCTGGAAAGCCGAAAGAGGCATTGAAGAAATGTGCGAGGACTCTTGGAGATGGCAAAGTCAGAACCCTAACGGCTACCCTGATTAATAAGACTGCCGATAAAGCTCCCGAAGCACGCCTAAATATAATCAGCCGATTTATGTCTTCCCTTGAAGCACGCTGATAACAAATCAACTCCCGAAGCGAATACGCTTCGGGAGTTTTTATCAGTTTTGGAAGAAGAAATCTTCTTCATCAATTAGGGCATATGCAAACAGCTTGTCGCTGTTAAGGTCAACACGGTGCATATCAACCGCATTGATTTTGCGGCAATTATAGGTTGTGTAGTAATAAATGCCCTTGTCGGCATTGCAGCAAGATGTGTAAATCGTGATTTCGTACTTGCCATCGGCAACCTCGCAACATCCACGCTGCTGGTCAACAGAACCGAGAATGTGGAAGAACTGACCGACGCTTGATTTTTCATCATCGGCAGATTTTGAATTAAGTTTTGTAAACGCAACCTTGGCAAAGCGTGACGGAGATGACAAGTCGCCCGGCAATCCGAGTGCACCCATTCCCCTGCTGAAATACTGCAAATCCAAATCATAATTATTCTTTGGCTGCTGAGGTGAAAGCGACATATATTTGCTGAACTCGTACATCTGCACATCAAACGGCGGATTGTTTGTAAGCACGCCCACCGGATTGTCATATATCTTCATTCCGTCTGCCATACATTCAAGGGTTATGCACTCGTTTTTGTCACAAATTATATAATGAAGCTGTGCGGAAGTGAATTGTTCATTGTACGGAGTGTTTGTGATGTTTATATTGCCGAGGAGTTTACGCACCTCCGACATATCCTTGCATTGGCACAAAATCCACGGGATAAATTCAAACTGTGCAACATTTTGCCTGCCCTCGCAAGGTTCGGTTGCATAAACAGCATTGCCAACAAAATTAAGTCCTGCAATGCAAACTCCCTTTTCGTTTACGGCATCGTAGTAAAGCGGGTAGTCATTTGCAATATGTGCCATACCGATGATGGCATAGTGGTTGTCGTTTCTGCCCTCAAATCGAAAATCAAACGGATAATTGCGAGGTGTAACCGTGATGCTGTCACCGTAAGAAAATTCATAATCAAGAGTTCTGCCAAAATAAAAATCCTTTGTTTTGTAGGTTGCGGCTGTGCACATATAACCCTCTCCTTTTATAATAGTATATGCAATATATAAAAGAAAAAACGACAAGGATTGTCCTCATCGTTCTCTTTCTGGTGCCGGCGGTGGGACTTGAACCCACACACCCAAACGGATAACAGATTTTGAGTCTGTCTCGTCTGCCAATTCCGACACGCCGGCAAATCAGTATTTATATTATATATAAAAACATATATATTGTCAACAGTTTTTTAAAAAAGTATTTTAGCACATTATAGGCTGTTGAGAAAGTTTCTGAATTTCGTTTTCTTGCGAAGGAAGATGTATATAAATACCTCGACTGAGCAAAAAACGAAAAACGCCAAAAGTGCCGCAAATATTAAATTTGCGGCACTTTTCTTTAAACAGTGTTATTAAAACATAATATTTCGGGATAGGCAAGCCTATCCCCCCTACAAAATCACACTGAATCAATTTTGGCGTGATTCAGGGGCTTTATCGACAGTTTGGGCTCCCCTTACAATAAGGAGAGCCTTTGTGGAATTGAATATTTATTTATGCCGTGTAAATCGGGGAGGTTACGGCGAGGAGCTTTTTCACTCCGTCAACCTTGCCCCAGAGTTCGGCACGGTACCATTGATTGCCTTTGAGATTGATATGTATATGTCGCTCGGACACGGCAGTTTCCATAATACAGGTGCCGCCGTTTGTAATGAGCTTGATTGTTTGATATTCAACTTCTTCATCGCCTGAATTCTTTTCTCTTGAATGAAGGTCGGTGAAAAAGCTGAAAACCGCACCGCCTTTTTTGAGCGTTTCGCCGATAGTGTAAGTTGTGCCTTTTTGATGAACACGGAAGAACATTTTGGCACCCGTTGAAGCAACGGTTTTACCCATACGCAGTGCCTTCAACGCATTGTGCTGATTGATTTCTCCATCTATGTCCAAATATGTACAGCCGAAATGGCCTGCGTTTTCATCATTTTTCAAATCCTTGCCATAGGTACACGCAATGTGATACCCCTTGTCAAGCAAAGCCGTCCACATGGCAAGTGCTTTATCGTTTTCGACATTTTCAAAGGTAAACGCACCGTGCCAAATTTCCACAAAATCCACATTTCTCGGATTGCGAAGATTATATTTCCACTCCGAACCGTCGGCAAACGGATGAGCAATGCCCACAACTGCGCCGTCCTCTTTGAGTGCTTCTATCCTGCTGTCGATGTTTTCGGTTGTTATATCCGCAAAATCGGGAGCAAAATTCACTCCGAGAGCAAGCAAGTTACCGTTTGGCGTTGCACATTCCACACCTTTAATTGACGGAACAACCCCGTCATTAAGTTCGTCAAAACCGTCCGTTGTATTTTTATCCGTCAATGCAATCAGGGCAAGATGGTCGTCTGTCGCCCTTTGCAAAATTTCGCCTACGGTAAATTTTCCCTCGCCGTTTTTGCTGTTGCAATGAAGTTCGCATGGTAAATAACTCATATGTTTCATCCCTTAAACAAATATATACTATTATACCATTACAGTAATCAATAATCTATTGATAAACTTTAACAAATATTATATACTATTCTTGGTGATAAATATGAAAATTAATCTCAAAAAATGGATGGCAGACTTTGCCGACGACAAAAACCTCTTTAAAATGACAATCCCCGGCAGTCACGACTGCGTTACGCAGTATGTGCAGTTTCCCCGTCATTTTCAAACGCAAAATCAAAACATATACGAGCAGTTAAACATCGGCATTCGTGCACTTGACATCAGAGTTGAAAGCAAAGACGAAAGGCTGAAAATGGTGCACGGAGTTGTAAAGGCATTTTGCACGCCAAATCATTTTGGCAGACAGATGGACCTTGAAGATGTGCTCAATCACTGCTACAATTTCTTAAACGAAAATCCGAACGAAGCAATTATTTTTCAGTTTAAAAACGACAGCAACAGCGAAAACGAAAAATGCTTTGACAACTTGTTTTATACCTATATAAAAGGCAACGAAGAAAAATGGTACACTCAAAACCGTATACCTACCATCGGCGAAGCAAGGGGCAAAATCGTGCTTATCCGCAGGTGCAAAATGGATATGCAAAACAAAGATTTTACCGATGACAACACGGGCATTGATTTTTCACGCTGGGTGGAACAGAGAACGGCAGAGCCACACGCACTCACGCTTGAAACAAAGAGCAAAGACAACGCCGTTTTTATTGTTCAGGACAGATTCAAATACAAACCCGTTGAGCGTTGGAACGAGTGCCTGAAACCGTTTTTAGACAGCATGACCGAATTTGACGGCAAATACATAATTGACTACACATCAACCGCCGGCGGATTGAAAGGTCCGAGAAAAAACGCAAAAATCATCAACACATTTTTTATGAGCTATCCGCTTGACAAGGAAAAATATTACGGAACAATCTACCTTGACTTTCCGTATCCCGAACTTACGCACAAAATCATTGAGCACAACTATAATAAATAACAAAAAAGCTTCTCTCCGAACGCAACGGAAAGAAGCTTTTTTACTGTCTGTCAACAAAACATAATAATCAATTTTGAAGCCACAACAACGCTGATAAGTGCGACAGGATAGGTTGCCGCATAAGCGGAAGCGACATCCTCTGTGCCGGCAACGCTGATGAGCGTGCCGAGTGCCGGTGTACTTGTCATACCGCCGGTGATTGAGCCGAGGTTGTTGAGAAGCGGCATTTTGAGCACAAATTTTGCAAACACATAGCCGATAACCATAGGCACAAGTGTAAGAACCGCACCGTAAAGGAAGTAAATCGGCTCAAAATAATGCACGAATTTTGCACCGCCCGAAACACCTGCACCGATGAGGAACATCATAAGTCCGAGTTCTCTTGATGTGCGAAGAACCGATTGCTCCGGTATAATGCTGATTTTTCCTATTCTGCCGAAGTGGCCGAACACGAGGGCAACCAAAATGCAACCGCCCGTTGTTGTGAGCGAAAAGCCCTTGAACTTGATTGAGCCGAACATAACGCCCAAAATAGCCGCAAGCGAAAACGGAGTAAATCCGAGTTCGTCAAGCAAAATAAGTTTTTTGTCGTCTTTCTTTTTTGATGTTTCGCTTGCCTCAACCGAGATTTTTTTGAGCTCCTCTGCCATATCCGCCTTTGTGATTTTCGGAATAATCTGCACAAAAAGAACAACGCCGATTACACCGAAAAGGTAAGCTATTGCATAGCCTGCCGACACGGCGTCCTCATAGTGAACACCCATTTCGGCAACCGCCTCTTTTGAAGCGGAAAATGCCGGAGTTGAAGTTAACGCACCCGCAAACAAGCCGACCATAGTTGACTTGAAAGTTTCGTGGTCAACAGATGTGAATTTGCCGCCAATGAGCACGCAAAGTGCACACATAAGCGAAGCGGAAGCAATAATAACAATTCCCAAAAGGACATAGGACTTAAAATTCTTTTTCATATTTCTGAAAAACTTTGGTCCTGCGATAAAGCCGACCGAAGTGACAAAGAAAATAAGTCCGAGATTTTCTACAATTTTAAGAGCCTCTTTGGTAAACGAAACCGCCTCATCGCCTACCAAAAGCTGGTCATCAAGAACAGGGAACAAAAACGCACCGAACAGCAGGGCAACAATGAACACACCTGCCGTGCCGAGATTTACTCCCTTAATGGTAATTCTGCCGAGAGTGTAGCCAACTGCCGCAATAGCCAGCACACTAAAGGTTAAAAACGCTACGCCCGTAACGGACACAATACCAAAATCCATAATTTTTCCTTATAAATCAAATCATAAGTCGCACACAAGCTACGACATTTTGTTGCTAAACCTCTGACATATACTACGGTGTCGCTTTTATTTAAACCCCACCGTCAAACCTATGGTTTGACACCTTTACTGCGTAGACGCCCCCTTTTGTCTGCGTTGCAGACATTTCCCCCGATTAACGGGGGAATCACCTTGCATCAAGGGGAGGCATTATATGGAGAGAAGATTATTTGTCGTTTACCTTACGAGTATAATCAGGGAGAAGCTTTGGTGAAACAACTTCTGTTTCAATGCCTGCGTCCTTGATTTCTGCTTCAAAACTGTCAACATGAGAAAGAGTAAGGTCTGCAACATCAACGCTCTTTGACTTTTCGGAAGCATGTTTACCTGCGTTTCTGCCGAATACGATAACATCAAGAAGTGAGTTACCCATAAGTCGGTTTCTGCCGTGGATACCGCCGACAGCCTCACCGGCAACATAAAGGTTTTCAACCTCTGTCATACCGTCAGCCTTGATGTCAAGACCGCCGTTTTGATAGTGAAGTGTAGGATAAACAAGAATAGGCTCTTTGCGAATATCAATTCCGTACTTGCCAAACATTCTCATCATGGCAGGAATTCTCTTTTCGATAGTGCCCTCGCCGCCCTTGAGTTCAATCATAGGGGTATCGAGCCAAACGCCCACGCCGTCATCTGTGTGAACACCGTTGCCGTTTGTTGAGCACTCACGAATGATAGAAGCCGCAGAAACATCACGGGTTTCAAGTGGGTGCATAAATACTTCACCGTTTACATTAACAAGTTTTGCACCAAGAGAACGAACTTTCTCTGTTACGAGTGCACCGAAAATCTGCTCAGGATAAGCCGCACCCGTTGGGTGATACTGAAGCGTGTCGGCATAAAGAAGCTTTGCACCTGCACGGTAGCCGAGAATAAGGCCGTCGGCTGTTGCACCGTAGTGGTTTGAAGTTGGGAAGCCCTGATAGTGAAGTCTGCCTGCACCGCCTGTTGCGATGATGACAGTCTTTGCCTTTGCAATGAGGATTTCCTCTGTTTCCATATTAACAAGAACGGCACCGGCAACCTTGCCCTCTGTGTCCTTAATAAGTTCAATAGCCGCTGTAAAGTCAACGATAGGGATTTGTCTGTTTTGAACTTCGTCACGGAGAGTTCTCATAATTTCCGCACCGGAATAGTCCTTTGCGGCGTGCATTCTCTTGCGTGATGTACCGCCGCCGTGGGTGGTAATCATTGTACCGTCGGGAGCTTTATCAAACTCAACGCCGAGGTCGTTAAGCCATTGAATAGCCTCGGGAGCATCGTTTACAAGTTTGTAAAGAAGCTCAGGCTTTGCGGCAAAGTGACCGCCGCCGAAAGCATCAATATAGTGCTGTGCCGGGGAGTCGTTCTCCTTATCGGCAGCCTGAATACCGCCCTCTGCCATCATTGTGTTGGCATCGCCGATACGAAGCTTTGTAACTATCATACAAGAAGCGCCGTTGTTGTCTGCCTCAATCGCAGCCGATGCACCTGCACCGCCGCCGCCGATGATAAGAACATCAACATCATAGTCAACCTTGTCAAGATTGATGTCCTTTGTGTTTATTCTGCTGTGAGCCTGAAGCAAATCCGCAAGCTCAAGAGGCACTTTTTCGCCCTTATTAGGACCGATTTGAAGTGTTGCAAATTGGTCTTGCTTATAGTCCGGGTGATAGGTTGCAAGGAGGGTGTCCTTTTCCTCCGCAGTCATACGGCGAGGTTCAAGTGCAGCGTTTTCCGCTCTGTTTGCCGCAACCTTTTTCATAGATTCCTGCATTTCTTTATTGTACATTTCGGTCGCCTCCTTACTTTTCTATCTCTCTGTTATTATAGAGTTCTTTCATTTCTTCAATCGGCTTTTGCATAAGATTTTGGAGAAGCTCCTCAAATGTGCCGTCCTTGATTTCCTGAACTCTGTCAGTCAAGTGCTTGCTTTCCGGAGCAAGATACTTGCCGTTGATTCTTCTTGCCAAAAGTGCAACCTGCGGATGAGAAATGCCGGCAGGGCAACGGGATGAGCATACGCCGCACATAACGCAGTCGAAGCTCTCCTCTGCACACTTTTCAAACTCGCCACGCTGTGCATATGCAATGTACTGCATAACATTGAGCCCCTGTGTGCACGCATTTGTGCAGGCATTACAGCCTACGCAAGCGTAAATCTCGGGATAAAGCTGCATCATAATACTTTCGTTTGTGCTGATTTTTTCAATATCATAAGGTTCTTTTACAAGAGGGAAGAACGGCAATGTTGCAATGTACATACCCTCCTCAACCTGTGTTTGACAAGCAAGGCAAGCCTTTAAATCCTTATCGCCTGCAACCCTGTAAATCGTTGCACAGGCACCGCAAAAGCCGTTGCGACAGCCACAGCCTCTTTTGAGCTGATAGCCGGCATATTCCATTGCTTTCATAATTGTTAAATTTGACGGCACGGAATATTTCTTGCCGAACAAATATATATTAACCATATTATTTTCCATAATCCAATATCCTCCCAATCTTAGTATTCATCAGGCAATTCGTCAAGTTGGTCACAGCGGAACACAGGACCGTCCTTGCAAACATACTTGTTGCCGATGTTACATCTGCCGCACTTGCCTACACCGCACTTCATACGAAGTTCCATTGTGGTGTAAACCTGTGTTTTTTCAAATCCGAGTTCAATAAGTCCCTGAAGGGTAAACTTAATCATAATAGGCGGACCGCAGATGACGCAGGTCTTGTTTGTGTCAAAGCCGAGTTCCTTAACATAATTGGGAACAAAGCCCACATGACCGTCCCAGCCCTCTTGCTCACGGTCGATGGTGAGGTAAACATTAATGCCGTCCTCTTTGCACCACTCGTCAATGATTTCCTTGTAATCAACAAGGTCATCCATACTGCGTGAGCCGTAAACAATATCGATTGAGCCGTACTTATCTCTGTTATCTCTGCAATAGTTGATTACCGAACGGAGCGGTGCAAGACCGATACCGCCGGCGATAAAGAGCAAATCTTTGCCTGCAAATTCCGTATCAACCGGGAAGCCGTTGCCGTACGGGCCACGGATTGCGATTTCCTGACCGACATCCATCATATGTAGCCAAGATGTGAGGCAACCGCATTTTTTGATGCTGAATTCCATAAATTCTTCGTTTGTAGGTGAAGATGTGATTGAGAACATACCCTCGCCTGCACCCGGAATAGAAAGCATTGCACACTGACCCGGAATGTGTTCAAACACTTTTCCGCCCTCAAGTGCGTTCACTCTGAAGGTTTTTACATCGGGTGTGTCCTGACGAATGTCGGTAACAACGCCGATATGAGGAATTAAAGTTTCACTGTTCATTATGCTTCAACCTCCAATGCTTTTTCTACCTTAACGATATTCATCGAAATAGGGCACTTTGCAATACATCTGCCGCAGCCTACGCAACCGAAAATACCGTCGTTGTTATCCGGATAATACACAAGTTTGTGCATAAATCTTTGACGAAAACGCTCAAGCTGTGATGTTCTCGGATTGCCGTGAGCCATTTTTGTAAAATCGCTGTACATACAGCTGTCCCAACATCTGAACTTCTTTACTCCGTTGCCGGTGTCGAATTCTCTGATGTCGTAGCACTGACAGGTTGGGCACACAAAGGTGCAAGTTCCGCAACCGATACAGCTTTCGCTGAGCTGTGCCCACTTTTCATTTTTAAAATGAGCCAAAAGGTCGTTTTGCTTCATACCCTCAAACGATGTGTTTGCAAGCGGAAGCTTTGACATAACCGTTTTAACAGCACTTTTAACTTCTTCAACAGGGGCAGAGTCCGCATCTTCAAGCACAGCGCCCAATTTTGCGATAAGTGCCTCGCCCTTTTCGGTTTTGGCATCCATATAGAGGGTGTCGCCGTGCTTCCAAGCGGTGATGTCGCCGTTCGGGTCGGAAGCGTCAATGCCGAAAGCGTTGCAGAAGCAGGTTTCTTCAGGGCGGTTGCACGCAAGTGAAATAATTGTTGCGTGACTTCTTCTGTTTTTATAATATGTATCAATCGGGTCAACAAGGAACACTCTGTCGAGAATGTCAAACGCTCTGACATCGCAACCTCTTACGCCGAATACAACAAAATCCTCGCACTCCTTACGGGTGTCCTTGATTTCAAGCTTCAAGCCGTTCATACGAATGTCGTACAAATTCTCGGTCTGCGGGAAGAAGAAATCCTTTGCCGAGCGGTTTGTGTTGTACTTTTCGGTAAGTGTCATACCGTCCTCGTACTTTGCAAACTCTGCAATGTCGCCCTTGTCGGTCGGGATATAAAGTGCCTCGTTTTGTGCGATAGCCTTAAAAAGAGAGTCGATTTGTGACATAGAAATTTTTTTCATTACTTTTGTCCTCCTCTCTCATAAACAACACTCGGTTCGCAATCGTTATAATCAAAATTAACAAGAGGGAAGCGGCTGTCTGCGTCCTCGCCTGCCTGATACTCGCCGTAAAGTTCGTTGGCGTCCTTGATGAATTTGCGATTGAGAAGATGAAGCGGAATATTTTGAGGGCAAACTCTTGAACATTCGCCGCAATCGGTACATCTGCCGGCAACATGGAATGCACGGATGATGTGGAAATTGCTCTCTTCAAAACTTGTTTGAGCCGCCTTTTGAGCAACGCCGGAATTGTCGTTGTCAAACACGCACTTTTCGCATGTGCAGGCAGGGCAAACATTTCTGCAAGCGTTACATCTGATACACTTTGAAAGTTCGTTTTGCCAGAATTCAAAGCGTTCATCAGGTGTCATAGCCTCAAGTTCGGCAACTTGGTCAAAGCGGTTTGAATCGAGAACTTCGCCGTTTTCGCCGATAAGTTCGTCATAAATTACGATTTTCTTGCTCTTGCAGGAAAGGCAACGCTCTGCCATAACCTCAAACTTCTTGAAAGTCTTTTTGTCGCCGTAAATTGTTTCAACAACGATTGAATCATCAGCTTCGGTAATATCCGAAATACCGCTGAGTCCCGTTGCTTTAATCTTGTTTATGTCGGTCTTGCCAAAACATTCAATGCCGACAATGTAGACTTTTTCACGGTCTACTCTGTGCTCCTTAATGAGCTGTTGGAGGCTGTAAGAATCGCAAGGTTTTACAAAAATTGCGATTTTACCCTCGCCTTTTCTTGTTTGCTTTACAAGATATTTTGAAAGGTTGGCACCCGAAAATGTGTTGTAAACAAATTCACGGTCAACCTCGTCTGCCGAAGTGAACACGCCCGGAGTAAGGTCGTACTTAAATTCGCCGACTTTCCAGCCGAGAACACGGTCAACAGTGCCGTTTTGGAGGAGTTCCTTTGCTTTTGCAATTATTTGTTCTTGCATCTCAAATCCTCCAATCTCTTATTTTCGCCAAGCTCGTAGATAGTTTCCACAAAGCTGTTCATAGTTTCCGCAAACTTTTGACCCTCTGCGGCGGATACCCATTCAACACGGGTTCTGCCCTTTTCGATGCCGAGATAATCAAGCATTGAGAAAAGAAGAGTCATTCTGCGTCGTGCATAATAGTTACCTGTTGTGTAGTGGCAGTCACCCGGGTGACAACCGCACATAATTACACCGTCTGCGCCTCTTTGGAACGCACGGAGAATAAACATAGGGTTTACTCTGCACGAGCAAGGCACACGGATGATTTTTACATCGGCAGGATAGTTAAGTCTGTTTGTACCTGCCAAGTCAGCCCCTGCATATGAGCACCAATTACAGCAGAAGGCTACAATTTTTGGCTTGAATTCGTTATTCTCTATTTGCATATTGCATCTACCTCCGCCATAATCTGTTTGTTGGAAAATCCGTTGAGGTCCATTGCACCCGACGGACAGGCAACCGTACAAGCACCGCAACCCTGACAAACAGCAGGATTTACGCTTGCAACTCGCCTGATTTGAGTTGTTCTGTCAGGCATACGGAATTCTTTTTCCTGATATGTAATTGCACCGTAAGGGCAAACCTTTTCGCAAGATGAACAGCCGTTGCACATCATCTCGTCACTGTGGGCAACACAAGGGTTGCAAGTGAGTTTATCCTTAACAAGAAGTCCGATAACCTTTGCCGCACAAGCCGAAGCCTGCGATACGGTTTCGGGAATATCCTTTGGACCCTGGCACATACCCGAAAGGAACACACCTGCCGTAGGTGATTCTACGGGACGGAGTTTTGGGTGAGCCTCTGTGAAGAAATCGTTTGTATCCATAGAAGCCGTGAGCATTGTTGCAAGAGGTCTTGCACTCTTTGACGGTTCAATAGCCGCCGCAAGAACAACCATATCCGCATCAATGTGAAGCTGTTTGTTGTTGAGGAGGTCGGAAGCCTGAACCTTGAGCTTTTTGCCGTCCGGTACAACCTTGCCTACCATACCTTTTACATAGTGAACACCGTATTCTTCAACCGCTCTGCGATAAAATTCGTCAAAATTCTTGCCCGGAGTACGAACATCGATGTAGAAAACATAAACATCTGTATCCGGATATTTTTCACGGGTGAGCATTGCGTGCTTTGCAGTGTACATACAGCAAACCTTTGAGCAATACGGCTTGCCCTTTGGGTCTGTTTCGGCACAACGGGAGCCGACACACTGAACAAATACAATAGTATGCGGATGCTCATGGTCGGACGGACGGAGAAGTGTACCGTTTGTAGGACCTGCCGCATTCATAAGTCTTTCGTATTCAAGAGAAGTTACAACATCAGGCGACTGATTGTATGCAAACTCGTCAAACTTATCAACCTTGATAGGTTCAAAGCCTGTTGCAACAACGATTGCACCGTACTGTGCGTCAACAAATTCGTCCTTTGCGTCATAGTTGATAGCCTTTGCCTCGCAAACCGTTGAGCAAAGTCCGCACTTGCCGGTTTTCATCTTGATACAATAATTAGGGTCGATAGTTGCAACCTTAGGTACAGCCTGTGCAAACGGAATATAGATTGCACTGCGGTTATCCATACCGAGGTTAAACTCGTTAGGCACTTTCTTCATAGGGCATTTTTCGGTACAAAGTCCGCAACCTGTGCAAATGTCCTCATTTACAAATCTTGCCTTACGCTTAATTTTTACATTGAAGTTGCCAACGAAGCCTTTAACTTCTTCAACCTCGCTGTAAGAATAAATCTTGATTTTTTCCTGCTGTGCCGCCTCAACCATTTTAGGGGTCAAGATACAAGCCGCACAGTCGAGAGTTGGGAAAGTCTTGTCTATCTGTGCCATTTTGCCGCCGATAGTAGGTGACTTTTCAACAATATCAACTTCAAAGCCTGCCTCGGCAATGTCAAGTGCTGTTTGAATACCCGCAATACCGCCGCCGATAACAAGTGCACGCTTTGTAACAGGGCTTTCGCCTGCAACAAGCGGAGTGTTGAGCTGAACCTTTGCAATAGCGGTTCTGCCCAAGATAACAGCCTTTTCGGTTGCCGTTGCCATATCTTTGTGAATCCAAGAGCACTGCTCACGAATGTTTGCAATCTCAACCATATAAGGATTAAGACCAACCGAAGCAGCCGCCTTGCGGAATGTGTTTTCGTGCATACGAGGTGAGCAAGAGCAGATTACAACGCCTGTAAGGTTATATTCCTTGATAGCGTCCTTAACCATATTTTGTCCTGCCTCGGAGCACATATATTGATAATCGGTGGAGTAAACTACGCCCGGCTCATTCTTCAAAGTTTCCGCAACTTTGTGAACATCAACCGTACCGGCGATATTGCTACCGCACCAACAAACGAATACGCCTATTCTGTGCATATTTTTCTACTCCTCCCTGCTTATTTCCAATACTTTCTCATTGCAGACACGATAGCCTGCTGAGGTAAATCTTCATCCCACATTTCGGGAATGTCCTGCGGGTGCAAATGTTCCTCGCCCTGACGGCGAATTTTTGCAACCCTTACAGCCTCAACAAATCTTGCCGGCTCAACGCCTCTTGGGCAACGCTCCAAGCAAGCAAGGCACGAAAGGCAGGTGTAAAGCGAATCGCTCTCCAAAAGCGGTTCGATGTTGCCGTTTGCCACCATAGACACAAACTGATGCGGATGATATTCCATATTATCATAAGAAGGACAGGTTGCCGAGCATTTGCCACAGCCCATACATTTGAGCGGATTGATACCGGCGGAGCGGATAACCTGCTCTTTGAGATAATTATTTTCCATTGCAAGCCCTCCTTATTCGCCGATTAAACCGAGTGCCTCTGCAAGCACCTCTGTGAAGTACTTAACAGGCACATCGTAATCCGTTGCGTTCTTGTTGAGATTATACATACAAAGCGGACAAGCGGTGATAACCATCTCCGCACCGTTTTTAACAGCATTTTCAAGCACTGCGTTGCCTTTTGACTTGGCAATCTGTTTGTTTTCAAGGGTGGTGTAGCCGCCGCAGCATTCGTTGCGCATTGAATAAACAACGGGTGTTGCACCGAGAGCCTTAATCAAATCCTCCATAATTGTAGGATTTTCAGGGTCATCCATTTGCATAACTCTGCTTGGACGAAGAAGCAGGCAACCGTAGTATGCGGCAATTTTTTTGCCTTTGAGCGGATTTTTAACAGCTGCCTTTACATTGTCAAAACCCACCTTGTCACGCAAAACCTCAAGGTAATGAATAACATTGGTTTCGCCTCTGTATGGCTCGTCAAGCTTCATATATCTTGCAACCTTGTCGGCGATTTCTTCATCAAGCATATCGTTGTTTACCTGCTTAATTACATTGTGGCAGGCGGAGCACATGGTTACAAGGTCGTGACCGAGTTCTTTTGATTTATTGAGCGCACGAACAGAGGAAAGCTTTGTGGCAATCTCGTCCTTTGCCATAGGATAAACACCGCCGCAGCACTGCCAATCAGGAAGTTCTTCAAGTGTAACACCGAGAGCCTCTGCCGACATTCTTGCGTATTTATCCAAATCCTGCGCCTTTGTTTTCAAGGTGCATCCCGGATAATAACTGAAAGTCATTATTCTATTCTCCTTTATCCTAAATCCAAAATTCTAATTTTTACCGAAATTAAACCATCTGTTCCGGATGGAAAACTTCGTCAAATCTTTCTTCTGTAAGGAAGCCGAGTTCTACGCAAGCTTCTTTAAGAGAAATGTTCTTTTTGTATGCAAGCTTTGCTGTCTTTGCCGCATTTTCGTAGCCGATATACGGATTGAGTGCGGTAACAAGCATAAGAGAGTTGTGGAGGTTTGAAGCCATCTTATCCTCGTTTGCCGTGATGCCGACAGCACAGTTGTCATTGAATGAAATCATAACTTCAGAAAGAAGTCTTACTGACTGTGTGAAGTTGTAAATAATTACAGGCATAAATACATTGAGTTCAAAGTTGCCCTGTGAAGCCGCCATACCGATTGCCGTATCGTTGCCGATAACCTGAACCGCAACCATTGTAACAGCCTCGCACTGTGTTGGGTTAACCTTGCCCGGCATAATTGATGAGCCCGGCTCATTTTCAGGGATTTTGATTTCGCCAAGACCAAGACGAGGACCCGAAGCAAGCCAGCGAACATCGTTTGCAATCTTCATAAGGTCAGCCGCAAGAGCCTTGAGTGCACCGTGAGCAAACACAATCTCGTCCTTTGAAGTGAGAGCGTGGAACTTGTTTGGTGCTGTGATGAAGTGCTTGCCTGTGATTTCGGTTACAGCCTCGGCAACCTTAACATCAAAGCCCTTAGGTGCGTTAAGTCCCGTACCTACTGCCGTGCCGCCGAGTGCCAATTCCTTGAGTTCGGGAAGTGCGATTTCAAGAAGTCGTCTGTCCTTTTCAAGAGAAGATCTCCAACCGCTGATTTCCTGTGAAAATGTGATAGGAGTTGCGTCCTGAAGGTGAGTTCTGCCCGACTTTACAATGCCCTGATGCTTTTCTTCAAGCATTTTGAATGTTGCAATAAGCTTGTCAAGAGCAGGGAAAACCTTGTCCTCAATTCCGAGAACAGCGGCAATGCTCATAGCTGTCGGGAATGTATCGTTTGATGACTGTGACATATTGATGTCATCATTCGGGTGAAGAATCTTTTTACCTGCAATCTCGTTACCTCTGTTTGCGATAACCTCGTTTGCGTTCATATTTGACTGTGTGCCCGAGCCTGTCTGCCAAACAACAAGCGGAAAATGCTCGTTGAGTGCACCGCTCATAACTTCATCGCAAGCCTGCGAAACAGCGGCAAGTTTTTCATCCGTCATTTTTTCAGGCTTAAGCTGATTGTTTGCAATAGCGGCAGCTTTTTTGAGCACACCGAATGCGTGAGTGATTTCTCTCGGCATAACCTCGATGCCGACACCGATTTTGAAATTTTCGTGGCTACGCTCGGTTTGTGCTGCCCAATATTTATCGGCAGGCACCTTAACCTCGCCCATTGAATCGTGTTCAATACGGTATTCCATAAATGTTTACCTCCTGATAATTATGTGATTATAATTTTTTACTTCTATATTATATATTTCTTAAATTCCAATATCAAGAGTTAATTGTTAAAAAAATAACAATTATTACATTTTCAGTTACTTCTACAAAAAAAGCTTTGTGAAAACTTTATTTTTTGTAATTATGCCTGTTGAATGATAAAAAATTGCACAACATTGCTCATTTCTTTTACAATTTGCACGAAAACGGTCAAATGATACCGGAAAATTCATCCGCCCGTTAAATAATTTTTGTTCCGTAGAGGCAAACTGAATTCATTTGTTATGTCTTTTTAACCCCTCAGTCGTGCATAAAACACAACAGCTCCCCTTGATAACAAGAGGAGCCGTAATAAGTTTTGTATATTAGATATTTAATCCTTCGTACGATTCTTTGAGGATGTTGTACGAATTGTGAAGTTTTTCGATTTCATCCTCGGTGAGGTTGAGAGGAAGAATTTTTCTGACACCGTTGCGGTTGACATAAGCAGGCAAGCCGAGGTAAACATCACGCATACCGTATTCACCGTTAAGTCTTGACGAAACCGTGATAACGCTGTTTTCATCACCGAAGATTGCCTTTGTAATTCTTACAAGGCTCATACCGATGCCGTAATAGGTTGCACCTTTAAGCTTAATAACTTCCGCACCGGAATTTTTAACCTTTTCAATGATATCTTCAATATCCTCACGCTTGTAATCGTTTGCAAATCTCTCGTCGTTGAAGAATTCCTCAACATTTTTTGTTGAAAGATTAAGCTGGCTGAACGGTACAAACTCGCTGTCGCCGTGCTCGCCGATTACATAACCGTGAACCGAGTGCGGGTCTGCCTGAAAATAATCGCCGATGAGATAACGAAGTCTTGCAGTGTCAAGCGTTGTGCCCGAACCGATAACTCTGTTTGCCGGGAAGCCCGAAAGTTCATAAGTTACTCTGGTCATAACATCAACCGGGTTTGAAGCAACAAGGAAGATGCCGTTGAAGCCCGAAGCAACAATCTTTGAAATGAAAGACTTGAAGATTTTTACATTTTTGTTAAGCTGGTCAAAACGGGTTTCGCCCGGCTTTCTTGAACCTGCCGAAGCCGTAATAACAACAAGGTCGGCATAAGCGCAATCCTCAAAAGAGCCTGCACGAATTTTCATATGAGAACTTGAAAAGCACAAGCCGTGATTAAGGTCCATAGCTTCACCTTTTGCCTTGTCCTCGTTAATATCAATAAGAATTAACTCATTGCACAAATCGGAATTAAGAAGAGCATAAGCATAGCTCATACCTACCATGCCGCATCCGACAAGTGCTACTCGTCTGTTTGCCATATTTATCCCTACTTTCCAATAACATTGTTAATTATCTAACAATTTGATTTGTAATAATTTTATATCATAGCAATGTAATTGTCAATATTTTAACAAGTTTTATTAAAAAATTCTCCCTTTATAACAAAAAGGGAGTTAAAAATCGAAATCCAAATAGTCATCCTTCATAAAACGATGATAGGTCATACCCAAATCTTCGGTGTCTATGCAGTACCAAAATTCATCGGGCGTGCCGTCCTCAAAGTAGATGAGATAATCAAATTCGGGGTTGTCGTCTGTTTTTTCGATATGAACATCGTTGCTGTATTTTTTAAACACGGCAATAATGCTGTCAATCGTTGCCGACGGCGAGCGAACCTCGTTGATAAAGTTCACCAAAAAATCATCATCGCCGATTAAGCCGTGCACATAGTCCGCACCCTTGGGCGAAACATCCAGACGATAGCCGACATCGGTTTTTCTGACGGCAATTTCACCGAAAGCGTCCTCGTTTTGCTTTGCAAAATCAAGGAGAACCTGCTGCAAATCTTCCTCTTTTACGCCCGGCAAAAGGTGCAAAAGCGAGGGCGTAACATAATTTACGCCCATAGTTACACTTTCGTACCCCAATTTGATTTGAGATTCCTTAAGTACGCTGATTAAATTTTTCTTTAATACACCGTAATCCATATTACAACTGCTCTGCAATAGTATAAATAAGTTCCTTGGTCTTGTCCCAACCGAGGCACGGGTCTGTGATTGACTTGCCGTAAACGCCGTCCTCAACCTTTTGAGCACCGTCTTCAATGTAAGATTCAATCATAAAGCCTTTAACCATCTTCTTGATGTCATTGCTGTGACGCATTGAATGAAGAACTTCGTTTGCAATACGAACCTGTTCAAGATACTTCTTGCCCGAATTTGAATGGTTTGTGTCAATGATAACAGCAGGATTTTTGAAACCGCCGTCACAATACTGTGTACAAAGGTTAATCAAATCCTCATAGTGATAGTTTACATGATTAATACCGTGCTTATCAACGCTGCCACGAAGAATAACATGAGCCATATCGTTGCCGGCAGACTCAACTTCCCAGCCTCTGTAAAGGAACATATGACCCGACTGTGCGGCTTTGATGGCGTTGAGCATAACGGAAACATCGCCCGATGTAGGATTTTTCATACCAACAGGGATGTTGAGAGCGGAAGAAACAAGTCTGTGCTCCTGATTTTCAACGCTTCTTGCACCTACCGCAACATATGAAAGAAGGTCGGATAAATATCTGTGATTTTCCGGATAAAGCATTTCGTCCGCACAGGTAAGGCCTGTTTGCTCAATAGCGTCCTTGTGGAGCTGTCTTACCTCGATAATGCCCTCAAGCATATCCGGCTTCTTTTCAGGGTCCGGCTGATGAAGCATACCCTTGTATCCCGCACCCGTTGTACGAGGCTTACCTGTATAAATTCTCGGAATGATGAGGATTTTGTCATCAACCTCTTTTTGAACTTCCGCAAGTCTGTGAATATAATCAAGTACAGGTTCAGGCTTGTCCGCAGAACAAGGGCCGATAACCAATACAAGCTTGTCGCTCTCACCCTTGAAAACCTTTTCTATCTCTTTATCTCTTGCATCTTTTTTAACAACTGCTTCTTCGGAAAGCGGATACTGTGCCTTAATATCCTTTGGTACAGGCAACTTTCTGATGAATTTTGTGTTTTTCATATTGTCCATATTTTTCACCTCTCAAAGTTTGTTATAATTACATGCTGAACATCAATATAATTTGTAACATATATTAACACTGTTTATGCCATTAGTCAACAAATAGAACAAATTTTCATTACAGTTGAATAATCAAGCAATTTTGTTTGTTAAAACAGGATAAATCTATACCTTTTCAAATTCAACAATAACACTTGAAAGCGGATTCCAATCATCAATTACAATGCCCTTGTTCATAAGATATGCACCGCTCTTTGTGTACTTCCTGCCGCCAAGGGTGTAAATGTACTGAGCATTTTCGTCAAGT
Organism: uncultured Eubacterium sp.; assembly: GCA_900539325.1. Classification (GTDB taxonomy): domain Bacteria; phylum Bacillota; class Clostridia; order Oscillospirales; family Acutalibacteraceae; genus Eubacterium_R. The sequence continues at coordinate 126,985 of UQCC01000002.1, forward strand.
CCGCAAAGCGTTACATCGTGCAAACGCTGTGCAAACAATGCCGTGCCCACTCCGCAAACAAACAAAATCGCACCGTCACCGTTTGCATATTCCGTAGCATAGTAGCCGTTTTTGTCGGCGGTCTTTAACCGATAAAGATTGCCGAACTGAACCAGCGGACGGATTTTTTTGTAAAAAGCAATATTGTCCTTGCATTTTTGCAAATCCTCGGCAGAAAGCCTGTCAAGATTTGCACCGACCGACAAACTGCCCTGCATTGAAGAATTGAAACGGTAATCCATAGGAACGGGACGCTTGTCGCTGTTCCAATCCGTTACCCACGCACGCATACATTTGACAGGATAAAACTGTGAAAAACCGTACTGAATTGCAAGGCGGTCAACCGGGTCCGTATTGTCCGAGGTCCACACCATATCAAAATGCTCCATTGCACCCAAATCGGCTCTGCCGCCGCCCGACGAGCACGCTTCAAGCTGTAAATACGGATATTTTTCCTTAAGTCTGTCGGCAATTCTGTACACCGCTTCGGTATGTCTGAGCCAAAGCTCCTGACCGTTTTCAAGGTTTTCCGCTCCGATTTCCGAAAACGGACGGTTCATATCCCACTTGATATAGCGGATATTGTGATTTTTAAGCATTTCGTCCATAGCCGAAAAAGCGTATTCCTCAACTTCGGGTTTTGTGAGATTGAGCACAAGCTGATGACGCATCTCGCTGTTTGCCCTCTTTGGATAATGATAAATCCAATCAGGATGAGCACGGAACAAATCACTGTCCCTTTGCACCATCTCAGGCTCAAACCACAAGCCGAAATCCATACCGAGCGCATTAACGCCGTCTATAAGTTCGTCAATTCCGTCAGGGAATTTTTCGGCATTTACAAACCAATCACCCAAACCTGCACGGTCGTCGTTTCGCTCGCCGAACCAACCGTCATCCATAACAAAAAGCTCGCAACCGATTTCTGCCGCCTTTTTTGCAAGAGAAAGCTGATTTTCGGTGTTTACATCAAAACCGGTGGCTTCCCACGAATTGTAAAGCACGGGAAGCGGCTTGTCGGCAAAAGACTGCGGCAAAATATGTGCAACCGCAAACTTTGACATATCGTTGCTCATCTGTGCAAAGCCGTCGGCGCAACCCAAATACACCTTAGGCGAAACAAGTTTTTCGCCCGACTTTACGGTGTAAGAAAAATCAAAATCATTTATGCCGAGCATAATTCTTGTGCGGTTTTCAAAATCGCACTGAGCCTCAACCTTAAACGAACCGCTGTAACCGAGTGCTCCGTAATAAACCGTGCCGTTTTTCTCTGTTGCACCGTGATGTGCCGCAAAAACAGGCTGATTTGTATGACCCGAAGTGCCTTTTCTGCTGTCAAAAACAAGGTAGCCTGCAAGGAGTTTTTCGGTTTTTACCTGAAATTCGCCGCCCCACGAACCGTTTGTGTTTTGGATATAATAAGGCTCAAGCCCCGGCAAATTCACCTCGCACGACATAAACTTGTCTACCTTGACATCATCTGCCGAATTGTTGCAAAATTCGACATAACGGGTGATAACATCGCTGTCGGAATAATGCACAAAATGAAGCACAAGTTCGGTGCCGTAAGCCTTGTCTTGAAGCGTTATCACAAGTTCGTTTTCGCTCTCAATATGTGATTTGTATGTATAAAGTGCATCACGGCAGCCGTCAAAATATGTGCACTTAAAAGCACAGTTGCGGTACATTTTGCCGCCGAACACCGTGTATTCCTGACAGGCTCCGTCCAAATCCGAATGATTTGAATTGGCATCGTTAAGTTCATCCACGGAAAAATCGGAATGTTTTATTTTTTTGCCCCAATAAAGATGAAAAAGTCTGCCATCATCGTCCGTACCGAGAACATAGGTGAGCGTTTTTGTGTCAAATGCAAAAATCTGTTTCATACAGTTACCACCGTAAATTTATTTTTTACTATTATACGAAAATTCAACAAATAATACAATATGATAAACTAATAATTATGTTAACAATATCACAATACCAACGCTTATTTTGTTGACATTGAGCAATTTAATTGGTATACTTATAAGAGAAATATTTTGAGCTATTATGACGAAAAAGGTGATACTATGGAAAAAAACAGAGTTACTCTGAAAATTTACGGCAATTCATACACCATCCTTACCGAGGACGACCCGGAATATGTTGAACAACTCGGCGAGCTCATCAACAAGGAAATGCACGATGTCTCAAACGATTCGCCAAGCCTTTCGCAAACTCAATGTGCGGTGCTTGTGGCTCTTGACCAAGCAGACGCTTGCAAAAAGGCAAACAGCGAGGCGGTTAACCTTCGTGTTCAAATCAAGGATTATATAGAAGACGCCGCAAGGGCAAAACTTGAGGTTGATGTTGCAAGAAGAGAAATCGAGCGACTCAACAGAGAACTCTCTGCTTTAAGAAACAAAAAAGCAAGCGAGAACAAATAAAATATATATTTATAAATAACTAATGGACGCAGTCAAAATGTGTCCATTTTTTTGCCCGAAAGGCTATGGTGATTACTATAAACAAAACAGAAATTTTGGCACCTGCCGGAAGTACGGAAGCGTTGACGGCGGCTGTAAGGTGCGGAGCAAACGCCGTGTACCTCGGCACAAAGGGAATAAACGCACGCAGAGGTGCGGCAAACTTTACATTTGAAGAACTGAAAAACGCTGTGGAATACTGCCACGCAAGAGATGTCAAGGTATACCTTGCACTCAATATTCTTATATCCGACAACGAAAGAGAACTTGCGTACAAAACGGTTGAAGCGGCAATGTCGCTTGGAGTTGACGCATTTATTGTGCAGGATTTAGGTCTTGCAAAAATCATACACACGCATTTTCCCACAGCAAGGCTGCACGCCTCCACACAATGCAGCGTAAACTCGCCCGAGGGCTTCAAGGCACTTGAAAAAGCGGGCTTTGTGCGTGCCGTTGTGCCGAGAGAAATGAGCCTTGACGAAATTAAAGAAATACGCAAATCCACCGATATGGAACTTGAAATGTTTGTGCACGGTGCTCTTTGTATGTGCGTAAGCGGTCAATGCTATATGTCGGCAATGCTCGGCGGCCGTTCGGGCAACAGAGGGCTTTGCGCTCAGCCGTGCAGACTGGGTTTCAGTGCAGACGCAAGCGGAAGCCATGACCTGTCGCTGAAAGATTTGAGCCTTATCAAAAACATAGGCGAAATTGCCGAAGCAGGAGTTGTAAGCCTAAAAATCGAGGGCAGAATGAAGCGTCCCGAATATGTTGCGGCGGCTGTTACCTCGTGCAAAAAAGCGATTGAGGGCGAATATTCTGCAACTGACGAAGCAACGCTGAAATCTGTATTTTCACGAACAGGATTTACAGACGGATATTTTACAGGCGAACGCAAGGATATGTTCGGCACTCGGAAAAAAGAAGATGTTGTGGCGGCAAAAGATGTGCTCAAAGAACTGTCGCACCTATACGACAACGAAAATCCGCTTGTACCGATTGACATTGAGTTCACCTGCAAGAAAAATCGCAAAGCAAAGCTGACTGCAACGGCACTCGGAAAAGCCGTAACCGTAACGGGCACCGTACCCGAAAAAGCAATCAACAAACCGATGACGGAGGACTCCGTAACAGGCAGACTTGCAAAATTCGGCAACACTCAATTTTATTTGAAAAATATAAAAATCGACCTTGATAACGGCTTGATTTTGCCGGCAAGCGTAATCAATTCAATGCGCAGAGAAGCAGTTGAAATGCTTGACAAAGTTGAAATTCAGCCGTTTACACAAATGCCGTACAAAGCCGAAAAGTACAAAGAAAAGGACTGCACACCGTACTACACGGCAAGATTTTTAAATCCCGACAGCATACCGGACAAACATCCGTTTAAGCGAATATTCATTCCGATTTGGAGCAGTGATGAGGATTTTGTGGACAATCGTGCCGGAGTTGAAGTGCCGAGAGGTCTTTTCGGTATGGAAGAAAAGCTGACAAAAAGGCTTGAACATCTCAAAAAAATCGGCGTAAAAAAAGCACTTTGCTCCAACCTCGGTGCATACGAGCTTGCACAAAATTTGGGATTTGATGTATACGCCGACTTTGGATTGAACATATTTAACAGTGAGAGTGCAAAACTTTTTCACTCTCCGATTTTATCATTTGAAGCAACGCTTGAACAGGCAAACCGAATTGACGCCGAAGACACGGGGATTATCGGCTACGGCTATCTGCCGCTTATGCTGACAAGAAACTGCCCGATAAAAAATCACCTCGGCTGTGCAAACTGCACGGGCAAACTGACCGACAGAAAAGGCTTTGAGTTCAAAGTGAAATGCTCGCCTTACCCTTGCGTTGAGGTGCTCAACCCGGTTCCCGTTTATATGGGCGACAGACAAAAGGAAATCAAAACCGATTTTATCCACTTTTACTTTACGGACGAGAGCAAAAAACAGGTTGAAAAAATTGTTGAATTGTTCAAAACAGGCGGTCAATTTGACGGCAAATACACAAGAGGATTGACATACAGAGGTGTTGAATAATGATTATACTTGCATCGCAAAGCCCAAGACGACAGGAACTTTTGAAGCTGATAACAAGTGATTTTGAAATAAAGGTGAGCAATGTTGATGAAACCTTGCCCGACAAAATTATGCCGAAAGAAGCGGTGATGTATCTGTAAAAAATCAAGGCAAAGCCGTTTGCCGACGGTGATGACATCATCATCGGTGCAGACACGGTTGTTGCACTTGACGGCAAAATTCTCGGCAAGCCGAAAAGCGAAGAAAACGCAAAAGAAATGCTCAGATTTTTATCGGGCAGAACTCACAGCGTTTTTACAGGCGTTACGCTTGCAAGCGGCAAAAAAACAAAAACCTTTGCCGTTGAAACAAAGGTGAAATTCTTTGAACTCACAAACGAAGAAATAGACGCATACATAAAAACAAAAGAGCCGTTTGACAAAGCCGGAGCATACGGAATACAAGGATACGGCTCACTGCTTGTTGAAAAAATCGACGGCGACTACTTCAATGTTGTTGGGCTTCCCGTAAGCAAGCTTGCACGGGAACTGAAAGCATTTAAATAAAAGCTCAAAATATGCAGAAATACCGATATACAAAGGATTTTGTTGTTGAATTTTAATCATTTTTATGTTATAGTATAAATAGATATTGTGCCCTAATACCGACACAAAACAGAAAGGAGACGTATTATGGCGGCAGATTTACATTGTCATACAAAATTGAGCGACGGCTCGGTTGGTATTGAAGATTTGATTGTTATTGCACAAAAAAGCGGCATAGACACTTTAGCCATCACCGACCATGACTGCCTTGCAGGTGTTGTAAGAGGTCAGGTTATCGGCAAAAGATACGGCATTAACATTATTCCGGGCGTTGAAATCAGCGCATTTGACGAAATAGCAGGCAAAAAGGTTCACATCATTTCTTACCTTGCGGACGCACCGGACAGACTTGAGCGTATTTGCAAAAAGACTTCTGTTGCACGCAAAAGAGCAGGTCAGATTATGATGCTTAAAGTTGCGGCAAGATTTCCTGTTACAAGCGAATTCATCATCAGCCACGCAAGCGGTTCAACCAATCTTTACAAGCAACATATTATGCACGCACTTATGGATGCGGGCTACACAGACGATATTTTCGGAGATTTATATTATCAGCTGTTTGACACAGGCAGTGAAAACAATATTCTTGCTCCTACAAAGTACCCTACCGTTAAAGAAGTTATAGACGAAATTCACGGTGCGGGCGGCATTGCGGTGCTTGCTCATCCGGGTAAATTTGGCAACCAAGACGAGATTGAGGATTATATTGAACTCGGACTTGACGGTGTTGAGGTTTGGTCACCCGAAAACAGCGATGAGCTTACGGAAGAACTTGTTGCTCTTTGCAAAAAGAAAAAGCTTCTTCAGACGGGCGGCTCCGACTTCCACGGAACTTACGGCAGGCAATCGGTTACGGTTGGCGCATATTCAACTCCGCAGGAGCACCTCGACAAGCTGTTAAGCTACAAATCACGCAAAAAGAGTGCGGCTCGCCGTGCCGAAAAAAAGGCGGCGGCTGAAAAAGCGGCTCTTGAAGCAGCTCAAAAATAATAACGGATATAACAAAATGAACGAACATCAAACTGTTCGTTCATTTTTATTATGCTCATATTTTATCTTTTGTAGAGTATTGCATAATCTTTTGCGTTGATAACGCCGTCACCGTTTACATCAAGAGCCTTGTTTTCATCCGTAATATCCGAGTGATAATTATCCGCAAAGCCGATTGTGGAAGTGTCATCCCCTCTGACACACTGCAAGCTGACCGTGTCGCCATCAATCGAAACCGCCTTGTAGCTGTGACCGAGCGGCATAATACTCTCTTTGTACGAATTGCCGCAGGCAATACAAGTGTAGGTGTTGTAGCCGAATTCCGTGCAGGTAGGCTCGGTTGTTGCCGAAAGCTCATACCTATGCTCGGAGCAAGTAAAATTCAAAGCAACACCGAATTTGCCGTTTTCGTTTGCTCTTGAACCGTCATAAACATTGTTTGTTCTGAAGCGGGCGGCAAGGTAATATCTTTTGCCTGCCGTCACCTTGTATGTAAGTTTAAAATTAACATCGTTGCCGTTATCGTCATTGTAAACAAGGGCATTCCTTTTTAACTCGCTGATGCTTGTTGTGTCCAAATAAACATAAGTTTCTGCGTCGTACAAAAGGGCAAAAGTGTCCTTTGAACCGCTTGAAGAAAAAGTAAGCGTGCCGTCGGTAAGCGGAACAAACGACCAAAACTGCCGTTCACCGCCGTATGTTATGTGTGCCGTTGCTTGATTATCCTGCATAGGCGAATCAAACGGAACATGATTTTTGAAGCAATACGCCTGAGCCGCACTTTTTGTTGAGCAATGAGCAATAAAGCCCTGCGGAACTTCTATATTTCCGTTGTATCCGAACGCATAATCTCCAACCGTTGTAACGCTGTCGGGAACAGTAATTTCGCTCAAACTGTCCGCTCCGACAAATGCGGCTGTGCCGAGCGACACAACACTTTCGGGAATTTCCACGCTTTGCACATACTTAAACTGTGCAAACGCATAATCGCCCACAGCGGTTATTCCGTCACCGATTACAATATGCTTTGTTTCGTCCTTATAAACATTCCACGGGCGGGATTTAATCGTGCCCTCGGTATAATCGGCAATTTCGCCCGTTCCTTTGACGGTGAGAGTTGCACTTTCTGCATCATAAGCAAACGAAACTTCACCGGCAAACGCCGCAAAGCTTATACCGGCAACAGCCGATACAACAAGAGCCAAAGACATCAAAATACATATTAACTTTTGCTTTTTCATAAAATCACATCCAAAATAATTTGTGAAAAAAATTGCCTGCAACGATTATAACCGTTACAGGCACAAAAATCAATACTTTAATATAATTGCGTAGTCTTTTGCATTTACATATCCGTCACCGTTAAGGTCGGCGTTGGCATTGTAATTGCTATCACCTTTGGCAGAATTGTAAGCTTCCATAAAGTTAAAATGCAATGTTTTTTGGTTGCACTTTGTACACTTAATATCTACATCGCCGGTTTCGTCATTTATGTTTTTCACCATATGGTGATTGTCTGCCCAAACAATGTAAATATCCTTGTCACTTGTGATATTGGAAAAATCCTCCGACCACGAAACAAATTTTTTGCAGGTTGGAGCGTCAGGAACAGCAGGAGCTGTTGCACTTTTGCCCGATTCAACAAGTTTGTAATCAATTCTTACGCTCTTGCTTTCATCAAGATAAAAGTTAACCTGATACAAATTTCTGCTGACAACAGCGTTAACCGTCATCAAATCGCAATTTGGATTGCCTGTATTGTACTTATAAGTAAAGCCGTCCTTAGCCTCTTGGTTTGCGGTTGTAAGCTTGCCCGAAATATCCATAAGTTCATTTGCAACAAACATACCGTTTGAATAAGCAAGATTTCTTTCCTCGCCGTTATCGGTTTGCTTAACCGTGTCAAGCGTTGTGGAAGCAATCCTTGACGAATCGGCAAAACTGCACGGAATAACAACATTGTTTTCCTTAACGCTTGCCGAAAGTTCAATCCATTGGTCGCCCACATTTTCGGTTGAAGTGTTTTCAAGCAAAGTATTTCCCGAAAGGTCAAGCTCGGCAATGTGATTGCTGTTGCAAATAATTTCGGCAAGATTTGTGTTGTTGCTCAAATCAAGCTTTGCAATGTTGTTTTGGAACACATAAAGCGAAGCAAGCTGAGTATTTTTGCTCAAATCTATGCTTGAAATTGAGTTTACGCTTGCCTGCAAAGTTTGAAGTGCAGGGCAATTTGTAACATCGAGGCTTGTCAAATTGTTGTTTGAACAGTTAAGCCATGTAAGTTCGGCAAGAGAACCTACGGTGAGCGAAGTGAGCTCGTTACCCATACAGGTAACGGAGGTGAGTTTGGTGTTTTTGCTTACATCAAGTTCTTTAAGACCGAGCGAAGCACAATAGAGTTTTTCAAGATTATAAAATTTTTCAATGCCCGAAAGAGATGCGATTGTTTCGTTTTCATTAAGGTAAGCACCCGGTGTCATAACCTTTACACGCTCAATTTCCGCCGTGCTCAAATAGCCGTTGCTGTCCTTATCGTACACCTCCGATATTACGGTACGAAAATTTTTATCGGGAAAAATTGTTTCGTTAATTGCAACCAAATCCTCGGCAAACGCCACACTGCCTGCCGAGAGGCAGGTGGCTGTTGTGAGTAACGCCAAAACAGAGGCAATTCCTTTTTTAATATTATTTAATTTAAACATATTATATATACCTCTTATCTTTGGATTGTAACCGGAATTTTTACGGTAGCCGTTGAACCGTCTGCATTTGTTACGGTGCAAATGATGTTTGTTGTGTTAACTTGCTTTGCTCTGGCAACCATTGTAATGTTTACATTACCTTCATTGTCAACGGTGATGTATTCCGAATTTGTTGACTTCCACTCAACGCTTACAGGATTTGCAGCTCCGACCTCATCGGTCTTGTATTCAAGCTTAAAGGATGTAAAATCTCTGTAACCCATCTTGTAGCCCGACTTGTTAACGGAAGTAACCTGTTCTCCGTTAAGCATCATATAGATTGATGTGATGTAAACAAGCTTGTCAACAAGAGTAATGTTGTAGGTATAAGTTGTTTCTCTGTCATAATTGTCAACAACTCTTGCACTTACAGTAACGGTTGCGTTGTCGCCCGTCTTTGTAAGAGAAATGCTCTTGTCGCCGATAACCGAAGTTACATTGTTTTCGTTATCTGTTGCAAGTTCAAGAGTCTTGTACATATTGCCTGCAACCGCAACATCAATATTAAGCACGCCGTCAACAGTTTCAAATGTCATACCGTTTGTAACGGTCTTGTCGCCTGCTGTCATTGTTACAACAGGAAGCACAAACTTGTGTTCGTCAAGAAGTGTAAGCGTTGTCTGAAGCTTTGTGCAAGCGGCATCAATCTCTGCCTGTGAAGCATTAGGATTGTTATAAACCTCGGTTGCCGCAGCCAAATCGGTTTGAAGCATCGTACCGTATTCATATTCATAATCCTGATAGTTAAGTTCGCTTGCCTGAGCGATTGTTTCTTCAAGAGCCGAAGTATCCCATGTTGTCTGAACCTGAAGTTCTCCGACAAATCCGCCGTCAACAGTGGTTACTCTGATAATTGCCTTGCCCTGAGTCTTAAACAATACAAGTCCGTCGGCATTTACCGTTGCAACTTTTTCATTCATTGATTGATAAATACAATCCGTTACGGAAGCACTGATTTGTTCAATCTTTGAATCGCTTGCCAAAACAACAGGAACTTGCTTTTGCTTGTTAGGCGCACCGTAAAGAAGTTCTGTACCGAACGATACGCCCGTTACCGCATATCTTACAAACGAAACATATACGCTGTCGGTATAGCTGTCGCCGTATGCGGTTGTAACCGTTGCGGTAATCTTTGCCGCAGCAGGAAGAGCCGTTGAATTTGTAACCGCACCGTCATCATTTACTGTAATTGCGGAATTTGACGAGCTCCATTTAATTGATGAATACATACCGTTTTCAGGAAGCACCTTGCTTGCAAGCTGAACGGTTGCGCCGTTAAGAGCAGTGCCCTGATATCTGATAAAGCCAGGATTAACCTCTTTAATGTCGGACTGAGTTTCAACAAGCGAAACCTTGATACCGGTTGCCGGAATATAACCCGAAAGATTACCGTAAGCTTCGTTGAGTTTGCGAAGAGCCGCATTAACTTCTCTTTGGCTTGCCTTGCCGTCATTAACCATTGCCTTGCAAATTCTTACTTGCTCGGACAATGCGTTAAGTGAGTCTTCCGTATATTGGTCAGTATCCTTTGCATTATTAATAAGATCTTCGTACTCTGTTACCTTTTCGGCAAGTTTGCTGAAATCGGTTTGAACGGTTACGCTTACTTTTTGAGTAAAGCCGCCGTCAAGAGTTTTAGCCGTGATTGTGCAAGAACCTGCATCAACAGGAGTTACAATACCGTTTGCCGAAACCGTGGCAACTTCCTCGTTGTCGGAAGTAAAGTAAACCTTGTTTGTATATCCGTCTGCCGAACCTGTTGTAGAATAATTGAGCTGATACGGAGCGGAGGTGCCGAGAAGATCAAGGGTTTGAGGAGTTACGGTAAGACCCGTACAAACACTGTCTGCTATGGCAACCCAAATTTCACGCTCGGTTGTTTTGCCATAGTGATTTGTAAATACAACCTTTACTCTTGCCCACGCAGTTGAATTATGACCGCTTGGGGTAAGTGTAATTTTACCAACCGATGTGCTTGATTTGATTTCGGATGATTCTATAACCTCCCAGCTTACGCTCTTGTACATTGCGTTTTCAGGATAAGCCGAAGCGGAAAGAATTACATCATTATAATCATTATAGTTTGAATAACTGTTTGAAAGGTTAACGGATACAGCATTGTTTGTGCCGACCGTTCCGCTTGTAACCGATGTTACGGCATTTGTAAGACTGCGTTTTTGAGTATCAAAGCCGACATTGATTGATTCAACCGAAACATACGGATGTTCCGCAAGACTTTCGCCTGCACTTTCAAGTGCTAAAGCGGCATCGTCAATCTCTTTTTGAGATTTAGACTTGTCATTAAGAACTTCGTTTGCTTTTTCGTACGCTTGCTTGAAGTTCATACCGTAATTATATTCATATTGAGTATAATCGGTATCCTGATACTTCTCGATAGCGGCTTTAAGTGCGGTTCTGTCGCCCTCCGACGAAACCTTACATTCGGAGCTTACACCGCCGTCATAAGATACGCAGCGAACAACGGTTGAGCCTGCACCCACAAAGTGAACCGTACCGTCTTGGTCAACGGTTGCAACATTTTCGTCATCCGACTCCCAGTAATAATCCTTGATGTCTGCCGCACCGATATGTGTAAGCGACGAACCGGTTGGGAGAATTGTTGCCGTAAGTTTTTCTTCTGTGCCGATGGCACCCGAAATGCTGTCTTTTGAAAGTTGAATAGCTGTTACAGGATAGTATGAGAATGATACCCAAACAGTATCTTCAAAATTCTTGCCGAACGAGTCGGTAACAATACACTTGATTTGACCGTAGCAAGGCTTGTTTGATGTAGGCGAGCATACACCGTCGGACGAAACGGAAATCAAATCGGTTGACGATGACCACTCTGCCTTTTGATATGTTGCGTTGTTAGGATACAAACGAACATCAAGGTCAAGTTTTGCATTTTTGTAACTTAAACCTTCTTTAAGAAGTTTAAGGTCGTATTGATAGAACTCGGAGGTTTGCTCACCGTTGAGGTAAAGCTCAACCTTTTGAATGTCTACATATTTTTTAAGATTGTTATATGCAGTTTCAAGTTTAACATACTGTGCATCAACTTCTTCCTGAGTGTAACCCTTCTTTTCAACCATATTTTCCGCCTCTGTTTTAGCGGTAATATACGGCTCCCAAGTTTCAGGATAGTAGCTTACTTCCTTGAGCGACAAATCATCATATTGCTTGCAAAGAAGTGCAAGTTTGTCATAGTTTGTTGTTACGGTAACCTTGCATTCTGCGGTGTAACCGCCGTCCGAGGTTGTGGCTGTGATTATTGCACTGCCGCCGTAAACATATGTAACAACGCCGTTTTCGTCAACCGTGCAAACCTTTTCGTTTGACGACTGCCATTTAACTTCGCCTACGGAAGCGGTGGAGTGGCCCAACGCATTTTTAGGAAGAACGGTTGCTTTGAGCTGTTTTGTTTCACCGATTTTAGCCTCGGTGATTTCGTTTGTGTCAAGTTCAACGCCCGTTGCTTTTGTTTTTGCAAAGGCGATATGAATAATATCTATTACCTTATTGCCGTTGTAGTCTGTTACCGAGCAGGTAATGTCGGCTGCACAAGGATTGTTTGATGTAGGACGGCAAATACCGTTTTCATCAACAGATACCGAGCTGTTTGACGAAGTCCATACCGCTCTTGAGAACATCGCACCCTTAGGGTTTACTTTGTAATCAAGGTCGTAGCTGTAATTCTTGTAGTTCTTTGTACTGCCTACCGAAACGGTGAGGTACTTGCTTGCAAGTGCAGAACCGCCGGTACCCTTGATTTCAAGAGAAGTAACCGCTACAAATCCGCCCACCTTTGTAAATGCGGCAAGAAGATTTGCGGCTGTTGTGTCAACAACATTTTGAGATGCCATATCCTCCTCGTACAAAACAATATACGCAAGGTCAAGCTTCTTTGAATAATCTTTGTAATATGCCTTATTGAACTTTGTTTTGAGAACTATGGTTCTGTCACAAAGGTCAACAAGTTCTTTAAGGTTTTGTTTGTCCGGTTTAACGGTTACTGTTTTTGTATCAACAAACGCACCGTCGGCAGATACACAGTAAAGCGTTGCCGTGCCGACATCGTGAGCGGTGAGAACAGCGTCCGAATTGCTGTTGCCCTTGTTTTCAACGGTGAAAATTTCTTCATCCGATGAATACCAGTTTGCATCGTAGCAAGCATATGCGTCGCTTTCCCACGAACCGTCAAAGCTCATTGTGTGAGTAGCCTCACCCGTTTTGCCGTTGATGAGTTCTATCGAGTTCTCATTAATCTTGTTGCCGGTTGCGTAGTTTCTTGTAACGCAAACCGTGATGACATTTGACTTAATCTCTCCGTCGGACGAAACGGCATAAACATCAAATTTTTGAGTTTGCTCGTTACCGGCTTTAAGAGTTATTTCGTTTGTATGAGTATCCTCCGAAACGCTTTGATTGAAATTGCCGTTGCTGACAACCCATTTAAGCTTTTGGTCGGTTGCATTTTCGGGATAAACACTTGCTGAAATGCTTGTGCCCTTGCCGTTGTACATATTGCCGACACCGATTTTTTCGGTGCAATAGAAGTATTCTTTGCCGTTTATCGTAACGGTTTCGTTTCTTCCGAGAGAACCGCCTGTGCCGATTGCCTTTGTTACATTAAGCTTTATGCCTTCAACAGGAATACCCGTTTCGACTTCTTTGGTTGCAATGTACGAGCTGATTTCATAAAAACTGCCGTCGGAAATAAGATAACCCGTTTTTGCTTCAAGAGCAATTTTGCACTTACCGCCGTTGAGCGGAGTAAAGTGACCCTTGCTGTCAATTTGACCTACGCCGTCAGGGTCAACCGCAACATTTTCGCCGTCTGCCCAAATATATGTTGGGTTTCCGTCCTCATCTTCAGGACCTACAATACCCCACTTGATGTAGAGATTGTCACTTTCGGCAACACGCTTTGGATAGATGGTATAGGAAAAATCTGCGCTTTCCTCTATGCCGACAATATCCTTGCCATTGATGTCAACTTTTGAAAGGTATTTACCTGTTTTACCCGTTACGGTAACGGTCATTGTACGCTTTACATTATTTGTTGTTGATGTTGCCGTGATTGTAACTGTTTGTGAAGAAAGTGAGCCGAGCGAACCGCCTGCGTCAAGACCGGTAATGATACCCGTTGTCGGGTCGATACAAGCAATGCTTGGGTCGGAAGAAGTCCAAACAATGTCCGAAACATCACCGACAGACGGAACAACATTTGTAGGAGTAAGCTGGATTTGCTGACCCTCTTTAACGGAGTTAAGACCCTCGATGTCAAAACTTTCAATCGGTTTTGAATCAACTACGGTAAAATCGATTGTGTCATTGTAAGCAAACTGCAAGCAAAGGTTTGCAATAAGTTTTACCGCTGTTGCGGTGAGCTGAACAGGGTCTGCCACATCGCCAACAATGTCTTTGATTGCAAAACATGCATCAAGAATTGCGGCAAGTACCGTACGGTTGATGTCCAAGCCTACATACTTGATGATAATATCGGCAATTTTGTCCGTATCGATAGTGCCGGTATTGTCAAGTTTATAAAAATAATTGACAAGCTTGAGAATACCCTCGATAACATCCTCCGAGTCCGGAGAAACCATAATAGTTGCCGTGCCCTTGTTTTTGAATGATACAAGACCGCCGTCCGTAACAGTTGCAACAACCTTGCCCTGGGTAAATATTGATGATGATTTTACGGAGTAAACCGTGCCGAATTTAAGTCTTTGCGGAGTAGTGATGGCATAAATCTGAACCGAGCCGCCCGTTGCCACCGTGCTTGGAATTTGCGACTTGTTTGTGATATGGGTGCCGTTTGGCAAAAATGCCGCATACCATTCCTCATTTTTCTTAACAACGATTTTGATAACATCGTCGGCAACCTGTTCGCCTTCTTTGTTATAAAGCACGCAGTGAACATTTGAATTTACCTTGTCAAGATATTCACGAAGCGAATCGATAAGTTGGCCCTTGTAGGATTCGACATGCTCGGCAATCCAAGAATTTGAGCCGAGTGTCTTTTCAAGGAGAGCAACAATTTCATCGGTGTCCATAGAATCAATATCAACATATTCGTTGAAAAATGCCTTTTCTAACAAAGCACCGAGAGGCTTGCCCAAAATCGGAATTGTCTTTACTTCATTATCAATCCAAAGGTGAATAACCGCACCCTTAGACGAGTCAAAAGCCTTGACCTTACCTGTTTGGTCAACATCGGCAAGAGCCGGTGCCTCCGAATACCACTTTACATAGCCGTTATCCGGAAAGACGGAATCAATCAGTTTGTACTTAAACTGAACCTCTTCGCCCTCGGTCATATAAACGACAAACGGTGTTTTTCCGTCGTCCTCATATGTAGGAACTATGGTGTCTGTGTTGCTGTAAAAAATTTGAAGGTCATAATAGCCTTCAACGCCGTCACCGGCAAATGCGCTCATTGCAGGCAACACGGCTGTAAATGCCATAACAACTGCAAGCATTATGCTGACGGCTTTTTTTACAAAAGTCTTTTTCATAATTTTCCCTCCATTAAAATTACTCCGTAAGAATCTTATTTAATAAAAACTCTTAATATATATTATAAACCGATTATATGAAACCGTCAATATTTACCATATCGGCAAAAATTACAAAGTTTTTTTGTATAGTTTGTGCAATAACACAGCAGTGATATTACTCGTTGTATATAAAATAAGCCTCCCCTTGAAGCAAGGGGAGGCAGTAAGCGGTTAGTTTATTTTATAGGCGTGTTTCAGGGGCTTTATCGACAGTCTGATTATGATTCAAAATACATATCCAAATTCTTTGATGTTATATCGCTGATCATACCGATAAGCGATTTTTCGCCCGAATCGAGTTCAACAATTTTTCGCCTGTCGATAACAATCAACTGCTTGCCGCTTTTTGTCCTGATTGCATAAGTTGCACGGAGAACTTTTTTGTTGTTTTCAATATCTTTTTCGATAGAATGGCGGGCAACATCCACCTCTCGAGGAACAATTAATTTTGTTAAATCGCCGTTAAAATCATCAAAAAGCTCCGTCCTTGTATATTCCAAAAGTTTTAGAAAATCGCTGCTTGCAACGGTGAGCCTGAACGGGTCGTCAAACGGTGTTGAAAACATAGGACCGGGCACATTTTTAAGCACTTTAAGCAGCATTTCTTTTTGCTCCTCAACCTCTTTTTCAACCGCTTTAAGTTCGGTTATATCCGTAATCATAGCGTGAAAAATCGGGCAGTTGTCCTTTTTGTCATAGCGTTGAATATCCGAATTTAACTTGACCCACTTATATTCATCTTTGTGAGTGGTTATGCGAAGCTCCATATCAATCGGTTTCTTTGTTGCCATTGCTCCGCCGATTGCGGTGAGGGCACGGCTTTTATCATCGGGATGAACAAGGTCGCCGATTTTATAGCTGTCCCTCGAAACAGTCTGCTTGGTTGTGCCGAAGAATTTGCAACACGCCTCATTGGCATAAAGCACTTCAAAACGCATATCGGAATTGACCTTGAACAGGCAAACGCCGCCCGTTACAAAATCAATAAGGTGGTTCATCGTTTTTGCTTTTTCACGAAGTTGCTTGCTCTTTTTTTCAGACTTGCCGACATCGGCAAAGGTGATTTGGCAAAGCGAATTTTCTTCATTATTCCTTGCGGTTGCGTGCACAAAATTATACTGAGAGGAATTATCTTTCAAATAAAGGTCAAAGTACACATAAGGCGAATCCTTTTTGCAAAGTTTCTTTACTATATCCTCACGGTCCTGCGGAACAAGAATGTCAAGAAGTGACAGTTTGCCCTGCTTAACCTTGGAATAATGTATGCCCACAAAGTCGCAAAAATGGCTGTCGGCATCAACAACCTCAAAATCTTTCTTTTTATCAACTGTGCACGAGAGGAATTCAACCTCAAATGCAAGTTCGTCGGTATTATCTAACATTATAAACAGATACACTCCGTTAAAATTCTCTAAAAAATTCATAGCTGTTAAACTATATTTTGATTATACCACACCTATGACAAAAAAGAAACAATGTTCACAATTTTTTAATTATAAATTATAAATTTGACATTAATTGGGACTATTTGCAAAAAACCGTTGTAATGAGGGATATTATATGTTAAAATATTTAATCATAAAAATTATAATTATAGGAGCAAGTTTATGAGCAAAGTTTATCGAGTATTCGCAGAGAAGAAAAAAGGTAACGACATCGAGGCTGTTCATATGTTGAACGACCTCAAAAACAATGTCGGCATAACCGGACTTGAAGAGGTGCGTATCATCAACAGATACGACGCCGAGGGTTTGCCGGAGGAAAGCTTCAAAGCAGCCGTTAAGGGCGTTTTCAGCGAAGCTAACCTTGATGATGTTTATTATGAGGAAATGACATTTTCACCTGAATGGAGAGTGTTTGCAACGGAGTATCTTCCGGGTCAGTACGACCAAAGAGCCGACAGTGCGGCACAGTGCATTCAGCTTCTTACGGTGGGCGAGCGTCCAACCGTTACTTCGGCAAAAGTTATCGCAGTTAAGGGCGACATCACCGATGAGGAATTTGACAAAATCAAGGCATATGTAATCAACCCGGTTGAATCAAGACTTGCATCTATGGACAAGCCTGAAACACTTGACATCAAGAGTGATGTTCCGGCTGATATTGTTCGCATAAACGGTTTCATCAATATGACCGATGAAGAAATTGCAAAATACCACGCATCAATGGGCTTTGCAATGAGCATTGCGGATTTGTGCTGGGTTCGTGACTATTTCAAGAATGACGAAAACCGTGAGCCGTCGCTTACGGAACTCAAGGTTATTGATACATATTGGTCGGACCACTGCCGTCACACCACATTTGCCACCCAGCTTGACGAAATCAAGATTGACGAGGGCAAATATTCAAAGGCTGTTGAAGAAGCACTTGAACAATATTTTGCACTTCGCAAGGAAGTTTACGGCGACAGAAAAGACAAAATCGTTTGCCTTATGGATATGGCTTGCCTCGGCACAAAGGTGCTCAAAAAGAGGGGGGTTGTTACCAACCTTGACGAAAGCGAAGAAATCAACGCTTGCTCCATTAATGTTGATGTTGAAATAGACGGCAAAAAAGAGCCGTGGCTTATTCAGTTTAAAAACGAAACACACAACCACCCAACCGAAATCGAACCTTTCGGCGGTGCAGCAACCTGCCTCGGCGGTGCAATCCGTGACCCGCTGTCGGGCAGAGCATATGTTTACCAGGCAATGAGAGTTACGGGTGCAGGCGACCCGACAACTCCGTTTGAAAAAACTCTTGACGCAAAACTTCCGCAGGCAAAAATCACCACGGGTGCGGCACAGGGTTATTCATCATACGGCAACCAAATCGGTCTTGCAACAGGTCAGGTAACAGAGCTATATGACGAGGGCTATGTTGCAAAGCGTATGGAAATCGGTGCGGTTATCGGCGCATCACCAAAAGAAAATGTTATCCGTGAAGTTCCGCAAAACGAAGATGTAATCATTCTTCTCGGCGGTCGCACAGGCCGTGACGGCTGCGGCGGTGCAACAGGTTCATCAAAAGCACACGACAGTTCATCAATCGAAACCTGCGGTGCGGAAGTTCAAAAGGGTAATCCGCCTACAGAAAGAAAAATTCAGCGTTTGTTCCGCAACAGCGAAGTTTCAAAGATGATTAAGCGTTGCAACGACTTCGGTGCAGGCGGTGTTTGCGTAGCTATCGGCGAACTTGCAGACGGCTTGCAGATTGACCTTGACGCTGTTCCGAAAAAATATGAAGGTCTTGACGGCACAGAACTTGCCATCTCCGAATCACAGGAGAGAATGGCAGTTGTTGTTGACAAGGCAGACGCAGAAAAATTCATTGCGCTTTCAAACGAAGAAAACCTTGAAGCAACAATCGTTGCAAAGGTTACGGACAATAACAGACTTGAGATGACTTGGAGAGGCGACAAGATTGTTGACCTCAGCCGTGACTTCCTCAACACAAACGGTGTTGTTCAGCACGCAAATGTCGAAATTACAGGCATTGACGACACATCATACCGTGATGAAGTTCCGTCTGAACTTAAAGGGATGAGCAACGCAGACGCACTCAAAGCAAACCTTTCAAGACTTGAAGTTGCAAGCCAAAAGGGACTTGTTGAGAGATTTGACGCATCAATCGGTGCAAGCACCGTTCTTATGCCGTATGCCGGCAAATATCAGCTCACACCCGAAGAAGCAATGGTTGCAAAAATTCCGCTTCTCAAGGGCGAAACAGACACGGCAACAGTTATGTCTTACGGCTTTGTGCCAAAGATTTCACGCTGGTCACCGTTCCATTCGGCAGCATTTGCCGTTACGGAATCACTTGCAAAACTTGCGGCAGTGGGTTGCAATCCGAAAGACGCAAGACTTACATTCCAGGAATATTTTGAAAAACTCGGCAACGAGCCAAAGCGTTGGGGCAAGCCGACAGCGGCACTTTTGGGTGCACTTTCTGCTCAAATCGGCTACAACACTCCGTCAATCGGCGGTAAGGACTCAATGAGCGGCAGTTTCAACGATCTTGATGTTCCGCCTACTCTTGTTTCGTTTGCAGTAGGTATTTCAAAAGCAAGCGAAACCGCTTCCGCACAGTTCAAGCAGAGCGGTTCAACCGTTAAACTCGTTAAACTTCCTGTTGACGAAGCAACAGGACTTCCTAAGTATAAAGAGGCTCTCGACCTTATGATTGCCGTTGCCGACGGTATCAAGAACGGCACCGTTCTTTCGGCAAGCGTTGTAAGAGAGGGTGGCTCGGCAAGTGCTGTTTGCAGAATGGCATTCGGCAACAAGACCGGCTTTACCTTTGCTCAAAACCTTGACAGCAAGGATTTGTTTGCACCGCTTCAGGGCAGTTTTGTGCTTGAACTTGCAGACGAAAACGCATTTGACGGCGTTGTTTTGGGTACTACAAACGACAACAGCGTGTTCATCATTGACGGCACTGTTTACACCTGCGATGACCTCATCAAAGCGTGGGCAGGCAAGCTTGAAAAGGTATTCCCAACCGATTCGGGCAAGCAGGCTAAAATGTACGAAGATGTGCCGCTTTACAAGGAGCGTTCTATCTTTGTTGCAAAGAACAAGGTTGCAAAGCCGAGAGTATTTATTCCTGCGTTCCCGGGCACAAACTGTGAGGTTGACTCTGCCCGTGCATTTGAAAAAGCAGGCGCAGATGTTTCCGTTCTTGTTGTAAACAACCTTTCATCAGCCGCTATCAACGAAACTATCGACAAAATGGCAAAAGAAATCGAGCAGAGCCAAATCATTATGCTTCCTGGCGGTTTCTCGGGCGGTGACGAACCTGAAGGTTCAGGCAAATTTATTGCAACAACATTCCGCAATCCTAAAATCAGCGAGGCAGTTCAAAAGCTTCTCAACTGTCGTGACGGTTTGATGCTTGGTATCTGCAACGGCTTCCAGGCTCTCATCAAACTCGGTCTTGTTCCGTACGGCGAAATCAAGACAATCAACGAGGACGACCCGACTCTTACATTCAACACAATCGGCAGACATATTTCTTCAATGGCATACACAAGAGTTACAAGCGTTAAATCACCTTGGCTTTCAAGCGTTAACGCCGGCGATATGTTTGCAGTGCCTATCAGCCACGGCGAAGGCAGATTTGTTGCAAACGAAGATGTAATGAAGAAACTCATTGAAAACGGTCAGGTTGCAACCCAATATGTCAACCTTGACGGCGAAGTTGTTGCCGATATGCCGTTTAACCCTAACGGCTCTGTTTGTGCGGTTGAGGGTATCACATCACCTGACGGCCGTGTGCTCGGCAAGATGGGTCACTGCGAGCGTAAGGGCGACAATCTTTACAAGAATGTTCCGTTTGAAAAGGATATGCTTCTCTTTGAAAGCGGTGTAAAATACTTTAAGTAATCGGCAGGTACAATATGAGTGATTTGCAACACAAACATCACCATCATCATTCCGAGGAGCACAAGCGTGAGGTGTCAAACCGCCTTGCCCGTGCCATTGGGCATTTGCAAAAGGTTAAGCAAATGGTTGAAGATGACGAGGATTGCAGCGATGTGCTCATTCAGTTGGCGGCGGTTAAATCCGCCATCAACAACACCGGCAAGGTGATACTGAAAGACCATATGGAGCACTGCATTGTGCATGCGGTTGAGGACGGCGACACCGAAATGATTGACGAGCTCAACGCGGCAATAGACAAGTTTATGAAATAAAGGAGAAACTATGCCTACTTTAGCTTTAAGTCCAATGCTTATTTTGGAGATTATAATTGCATTTTCGTTTATAATCACATCAATATTTATGTTTAAACCAAAGGGCAACGAAACTGTGCACATCATATTCTTTTGGCTTGCGGTTGCACTCAATGTGCTTGTAACATTCATCAGTGCCACCTCACTGCCCGACAACTATATGCGTGAGGTTATCATCGCCTGGTGCGGACTGATTATATCCGCAGTCGGCATAGTTATCCGCATTGCCAAGGGCAAAACGAGTGCCGTTGCAAACATTTTTGTAATGCTCTCCACAGTCTACGGCGTGCTCGGATACTTTTTGTTGGCATAAAATTTGATATAACACAAATAAGGCTCCCCTTAATGTAAGGGGAGCCATTTTAACTATATATTTTTTTTACAAGGGGAGCCTTTTTAACTATATATTATTTTTTATATATTCTATATACCTATCTATAATGTCAATATCGGTAAGGTCATAAACCATTCGTGCACCGACGGTGTCCTCAAGCTCATTAAAGACGGCTTTGCCGTGATTAAACACAAAATCAATTCCGTAATAATGTGCGCCGAGCGGAGATACCAAATCAATGATTTTTTGCACCAATGCTCGCTCTTCGGTTGACAAATCATACAGTTCCGCCCTGCCGCCGAGGCAATAATTTGAGCGAAAATCGGTATCAGACACACGCAAAATCGAGGCAACAATTTCTCCGCCGAGCACCCACACTCGCAAATCTCGACCGAGGTCGGACGCCGGCTTTTGACACACCTGATTTTCATCGTATTCCTCTGCACTGTGGCACATAACAACACCGTTGCCGCCATGCGAATTTTTCGGTTTTTTCACAAAGGGCGGAATTGAATACCTTGTCGGCATAATCTCAATTCCACGCATTTCCATAAAACGATAGCTCATTTCCTTATCGTTTGCAATTCGGCAAAACTCCGCACCGTTAAAAACTTTTGCTCCCATTTTGCTGTAATAATTCGCAACGCCGAAATCATTGCTTCGGTTGATGACAACATCGGCACGCACCCTCGTTGTCGGGTCAACAAGCTCTGCACCGAGCTGTTCCCTAAATTTTTTCACCACAAAGGAATTGCGTGCGGCTTCCTCAGGCGAATAAACCAAAATCGTTTTCATATCTGCTTAATTCTCTCTGATATTTCATCAAAAATCAACGGTGCAACATCCACACCCGTTGTGTTCATAATGTTGATAATGTGGGCGTTTGAATTGACCTCGCACACCGCACCGTTTGGCAAAATGTCAACTCCGCCAAAGGTTAAACCGAGTTCTTTGCACACAGCAACGGCTGTCTGTTTTTCGTATTCTGTCGGAGTATGCTCGCTTGCAGTACCGCCGTTTGTGATGTTTGAGCGAAAATCGTTGTCGTTATGCCTTTTCATTGCGGCAACCACCCTGTCGCCCACAACCTCAAGCCTTACATCCGAATTGTTGCACTCAACATATTCCTGCAAAAGAAACGGCTTGCCGTTGATGTGCTTCATCACCTCATCAACCGTTTTGCACAAATGCACCTGCTCGCCGAACGAACCGCAACGCTCCTTGAAAACAACGGGAAGCCCGAGTTTTTCCACCGCCGTATTCACAAATCGTGAATAATCCACGGCAAAAAACGAAAGCGGTGCAATAATCGTCTTTGGCTGACTGAATTTGTTTTCAAGGGCAAGATAGGTTTTTGCCTTGTCATCGCAAAGCTCAATCGACCTTGCCGAATTAAAAACGGGAATTCCCTTGTTCTCAAATGATTTTGCAAGAATTGTGTCCTTATCCCAAAACAGAATAAAATCGGGTTTTTCATCCGAAAAAAGTGCATCTTCATTGGTAATAATATCCAAATCTATGCCCTTTGCCTTGGCTGTTTTCAACAAATGCTCGTGCAATTCGTTGTACTTTCCGCCGTGCAAATAGTGATTAACTACCAAAAAGCCGTGCATTACCCCGCCCCTTTTCTACATATTACTGCAAATATTGTATCATTCTCACTTGAAAACTGCAACAAAATATTGTACAATAAAAACCTATGGTAATTTTATTATAGAATAATTATCTAAAATTATAGGAGTGTAGTAATGACAGAGTATAAGTTGAAATACGGATGTAACCCAAACCAAAATCCGGCAAGAATCCATATGGACGGCAAAGAACTTCCGTTCACCGTTCTCAACGGTGCGGCAGGCTACATCAATTTGCTTGACGCCTTTAATTCATGGCAGCTTGTCAAGGAACTCAAAGAGGCAACAGGACTTCCGAGTGCCGCAAGCTTCAAGCATGTTTCGCCGGCAGGTGCGGCAGTTGCCCAACCGCTTGACGAAGCAGACAGAAAAGTTTGTATGGTTCCCGACGGTCTTGAGCTTTCTCCGATTGCACAGGCTTATGTAAGAGCAAGAAGCACGGACAGACAGTCATCATTCGGTGATTTTGTTGCTCTTTCGGACGAGTGTGACGAATCGGTTGCACAGTTCCTTATGAAAGAGGTATCGGACGGTATCATTGCTCCGTCATACAGCGACAAGGCGCTTGAACTTCTCAAATCAAAACGCAGAGGCAACTTCCTCATCATCCAAATGGACCCTGATTATGTTCCCGAAGAGATGGAAACAAAGCAGGTTTTCGGCATTAAGTTTGAGCAAAAACGCAACAATGCAAAAATCACTATGGATTTGTTTGACGATATGCCGACAAAGGTTAAGAAAATTCCCGAAATCGCAAAAATCGACTTGCTCATTTCTATGATTACACTCAAATATACACAGTCAAATTCCGTTGTTTACGCACAGGGCGGTCAAACCCTCGGCGTCGGTGCAGGTCAGCAGAGCAGAATTCTCTGCACAAGAATGGCAGGCTCAAAGGCGGATATGCTTTGGCTCAGAAGAAACGAAAAAGTGCTCAATCTTCCGTTTGTTGACGGCATAAGAAAATGCGACGCCGACAACGCTATTGACCTTTATATTTCTGATGATTACGAGGAACTTCTCAAAGACGGCGTATGGCAAAGATACTTTACCGTTAAGCCTGAACCGTTTACGGCAGAAGAAAAAGCCGCATGGCACGAAAAGATGGACAATGTTGCTCTCGGCTCGGATGCGTTCTTCCCGTTTGAAGACAATATCGAGCGTGCCGTTAAGTCTGGCGTTAAATACATCGCACAGCCGGGCGGTTCGGTAAGAGATGAGAATGTTATTGAATGTTGCGACAAGTACGGCATTGCAATGGCAATGACAGGAATTCGTTTGTTCCATCACTAAAATATTTTGCGGGAGGATAATCCTCCCCTACAAATCAAAACCATAGGGGCGAACCGGGTTCGCCTAATATAAATTCTAAGGAGAATAAAAATGGTACGAGCAATAGTAGGCGCCAACTGGGGCGACGAAGGCAAGGGTAAAATCACAGATATGTTCGCTGAAAAGAGCGACATCGTTATTCGTTTTCAGGGCGGTGCAAACGCAGGTCACACCATCATCAATGAGCACGGCAGATTTGCACTTCACTTGATGCCGTCAGGTGTGTGCTATGACCACACAACCTGCATCATCGGCAACGGTGTTGCACTTGACATCAACAAGTTTATTTCTGAACTTGAAGATATTAAAAAGGCAGGACTTAATCCAAAGCTTCTTGTAAGCAACAGAGCGCAAATCCTTATGCCATATCACATTTTACTTGACACATACGAGGAAGAAAGACTCGGCAAAAACGCATTTGGTTCAACAAAGAGCGGTATTGCACCTTTCTTCTCGGACAAATATTCAAAAATCGGTATTCAGGTTAACGAACTTTTTGATGATGAAACTCTCAAAGCAAAGCTCAAGAACATCTGCACACTCAAAAACCTCACTCTTGAACATGTTTACCACAAGCCGCTTCTCAGCGAAGAAGAACTTTACAACACCTGCGTAGAGTACAGAGAAAAGATTGCACCATATGTTTGCGACACTCACAAGTACATTGCACAGGCACTCAAAGACGGCAAAAACATTTTGCTTGAAGGTCAGCTCGGCACTCTTAAAGACCCTGATTTCGGCATTTATCCAATGGTTACATCATCATCAACACTTGCAGGCTACGGCTGTGTAGGTGCCGGCATTCCGCCTCACGAGGTTAAGGACATCGTTGTTGTAACAAAGGCATACTCATCTGCTGTAGGTGCAGGCGAATTTGTATCCGAAATTTTCGGTGACGAGGCTCAGGAACTCCGTATCCACGGCGGCGACAAGGGCGAATTCGGTGCAACAACAGGCAGACCGAGAAGAGTAGGTTGGTTTGACTGCGTTGCTTCTCGCTACGGCATTGAATGTCAGGGTGCAACACAGGTTGTTATGACCGCTCTCGACTGCCTCTCATATCTTGAAGAAATCAAGGTTTGCGTTGGCTACGATATTGACGGCGAAGTAACAAAAGACTTCCCGACAACATCTGTGCTCAAAAAGGCAAAGCCGGTGTTCAAAACCCTTAAAGGCTGGCACTGCGACATCAGGGGCATCAAGGAATTTGACAAGCTCCCTAAGGAAGCACAGGACTATGTTCTCTTTATTGAAAACGAACTCGGCCACAAGATTAATATGGTATCAAACGGCCCTGAAAGAGAAGCAATCATTCACAGAGATTAATAATTTAAAATTTTGTAGGGGCGAACTGTGTTCGCCTCTTTTTTCTGCAATAAAATAATACTTTATCTAATAATAAATTGTTATTGAAATACTGTACCTTAAAATATATAATATAAGTATGAGAGAGCAAAAGAAGTTAAACACAATCAGAAAAATTAAATCAAAAAACAGCGAAGCCTTCTTTCTTGTGATAAGAGGGCTTGAAGTAGGCTTGTTTGCCGGACTTATTGCCGTACTGTACAGATATATGTTGTCCGTAGCGGAGGATGGACTCAACAAAGTTTTAACATTTATCCACGGCAGTTGGTGGAAAATCGCAATATGGTTTGGCATTTTGTGGCTTATCGGCACATTTGTTTGCTACATCATCAAGTGGGAGCCGGCTTCGGGCGGTTCCGGCATTCCGCAGGTTACGGGCGAAGTTAAAGGCAGAATGTCGCCGTCATGGTGGAAGGTGCTTGTTGCAAAGATTATCGGCGGCACAGCCTCGGTATTTGCAGGACTTTCGCTCGGCAGAGAAGGTCCGAGTGTTCAACTCGGCGGTATGGCGGCAAAAGGTATTGCAAAAATCACAAAGGCAGACAAAACCACCGAGCTCCGTATGATTTCGTGCGGTGCAGGTGCAGGTATGGCGGCGGCATTTAACGCTCCGCTTACCGGAATTATGTTTGTGCTTGAAGAAATACATCACTCGTTTGACAAAAACATTCTTTGTATGGGCATTGTGGCAACCGTTGTTGCCGACTATGTGTCAAAGCTGTTTTTCGGTCAAAGCACAATTTTCAGCTACGACACGGTTAATTTTCCGCTGAAATATTACTGGATTTTGATTTTACTTGGCATAATCATCGGTCTTTCAGGTGTTGGATATACCAAAATTATGCTCAAATTACAAGACACCTTTAAGGCAATAAAAAAAGTTCCCAACACAGTCAAGCTTCCGCTTGTTTTCGTTTTCAGCGGAGTTGTGGGACTTGTCTGCCCTCAGGTGCTTTGCGGCGGTCACTCAATGGTTGAGTTTTTGATGAACGAAAAGCCGGGCTTCGGCGTTATGTTTGGACTGTTGGTTGCAAAATTTTTGTTCGGTGCAATCTGCTTTGCGTGCGGCGCACCGGGCGGAACGCTTTATCCTCTGTGTATTTTGGGTACATATCTCGGTGCGGCGTTCGGCTCAATAGCACTTCAAATCACGGGACTTCCGGACGGACTTTGGCAGGAATTTGCCGTTATCGGCATGGCAGGATTTTTCTCTGCCACCATCAAAAGCCCGATTACAGGCGTTGTTTTGGTGTTTGAGCTTACGGGTAATATGAACAACATTTTGCCGCTTGTAACGGTTGCACTGATAAGCTATGCGGTGTCTAACCTTTTGGGCAGCGAACCGATATACGAAGCTCTCCTTGCAAGGATTTCCACACCGACAAGCGAAAATCAGGGAAGCGAAATTTCAAAAAGAGAAAAAATCATCAAATCATTTGTTATTCCGACCGGAAGCGACCTTGCCGACAAAAAAATCAAAGATATTGATTGGGGCAGGCATGCTCTTATCATCACGGTTGAACGAGGTGAGGACAGCATAACCCCTAACGGTGATGTTGTGCTGAAAGCCGGGGACGAAATAGTATTTTTGGTGTCGCAAAGGCGACTTGCAAAAACAAGTGAACATCTTGAAGAACTGTTTGAAGACCGATACAAACCGTCAACATAAGCACAAGGAGACGCACTATGACTTTTAAGGACAAATTCAACGACAAAATCGGAAAAATCGTTACAAAATTCACATCTGTTTCTCAAGACGAAAACGGAAATACCGATGTTGAAAAAACAATCACCGACGGTATGCCCGAACTTGCCCGTCAGGCAGCGGCAGAAGGTGCTGTTTTGTTGAAAAACGACAATGTTTTGCCGCTTAAAGAGGGTACAACCGTGTCACTTTTCGGCAGAACATACAAAGATTATTTCTTTGTAGGCTACGGAAGCGGCGGCGATGTCATCAGACCGTACAACATTGACATTGCCGAAGGCATAGAAAACTGCGACAAGCTGAATCTTAATTACACGCTTCACAACATTTATACGGAATGGCGAGAGAAAAACCCTGTATCGCACGGTTACTGGGCACATTGGCCGCTGAGATATTGGGAAATGCCGCTCAGTGATGAAACCGTTAAAAATGCCCGTGCAAACAGCGATGTTGCGGTGGTTACAATCGGTCGTTCATCGGGCGAGGACAGAGATTGCGACCTTGAAAACGGCAGTTATTTTCTTCACGATGAAGAAATTGAAATGCTCGACCTTGTGACATCTTATTTTGAAAAAGTGGTTGTTCTGCTCAATGTGGGCAACATCATCGATATGAGCTGGGTTAAGCACTACGGCGACAAAATCGGTGCGATAATGTATGTTTGGCAAGGCGGAATGGAAAGCGGCAATGCCGTTGCCGACCTGCTTTGCGGCAATGTTAACCCATGCGGAAAACTCACCGACACCATTGCAAGAAACTACTATGATTATCCGTCATCGGCACAGTTTGGCAACAAAAAAGCAAACGAATACACCGAGGATATTTTTGTAGGTTACAGATATTTTGAAAGCTTTGCCAAGGAAAAGGTGCTTTATCCTTTCGGCTTCGGTTTGAGCTACACAACCTTTGACATCAAGTGCGACAAAGCAGAAGCAAACGGCAACGGCTTTGATTTTGAATTTACCGTTACAAATACGGGCGACCTTGCCGGCAAAGAAACCGTTCAGCTTTACCTAAACAAGCCTTGCGGAAAGCTCGGCAACCCGAAAAGAATTTTGGTTGACTTTGCAAAAACCGACCTCATCGAGCCAAACGGCAGTCAAAAATTGACTATGAGCGTTGATATGTATCAGTTGACATCATACGACGACTGCGGCTCAACAAACAACGCAAGCGCATATGTAACCGAAAAGGGCGAATACGATTTTTATGCGGGAAGCAATGTCAGGTCAGCCGAAAAGGTGTTTACATATTATCAGGAAAACACCGAGGTTTGGGAACAGTTGAAGCAAGTTTGTGCGCCTAAATCGGACTTTCTTGTTTGGCGTGCGGAAGAAAAGCACGGCAATTACTTCCTAAGCACAAAAATGGTTGCGAAGGAAAAATACGACCTTGCAACAAGAATTCTCAACAATCTCCCTACCGACATTGAGCAAACGGGCGACAAGGGAATCAAACTTCAAGATGTAAAAGACGGCAAGGCAACACTTGACGAATTTGTGGCACAGCTTGACAATGTTGAACTTGAAGCAATCACAAGAGGCGACTACAAAATGAATTCGCCGCTCGGTGCAAAAGGCAACGCCGGAGCATACGGCGGTGTGCTTGAAAGTCTGCGTGAAAAAGGTGTTAAGCCGATTATCACAACAGACGGTCCGTCAGGCATAAGAATTTTATCGTGTTGTTCACTTTTGCCTATCGGCACGCTTCTTGCCTGCACATTTGATACAAAACTTGTTGAAAAGCTGTATTCAATCATTGCAAAGGAAATGAAAGAAAAAGGCAGTGATGTGCTCCTTGCTCCGGGTATGAATATCCACAGAAATCCGCTTTGCGGCAGAAACTTTGAATATTTCTCCGAAGACCCGTATGTAAGCGGCAAAATGGGTGCGGCTTGCGTAAGGGGTATTCAGTCGCTCGGCGGTTCTGCGTGTCCAAAGCACTTTGCGTGCAACAATCAGGAACTTACACGCACCACAAACGATTCGCAAGTCAGCGAGCGTGCACTGCGTGAAATCTACCTCAAAGCGTTTGAAATCTGCGTAAAAGAGGCTCACCCTAAAAATATTATGACTTCATACAACAAGATAAACGGCGTGTGGAGCCATTACAACTACGACACCTGCGTAACCGTTTTGCGTAACGAATGGGGTTACGAAGGCAATGTTATGACCGACTGGTGGATGCACCCGTCAAAGAGCATTGAATTCCCTAAAATGCGTGACCAGGCATACAGAGTGAGAAGCGGCGTAAATGTGCTTATGCCGGGCGGTGAAAGAGTTACAAACGGCAAGCCGGACGGTACATTGTTTGCAACACTCGGCAAACCGTTTGGTATTACCGTCGGCGAGGTTCAGGAAAGTGCAAAATGGGTACTCAAATCCGTTATGGAAATTGAATAACAGCATAGGGTGAACTGTGTCGCCTCAAAAAAAGGTTGATATTTGTTTATCAATGTATTATACTATTGATGAATGAGTAGGAATACTCAAATTTTAACAATATAGGAGAGTAAAATTATGTTAGTTTCCGCTACAGAAATGCTTAAAAAAGCAAAAGAAGGCCACTATGCAGTTGGTCACTTCAATATTAACAACCTTGAATGGACAAAGTCTATTCTTCTCACTGCACAGGAACTCAACAGCCCTGTAATCTTGGGTGTATCAGAGGGTGCAGGCAAATATATGACAGGCTTTAAGACCGTTGCGGCTATGGTTAAGGCTATGGACGAAGAACTCGGTATCACAGTACCTGTTGCACTTCACCTTGACCACGGCACATACGAAGGTTGCTACAAGTGCATCAAGGCAGGCTTCACATCAATTATGTTTGACGGTTCACACTATCCAATCGAGGAGAATGTTGCAAAGACAACAGAACTTGTAAATGTTGCCCACAACCTCGGTCTTTCAATCGAAGCTGAAGTTGGTGCAATCGGCGGTGAAGAAGACGGCGTTATCGGTGCAGGCGAATGTGCTGACCCTAACGAATGCAAGATGATTGCAGACCTCGGCGTTGATATGCTTGCTGCAGGTATCGGCAACATCCACGGTAAGTACCCTGCAAACTGGGCAGGTCTTTCATTTGAAACTCTTGACGCTGTTCAGCAAAAGACAGGCGCTATGCCACTCGTTCTTCACGGCGGTACAGGTATTCCTGACGATATGATTAAGAAGGCTATCGACCTCGGCGTTTCAAAGATTAATGTAAACACAGAATGCCAGCTTGTATTCCAGGAAGCAACCCGTGCTTACATCGAATCAGGTAAGGACAAAGAAGGCAAGGGCTTTGATCCTCGTAAGCTTCTCGCTCCGGGTGCACAGGCTATCTGCGACAAAGTTAAGGAAAAGATGGAACTCTTCGGTTCTATAAACAAAGCATAAGTTTAAAATTGCAAAGTCTCCTCATTTTGAGGAGACTTTTTTTACATAAACGATGCAACGGTGTCTGCAATGTCCGACATTTTGTTCATCGTTTTTTTCATAAATTTTTTGGTTGATGACGAAGTGGAATTTGAGCAACAGCTTCCTGCAACTGCCGCAACAGAGCAGAGTGCAAGCGTTGCACCGATGCACTTCATCATTATTTTTGATGTTTTGACATTCATAAAAATACCTCCGTTTTCATTACAGCGTTTTTGCCTTGTCGGCAATAATAGTTTGTGCTTTTGGCTGTAATATAACAGAGGTAATTTTTTTATTTTATATCAATTTTGTCTGCAATTCTGACGAATTGACCGTCAATTTCTTCCGCTGATTTTAGGAATTTATTTCCAAAAAATTCGCCGTTCGGGAACAGTTCCAAAAGCGGTTCAAGAACAAATCTGCGCTCTAAATACCGAGGATGAGGGCAAACAAGATTTTCGCTGTTTATAACCTTATCTTCCGCAAAAATGAGGTCAATATCCAAAACTCTCGGACCGTCTTTAATCACTCTTATTCTGCCGAAGCCCGCTTCAATGCCGAGGCACACGCCGAGCATTTCGTGAGGGTCAAGACCGCTTTCAACAAGAACAACGGCGTTGTAAAAATCGTCCTGTTCGGCATAACCGACCGGCTCCGTTTCGTAAATCGAGGAACAGGCAATAACCGAAGTTTTTGGAACAAGATTGATTGCCTCAACCGCATTGTCGATATTTTCTTTTCTGTTACCGATATTTGTACCTATCGCAAGAACATAAGTCATAATTTTTTACCTTTCTCTCATAATTGAAACAGCAACATAATCAAACTCGGCACTTATCGGTGCTTCGGGTTTTTTGAGAGTTACCTCAACCTTAAAAATATCATCAAATTCATCAAGTACCGCATCGGCGATAACCTGTGCCGCTCTTTCAATTAAATCATATTTTTCCGCAGTGAACACACGGCGAATTGTTTTGACAACCTTTGCATAGCTTACCGTATCGTCAAGCGTGTCCATTTGGCAAGCCCTTGCAATGTTGACATAATAATCCAAATCTATAACAAAATTTTGACCGTTTTCTTTTTCCTCGGGATTAACTCCGTGGTAGGCAAAAAGTTTTAAGCCTTTAATTGAAATTTTATCCATAATTATCCCTTACTTTGCATTTTTTTGATTGCATACGCCATATCTATGCCCTGTTTTTCGGCTTTTACATTGTGAAGGCGAATTATATCCGCTCCGCCCAAAATTGCCGCCGTATCGGCTGCTATGTTGCCGTAATCACGGTTTTTAGGCACGCTCTCGCCGCCGTATTCGCCTATAACACGCTTTCGGCTTGTTCCGAGTAGCAGAGGGTATCCGTCAGGCTTGTAATCGCTTACACGGGAAATTAGAGCCAAATCCTGCACTCTGTCCTTGCCGAAGCCGATACCCATATCAAAGCAAATCTGTGATTTATCAATTCCGAGTGCTTTGCATTTGTTGATTGACTCATCAAAAAATTTGTGCACTTCGCTTACTCCGCCTGCACCGTTGTGCATAATTATCCAACCTGCTTGGTTATCCCGCACAACTTTTGCCATTTTTTCGGTTATAACACCGCTGACATCGTTGATGATATTTGCACCCCATTCAATCGTGTTGAGGGCAACAACGGGAAAATAAGTGTCAATGCTTATCGGCACATCGGTTTGTGCCCTGACCTTTGAAATAACCGGCTCAAGCCTGTCCATTTCTTCAATAGGCGAAATCTCGGTATATCCCGGACGGGTGCTTTGTGCACCGAAATCCAAAATATCCGCTCCGTTTTCAACAAGCTTCAAGGCGTATTCCACAGCCGCTTCGGGTGTAAAATGGTCGCCGCCGTCCGAAAAACTGTCGGGTGTGACATTGACAATGCCCATAACAAGCGGTTTGTCACCGTATTCAATATTTTTATCGGTACATTTCCAAATCATAACAAAGCCTCTTTTTTCGGTAAAATAATATTTTTACGATTTTAACAAAGACAAAACTTCTGCCCTTGTGCGTGCGTCTTTTTTCATAATTCCTCGAAGTGCCGAAGTCATAGTTGACGAACCCGAAGCCTTTGCACCTCTGATTGACATACAGGTGTGCTCCGCTTCAATAATAACGGCAACACCTTTAGGCGAAAGATTTTCTTCCAAAAAATCGGCAATGTCCGAAGTCAAACGCTCCTGAACCTGCGGACGCTTTGCAAAATTGTCAACAATTCTCGCAAATTTTGAAAGTCCGAGAATTTTGTTATCCGACGGAATGTAAGCAATATGAGCCTTGCCCACAAACGGAAGCAGGTGGTGTTCGCACATTGACGAAAACGGAATGTCACGCACAATAACCATCTCGTCATTTGATTTTTCGTCAAACAATTTGAGGTGCTGTGTTGCATCGTTGTCAAGACCGGCAAACATTTCTTCATACATATTTGCCACTCTTTTAGGTGTTTCAATAAGACCCGGACGATTTACATCTTCGCCCACCGCTTCAAGAATGTCACGAACGGCATTCATTATTTTTTGCTTGTTTTCTTCTGTAATCATAATAATTCCTCAATATTTTTATTCGCTGAAATAGCCCTTAATTTCCTGCACGGATTTTGGAGTCAGCACATTTGATTTGTACTTAACTGTTGCGGAATATACCGCAATGTCGCTGTTTTTCTTGCAAAAAACCTCAATCGCATCAATATTATCCTGAAAATTGCGAACCGTAATATTTGTTGTGGCACTGTTTATAAACAGCCTGAATATTGCCTCGGCATTGTCATAATTTTCGGCATTGAAAAGCTCGGTAAGTCCGTAAAGAATGATTTGGTTTGCTTTGGCATAATTCACATTTTTGTTTGAATAATAACGCAAAAGGTCGGAAGTTTCGGAACCTGAAAGTTTTTGTTCGCCCATTCCGATACGCACGGAATACTTGTCATCCGGATTGTCATTGTTAAATTTGATTGCCTCATCCGACGGATAAATATATGTGCCGAGTTTGTTGACAAATTCTATAAAATCATCGGTTTTGAGTGCGGCATAATAATCGATGTTTATGCCGAGATAAGCGGTGAGTTTTGTTTGAATTGTTGCTCCGCCGCCGAGCGAATACAAATCATAAAGTGACTGACCGTCAATATCCGTGTCAGGTGACAAAGTGCAAACCTTGTAGCTTTGTGTGTCCTTGTCCGCCTGCACCAAAAATGCAAAGTGAATAACGGATTCTTCCTCGTCCGTTTCAATAATCAAAAAATTGCTTTTGCCCGATATTTGCGGCAATTCTTCAACGCCGTTATTTGCCTGTTGCGTAACGGTTACGCTGTCACCGGCAAAAAATTCCTTAACCGACGAATATTTTTGTGACAAAATCGCAAAAAACACAACCGTAAATATTACAATTATTGCAAGCATAATAAGCAAAATATGCTCTTCTCTGCTCTTTTTACCGCTTGACTTGCTGATATAAATATCGCCGCGGTGCTTAAAAATTTTCATATTCTGCCTTTCTATAATTAATATTTGAATTTATTATAGATTAAAAACATTCAAATTGCAACAATATTATCCAATCAAAAATCATCATAGTATTTTGACGCTATATTATACAGGGTATATATTATAATAAGATTATAATTATTATTTATTTTAAATAAATATTGACTTAAAGTGGGATGTTTACTATAATAGATTATGTATAGTGCCTCAGTCTTGTTTATTTATCCCAAGCAAGGCCGGCCACTCGGCACAATACAAAAACTTCACATAAACCTAAAAAATTAAAATAAACACAAATAAAAACAAAATAACGATATAATTGGAGAGATAATAATACTTTATGGATACATACCAAGAATTATGGCAAAATGTTCTCCTTTATTGCAAAGAGCAAACAAACGAGACCGCATATAACCTGTGGTTCACTCCGATAGAAATGACAAAATTTAACGGAAGCGAAGCAACACTTAAATTCGGCAATGAATTTAAGAAAAACACGGTTGTCGGCAGATACGGCAGTTTGATTGAAGAGGCATTTATGGCAGTTTGCGGATTTGAAGTAAAAATCAATTTTTACTGTCCGGAAGACGAAATGAGCCAAAAGCAAAAAACAGAGATGAGTTTTGCCGATTTTAAAAACGAAACATTTACATTTGACAACTTTATTGTAGGTCCGAGCAACAGATTTGCCTATGCCGCCGCAAAAGCCATTGCGGCAGACCCTGCGGGTCAAATCAGCAACGGTGCAAAATACTACAATTACAATCCTCTTTTCATTTACGGTTCAAGCGGACTGGGCAAAACTCATTTGCTCAATGCCATCAGTTACGAAGTAAGCCGCAATTATCCGGAAATGAAAATTACCTATATCAAAGCTGAAAATTTTGCCAACGAATTTATTGAAAGCCTCGGCAAAAAAACAGTTGACGAATTCCACAATAAATACAGAAACAACATTGATTTGTTTTTGGTTGACGACGTTCAGTTCATCGCCGGCAAAACACAGACGGAAGAAGAGTTTTTTCACACCTTCAACAGCCTTGTGGACAACGGCAAACAAATCGTGTTGACTTCCGACCGTCCGCCTAAAGAAATTAAATCACTTACGGAACGACTTTGTTCAAGATTTGAAAGCGGACTTTTGGCAGATATTCAGTCACCTGAATTTGAAACAAGATGTGCAATTATCAAAAGAAAAGCACAACTCCTTGATTTTGAAATTAAGGACGACAGCGTTGTTGAATACATTGCACAAAACATCAAAACAAATATTCGTCAGCTTGAAGGCATTACAAAAAGATTGCAGGCTATTTGCAAATTCAGCGAACAAACGCCTACAATTTCGCTTGCACAAGGTGCCATCAAAGCGGTACAAAACGATGTTCGCCCAATCGGCGACATACTCAAAACCATTGTTGACGAAGTAAGCAGAACAACCGGCGTTTCGGTTGAGGACATTTACAGCAAAAAGCAAACAAGCGATGTAAGCATTGCAAGAAAAATGTGCTTTTACATTATCCGTGAAGTAACCGATATGAGCTTTAAAGCTATCGGCGAAAAATTCGGCAAAGACCATTCCACCGTTATGTATAACGTGGAAAAGTTTGAAGAAAAGATGAAGTCGGATTCGGCACTTGAATATCAAGTCAGCGACATTATCAACAATGTAAAAGAATAAATTTTTTCCACAAAATTTTACTTTTCCACATTATAGTTTTTCACACCGTATGTGGAAAACAAAAATTTTACACAGTTTAAACATTTTTTTCACAAATACGATGTTAAATTTTTTTAAGCCAAAATCGTTGAAATAAAACGCTTTTGAGTGTTTTACACATTTTTCACCGCCTCTAATACTATTACTATAAGAATGATATATTGTGATAGCAAATTCTTTGCCCAAAGGCAAAATGAGGCAAAATGACAGCATAATTTTTAACATCAACAAAACAATAAATAAATTAGCCGTATAAAGCTATATCATATAAGAGGAGCATCGGTATGAAATTTATATGCAATACAAAAGAATTATCTACTGCCTGCAACAATGTTATCAGAGCGGTAAGCACCAAAGTTACCATTCCTACAATCGAAGGCATACTTATTGAATGCGGAAGCAATACATTGAGCCTTACGGGATATGACTTTGAATTCGGTATCAACACAATTATGAATGTTAATGTTGTTGAACCGGGTGCTATTGTAATCAATGCAAAGGTACTTTGCGATATTATACGCAAGCTGAATAACGATGAGGTTACTATTGAAACAAACGGTAATTCGGTTTCTATTATCAGCGGTGCGGCACAATATAATATTACGGGTATTGATGCAGAAGATTATCCTGAGCTTCCGTCTGTTAATAACGGGCAAAAGATAGAACTTGACCAAAATCTTATGTATTCCATGGTTAATCAAACAGTTTTTGCGGTTGCCGATAACGAATCGTCAAAACCTGTTTATACCGGTCTTAAATTTGTTGTTGAAAACGGCACTCTCACCATGATAGGTGTTGACGGTTACCGCCTTGCCATCAGAAAAGAAAAAATCAATTATGACGGCGAAGAACTTGATTTTGTTGTGCCTAAAAAGACAATTAAAGAAATTATAAAATTATTTAATACCGAAGAAGAAAAAACCGTAAATATGCTTATCAGCAAGCGTCATATTGTGTTTGAAATTGATAATTACAGCATTATCAGCCGACTTCTTGACGGTGAATTCATTGATTACACGGCAGCAATTCCGAGCGTAACAAAAACAACGGTGCTCATCAATACCGGTGACGCCATTGATTGTATAGAAAGAACACTTCCGGTTATTGAAAACAATCAAAAAAACCCAATCAGATGTTTGTTTGACGGCGACCAAATGAGAGTGTCGACCGTATCAAGCCTCGGCAGAGTTGTTGACTACACTCATGCAAACACATCGGGCGACAGAGTTGAAATCGGCTTTAACTCAAAATTTATGCTTGACGCACTTCACGCAAGCGATACGGATGAAGTTAAAATTGAACTCGGCGGACCTGTAAGTCCTGCGGTTATCAAGCCGATTAATGCGGATAATTTTATATTCCTTGTACTTCCTATGAGGTTGAAAAATGAGAATTAAAGTAAAAACAGCAGAACATCAAAAAGAAACGGTAAAAATCAATACCGAATTTATACAGTTGCAATCATTCCTTAAATTTAAAGGAATTGCGGAAACGGGCGGTCAGGCAAAAGAGTTTATTCAAGACGGAATAATCAGAGTAAACGGTGAAGTTTGTACCGCAAGAGGCAAAAAAATAAGAAACGGCGATGTGATTACGGCATTTGCGGTTGACTATACGATAGTAAATGAAGATTAATTCAATTACACTTGAAAATTACAGAAATATAAAAGAACTGTCGGTTGATTTTGATGATGTAAATATCATATGGGGTCAGAATGCGCAGGGCAAAACAAATTTGCTTGAAGCACTTTATTTGTTCAGCGGAGCAAAAAGTTTCAGAGGTGCAAAAGATAAAGAACTCATAAAATTTAACTGTGATTATGCAAAACTTAAACTTGATTTTTTTGCAAACGGCAGAGAGCAAACAGCCGAAATCAATATTAAAGACAGAAAAATGGTGCAGCTAAACGGCATAAAAAAGAAAAGTGCCGCAGACCTCGGCGATGAAATAAAAACAATTATTTTCAGTCCCGACCATTTGAATATGATAAAAGAAGGTCCGAACGAACGCCGAAAATTTGTTGACGGTGCACTGTGCCAAATAAAAAGTAATTACAGAACATTGCTGAAAAATTACAACAGAACCCTTGTTCAGCGAAACACTTTGCTCAGAAATGCAGAGAACGTTGAAGCAATTACACCTATGCTTGAAGTGTGGGATGTTAACCTGGCAAACTTGGGTGCAAAAATAATTTATCAGCGAATTATGTACCTAAAAGCACTTAAACCGTACCTTAAAAGCATATTTGAGGGGATAAGCGGCGGCAAAGAGGACATTGAACTTGTTTATATCGGAGCGGACACCTATACGGATGATGTGAATGATATTGAACAAAAATTGTATAATAAACTGAAAAGTCATATAAAAACAGATGTGATTAATCGCACGACAACAAAAGGTCCGCACCGTGACGATATTGAAATTATGATTAACGGCAAAAGCGTTAAAACTTACGGCAGTCAGGGTCAGCAAAGAAGTTCGGTACTTGCACTCAAACTTGCGGAGGCGAGCCTGCTCAAAGAAATGACAGGCGAAAATCCGATTGCCTTGCTTGACGATGTTATGAGCGAACTTGACGAAAAGCGGCAGGATTATATCTTAAATCACATCAAAGATTTGCAGGTTTTCATTACCTGTTGTGACAAAGAAACCGTGCTTCGACTGAAAAAAGGCAAAACTTTTCATATAGAAAACGGTACACTCTCGGAGGGGTGACAATGTATCTTCACATAGGCGAGGACACCCTCGTGAGAGATAAAGACATAATCGGTATATTTGATATGGATACATCAACGGTTAACAAAGCAACAAGAGATTATCTGAAAAAAGCCGAAAAAGACAAAAGAGTTATTTATGTAAACTATGACTTGCCGAAATGTTTTGTTGTAACAGACAAAAATGTTTTTGTAAGTCCGATAAACACGGGCACACTCAACAAGCGTGTCAAATAAATGGGGTTATTAAATGGAAGAAGAAAAGAAGTTAACCAATCTTGAAGAAGAGGATATTAACACCGTTGTAACGGAAGAATACAACGCCGATGATATTCAGGTTCTTGAAGGTCTTGAGGCGGTAAGAAAAAGACCGGGTATGTACATAGGCTCAACAGGACCGAGAGGACTCCACCACCTTGTTTACGAGATTGTGGACAACTCTATCGATGAGGCCCTTGCAGGCTATTGTACTCATATTGAAACCGAGATTTTACCGGGCAATGTCATCACCGTTCGTGATAACGGCCGTGGTATTCCTACCGGTATCAACGAAAAAACAGGACTTCCTGCCGTAACCGTTGTACTTACGGTTCTTCACGCCGGCGGTAAATTCGGCGGTTCGGGCTACAAAGTTTCGGGTGGTTTGCACGGCGTAGGTTCATCTGTTGTAAACGCTCTTTCCGAATGGATGGAGGTTGAGGTTACTCAAAACGGTCATATCTACGCACAAAGATTTGAAAGAGGCGTGCCGGTTAACGATTTGCATATTATCGGCGACAGCGAAGGTCACGGAACTTTTATCAAATTTAAGGCAGACGACGAAATTTTCCAAGAAACAACACAATACGACTTTGATATTCTTGAAAGACGACTTCGTGAGCAGGCATTTCTCAACGCAGGTCTTTCTATCAGCCTTACGGATAAAAGAGAACTTGTTGAAAAGCCGGAGGGCGACAAGTACGGCGAGGACGAGCACACTGCCGTTTACTGCTACGAGGGCGGTATTCGCTCATTCGTTGAATGGATAAACGAAAGTAGGGGTCTTACTCCTATTCAGCCTGAAGTTATCCACATTTCCACAACAAAGGGCGACAGAAGTGCGGAAGTTGCACTTTGCTATACCGACAGTTATTCCGAAACAAAACTTTCATTTGCAAACAACATCAACACTGTTGACGGCGGTACGCACGAAACGGGCTTTAAAACCGCACTTACAAGAGTGTTTAATGATTACGGCAAAAAGTACGGAATACTTAAAGACAGCGACAAAAAGTTTACGGGTGATGATGTTCGTGAGGGTATCACCGTTGTAATTTCGGTTAAACTTACAGAGGCTCAGTTTGAGGGTCAAACAAAGGGCAAACTCGGCAATACCGAAATGACAGGTCTTGTGTCGGGTCTTGTTTACGACAAACTTATGACATATTTTGAGGAGCACCCGCAGGTTGCAAAAGCACTCCTCAACAAATCACTTGACGCTTCCCGTGCAAGAGAAGCCGCAAGAAAAGCAAGAGAAAACGCAAGAAGAAAGTCACCGCTTGAGAGCAATTCTTTGCCTGGCAAACTTTCGGACTGCACATCAAAAGAACCTGAAAAATGTGAAATTTACATTGTCGAGGGTGACTCTGCGGGAGGCTCGGCAAAGCTTGGCCGTGACCCGAAATATATGGCAATTCTTCCGCTTTGGGGTAAGATGCTTAATGTTGAAAAGGCACGACTTGACAAGGTTTACGGCAACGAAAAACTTGTGCCTGTAATCACGGCACTTGGCACGGGTATCGGCGAGGACTTTGACATTTCAAAGCTTCGTTATCACAAAATCGTGCTTATGGCGGATGCCGATGTCGACGGTGCGCATATCACAACACTTTTGCTCACATTCTTCTTTAGATATATGCCTGAACTTATTGAACACGGACATGTTTATTTGGCAATGCCGCCACTCTTTAAGGTTACAAAGAACAAAAAGAGTGAATACGCATATTCTGACGAGCAGAGAGATGAAATCACCCAAAAAATGGGCGGAGATTGCGATGTTCAGCGATACAAAGGTCTTGGTGAAATGGACCCTGAACAGCTTTGGGAAACCACAATGGACCCTGAGTTCAGAACAATGAAGCGTGTTACCATTGATGACGCACAGATTGCAAGCGAAAACTTCTCTATCCTTATGGGTGAGGATGTTGAGCCGAGACGACAGTTTATCGAGCAAAACGCAAAGTTCGTAAAGAACCTTGATATTTAATTTTAGAATAG
This sequence comes from uncultured Eubacterium sp., assembly GCA_900539325.1. Taxonomy (GTDB): domain Bacteria; phylum Bacillota; class Clostridia; order Oscillospirales; family Acutalibacteraceae; genus Eubacterium_R. The sequence goes on from UQCC01000002.1 coordinate 168,085, forward strand.
GAGATATTACAAAATGGCAAGAAAAGAAGTAGTGCGTGACAATATTGACTATTCTAACCAAAAAATAGTTGATGTTGAAATCAGCAAGGAAATAAGAAGCGCCTTTCTTGACTACTCAATGAGCGTTATTGTTTCCCGTGCACTCCCTGATGTAAGGGACGGCTTGAAGCCTGTTCACAGAAGAATACTTTATGCAATGTACAACACCGGACTTTATCCGGACAAGCCTTACCGTAAGTGTGCTACCACCGTCGGTGAAGTGCTCGGTCACTATCACCCACACGGTGACGCATCCGTTTATGACGCTTTGGTAAGAATGGCGCAGGACTTTTCGCTCCGCCATCCGCTTGTTGACGGCCACGGTAACTTCGGTAGCGTTGACGGCGACCCTGCCGCTGCATACAGATATACAGAAGCAAGAATGAGCAAAATTTCGCTCAAAATGCTTGAAGATATTAAAAAAGACACAGTAAATTGGGTTCCTAACTTTGACGACACGGAAGTTGAACCCGAAGTTTTGCCTACAAAGTTCCCGTGCCTGCTCATCAACGGCTCATCGGGTATCGCAGTAGGTATGGCAACCAACATTCCGCCTCACAATATGGGCGAGGTTGCAGAGGGCGTTTGCTGTCTTATTGACAATCCCGATGCCGAGCTTGAAGAAATTATGCAATATATCAAAGGTCCGGACTTCCCGACCCACGGTATTATTATGGGTGCAAAGGGCATCAGAGACGCATATTCAACAGGCAGAGGCAAAATTATTGTTCGTGCAAGAGCCGAAATTAAGGAAACCAAGAACGACAGATTTAAGATTATCGTTACCGAGCTTCCTTACAGCGTAAACAAAAGACGACTTATCGAAAAAATTGCCGAGCTTATCAAGGACAAGAGAATTGAAGGCATTGCCGATTTGCAGGACTACACCGACAGACACGGTATGCACATCGAAATCACAATAAAGAGAGATGCAAACGCACAGGTTGTGCTCAATAATCTTTACAAAATGACCGAAATGCAAACAACTTTCGGCGTTATTCTCCTTGCACTTGACGGCGGAGTTCCGAAAATTCTTACGCTCAAGCAAATTCTTCAAAAATACATCTCATTCCAAGAGGAAATTATCACAAGAAGAACAAGATTTTACCTCAAGAAAGCCGAAGAGCGTGCTCATATTTTGGAAGGTCTTGCAAAGGCACTTGACATTGTTGATGAGGTTATCGCAACAATTCGTGCCTGCCGTGGCGGACAGAGCGAAGCAAAGCAAGCCATTATGGACAAGTTCGGATTTGACGACCCACAGGCAGCGGCTATTGTTGCTTACCGTTTGGGTCAGTTGGCAGGTCTTGAAATCGAAAAGATTTTGAACGAGTTGGAAGAACTCCACGAAAAAATTAAAGACTACAACGACATTCTCAACAACGAGCACAGAGTGCTTGACATCGTCAAGACGGAAATCCGTGAAGTTGCCGACAAATACGGTGACGAAAGAAGAACGGAAATTTCAGCATTCACGGGTGATGTTGACGATGAGGACCTTATCCCTGTTGAAGATTGTATTCTCACACTCACCGAGCGTGGCTACATCAAGCGTCAGACAGTTGACACCTACAAGGCTCAAAACCGTGGCGGCAAGGGCATTATGGGTATGTCAAGACGAGAAGAAGATGTTGCAAAGAATATGTTTACATGTTCAACTCACGATGCTATACTCATCTTTACCAATATGGGTAAGGTGTTTAAGCTTAAAGGTTATCAAATTCCCGAAGCTTCAAGAACAAGCAAGGGTATGAATGTAATCAACCTTTTGCCGATTGAGCAGGACGAAAAAGTTACTGCAATGGTTAAGGTGCCAAAGGACGGCGACAGAGAATATCTCTGTATGGTTACACGCAACGGTGTCATCAAGCGTACGGCACTTGACCAATACAACAACATCAGGAAAAACGGTATTATTGCCATCAATCTTGACGAGGGCGACGAGCTTTGCTGGGTTGAAATTACCGACGGCGAACGCAATCTTATCGTTGCAACTCACGACGGTATGGCTATTTGCTTTAAGGAAGAGGACGCCCGTCTTATCGGCAGAACCGCAAGAGGCGTAAGGGCAATTCAGCTTGCCGAGGGCGACTATGTTGTAGGTTTTGCGGTTGCCGTTGACAATATGCAGCTTCTCACCGTGTCCGAAACAGGCTACGGCAGAAGAAGTAATTTTGAAGATTACCGTGTTCAGGGCAGAGCCGGCAAGGGACTTATTAACTATCACACCGACAAGTACGGCAAGGTAGCTATGATTGCTCCCGTTATGGAAGAAAATGATGTTATTATGATTACCTCGGACGGTGTAGTTATCCGCACCCACGCCGACCAAATCTCACTCATCAAGAGAGGCGGCAAGGGCGTTAAGGTAATGACCGTTAAGGACAACGAAAAGGTTGCAACAATAGGCATTGTTGAAAGAGCGGCAGACGAAGAAGAAATTACCGCTCCGGAGCAAACGGATGCCGAGGCACAGAATGAAGATGTGCCAACCGAGGAATAATAACCGTCAGTAATGACAGAGGAGTAATTTATGGAAAAAGGATATAATATCGACGATATTCTTTCGGAGGTCAAAAAACGCCGAGAAGAAAACGAGGCTCAGATTAAGTCGGACAACGAAGCCGCACAAAAAGTTGTTGAAGAAGTTATCAACAGCAAAAAACCGGAGCCTGTTGTGGAGGATATTACCCCGAACGAGGAGCAACGAGAGAAACCGGAGGACATTTATTCTCAAACCACAAACCAAACCGAAAATACCGAAATTGAACAGAAAACAGAGGCAGAGCCGCAAAACACGGTGGATGTCAAGTTGCCTAAAACGGACGAAAAACCGCTTGAACCGCTTGAGCCGCTCAATGTTCATCACAAGAAAAAGGACAGAACCGTTCCTAAAAGCAAGGAAGATTTTGTTGATGTAAAAGACATTGTTGAGCAAAACAACGATTATGACAATTATTACATCAATTCTTCCGACAAATCCGACCGTGACAGAGAGCGTGCAAGGAAAAAGAAAAAAAAGAACGATAAGAAGAAAAAGAAAAACACGGCAATTCGAGTAATTCTTATTCTTTTGATTATTGTCCTTTGTGCAGGCATCGGCGTTTATTGGTATGTTAATAATATTTTGGACACCGTGACGGACGAAAATGCGGACAAGCAAACCAATGTTTCTCAGATGAAGATGGACGAACGGGTTGAAAGCTTTGACCCGATTGAAGAAGCAGACGCATCTGAAATCGGTTCGCTTCAGGATATGATTAAGAAGTGGTACAAAAACGGCACACCTGCTTCGTCATCAAGAGTGCTCAACATTATGCTTATCGGTGAGGACACCCGTGGCAAAAAGGTGCTTGAAAGCGGAACGAGAGCCGATTCTGCAATCGTTGCAAGCGTAAATCTTGACACAAAGCAGATTAAGCTCACATCAATTCTCCGTGACGCCTACGCTTATTGGGAGACCATACCGGGTGACGAATCAACGGGTCACTTTGGCAAGATTAACGGTGCAATGTCCACTTACGACGGTAATATCCACACCTATATTTCAGCAGTTGAAAATCTTTACAAAATTAAAATTGACAACTATGTTATTGTAAACTTTACGAGTTTTGAAAAGATAATCGACAATTTGGGCGGTGTTGAACTTGAACTCACAAGTGCCGAAATTAACGAAATCAACAACCACCAAAAGAGATACGGCGGTGTTTATATCGACAAAACTTTTGACGGAACAAAGGGTATGGTGAAGCTTTCGGGCAAGCAGGCTCTTGCTTATTGCAGAATCAGAAAGATTGACTCCGACAATATGCGTGCAAACCGTCAAAAAATATGCTTGAGCAAGGTTTTCAGCGATATGAAAAATGCTTCAAGCGTTCAACTCCTTAAAATCCTTAACGATATGGTACCGTATATAAGGACGGATATGCCGAAGAGCAATATTGTTTCTACGGCAAAATATGCTCTCAGCGAGGGCTGGATGAGTTATGATGTTTTCACATCCAATGTACCGGAATACAGAAATGACGAAAACGGTGCCGGCGGCACTTTCTACGGTGCTTGGTGCTGGAAAGCCGACTATCCGATGGACGCATATATGCTCCAAATGGACATTTACGGCAAGAGCAGTATCACACTTGCACGCACAAGAGTTGATTACATCAACTGCCGTGAATCGGGCTTTTATTCCGAAACGGGATATGCTGTGCAGGCAACCTACACCAACGAAAATTACGGTGAAGTAACCACCCGTGCGCCTGAAAAGGAAAGCACAACAAAAAGTAATTAAAAAATGCCTCCCATTTATGGGAGGCATTAATATTTTGATTTATTTTTCCTTTTTGCTCAGCGGAACGGGTACGGTGTCAACAACTTCAACCTTTTTGCCCTGCATCCAAAGTGATGGTGTGATGCGTAGCTTGTAGCCGTAGCCGGCGTCCATTTGCCAATGTGCCATAGGTGCTTCCGGAAGTCCGTAGCAAGCCAAAATCGTCATCAAAACGCCTGCGTGCGACACGATTGCAAACTTTTCCGTGCCTGTTGAAATGCAACCCTCAACAACCTGCTCAAACGCCTTGCAGACTCTTTGTACAAATTCGGCATTGCTTTCGCCGTATGGCGGACGGGCATACATATCGCCGTGAAGCCAGTTTTTGAAGTCCTCATTGTCCTTCAAATCCTCTGCGGTCAGCTCCTCAAATTCGCCGAACGAGTACTCGATAAAGTTATCTATTACAATTTTGTTATTTTTTGGGAACATAATATCGGCGGATTCAAGTGCCCTTTTTAGCGGCGAAACAAAGACCGCATCAGCCTCCGGATAGGAGTGCTCTTTTTTTATCTCTTTGAGCTGTTCTATACCAAATGTGGACAAAGGATAATCGGTGTGCCCAATATACTGTGCGTTGAGGTTGCCCTTTGTAAGTCCGTGTCTTAATAAATACACTGTGTATGATTTCATTATATTAAACCTCCGTTTGTTTGTTATTTTAGCTTAATTATTACAAAAATACAACAAATAAAAATTTGTTGTTTACAAATTGTATAATAAGTGGTAGTATATATAAGAATTACAAATTGTATAGTGATGAAAAGGGAACTATTATTTTTGTTCTAATATCAAATGACCAAGGGGAAATTATGAAGAACGAGACTGAAAAACTGTCCAAATTCTCCCAGATGTTGTCAAAGATGAGAAAAGAGAGAGGCATCAGCCAAAAGAAGGCTGCCACCGATTTGGGAATTTCTCAAGCACTTCTTTCTCATTACGAAAAAGGCATCAGAGAATGTGGGCTTGATTTTGTTATTAAATGCAGCCGATATTACGGAGTAACCACCGATTATTTGCTTGGCGTAAGCGAAAGCAGAAACGGATTTAACGGTAATGTGCTTTCCGCTCTTGACGGCAGCGGCGAGGGTCGCTCAATAAAATCAATGGCACTTGCAACAAAATATTTGCTTGAGCTTGCAACCGTAGGTGCAAACAATAATCAAAGCAAATTTGTATATGATTACTTTATGCTTTGCATATATCGTGGTGCTCTTACTCTTGCTAAAGCCGGCGATTTGCCAAAGGAACTTTTCAGAATTGATTATTCTGTTGCCCGTGATTTGGCATCGGCAGCGATTGCAGTGCAAGATGCAAAGTTTGTGCTCATTGAGGACAAGTCACGCACAGGCATTGACGAAAACCAATTTGCTCCGCTCAAGGATATTATCACCGAGGCAGAGGAATACATATTGTCAAACTATATTTTAGAGTAAACTATCGGGCATTGCCCGGCAAGTCAGATTGCAATATATATTGAAACGGAACGGCATTTTGTGTGCCGTTCTTTTTCTATAATTCAAACTGTGTTTTTTGCGTTTTGATAAAATCAAGGATAATATCGGTGCTGATTTTTGCGGCTATCATCTTAAAGGTTGGATAATCCATTTGTGCGTTTGCGTCGCCGCCGTCACTTATTGAGCGAAGAACGGCAAAAGGCACGCCGTTTGCCTTGCAGGTGTGACCGATTGCTCCGCCCTCCATTTCGCCGCAAATAGCGTTGAACTCGGTTGAAATAAGGTCTTTAAGCTCTTGCGAAGCAATGAAGGTGTCGCCCGATGCAACCGTGCCCCTGTGAATTTTTTCGCCGCAACGGATTGCACATTGACTGAGCGTTTCGGATATTTCTCTGTCGGTTTCCACCTTGATAACATTAAGGCCGTTGATAAACCCTCTCGGTTCGCCGAGGGCGGTAATGTCTATGTCATATTCGCACACATCCGTTGCGATAACAACATTTTTGATAACCACATCGCTTGAAAGCGAACAGCCTACACCTACATTTATAATTGCGTCGGGCTTGAAGCGGTCAATCATAATTTGCGTGCACAGTGCGGCATTCACCTTGCCCGGTGAGCACTGCACAACAGAAACCATAACATTATCGATTGTTCCGCAAACAAAGGTTACACCTGCAATTTCGGTTTCAACAGCGTCTTTGACCTTTGCTTTGATGTTTGCTACTTCCACATCCATTGCTCCAATGATTCCCAGCATAATTCTTTCTCCTTGATTTTTTCTATAATTAATTTGTACAAAATACAGCCGAGGACAGTTCCTGCCGTGTTGAGGATAACATCGTCTATATCGGGGTCACCGCACTTAAAGAAGTATTGATAAAACTCCATAGAAATGCTTAATATAACAGGAAAACCTATCGCCCAAAACCATTTGTGCCGCTTTGTAAGCTCGAAAAGCATTACTGTAAGTGCAGTAAAGAAAAACACATTACCTGCATCTCGTATAAGCAGTTGTGGCTTGCCTTGTTTTATAAAAGCACTCATTTCCCCGTTAAACGGAATTAAATTGGGTGCGTTGTATTCTCCGCCGTAGTTTCTAATTACAAGAAAGCTCATAATAAATCCAATGATAAATACGGGAATTGAGCCGACAAAAAAGCTTTTTGTCGCTTCGGCATAATGATTGTTAAAAATGCCGTTTTTTTGCTGAATTGCGGCAATCAAAGTCATCACAGCCAAAACCGAAAAAAAGGTTTCGAGTCCGTAAGCAAGATGGTAAAGCGAATACGATTTTTCTACAAACCACATCAGCTTTAGCGTGAGGCTGTCAAGTGCATACAAAAATGTGTACAATCCCATTATGCTTGCGGTTCGGTCGGCAATGAACAGCAAATCCTTGTTTATCATATAGTGAACCGCCGTTATTATGACCGGCAAAATCACGGCAAGCAAAAACTTTATGCCCCTGTATTCAAATTTTGTAAAGAAAAAATACAGCTTTGTGTGGTCGATAAAACAGCAGGAAGTAAAAAATATTGTAAATGTGAACAGGATATTTGAAAACTTTTTTATGCCAAAAGCGGCATTTTTAGTTGTTGACATCTTGCTCACCCCCAATATATAGTGCTATTATATAATAGATTAATAATAAATACAAGTTTTTGTTGACAAATTGACATATTTTATAATATAATATCAAGGCTAATAGTATGTGTGGCAGTATTGCCATATATCAACAAAAGCAATTTGCCTGTGCTATGCCGCACAGAGATTATAAAAGATTAAGACAAGTTTAGTCTTTGCGAAAGGTAGTGAAAAAAGAATGAAGAGAACATTTCAACCAAAGAAAAGACATGCACAGAAGGTACACGGCTTCAGAAAGAGAATGTCAACAAAGAACGGTAGAAAGGTACTTGCTCGCCGTCGTGCAAAGGGCAGAAAGTCACTTTCTTACTAATTAGCAAGTAAAGGAACGGTTTTGTGAAAGGTCAAACCTTAAAAGAAAATAAGGATTTTCGCAGATTGTATTACAGAGGCAAAAATGAGGCAAGCGCCGCACTTGTAACCTACGGTATGAAAAGCCGTGGGGACGGTGTTCGTTACGGAATAACCACAAGCAAGAAAATAGGCGGTGCGGTTGAGCGTAATCGTGCCCGTCGTGTTATTCGGGCAGCCTTTAGGAATATTGAGCCGCAAATCAACGGCAGTTGGGATTTTGTTTTTGTTGCAAGAACGAGGACAACCAAGTGCAAAGAAGATGTTGTGGAGAGGGCTATGCTCGCTCATATGAAAGCAATGGGTGCGGTGGATGAAGAAGATTAACGCTTTTATCAAAAAGATTATGATATTTTTGATAAGGACCTATCAGGTAACTCTGTCGCCGAGATTTTCGCATGGGTCGTGCAGATACACGCCCACCTGCTCGCAGTACGCTATCGAGGCAATACAAATCCACGGAATATTCAAAGGCAGTTTGCTTGCCGCAAGAAGGATATTGCGTTGTAATCCGTTTTTTAAGGGCGGCTACGACCCTGTTCCGATGAAAAAAACAAAACAAGAGGACAATTATCGGTGATAACAACTATTACTATGGCTGTATCGAACGGTATGGGTTTGTTTAAACCTCTTTACTGGTTGTTCGGTAAGTGTATGGAAGGTTTGTTGATGCTTTTCAACGACCAATATTTCCTTGCTCTTATTGTGTTTACCATCATCACCCGTTTGATATTGTTACCATTTAACCTCAAACAGCAAAAAACAATGGCTAAGACCTCCCGTCTTCAGCCGAAAATTCAAAAAATTCAAAAGAAGTACGCAAATTCAAACGACCCTAAAGATCGCCAGAAGATGCAGGAGGAAATGCAGGAACTTTACAATCGTGAAGGTCACAATCCTATGAATATGGGCTGCGGTCCTATGGTCTTTCAAATGGTATTTTTGATGGGTATTATCGGTATTATTTACTATCCTATCCAATATATCATCGGCATTGATATTGCGTCAAACAGTGATGCGATTTTCAAAGCGCTCAACAAGGTGCACGAGATTAAGGGCAATTATTTCCAGATAGAAATTCTTCAAAACTTTGAGATTTACAGAGATGTGCTTGCAAAGAAGTTCCCTGAACTTTTCACTGAGGCAAAGCTTAATGCGATTGCCGACTACAAGGCACATATGTTTATCGGCAACCTTGATATGACTCAAATTCCGAGCATCAAGGACTGGAAAAATCCTATAATCATCATTCCTATTCTTTGTTTGGTAACTTCTTTTGGCTCAACACTGTTGTCACAGCAGATTCAGAAAAAGCAAAATCCGGCAGCTGCCGCACAAGGTCAGCAGATGATGATTATGATGCTTATGATGCCGTTTTTCTCTTTCTACATCTCATTTAAGGTTTCAGCCGCAGTAGGCTTCTATTGGATTATTTCCAACATTGTGGCTACCGCACAACAGTTGTTTATGGCAAAATTCTTCCCTCCTAAGCGTAATGTTGCCCGTCAGATGATTGAGTCAACTATCGAGCGTCGTTCGAGAGAAGAAAGTATCAAAAACACAAAATAAATCGGAGATTTACAATATATGATTATTGAAAGAATCGGTTCCGGCAAGACTTTAGAGGACGCAGTATCTGCCGCAAAAGCAATGCTTAATGCTCCGGCAGGTGCCGAAATCAAAACCGAGGTGCTCCAAACAGGAAGCAAAGGTTTTTTAGGCTTCGGCAAAAAGGACTTTGAAGTTAAGGTATCTTTTGATGACGGCAAACGCCCTGAAAAGGCAAAGAAGCCGACACCTGAAAAGAAGCCTGCTCAAAAGCCGGCACAAAAAAAGCAAGCCGCTTTGAAAAAACCTCAGGCTCCAAAAAAGCAGGATGCTCCGGCAAAGACTGCTCAGCCACAAGAGGCAAAGAGCGAGCAACCTAAAAAGGATTACCCAAAGAGTGTTGACCTTGAATATGCAAAGAGCTACTTTTTGACAATTCTTGATGGGTTAAAAATTGTTGACCCAAAGATTGAAGCATCTTATGCAGAAGGCGTTGTAACCATCGACCTTGATTGTGAAGATTACGGCATTGTAATCGGTCACAGAGGCGAAACACTCGACAGTATTCAGTATCTTCTTTCTCTTGTTATCAAGAAGAGCACTATGGAATATGTCAGAGTGGTAATCAATGTAGGCAATTATAGAGAAAAGAGAGCTATGACTCTCTCAAATCTTGCAAAGAAAAATGCTCAAAGAGTTCTTCGCACAGGCAGAAGATACACATTTGAGCCTATGAATCCTTACGAGAGAAGAATTATCCACACAGCTGTGCAGGAAATTGAAGGTGTTGAATCACGCTCAATAGGATATAATCAGGACAGAAGAGTTGTTCTTGAGCCGACAGGCGGTGTGAGCAGAAGCACAGGCGGCAACTATCGCAGAGGCGGCAGAAGCCAGGCTGTTACAAAGGCTCCGGAAAATCACACACCAAAGGCTGACAGAGCAGATTTGCCAAAGTTCGGCAAGATTGAAGTGAATAAATAAGCAGGTGAAAGGTGCAGTGTACTAACCATATTTTTATGGGTTTTGGTATTTGCACCTTTTTTGCATAAATTTTTAGGAAGTGGGAGAGAGTATGTCAACTATTGCGGCAATAGCAACCGGTAACGCAGCAGGCGGAATCGGTGTAATCAGAATAAGCGGTGACGAGGCAACAAAAATTGCGGACAGAGTTTTTAAGCCTATGGACGGCAGTGCTCTTTCGGACCTCGGCGGATACAGAGCAAAGTTTGGCAATGTTATAATCGGCGGTCAGCCGAGTGACAATGCCGTTGCACTTGTGTTTAAAGCTCCAAAGTCCTACACCGGCGAGGATGTTGTGGAAATCAGCGTTCACGGCGGACTTCTTATAGTTCAAAAAACCTTGGAAGCCGTGCTTGATGCAGGTGCAAAGCCTGCCGAGGCGGGCGAATTTACAAAGAGGGCGTTCCTCAACGGCAAAATGGATTTGACCCAGGCGGAATCGGTGGCAAGCCTTATTTCAGCACAGGGTGAAGCCGGAATGAAAGCCTCGTTTAACGCATTGCAGGGTTCTTTGAGCGATAAGATTAATTCGGTTTTGCAAAAACTGCTTGATATGTCGGCTCTGATGTCGGCTTGGGTGGATTATCCCGACGAGGAAATCCCCGAACTTGAGGAAACCGAATTGCTTGCAACTCTAAAAGAATGTGAGGGCGAGCTTGACGAGCTTCTTCAAAATTATGACAACGGTCAAACCGTGATTGACGGAGTTGACACGGCGATTGTCGGTATGCCGAATGTCGGCAAAAGCAGTTTGATGAATATGCTTGTAGGCAGGGACAAGAGCATTGTTACTCAAATCGAGGGCACAACCCGTGACATTGTTGAGGAGAGCGTTCGCCTGGGCGACCTTGTTCTTCATCTGCGTGACACGGCAGGTCTGCGTGAAAGTGACGATGTGGTGGAAAGCATCGGAATTGACAAGGCGTATAAGGCGCTTGACGATGCTCAGCTTGTGCTTGCGGTTTTTGACAACAACAAGCCGCTTCAAAAGCAGGACAGAGAAATTCTTGAAAAGGCAAAAAGCAAGCCTGCCGTTGCGGTCATCAACAAGGTTGACCTTGAACAAAGGCTTGAAACAGACGAGATAGAAAACGCATTTGCAAAGGTGGTTTACATCTGCGCAAAGGAGAATAAGGGTCTGAAGGAGTTGTCTTCGGCAGTTGAGGAACTTTTGGGTGTTCAGGATTTTGACGCCGGTGCACCGATTTTGGCTAATCTTCGCCAAAGGCAGAATTGCCAAAATGCAAAAGAAAGCATAAGCGAAGCAATCAGCGGAGTTGAGATGGGCGTGACCTACGACGCCGTTAATGTTATGGTTGACAGTGCGGTTGAGGAGCTTCTCTCTTTAACAGGCAAAAAGGCAACAACAGAAGTTGTTAATAATATTTTCAGCAAGTTTTGTGTCGGAAAGTAATTGTGGTGAAATATGGAATATTTTGGCGGAAAATATGATGTAATAGTTATCGGTGCAGGTCACGCAGGAATAGAAGCGGCACTTGCATCGGCACGGCTCGGCGTAAAAACCGCCGTGTTTACAATAAATTTGGACTGGGTCGGCAATATGCCGTGCAATCCGTCTATCGGCGGAACGAGCAAAGGCCACCTTGTCAGAGAAATTGACGCTCTCGGCGGTGAAATGGGCAAGGCGGCGGACAAATATTCGCTCCAAAGCAGAATGCTCAACCTCGGCAAAGGTCCTGCGGTTCACTCGCTGCGTGCACAGATTGACAGGCGTGAATACTCGGCAGGTATGAAGCACACGCTTGAACTCACCGATAATCTCGACATTCGTCAAGGCGAAATCATCGACCTTTACAAAGATGGTGACGAGTGGGTGGTTAAGACAAGGCTTGAAGCTTTGTTCCGTGCAAAAGCCGTTATTCTTGCAACGGGTACATTTTTGGGCGGCAGAGTTTACATCGGTGATGTAACATACGAGAGCGGACCGGACGGAATGTTCCCTGCCAACGAACTCAGCAAAGCACTTTATAAACTCAACATTCCGCTTCGCAGATTTAAGACGGGCACACCGAGCCGTGTTAACAGACGAAGCATTGATTTTGATGGACTTGATGTTCAAGAGGGTGACGAGCGAACTGTTCCGTTTTCGTTTGAAACCGAGGAGCAACCGAAAAACAAGGTTGTTTGTCACATCACTTATTCAAACGAGCAGACCAAGCAGATTATTCTTGACAATCTTGACCGTTCACCGATGTACAGCGGCAAGATTGAGGGCAAAGGACCTCGTTATTGCCCAAGCTTTGAGGATAAAATCGTAAGATTTGCCGATAAGGAAAGACATCAGCTTTTCATTGAACCTTGCGGTGAAAACACCGAAGAAATGTATTTGCAAGGGCTTAGTTCTTCCCTTCCCGAAGATGTTCAGCTTGCGTTTATACACACAATCAAAGGACTTGAGCACGCTCAGGTTATGAGGGCGGCTTACGCTATTGAATACGATTGCGTTGACCCGACCGCACTTAAAGCAACACTTGAATTCCTTGATATTCCGGGGCTTTACGGTGCAGGCCAGTTCAACGGTTCAAGCGGTTACGAGGAGGCTGCGGCACAGGGACTTGTTGCCGGAATTAACGCTGCACTCAAAATCAAGGGCGAAGAACCGCTTATTCTCGACCGTGGCGGTTCGTATATCGGAACTCTTATTGACGACCTTGTTACAAAGGGTTGCTCCGATCCGTACAGAATGATGACGAGCCGAAGCGAATACCGTTTGGTACTTCGTCAGGACAATGCGGACATTCGCCTTACTCCGACCGGTCACAAAATCGGACTTATCAGCGACGAGCGTTTTGCAAAGTTTTGCAAGAAACAGGAACTTATCAAGGAAGAGTTCAACCGTGTTAAGAATTTGTCCGTGCCGATGACCGATGAGGTTCAACAGATTTTGACCTCAAAGGGCACAGCACCGCTCAAAACAGGTTGCAAGATGATTGAGCTTTTGCGTCGTCCGCAAATCACATATGACGACTTGGCACCTATTGATACAAATCGTCCCGACCTTCCGTTTGAAGTTTTTGAACAGGTGGAAATCAGCATAAAATATGAGGGCTACATCAAAAAGCAAGAGGCTCAGATTAAAGAAATGCGTAGAATTGAGGCAAAGCAAATCCCTGCCGACATTGATTATTCCACGCTTAAAGGTTTGCGACTTGAAGCTATTGAGAAGCTGTCAAAAATTCGTCCGCAAAATCTCGGACAGGCAAGCCGTATCAGCGGTGTTAATCCTGCCGACATCACGGCGTTGAATATTATTTTGGAGAGTATGCACAATGATTGATAAAAATCGACTTTGCTCCCTTGCAAAAGAAAACGGAATAATTCTTGACGACACGGCACTTGACCGCTTTGACACCTATGCCGAACTTTTGGTGGAGTGGAACGGCAAGATGAACCTGACCGCCATTACCGAACCTGAGGAAATTGAGGTTAAACATTTTCTCGATTGCCTTATGCTTCCTAAGTATTTCAACCTTGATAATATCCAAACGGTTATTGATGTGGGTGCAGGTGCAGGCTTTCCGAGTGTTCCGTTACTCATCTATAAGCCTGATTTGTGTCTAACAATGATGGACGCAATTAACAAAAGATTAACATTCTTGGATACAGCCGTTCACGCTCTCGGACTTGAAGCACAGCTCATTCACGAGCGTGCAGAAGCCGCAGGACAAGACGAAAATTACCGTGAAATGTTCGATTTGGCTACCGCAAGAGCCGTTGCACCGATGAATGTGCTTGCAGAATACTGCTTGCCGTTTGTTAAGGTCGGCGGATATTTTGTTGCACTTAAAGGAAGCAATGACGACACGGAAGAAGCAAAAAATGCTATTGCTACCCTCGGCGGCGAAATCGTTGATAACATTTCATATAAACTCAACGGTACAGAACCACGCTCAATAGTTGTAATAAAAAAAATATCGCAAACTCCGACACAGTTCCCTCGCAAGTCCAAAAAAATATCAACAAAACCATTGTAAAATTTGACTTTATGACGAAATATGAGGATTTCTCACGATGAGAAATCCTTTTCTTTTTGCGTTGTTTATGCTAATATAAATATATCGAAAGGACAGGCTTATGAACAATATCTCATATATAGCAACCGAAAAGCTGTTGCCTAATCCAAACCAACCGAGGCATCAGTTTCAATCGGAAGAAATGCTTGCACTCGCCAATTCAATAAAAGAAAACGGAATACTTCAACCGCTCCTTATTCGCAGAATGAACAATTCGGATTACTGCGAAATTATAGCAGGTGAACGCCGACTTCGTGCCGCAATTTTGGCAGGGATAGACACCGTGCCGTGCATAGAGATGGATATAGACCGAGAGCAATCGGCTGTGTACTCCATACTCGAAAATGTACAGCGTGAGGACTTGTCGTTTTTTGAGGAAGCGGCGGCAATCGGACAGCTTATGACAGTGTTCGGAATGACCCAGCAAGACATATCAAAGGCACTCGGCAAGAGCCAATCCGCACTTTCAAACAAGGTTCGACTTCTTAAATTGCCCGTTGATGTGCGATATTTTATTGAAAAAGAGCACCTCACCGAGCGACACGCAAGGGCACTTCTTGCCATTGAGGACGAGAAAGACATATGGAAAGTGCTCAATGTTATCAAAGAAAGACACCTTAATGTTGCCCAAACCGAAAGCTATATTGCAACATTTTATGCAAAGCCGAAGCCTAAGAAACGAACAAACCACCCTATTTACAAGGATTTTAGAATATTTGTTAACACGGTTAACAAGGCGATTAAAACAATGCAGGACTCAGGCATAGATGCCGTGTCGGACAAAACAGAAACCGATGACTATATTGAGTATCGAATTAAGATACCAAAGGCGGTCGGTCAAAAATCGGCTTAAAATGGGTAAAACCATTTTAAACATATTCTCCTCTTTTCATCACAGCGGAACGGACAGGTTATGCCTGTCCGTTTTGCGTTGTTTCACATGAAACATTTAAAGCCACATATTGATGTTTCACGTGGAACATACACCATATATTCACCTTGATATATAATCTGTATAGTAGTATAATAATATCAGTAAACAAATGAGGTGACTTTATGAGCAAAACTGTTGCAATTTTTAATCAAAAAGGCGGTGTGGGCAAAACAACCACCTGTGTTAATATGGCTGCCGGTTTGGGTCAAAAAGGCTACAAAACTCTGCTTATAGACATCGACCCGCAAGGCAATTCCACATCAGGCGTCGGTATTGACAAAAGCGAAGTCGAATTCAGCACCTATGATGTTCTTGTTGGAGAGCAAACCGCCCGTTCCGTTATGGTTCGAACCGAATTTAAAAACCTTTATCTTCTCCCTGCCAATATGAATCTTGCAGGTGCAGAGGTTGAAATTGCCGAACTTGAAAACCGCAACAGCGTGCTGAAGCGTTCAATCGCAACTCTTATTATGGAGTTTGATTATGTAATTATTGACTGTCCGCCGTCACTCGGCTTGCTTTCAATCAACGCACTTGTTGCCGCAGATACGCTCATTGTTCCGCTTCAATGCGAATACTATGCACTTGAGGGACTCAGTCAACTCATTTCAACCGTTCGCACAATCAAACAACACTACAACGAACATTTGGAACTTGAGGGCGTACTCTTTACAATGTATGACGGCAGATTGAGGCTCAACCAAATGGTAATTGATGAAGTGTCGCAATACTTTCCGGGTAAGCCGTACAAAACGGCAATTCCTCGTTCCGTCAAAATTGCTGAAGCACCGAGCTTCGGCAAGCCGGTAATCTATTACGAAAAATATTCAAAGCCGTCATTTGCATACAAAAAATTTGTTGAAGAATTTTTGAAAAATCAATAATACCAACCGCTTTAATATGAAAGTGTAGGGTGATGCTATGAAAAAGCCTGTAACAGAAAAAACGATTGCAGTTATATTTGAAGTGATTGCAGGAGTTTTGTTGCTTATTAATTTAAGCAATGTTCTTGTCGGCATAGATTCTTACTTTGGAATATTCAGTTCCATAAGCTTTATGTTGCCGTCGGTTCTCGGTTCTTTGCTGTTGCTTGTAATTATGCTTTCGAGGACCTCATCGCCAAGGTTGATATCGGCACCGTTCTTTTTTATCGGCTTTGCCGACTTGGTGAAATTTGCATATTTTGCAATTATCAGGGCAGATGTCGGCGATGATTGGATGGTTGCTTGTGCAATGAAAATCGCCGCACTTATAGTGTGCGGATTCATTTCGCAAGGGTGCTTTAAAAATAATAAAAAAATCAGATATTGCCTGTTTTTGCCCGTACTTCCGGCAGTTTATCAATCACTGGCTGTTATTAATAAGAATGATGAAATTTTTACTTACGGCATTGATGCATACAATGATATGTCGTATTTTTTGAGGTTGATGGACGCAGGCGAATGTCTTGTTATTCTTGCGGTCGCACTCTTTGCGTTTTCTCAAACCGACTTGAGCAGGCTTGTGCAAAGCATAAATAATATTTCAGTAAAACGAGAGCAGAAAGAGAGACCGATTGTAATTCCTCGTGTGGCTTGGCAGAAAAATCCGAGCGTGGACCTTTCATTGGACATTTCGCAGGAAAAGATAACAAACAAGGCGAGTTTTGCCGCTTCGCTCGTGTTTTTTGCAATATCAATCATTATGCAATTTGTCATTGCATTGGTTTTTGTTCTTGAAAATTGGTTTGATATTGGCAAAGAGTTCGGTTTTGGTTATGTGATTTACGGCGGAACTTCAAGCACGCTTACAGTTTTTATGATTTTGCTTATCGGTGTAGAATTAGGCTTGTGCATCTACTATGCCGTTAAGGCTTCACAACGAACATTTATGTTGAGAGATACGACAGCATATCTTATTTACGCATTAGTTTCACATTTCTTGCTCGGAATGATAATTGTCGAAACGTTGAGCGATATAGGCGAGGGTCTGTTTGAAATGCTCGGCGGATTTGGTGTATATTTCTTTTTCGCTCCGATATTCCTTATGCTTTTCATTTTGCTTTTAAGTTTTGCACAGCGTGGGCCTGTTTTTGATGCAAACGGCAATGTGGTGTACAGGCAGGAATACAGAACGGTAATGTTTGTTTTGTCGGTTCTGTTCTTCTTGGCAGTCGGCATAGCGATAAGCGTATCGGGAATTACTTATTACGATTTTAATTATGCGTTTGTGGATATGTTTGGGTGGAAAAGCGCCCCGATTTACTTGCACGGCGAATCGGGAAGCCCTATTTTTTACGACAGCATATTTAATACGATAGTGATTATAAAATATATAGCATTGGGATTGGGTGTAGGTTGTGCAATCAAATCTGCCAACCGCAACAATTTCAAAACAGGAGGAAAATATGGCAAAAAAGTCAGGACTCGGTAAGGGTTTGGGTGCGTTGATGCTTGAAAACAACACCGATTCAATGGTGAATACAAGCACACTCAACATAAACGAAATTACCCCGAACAAAGAACAGCCGAGAAAAACATTTGACGAAACGGCACTTGAAGAACTTGCGGATTCCATTCGTCAGCACGGTGTGCTTCAACCGCTTTTGGTTCGACCGCTTACAAGCGGAGGTTATCAACTTGTTGCAGGTGAGCGCCGTTGGAGAGCGAGCCGTTTGGCAGAACTCAAGGAAGTTCCGGTAATCATTAAGGAACTTTCCGACACTGAGGCTATGGAAATAGCCATTATCGAAAACTTACAGCGTGAGGACCTCAACCCGATTGAAGAGGCAGAGGGGCTTCAGGCACTTATTGACAAATGCGGCTATACTCAAGAACAGGTGGCAACTTCTGTCGGCAAGTCAAGACCGGCAATCACCAACGCTTTGCGACTTCTCAAATTGCCTGAAGAGGTCAGAGAAATGGCGAAAGACGGCACAATTTCAGCCGGCCACGCAAGGGCACTTCTTGCGTTTGACAATCAGCCGATGATGATTGAATGTGCAAATCAAATCGTTTCAAAGAAACTCACGGTGCGTGATGTTGAAAAAATGGCGAAGCGTCCTGCCACAAAATCAACAGAGCAAAAAACCGCAAAAAGGCGTGACAGTTTTTATGATGAGGTTGAACTTTCGCTCACCGAGGCACTCGGCACAAAGGTCAGAGTGTACAACGGCAGAAACAAGGGAACGCTTGAAATTGAGTTTTACACCCTTGATGACCTAAAAAATATTGCAAATGCCATTGCAAAGTAATATAATATATATTTACAAATAACAAACAGGAGAAAAAATAATGTTAGATATTAAATTTGTCAGAGAAAATCCCGATGTGGTTAAAGAAAACATCAAAAAGAAATTTCAGGACCACAAGCTTCATCTTGTAGACGAGGTTATTGAGCTTGACGAGGAACGCCGTCAGGTTATCGCAAGAGCAGATGAACTCCGTGCCAACAGAAACAAGATTTCAAAGGAAATCGGTGCTCTTATGGCTCAGGGTAAAAAAGAAGAGGGAATGGCTCTCAAAGAAAAGGTTACCGCTCAGGCAAAGGAACTTGACGAACTTGCAGGCAAGGAAAACGAGCTTACAGAAGAAGTAACAAAAAGAATGATGATGATTCCGAACATCATTGACGAGTCTGTTCCGATTGGTAAGGACGACAGCGAAAATGTTGAAGTTCAGCGTTTCGGCGAGCCTGTTGTTCCTGATTTTGAAATCCCTTATCACACCGATATTATGGAAACGTTTGACGGCATTGATATGGAGGCTGCCGGCAGAGTTGCAGGCAACGGCTTCTACTATCTTATGGGCGATATTGCACGACTTCATTCCGCAGTTATCAGCTATGCCCGTGATTTTATGATTGACCGTGGTTTCACATATGTTGTGCCGCCGTTTATGATTCGCTCAAATGTTGTAACAGGCGTTATGAGCTTTGAGGAAATGGATGCAATGATGTACAAAATCGAGGGCGAGGACTTGTATCTTATCGGTACTTCCGAGCACTCAATGATTGGTAAGTTTATCGACACTATCACACCTGAAGAAAAACTTCCGCTCACTCTCACTTCGTATTCTCCTTGCTTCCGTAAGGAAAAGGGTGCTCACGGCATTGAGGAGCGTGGTGTGTACAGAATTCATCAGTTTGAGAAGCAGGAAATGGTTGTTGTCTGCAAGCCTGAAGAATCAAAGATGTGGTTTGACAAGCTTTGGCAGAACACCGTTGATTTATTCCGCTCACTCGATATTCCTGTAAGAACACTTGAATGTTGTTCGGGCGACCTTGCAGACCTCAAGGTTAAGTCGGTCGATGTTGAAGCGTGGTCACCAAGACAGAAGAAATACTTTGAAGTCGGTTCATGCTCAAATCTTACAGACGCACAGGCAAGACGCCTCAAGATTCGTGTTAAGGGCGAAAAAGGCAATTATCTTGCTCACACTCTTAACAACACGGTTGTTGCTCCGCCGAGAATGCTCATTGCGTTCCTTGAAAACAATCTCAATGCAGACGGTACGGTTTCTATTCCTGAAGCACTCCGTATGTATATGGGCGGCAAGGACAAAATCGTTCCTAAGAAAGACTGTTGATAAAGCTCCTGAAACACGCCAATAAATAAACTAACCGCTTAATGCCTCCCTTGTGTAAAGTGATGAGGCAACACGAAGTGTTGACGGAGAGGTTGTAAAAGTGCCGCAAACATCGAGTTTGCGGCACTTTTGGCGTTTTTCGTTTTTTGCTCGGGGGCGGTACAATCGTACAGCTCCCACTCGCAAGAAAACGAAATTCAGAAACTTTCTCAACAGCCTATAGGGGATAGGCTTGCCTATCCCTTTGTTTATATAAAAAAGGGTCAAGCAAGCCTGACCCTTATAACTAAAATAAAACACTCACCAAATTTGGTGAGTGTTTTCGTTTGGAGCGGATTACGAGACTCGAACTCGCTACCTTCACCTTGGCAAGGTGACGCTCTACCGGATGAGCTAAATCCGCAATTGCAAGACTTATTATAACCAAGATAGTTACATTTGTCAAGCATTAATTTTATTTTTACGAATTTTTATATTCTTTAAAATAGGCTTTTGGCACTTTGCAAAGCGGACAAACCTCAGGTGCGGACTTGCCGACAACGATATGACCGCAATTCATACAAATCCAAATCGCCTCGCCGTCTTTGGTGAAAACCTTTTGATTTTTAACATCTGTCAAAAGCTGACGGAACTTACTTTCGTGCTGCGACTCCACCTTTGCCACAAGGTCAAAAAGCCTTGCGATTTCCGTAAAGCCCTCTTCTGCCGCTGTTTTTGAAAATTCAGGATACATATTCACCCATTCAAAATTTTCGCCGTCAACCGCTTCGGTCAAATTTGTTTGTGTGTCGGGCATTTCGTCGCTGTGGAGATATTTATACCACAATCTTGCGTGAGCAAGTTCGTTTTTTGCGGTCTGCTCAAAAATGTTTGCAATTTCGTTGTAGCCGTCATTTCTCGCCTTTGTCGCAAACAGCGTGTACTTTGTGTTCGCCTGTGTTTCGCCGTTGAACGCAGCAATCAAATTTGCTTCAGTTTTTGTTCCCTTGATACTGTGCATAAAAAAATCCTTTCCGTTTTTTATTAGTTTTAGAAAAAACGAAAAGGATATTCATAATGTTTGAAATTATTATATCTCCATAATCTGCTCAACAGCGTAGGCGATGCCGTCCTCGGTGTTTGCTTTTGTCACAAATCTTGCGTGGCGTTTGCATTCGTCTGTTGCGTTGCCCATTGCAACTCCGTATTTGCAAAATTCAAGCATCTCAATGTCGTTGCCTGCATCACCAAACGCCATACATTCCGCATTTGTGATGCCGAGCACCTTGCACATTCCCTCAATCGCTGTGCCTTTGTTGACATTTGCCATTGTGAATTCCATACTTATCGGAAGCGAGGAAGCAAGATACAGTTCTTTGAAACCGCTCAAATAATTCCAAGCCTTGTCGTAGTCGGTTCTGTTGTCAAAATATGCGGTGAATTTTTCAATCCTGTTGCCCTCAAGCACGGCTCTCAAATCCTCAACGCCGCTCATTTTTCCGAGCAATTCATCAACAAATTCCTGCGGCAATGTGCCGTTTGGATAAAACTTTGCTTTGTCGAGCTGATAGTAGCTTACGCCGTCAACATAAACTTCAAAAAATGTCGGCATTGTGTTGAGCGTGTCGTAAATCGGTGCAACAAGCTCCCACGGCATAAATTTGGAATATATGATTTTTTGGTTGCGTCGGTCAAGAACGCCCGCTCCGTTTGAATAAATAACATAGTCAATTTCGGGAACCTGCTGACAGATGTCGCCGATAATCGCAACGGTTCTGCCCGTGGCAATGGAAATCTTTGCTCCCGCATCGTGGGCACGCTTCAAGGCGTCCCTTGTTTTTTGTGTAACAGTCATATGGTCGGCAGAAGTGAGCGTGCCGTCCAAATCAAGTGCAATTAATTTTACCATAATTATATGATTATCTCCATATCACAGAGAATGTCGCTCTAGGCATTCTGTTTTGTTTTATAATTTGTTTCTGATTATATAATACACCATATATCAAACTCAATTCAAGTTGACAAATTGCACGAAGCGGCGGCGGATATTTGCCTGTTCTTTGTGACGGATAGATAAAATAGTTAAAAAAGTGTATCAAAGTAAAAAAACTGTTGAATTTTGTTCCTTTATAATATAAAATATATGTGTATTTTATAGGATAGGTGGATATAACTATGGATTTGTTAAAGAAGAAGATTCTCGAAGAAGGTCAGGTTTATGCCGGTAATATCCTAAAAGTAGACTGTTTTCTCAACCACCAGATAGATTGCGGCTTCTTGGCAGAAGTGGGCAAAGAATTTCACAGATTATATAAAGATGAGGGCGTCAACAAAATTCTCACTATCGAAGCATCGGGTATTGCAATCGGTGCTATGGTAGCGCAGGAATTCGGATGCCCTTTAGTATTTGCAAAAAAGAACAAAACCAAAAATATTGCAGGTGATGTTTACACCGCACCGGTTGAGTCGTTTACCCACGGCACAACCTACAATATTATGGTCAGCAAAAAATTCCTTAATCCCGGTGACAAAGTGCTTATCGTTGATGACTTCCTTGCTATCGGCAATGCACTTAAAGGTCTTATCAGCCTTGTAAAAGAGAGCGGTGCAGAGCTTGTCGGCTGCGGCACCGTTATTGAAAAAGGTTATCAGCACGGCGGTGACAAGCTTCGTGCAGAGGGCATTCGTGTTGAATCGCTTGCAATTATTGAATCTATGGACGCCGATAAGGGCGAAATTGTGTTCAGAGATTAAATTTTCATTTGGTTATATGGCAATTATGCCTGTAATATAAATCATTTTATTCAACGGAGGAAAACGAAATGAAACTCACTAAAAAAGTTTTGGCTGTTCTCCTTGCCGCTTTGATGGTAGTTGTGGCTGCATTTGCAGGCTGCTCTGCTTCAAAGAGCAATGATGACAGCAAAGAACCATCATCAACAGACGCAAAGACAGTTAAGTTCGGTTTGATTACTCTTCATGATGAAAACTCAACTTACGACAAGAACTTTATCTCTGCTGCACAGGAAGCTGCTAAGGCTTGCGGAGTAGAGCTTGTTCAAAAGAACAACATCGAAGAAGGTCAGGCTGCATATGAAGCAGCTGCTGAACTTGTTGACGAAGGCTGCAACCTCATTCTTGCAGACAGCTTCGGTCACGAGGACTACATCATTCAGGCTGCTAAGGAATTCACAGATGTACAGTTCCTTCACGCAACAGGTACAAAGGCTCACACAGAGAACCTTCCAAATTACCACAATGCTTTCTCTGCTATCTACGAGGGCAGATTCCTTGCAGGTGTTGCAGCAGGTGAAAAGCTCAACCAAATGATCGCTGACAAGAAGATTACTGCTGACCAGGCTAAGTTGGGTTATGTAGGTGCATATACTTACGCTGAAGTTATTTCAGGTTACACTTCATTCTATCTTGGTGCAAAGAGCGTTTGCCCATCAGCAACAATGAAGGTTACATTTACAGGTTCATGGTATGACGAAACAGCCGAGAAAGAAGCTGCTCAGAAGCTGATCAACGACGGTTGCGTAGTTATTTCACAGCACGCTGACTCAATGGGTGCTCCAACAGCTTGTGAAAAAGCAGGCGTTCCGAACGTTTCATACAACGGTTCAACAGAATCAGCTTGCCCTAACACATTCATCGTATCTTCAAGAATCAACTGGGCTCCTTACTATGAGCACTGCATCAAGGCAGTTCAAGAGGGTAAGGAAATCGAAGCTGACTGGGTTGGCACACTTGCTGACAATTCCGTATGTCTCACAGACTTCGGTGCAAAGGCAACAGCTGACGGCACAGCAGAAGCAGTTGAAAAGGCAAAGAAGGGTCTTGAAGACGGCACAATCCATGTATTTGATACTTCAACATTCACTGTTACAGTAACAAAGGACAAGAATGTAAATGCTAAGGTAGATGCTGACGGTCACCTCACAAGCTATATGGCTGATGTTGACACAGACGCAAACTACACTCCTGATACAGAAGCTGTTAAAGACGGTTACTTCCACGAATCAGAATACCGTGCAGCTCCATACTTCGACATTCAAATCGACGGTATCGAATTGCTCGACACAGCATTCTAAGCAACGCTTTAAT
The DNA here is from genome assembly GCA_900539325.1 of uncultured Eubacterium sp. Classification (GTDB taxonomy): domain Bacteria; phylum Bacillota; class Clostridia; order Oscillospirales; family Acutalibacteraceae; genus Eubacterium_R. The sequence goes on from UQCC01000002.1 coordinate 192,096, forward strand.
AAACTACACTCCGTGGCGAGGGATTACCCTCGTCACGGTATAGTTGTTTTATACAGAAGTATAAAAATGACAAAATTTATTCTTTTATGATGATTTAAGAGGTCGCAATGGAAAACAAATTAGCTTTGGAATTAAAGGGCGTCACCAAAAAATTCGGCAAGGTTGTGGCAAACCACGATGTGTCGTTAAAGGTGCACCACGGAGAAATTTTGGCTATCCTCGGCGAAAACGGTTCGGGCAAAACCACACTTATGAATATGGTGTCCGGCATTTACTTTCCCGATGAAGGTCAGATTTTTGTTGACGGAGAAGAGGTTGTAATCAAATCTCCTAAAGACGCATTTAAGTATAAAATAGGTATGATTCATCAGCACTTCAAACTTGTTGATGTTTTTACCGCTACCGAAAATATAGTTCTCGGTGTAGAGGACGGCAAAAAATACAATATTAAAGAGGCTGAAAAGCGTGTTAAGGCTATCACGGACAAGTACGGCTTTAACATTGATTTAGACAAAAAAATCTACAATATGTCTGTATCCGAAAAGCAGACTGTTGAAATCATCAAGGTACTTTACAGAGGTGCGGATATTCTTATTCTTGACGAGCCGACCGCTGTACTTACCCCACAGGAAACAGAAAAATTATTTGATGTTCTTCGCAATATGCGTAAGGACGGTAAATCAATTATCATAATCACTCACAAGCTCCACGAGGTTTTGGAAATTTCCGACCGTGTTGCAATTCTCCGCAAGGGCGAGCATGTAGACACCGTGCCTACAAAGGACGCAACCGAGCAATCGCTTACGGAAGCTATGATGGGTGAAAAAATAGACCTTAATATCATAAGAGAAGAACCAAAGAATGTAAAAGAGCGACTTGATGTTGAGCACCTCACTGTTATTAAGCGTGACGGCACAAAGGCACTTGACGATGTAACCTTTAAGGCTTACGGCGGCGAAATCCTCGGCATTGCCGGTATCAGCGGCTGCGGTCAAAAAGAACTTCTTGAATCAATCGCAGGACTTCAGCAAACAACAAAGAAGTCGAGCATTTTGTACAAGCCTGACGACTTGGGTCCGCAACAGCTTGTAGGCAAATCACCGAGAGAAATCAGAAAACTCGGCATTGCTCTTTCGTTTGTTCCTGAGGACAGACTCGGTATGGGTCTTGTCGGCAATATGGACATTGTTGACAATATGATGCTCCGTTCGTACAAGGGCGGCAAAACCGCATTCCTCAGCAGAAAAGAGCCAAAGCATTTGGCAGATGACATTATCGAAAAACTTGAGGTTGTCACTCCGAGTGCTTCAACTCCCGTAAGACGACTTTCGGGCGGTAATGTTCAAAAGGTTCTTGTCGGCAGAGAAATCGCACTCGGACCAAAGGTGCTTATGGTTGCTTATCCCGTAAGAGGTCTTGACATCAACTCATCATACACAATTTACGGACTTTTGTCGGAACAAAAGGAAAAGGGCACAGCCGTTATTTTCGTTGGTGAGGATTTGGATGTTCTCATCGAGCTGTGCGACAGAATTATGGTAATTAATTCCGGTGTTATCACCGGAGTGGTAGACGGCAAAACCGCTACTAAGGAAGAAATCGGTCTTTTGATGACCAAAAGCGTTGACAGGGAGGTAAACACAGATGGCAAAGAATAATTCAACCGTGCGTGAACCTCTTTTTCATGTAGTTAAAAGGGACGGAGTGTCAAAGGCAAAGTCCTGGGCAATAAGAATTATTGCGATACTCCTTGCACTTGTTTTTTCGGGCATTATCACAATGCTCCTCACGGGCGAAAACCCAATCAGCGTGTATGCCACAATGTTTGAGGGTGCTTTCGGTTCAAGCCGAAAGGTGTGGAAGCTTCTCCAAAACCTTGCAATGCTCCTCTGCGTTTCGCTTGCACTCACCCCTGCATTTAAGATGCGATTTTGGAACATCGGCGGCGAAGGTCAGGTGCTTATCGGCGGTTTGGCAACAACCGCTTGTATGGTGCTCCTCGGCAACAAAGTGCCAAATGCACTTCTCATCATCATTATGATTGTCGCTTCCGTTGTTGCAGGTGCTCTTTGGGCACTTATTCCGGCTGTATTCAAGGCAAACTTCAACACAAACGAAACCTTGTTTACACTTATGATGAACTATGTTGCAATTCAGCTTGTTTCATATTTCTGTATGCTTTGGGAAAATCCAAAGGGTGCAGGCAAAATCGGTATCATCAACCGTGAAACGGAGGCAGGCTGGCTTCCTGTAATCGGGGATAAAACCTATCTCCTCAATATCTTGATTGTTCTTGCAATCACTATTGCAATGTACATCTACCTTAAATATTCAAAGCACGGCTACGAAATTTCGGTAGTCGGCGAATCGGAAAACACCGCAAGATATATCGGTATCAATGTTAAAAAAGTTATTTTGAGAACTATGGCACTTTCGGGTGCTGTGTGCGGTATCGCAGGACTTCTCCTTGTAGGCGGTACAGACCACACAATCTCAACCACAACTGCCGACGGCAGAGGCTTCACCGCAATTATGGTATCGTGGCTTGCAAAGTTCAATCCTATTTATATGATTTTGACCTCGTTTCTTTTGGTATTCCTCGAAGCAGGCGCAGACCAAATCTCAATGATTTTCGGTCTTAATCAGAGTTTTTCGGAAATCATCACCGGTATAATTTTGTTCTTCATTATCGGCAGTGAGTTCTTCATCAATTACAAATTGCAGTTCCGCACTTCATCAAAAAAGGAGGTAAAGTAATATGTTTGGTAATATATTTGCAACTTTGATTACTTTTCTTCACAGAGCCATTATGCAGGGCATTCCGCTTTTGTTCGGCTCAACGGGTGAAATTATTACAGAAAAATCGGGCAACCTCAACCTCGGTATCCCCGGCATTATGTACATCGGCGGTATGAGCGGCGTTATCGGTGCGTTTTTCTACGAAAACTCACTTACCGACAAAGCAGACGCCAACGGCTTTCTTGCAATTTTCATTCCGCTTATTTCCTGTATCTTGGGTTCGCTCATCGCAGGTATGATTTATTCATTCCTCACAGTAACCCTCAAGGCTAACCAAAATGTAACGGGTCTTGCACTCACAACTTTCGGTACAGGCTTCGGCAACTTCTTCGGCGGTTCGCTCATCAAGCTTACCGGTGCGGATGTTCCGTCGGTTGCTCTTTCAACAACTTCCGCTTATTTCAGCAAAACTCTCCCTGTTGCGGAAAAAACGGGATGGTTCGGCAAGCTGTTTTTGAGCTACGGCTTTTTGGCATATCTTGCAATCATCATTGCTCTTGTTTGTGCATATGTGCTCAACAAAACAAGAGTAGGCTTGCATCTCCGTGCAGTAGGCGAAAACCCTGCAACTGCCGATGCGGCAGGCATTAATGTTGAAAAAACAAAGTACATCGCAACAGGTATCGGCTCAATTATTGCCGGTCTTGGCGGTCTTTACTATGTAATGGACTATGCAAACGGCGTATGGTCAAACGACGGCTTCGGCGACAGAGGCTGGCTTGCAATCGCACTCGTTATCTTTGCAGTGTGGAAGCCGAATATGAGTATTCTCGGCTCAATCGTTTTCGGCGGACTTTACATTGTTTATCTTTATGTTCCGAGTGCACTCCGCACACAGGAACTTTTCAAGATGATTCCTTATCTTGTTACAATCTTTGTTCTTATTCTTGTCAGCGTAAGAAAGAAGAAGGAGGACCAGGGTCCTGCCGCTCTCGGATTGTCTTATTTCAGAGAAGAGCGATAAATTTTAATTGATAAAAGGAGATTACTATGGCTAATCTTGACAATAATATAGAAAAGGTGCTTGTCACCAAAGAGGAGCTTGAAGCAATCAATGCTCGCCTCGGTGCACAGATAACAAAGGATTTTGAGGGCAAAAACCTCCTTGTGGTAGGTATTCTTAAAGGCTCGATTTACTTTTTGGCAGACCTCACAAGATATATTGATTTGCCGCTTAAACTCGACTTCCTTGCCGTATCAAGCTACGGCGGCGGCACTCGTTCATCGGGTGCGGTAAAGATTATCAAGGATATTGATATTGACCTTGCAGGCTACGATGTTCTTCTTGTTGAGGATATTCTCGACTCGGGCAGAACCCTTGAATATGTGAGAAAACTTCTTTCGGCAAGAGGGGCAAACAGCATTTCAATCGTGACGCTTCTTGACAAGCCCGAACGCAGAGTTGTTGATATTCATCCCGATTATGTCGGCTGTGATGTGCCTGACGAATTTGTTGTCGGCTACGGTCTTGACTACGACCAGGAATACCGCAACATTCCGTACATCGGTGCACTCAAGCGTGAAATTTACGAATAATCGCAATATATAATAAGAATGTAGGCAGATTTAGGTTTGCCTACATTTTTTTGTAATATAGTGGATTTTATATTAATAATATGTTATTATATAAAAAAAGGAGGTTTTTCTATGAAAAAAGCTTTATCCGTTTTATTATCATTGATTTTAGCAATCGGTATGTTCGGCGGAATTTCCTCAACGGCGTATGCCAAAGATTCGATAACCGTCAAGTATGAACAAACCGAAGCTCGCAAGATGTTAAATCGTATTAATCAGTTCAGAACAGCAGGTTCGTGGTGCTGGAATGAATCAAACACAAAAAAGGTGAAATATCCGGCAGTAAAAGCACTTGTTTACGACTATGATTTGGAAAGATCGGCTATGATTCGTGCGGCTGAAATCAGCAGATTGTACGAGCACACCCGTCCAAACGGCGAAGGACCGGAAACCGTACTTTCAGGCTACGGTACTTGCGGTGAAAACATTGCTTACACAGAGGGCTATGAATTGAGTGAAGACTTTGTTTTCGGACTCTGGAAAGAGGATAACGAGGACTATAACGGTCAAGGTCACAGAAGAAATATGCTCAACGGCAATTTCGGTGCTATCGGTATTGCTTGCTGTTATGTTGACGGCAAATATTATTGGGTGCAGGAATTCCGTGATTATGTTGTTGACACAAACAAGACAGCGGCAAACAACAGCAACAGCAGCGTTGTGGTTGACGGCACTGCAAAGCCGAGCCTTGCAGGTGTAAAAATCAATGCCCCAAAACCGCCGACAATCAATGTTACTTCTCCAAAGAAAAAGGCTGTCAAAATCAGTTGGAATTCACAGCCGAACATCAAAAGCTATCAGCTTCAATATTCATACAACAAAAAGTTCAAAAACAAAAAGACGCATAATGTTGCCGAACGCTATGGCTCGTTCACAATCAACGGCTTGAAATCCAAGAAAAAGGTTTATGTCCGTGTCCGTGCAAAGAATAAGTCAACAGGCAAATTCACAAAATGGTCAAAGGTTAAAACCGTAAAAATTAAATAAATAATTTTACCTATCTGCCTCCTCTTTTTAAGGGGAGGTGGATTTTTTGCGTAGCAAAAAAGACGGAGGGATATATTTTGATTCCTTTTAACCCCTCAGTCTGCATACAAGATGCAGACAGCTCCCCTTGATAACATAACAAGGGGAGCCTGGTGTGTCGAAAAAGTATTTTATTTTATGAGTTCGAGCACATCCTCTTTTTCGATGTAGCCGATTGATTGATTGATCTGCTCGCCGTTTTCAAACACGATAAGGTTCGGAATAGTCATAATTCCGAATTGAAGTGCAACATCTCTTGCCTCGTCGCAGTTGACCTTGCAAAATTTTACATCGTCAACTTCTTCCGAAACTTCCTCTATAATCGGTCCGAGCATCATACACGGTCCGCACCATTCTGCCCAAAAATCAACAAGCACCTTGCCTTTGTAATTGAGCACCTCTTCATCAAAATTTTCTGCCGTTACATTAACAGTCATAACTATCCCTCCTATTGTTTGTTTTGTCCTGCAAGTGATGTGAGCATGGCAAGGAATTCCTTGTCCTCCTCGCACACTCTGAAATTTGTGCGTATTTTGTTACCGTCCGGGGTTGTAACAGATAGTTCAAGCACTGCGCCTGTGTCTATTCTGCTCCCTGCATCTTTAAAAAACATTGCAAGCTTCGGGTGGCGAGAGTTGAAACCCTCCGCCTTTTCCTTGATTTGAAGCAATGCCATCGGATTAAATGCCATATTGTTTGGATTGCATCGGCTGTATTTGCAGGGGAAGTACCATCTTCCCGCAAAGCCGAAAAAGCAATTTTCCTTTCTGTATTCTACCTTTACTCTAATTCAAAAGTCGAATAATGTCAAGAAAAAGAAAATGAATTTTGTTTTAATAATCCAAATCAAGCTCACTTATGATGTCTTTGAGCATTTCGGCAGATTTTTTAACCGCCGTTTCCTCTTCTGCATTGAGGGATACCTTTACATTTTTTTCAACGCCGTTTTCGCCCACAACGGCAGGCATACTCAGTGCAACATTTGATATTCCGTGTTGCCCCGTCTGTATGCACGATACGGGCAAAATCGATTTTTGGTCAAGCACCACCGCCTCGCATATGCGTCTTACACTCATCGCAATGCCGTAGTAGGTGGCGTTTTTCTTTTTGATGATTTCGTACGCCGAATTCTTTACATCTTCGGCAATTTCTTTCATTTTGTCTGCGTGGCAGATGTTGCCGCAGTTGTCGGCACAAAATTGTTTCAGCGGAATACCCGATACATTTGCACTGCTGAATGCCGCAATTTCGCTGTCGCCGTGTTCGCCCAAAATAAATGCGTGCACGCTTCTCGAATCAACTCCGAGGTGTTCGCCGAGCAGATATTTAAGCCTTGCCGTGTCAAGCACCGTGCCGGAGCCGAACACTCTGTTTGACGGCAAACCCGACAATTTAAGTGCCGTGTATGTCAAAATATCCACGGGGTTTGATACTATCAGCAGTATGCCTTTGAAGTTTCGCCCTGCGATTTGCGGAATGATTGATTTGTAAATGCCCACATTTCTGTGCACCAAATCAAGTCTGGTTTCGCCTTCTTTTTGCCCCGTTCCTGCCGTTATGATAACGATTGATGCGTCGCTTATATCGTCGTATGTGCCTGCGTAAATCTGCATAGGCTTTGAAAAAGGCAGACCGTGGCTGATGTCGAGTGCCTCGCCCTCGGCTCTGTCTGTGTTTGCGTCAAGCAAAACAATTTCGCTGAAAAGTCCGCTTTCCATAAGTGCAAACGCACACGCACTGCCCACAAAGCCGCAACCGATTATCGCAACTTTTCTTGCGTTAGAATTTGTCATATTGTCACCCTCTTACCAGACTGTCGATAAAGCCCCTGAACCACGCCAATAAAATAAACTAACCGCTTAATGCCTCCCTTGTGTAAAGG
>UQCC01000003.1 GCA_900539325.1 uncultured Eubacterium sp.
TTTGATGATTTCCTTTTGATAATTGGGGTGTCGGGGACAAATTATATTATCTTCTGATAAAAGCCAACCGTAGTTAATTCTGTGGTTGGCTTTTTACATAGGCAAAAGTCTATGAAGGAGGTATATAAAATGAGAGACAAAAAAATACTCAGAGGCGATATGTTTTATGCTAATCTCGGCAGAGGTATAGGTTCGGAGCAAAAAGGCTACAGACCTGTTCTTGTTATTCAAAATGATGTCGGTAACAAATTCAGTCCAACAGTAATTATTGCTTCTATTACAAGCAAAGTCGGAATTAAAGCAAAATTGCCGACACATTATTTCATAAACACAGAAGACGGACTTCAAGCTCCGTCTATTATTTTGCTTGAGCAAATAAGAACGATTGATAAAAAGCGACTTGATTCATATATCGGTCATTTAAGTCAAAAGAATATTGACGGCGTTAATGAAGCACTTTCAATAAGTGTTGGATTAGGAATGTTGGGTGAATAATGATGAAACAAGTAAATGAAAAGTATGCTGTTATGATATTGACTGAAATATTGTATGAAAAAGGTTTAATAAATGATGAAACAATGCAAAACATAAAAGCATTTTATAATAATATTAAATCGCATAATTAACAAATCAGTATCATCATTCTATAATAATGACAAATTATTTGGAGGTGTTAATATGTTTAATCAAAGAACATCAATAAAGTCTTTTAATCCATATGACTTTCTTGACAGAAATAGAGAAAGAAAGGTTGTGTTTTACGGTCGAGTTTCTACCGAACACGAGGCTCAGATATCTGCATTGGGCAATCAAATTCAATGGTATGATGAACAAGCGAAAAATCACTCGAATTGGACTATTATTGATAAATATATTGATGAAGGTATTACAGGAACACAGGCAAAAAAGCGTCCGGCATTTTTAAAAATGATAGATGATGCAAAAGAAAAACGGTTTGATTTAATTGTAACAAGAGAGGTTTGCAGATTTGCAAGAAATACTGTCGACACTCTTGTGACCACAAGAGAATTAAAAAATATTGGTATAGAGGTATATTTTGTTGAAGATAACATTTGGACTATGGATGGAGATGGTGAATTACGCTTGTCACTAATGGCGACTTTAGCACAAGAAGAAAGTCGAAAAGTTTCCGAGCGAGTAAAAGCGGGACAACAAATTAGCCGAGAAAAAGCAACATTATATGGTTCGGGTAATATCTTAGGATATGACAGATGTGGCAAAAGCTATGTTATAAATGAAGAACAGGCGGAAACTGTGCGCCTTATATATAATATGTATATGAATGACGGCATCGGAACAATGAAAATTGCAAATAAACTAATAGAAATGCATAAATTAAATGCTTCGGGAGTTGTAAAATGGAATGCGGCAACAATAAATCGAATATTAAATAATAAAACTTATGCCGGATATGTGGTTTATGGGAAGTCATATAGTAATAATTACTTGGAACAGCGTAGAGTGAATAATTACGATACATCAACATATATGTATGCAAAAGGTGATTTTGAGCCTATTATCTCTGAAGAAGTATGGAATAAGTGTCAAGAAATTAAGAAAAATCGTGTTACTTCTTGTTTTGGCACTACAGTTAATGGAAAACCAAAAAATCACGGAAAGATAGAAGCAAAAGATGTGTGGGTTAAAAAATTAAAATGTTCTTGTGGTGCATCATTTAGAAAAAATAGATGGCACAAAAATAAAAATTGTGATTGGTCATACGGTTATCAATGTTATAATCAATTAAATAACGGTTCGGCAAAACAAAGAAGATTAGCCGGAGAAAATGATGAGGGTTATTGTGATCAAAGGATGATTGCAGATTGGAAACTTGAACTTATGGCAAAAATGGTTTTTGAAGAAGTTTGGAAGAATCGTACAGATTGCATATCAGAAACAATTAAAATAATTAAAAGATGCTATAGGGAAAATAAGGTCGAAAATAACCCAAAGAACAGTATAATGTTCCAAATTGAAAAAATTAAAAGTAAAAAGAATATTTTACTGGATATGAGAACCAGCGGAGAAATTACAAAAGATGAATTTTTGGAACAAAAGGAAGTATTGAATAAAAAACTGTCTTTGCTTGAAAGTGAACTTCAAAATTGTATTGAAATCGACACAAAACAAATACAAATTGATTATGATGAAATTTTGAAATCATTAAATGAGATTGTTGATTTTTCAAATTCCAAGATGGACAGAGAACTATTGCAGAGATTTATTGCAAAAATTGTGCCAAATGGTGAAAACCATTTTATATGGTATTTGAATTTGGATGGCAAATCAAATACTCAATTAAATGTTGATATTGTAGGTAATAAGAAAAATGCCTTAGTATCAATAGATGAATCAGGGGATACTTCCCCTTTACATACTAGTGATATTTTATATTTCAATGATAAAAAATCATTTACGGTGGAAACACTGCACAGGCAGCAATCGCAGAGATGAACGACTAATCCCGACTCTCAATCGCATAAATAAAAGGACAGGTTCGCCTGTCCTTTTTTTGTATTTGTAAATGAAAACATAGCGTTTGGAAAAATCCAAACGCTATGTTTTTTATTCTTCTGTTTTGTTTTGTTCGGAGAGGTCGATGATGTCGTCTTCAACTTCCTTTTTTTCTTCGATGTTAAGAGTTTTTTTGATTTTCTTTTTGGCTTTGCGAACGATTATTCCTGCTATTGCACCAACAGTTACAACGCCTGCCACCACAAATTGAAGTGTGTAGCTCATAACCGACGGGTCTATGTATAATTTAATTGCTTCCATTTTTCTTTTGCTCCTTTTGTTTTTGGATTAAGCGTTTGATTATGTATTTGCCGGCAACCTCACCGCTTTTGCCGTAGTTTGCAACATATTGTGTGCGAATTTCTTTGATTCTTTCGGTATATTCGTTTTTGTTTTGCAACATCTTGGCAATATCTGTTGACATTCCGTCAAATTCGTTTGGCTTATATCGCTTGCCGATTATGTTTCTCAGCTTTAATTCAAGCGGTTCAATTCCGATTTCTTCGTAATCCTCGTTGTAAATTTTAGGCGGAGTATCAATGAAAATACACGGCTTGAGTGTTACATATGAAAATTCAAAACAGGTTGATGACCAGTCCGTAATTACAATGTCGGAATTGTAAATTGAGTCGGCATTTGAAAAATCAAGTTCAAATGTCAAATCGTTTCCGTCATAATTCTTGTATTTTTCAACAAGTGTTTCAAGACGGTTTGGATAACGCTTTTTGTATTCCGGGTGCGGCCGCACAACTACATTATAACCCTTTTTGAGCAATTCGTAAAGCAGTTTGTCTATGCAACTGTCAAGAATATTGTCCTCTTGCCATGACGGAGCAATAAGAATTTTCGGCTTTGCGTTTTCCGATTTAGGCATTTTGTCGTATTTTTCTTGTAACGCTTCCAAAAATCCGTAACCGCATACAACAAGTTCTTTTTGCGGAAGATTGTATAATTCCTCTTGTTTGCGAATTTCGGGGATTTGAAAATCGCCTACGCAAAAGATTGTGTCAAAATGGTCAAGGCAGCCTTTGTGCATTACCATATGTGTACTCATCGGACCGTGAACGGTGTAGATGTATTCAATGTCCTTTTTTACATAAGAGCGTTTGTAATAATAGGTTTCCAAATCCGGAGTGGTCATAAGCACAATGTCGGCATCCATTTTCATAAAAAGAGTCATCATCTTTTTTTCGCCGATAAAATATGCACGAAGGTTTTTTTGCTCTTTTTCAAGATTAAAAATATTATCGTTCGGGTCGTTTGTTACATAGTGAATAACTATGTTTGAATTATTCAAAATGTAGTTGATAATTCGTTCAAAGTATTTGTAAAACCCGCCGTTTTCGGCATAAATCACAAGGTGTTTGTTTTCAACGGAGAAAAAGCGCTTGTAGTCCATTTTTTCTCTTTTATAAAGTTCGGTGCCACGCTTTGGAGAGTTTGTTCCGCCAACCGAAGAAAGCTTCTCAAGTTCCTTTTTGCTGTTTTCAAGAGCATCGTAATCAATATATTTTTTCGGATTCATTACAGTGTTCAAAATTAATTGCTGGACCATTGTAAACAGATTGCTGCAAATCCAATAAAAGCCGATGCCGGCAGGAACAAATCCGCCTAATACAAGCGAAATGCCGATGGATACAGCGTTTGTACCTATTTGTTCAAATCTGTTTTGCTCTGCCTGAAGCGGATTTTTGATGTTTTGAAAAAGACAAAGTGCAAGTGCCGACAATCCTGCCAAAACAGGCACAATGTACATAATTCCGCCGGCGGTAAACGGAGTTGCGGAAAGGTCAAATCCGCAAAAGCTCATGTTGAGCGAATCAATAGCCGCCGTGGTTGAATTTGAGCAAATTCCGGCAAGCGAAAGACCGTTTTGTACTTCTCTGACGGCAAAAAGCTGAACCGTGTTTGATGTGATGTCAAAGCCTGTTTTGTCACAAACAAAGGTGAGAAGCTGTGTTATTTCTTCTTTGCCGAGTGACAGTATGTGCGTAAGCGGATTGTAGATAATCTGAATAACACACATAAGCAAAAACAACTGGATTATCATCGGGATAAGACCTGCAAGCGGGTGATAATGCTGCTCTTTGTACAGTCTTAATTGTTCGTCGGAAATTTTGTCCTTTTCGCCGAAATATTTTGCTTTGATGTTATTTAATTGCGGCTGAATTCTTATCAGGCTTAATGAATTTTTATGCGTCCATAAGGCAATAGGGAACAGTATAACCTTTGTAATTAGCGTAAACAATATTATTGCTACACCGTAATTTGACAAAAGATTATAGCAAAATTTCATTATAAACCCAAAGGGCTTGGCTATGTATTCCATTCGCATCTCCTTAATACCAGGCTTGTTTGGTATCTATTGATTTTTCGAATTTCCAATTATTTTTGTCTGCGGCGTCGCCGGTTATTTTGTATTTGTCAAATATCAGCTTGCTGTCGCCGCTTAATCGTGAGTGATAGTAAATTCTTGTTCTTGTTTGATTTTCGTCAATGTCAAACAAGCTCTCGCCGTAATTGTGGTTTGTCTTGAGATTTGTGTCTTTTACTATTGTAGGAATAATATCGTTAAGTGAAGCCTGAGTGTGTTTTGTCTTTAATTCACCTTTTGAATTTTTAGGCTTAATAAATACACAGGTTCTTGTGCCCTCGTCCATATATTTGAGCGGCGGCTCGGTGTCGGTGTACGGATAGCCGTGGTCACCTGTGATGACAATGGTTGTATTGTCATAAACGCCCAAACGCTTCAGTTCCTTGATGTATTCATCAATAATTTTAAAAGAACCGACTGTTTGCTCAATAGAGGTTGACTCATCAACTCTTTCAACATTTGAGTTGAGTGTAAACGGCGAGTGACTTCCGTGTAAATATATAAAAGTAAAGTTTTTGTCGCTGTCATATGTGTCAAGTCCGCTTGCGGTTAAGTTTTTATACACCTCGGCATCGTCATCGTGATAGATTTTGCCGTCGGTTTTAAGGTCGGATAACTTTAAAACCGTTCCTTGAGCCGTAAACTTGAACATTGTTATAGGCATTTTATGAGGAAAAATCCTGCCTTCAGATAATTTGAGCAAATAGTATAAAATTCGTTTTTGATTAGCGGTGTAGCCGTCTACTTTTACTGCGTTGTCGGCAATGTCTTTGAAGTATTTTGCGTCTGAATATTCATAGTATCTGTCAATATAAAGGTTAACATTGTAGCCGTTACTTTTCAGGTCTTTTAAAAACGGTGAGGTTGTGTATGCCTTTTTAAAATATTCGTTCGCACTTGTTTTGCCGTCATATGTTACGCCGGTAATCATTCCCGCAACAGCCGGATATGTTCTTGAAAAGGTCGAAACCGTATTGTCAAAGTATGTAAATCCGTCGAGTGTTTTGCTGAAATAATCGGGGTATTTTTCAACAACTTCATCGTAAAACATTTTATCAAATCTGTCAAAAAGGAAGTAAACAACATTTTCCTTGTCTGAAACTTTGAACATATTTTTTTCTGTCAGAGCATATTCAACTTTTGCGCCGTTGGTCTTTGTTATATTTTTTGCGGCAAAGTCCGTAACAAGAGTTGCCGAGTTCATTGCTATGAGCAAAACACAGAGAAAAACGCAAATGTTTTTCCATTGCTTTTTTAGGAACAAACCCAGCAGAAACATAATATAAATTGTTACACCCAAAATAATAAAATACATATTTTGTGCTTTTTCAGGGTCGATTCTTACATCACCTGATACAAACATACCTTTTCCGAAGGTCAGATTATATACATATCCGGATACAAAAATCGACAGAATAACCGATGTTATTATATTAAGAAGTTGTTTGTTAAATATCATCAAAATGCCGAAAATCGCAACAAAACATGCAAGAAAGCACAGCAAAAGCGGCAAAATGAAATCACCGAGTGCAAAAGAAAACTCCTTTGCGTTGTTTGCAAAAATATCTATCGGATTGAATATAAAAACCATAAAAGAAGCCGCAAAAGATATTAATATTGAAATGAGCAACTTTTCTTTTATGTTATATTTTTCCATTTTAAGAGCGGATTTGTCGTCTTTGTTCTTTTTCATATAATAACTCCTGAAAAAATATTATAAAATAATAGTATCATTATAAGTGTTTTTTTGCAAGTGATAAAAGAAAATAGATTGATTTATTTAGACTATATTTATATTTATTCTCCTTTTGCACCTATGTCGGTGTTTGATGAAAAAATTTTTCGAATTAGTACAATTTTTGTAAAAAGTGTTGACTAAATGTCGAATGTGTGGTATAGTGTAGAAAATTTAATATTGCTTATCAAGTGCGGTGGATGAATTTGTAATACTCCCAAAATACAAAAGTCCCATTAAACAGATTTTCTCTGTGCCAAACCCTCAACCGGCACAGTGGCAATTCTGTATGGGTGCTCTGCTTAAATATTTTGTATTTCTCATTACATTACAGTGATTTTCTGCCGTGCTTTTTATTTATGCTTTTGTAAGGATTATCGGCGGTGTTGATGATACTTATTGCTATTGCGTTTTGGCGGTTTTAAATTTTTTTGAAAAAAGTGTTGACAAATGCCCGATGGGATGGTATTATGTGTTTGTAGTTAGCAATGGCTAACTGATTGAAACAAATCAAAATGCCGAAATCTGTAAGCTGAATGCTTTTATTTTTTGGCAATGCGGTTAGCGTATGCTAACTGATAAATATAAAATATTCGCATACAATACAGGAAGAACATATATGCTTGAAAAGTACCTGATAGAGCATTGCTCACCGACCCTTGCGTCGCTTAAAACAGCAAATCTTGTGAACATTCCGTTTGATGACTATGCACATCTTGCATCGTCGGTTGAAAGGACAAACAAGGAATTGCAAGGCACGGGCGTATGCCTTTTGGTACTGAAAAAAAGTGAAAGGTGTGCTCTTGTTTATGCCGTGAGAAAATCAAAATTGGCGTCCGATTTGCAAAAAAACGGCGTTGCGGAATTTTTGATGCAATACGGTTACGGAAGCACCGATGTTGAAACCTGCCTTGAAAGGCTGAAAAGTCGACTGATGCACACGGATGAGTTTCCGCACGAAATCGGAATTTTCCTCGGTTATCCGCTTGATGATGTCAAAGGATTTATCGACAATGCGGGGCAAAACAGCAAGTGCACGGGTTGCTGGAAGGTGTATTGTAACGAGTGTGAAGCGATTAAAACATTTGCAAAATTCAACAAATGCAAGGAAGTATATACAAAATTATGGCTTGGCGGCAGAAGCATAACTAAGCTTACCGTTACAGCGATTTAAGAAAGACGGTGTATTTATGAGCAAAACAGCAGTTGTATATTGGAGCGGAACAGGCAACACGGCGGCTATGGCAGACGCAGTTGTTGAGGGCGTAAAATCGGCAGGCGGACAGCCTGAATTGTTTACGGCGGAGTCGTTCAATTCCGATATGGTTGACAATTACGATTTTATAGCGTTCGGTTGCCCGTCAATGGGTTGCGAACAGCTTGAAGATACAGAATTTGAGCCTATGTTTGACTCTTGTAAAAATAAGCTTAAAGGTAAAAAAATCGCACTTTTCGGTTCATACGGATGGGGCGACGGCGAGTGGATGCAAACATGGGAGAATGATTGCAAATCTTTCGGTGCGGATTTGGTTTGCGACAGCGTGATTTGCAATGACGCTCCTGATGATGAAGCGGTTGCAAAATGCGAAAATTTAGGTAAAGCGCTTGCTTAGTGCCCGATGAACAATTTAAGCCTCGGCTTAAATTGCTCCGAATGTTTTTAATCGAGGTTGAGGATATTCGGAACAGTTTAAACTTAGCTCAAAAGTAAATTGTTCACATTTCTCTACTCCTAATCCAATAAACAGAAAGCGAACGGCTATGTCGTTCGCTTTTTGTTATATGCTTTTTTATAAAATAAAAAGGAACATCGTTTGATGTTCCTTTTGTGGTGACCCGGACGGGAATCGAACCCGTGTTACCGCCGTGAAAGGGCGGTGTCTTAACCGCTTGACCACCGGGCCAAATTGGTGGCTTTAACTGGATTCGAACCAGTGACACCGCGGGTATGAACCGCGTGCTCTAGCCAACTGAGCTATAAAGCCGTTTAGACTTGCAAGCAAGAGTATAGCGTAAAAATATGGATTTGTCAACACTTTTTTCAAAAAAATTTTTAAAAGTGTAAAATTCGTCTCAATAATATCATCTTTTTTGAATTTTTTATTAAAAAAGGTACATTTGTTTGACTTTGGCGTTTTTCGGTGATACTATAATGAATGTATAATAAGATGTATAAAAATAAGTATATTATAATTATAGCGACGGAGGGCCAAATGAAAAAAATGGATCTCAAGCAGAAGCAATGCCTGGAGTTCATCAAAGAATATTTTGATGAAAGAGGAGTTGCTCCGACAGTAAGGGAAATAGAAACGGCTATGGATTATCATTCGCCGTCATCCGCACAGTATATGCTTAACACGCTTGAAAAAGCAGGGTATATTGAGCGTGACCCTTTGATGAAAAGAACGGTTCGCATAAAAGGTTTTGACACAAAGGCTTATCATGTGCCGCTTGTCGGTACGGTTACGGCAGGTCAGCCTATTTTGGCGGTTGAGAGCATTGAGGATTATATTCCCGTGCCTGTAAAGAACAAAGGTAAAAATATGTTTGCCCTCAAAGTCAGGGGTGATTCAATGATTAATGCCGGAATTTTGAACGGCGACACAGTAATTGTTGAGCAAACTCCGGTTGCATCAAACGGTGAAATAGTTGTTGCACTTATCGGCGACGAAGCAACAGTAAAAAGATTTTACAAAGAAAAAGGTCATTTCAGGCTTCAACCCGAAAATGATGTTTATGAGCCTATTATAGTCGATGAAGTGTCAATTTTGGGCAAGGTCAATATGGTAATCAGAAAATACTAATATCACTTGGGAGTGGAAATATGAGCGAATGTACACACGATTGCTCGACTTGTTCGAGCAACTGCGGAGAGAGAAAAGAGCCGCAGAGTTTTCTTAAACCTATGAATAAAAATTCAAATATCAAAAAGGTTATAGGCGTTGTATCGGGTAAGGGCGGCGTAGGCAAAAGCCTTGTAAGCTGTCTTCTTGCCGCAAAATGCCAAAAGGCAGGACTCAAGGTCGGCGTTCTCGATGCCGATATTACAGGACCTTCCGTGCCAAAATCCTTTGGCATAACTTCAAGAGCCATGCAGGACGACACGGGACTTTTGCCTACGGTTACAAAAACAGGCGTAAAGATGATGTCAATCAACCTTCTTCTTGAGGATGTCAATTCCCCTGTTGTTTGGAGAGGACCTGTTATTTCGGGCGTTATCGAGCAGTTTTGGACCGATGTTAATTGGGGCGAACTTGATTATCTTTTTGTTGATATGCCTCCGGGAACGGGAGATGTTGCACTTACCGTGTTCCAGAGCCTCCCTGTTGACGGAATCGTTATTGTGTCAACTCCGCAGGATTTGGTAAAAATGATTGTCAACAAAGCGTTTAATATGGCAAAGATTATGAATGTTCCTGTACTCGGTCTTGTTGAAAATATGAGCTATTATCAATGCCCGGATTGCGGCAAAAAGCATAATATTTTCGGCGAAAGTCAAATTGACGAAACCGCAAAGGAACTCGGCGTTCCCGTTCTTGCAAAGTTGCCGATTGACCCTGAGGTTGCAAAGCTTGTTGATGAGGGCAGAGTTGAGGATGTGGAATGTCCGCAGCTTGACGAATTTGTTTCTGCGCTTGATTAAGGAGAATAATTATGCCGAAAAGAGAAAATTATATTTCGTGGGATGAATATTTTATGGGTATTGCGCTTCTTTCTTCTATGAGGAGCAAAGACCCAAGTACGCAGGTCGGTGCCTGTATCGTAAGCGACGACAACAAAATTATGTCGGTCGGCTACAACGGCTTCCCTCGCGGTTGCAGTGATGACGAATATCCGTGGGAGAGAAGTGCAGATTGTTCAAACGATACAAAATATCCGTTTGTTTGCCACGCCGAACTTAATGCAATTTTGAATTCTGGCGGTCACAATCTCAGCGGTTCAAGAATTTATGTTGCACTTTTTCCGTGCAACGAGTGTGCAAAGGCTATCATTCAAAGCGGTATAAAAGAGGTTGTTTATATGTCGGATAAATATGCCGAAACCGAAAGCACTCTTGCCAGCAAAAAGATGTTTTTGTCAGCAGGGGTGAAGCTAACAAAATTTACTCCGACACATAAAAATTTGGAAATCTCATTTGATGAAAGCGACGTATAATATGCAAGTTGATATTTATGATTTTGACAAAACAATAGTGCCGTTTGACAGCGGTACGCTGTTTTTTGTGTACTGTATGGTGCATTATCCGTGGTGTATGATTATTTTGCCGATTGTTGCAATTGCAGGACTTCTTATGGGACTCGGAATAATCAGATTTACGCTGTTCAAACGCATTTGCTACCTTTTTTTGCCGCTTATTCCAAGAGAGAAGGCAGTCAAAAAATTTTGGGACAAGTATATAAAAAAAGTGCACCCGTGGTTTTATGACAGAAAAAGATACAGTATTGTCATCAGTGCAAGCCCCGATTTTTTGCTTGGCGAAGTTGCAAAAAGACTTGATTTTGACGAACTTATTTGCACCCGCCACAATCCTAAAACAGGTGTTATAATAGGCGAAAATTGCAGGGGCGAGGAAAAGGTGCGTCGTCTTTATGAAGCACACAAGCCCGAAGATTTGGAAATTGAGGATGTTTATTCCGATTCTTACAGGCATGATAAGTACATATTTGCACTTGCAAAAAATCAATGTTATCACATTGAACACGGAGAAAAAGTTCCGTTTGATTATGAAGAAGTTTATTCAAAATAGAAACGAGAGTTGTTAATGAAAAAATTTGCAGACATATTTTTGGTGTTTTTACTTACGGCTTGTGCTGTTTTTGTATCATACTTTATGGCTGAAAAGGCTGTTAAAACCGACAGAAGTGCTGCGGCACTTGCAACGGTAAGCAAGGTTGCCGTAACCGAAAGGGGAAGTGACAGAGAACTTCTTGTTGAAAATAATAAAAAAGACTACCATTTTTATAAGCAAGATAACAATGTGATTTTGGTTCATAAGGGTGTTGATTACACTTTTGAAAATTGGAGCCGATATATTGATGTTGAAAAGCCGGAACTTTATTTCAGAAAGCTTGACAATGATAAAAAAGATACAATTATAATTAAACTTGTTGATGACATTAATGATGACGGCAGTTATGTGTACGGTGTTTATGCTCTTACGGAAATTGTAAGAGAAAACGGCACAATAAAATACAAAGTTAATGCCATGACAAGGTCATCAACCAAGCAGATAGTTGATGAAAAAGTAAAAATCGAAATCAGTCAGTCAAAAGAGTGCAAAAAAATCGGATATGCGGCTCTTTGCTATACTTTCCAGGAAATGGCATATGACAGAAAAACAGGCGTTCCTACCGGATATTACAATCCGTTTCATACCTTACAGGATGAAAACGGTAATTATCTCACCATAAGCAGTTGGGAGCGTGGTGCTGCCGAGTACACGGTTGAAGATGACGGGATTTTTGTTACCTTTCCTATAAATGTTAAGTATAAGGAAACGAACGAGGTTCAGCAGGCAGGATTTGTAAAGTGCATGCTTTCGATTACAAAAGATTCTAAGGAAGTGTTTATTGTAAATCAAACCATGTCATTCAAGCCGAATATGGAATACGGTGCGTATAAATACGATTATGACAACAAGGAATGGCAATCGGTTTGGAAAAATGCCAATAAATCTGCCGGCGGTGATGCGGTAATTGATTATATTCAATATGACGCAAGCGTTGCATCCGAACTTGAAACAGATGATTTTTCAAAAAATTCAAGCGATTTGAACAAGCTTGGCAAAATTGTTGTTCTTCAAGACGGTGTTAAGCTTTATGCCAAAAAGGGATATAAGTTCAGTCAAAAGCTTGTAAAAAGAAAAGAATATTCGCTGCTTTTGACATTAAATAATGTTCAATCAAATAATTATGATGTTGCTTACACGGCAGAAATTTCTCAATCCGATAAAGGTGCGGAAATTTTAACAATTAAGTTTGATCAGCCGTATAAGAGGGATAATATAAGTAAGCTGAAAATTAATTTTGGAGTTAAGTAATAGATGATTAATGTTAAAGATATTGCAATTACAACCGACTCTACCTGTGATTTGCCGCAGAGGTTTATAGATGAAAATGATATAACCGTTGTGCCTCTTACCGTTCTTTTGGGTGATACGGTATATCGTGACGGTGTTGATATTAAACCCGATGATGTTTATTCGTTTGTTGAAAAAACGGGTAAGCTTCCAAAAACCTCGGCAGTAACGCCTGCCGAATACTTTGAGGTTTTTAAACAGTTGACCGATGAAGGCAAAAAGGTGGTTCACATCGGATTTTCTTCGGGGCTTTCGTCATCGTTTCAAAATGCGTGTGTTGCGGCAAGCGAATTTGACAATGTTTTTTGCGTTGATTCAAAAACACTTTGCACAGCACAGGGCCTTTTGGTTCTCAAGGCTTGCGATTACCGTGCAAAGGGCATGGATGCAAAAAAAATAGCCGACAGGGTTACAAAACTTGTGCCAAAGGTGAGCGCAACTTTTGTCCTTGACGGACTTGAATATCTTCACAAGGGCGGCAGATGTTCGTCTGTTGCAAGGTTCGGTGCAAATGTTCTCGGAATTAAGCCGTCAATCGCCGTTGACAATCAAACCGGCAAACTTGAGGTTTCAAAAAAATACCGAGGCAAAACCGAAATTGTGTACAAGCAGTATATCGCCGACCGTATGAACGAGATAAAACGAATTCAGCCCGACCGTGTTGTTATTGCCGAAAGCGGCGGAGTGTCGTCGCAGATAATAGCTTTTGCAAAGGGCGTTATCGAGGGCAAGGACAAGTTCAATCAGGTGATTGTGGCAGATGCGGGCTGTACCATTTCATCTCATTGCGGACCTAAAACATTTGCAATATTTTATATCAAAAAATGATTGTAAACACTTATATATAATGTAATTAATATTATGGCACTTAAAGAAGAAATTTTAAATTATTTGTCCGAACACAGCGGAGATTACATCAGCGGTGAGGAACTTGCACAAAATCTCGGCAAAAGCCGTGCAGGCGTGTGGAAAGCCGTCAAGGCACTTCAGGCGGACGGTTACACAATTACAGCAGTTACAAACCGTGGATATATGTTTGACGCAAATAATGATATTTTAAATGAAAACGAACTTAAAAAGTATATAGATTTTGATTGCAATGTGGCTTTTTACAAAAGTATAGATTCCACAAACAACGAGGCAAAGCGTATTATCACCGACGGTGACACAAAGCCGCTTCTTGTTGTGGGCGAGGAGCAAACGGCAGGCAGGGGCAGACAGGGCAAGAGTTTTTATTCTCCGGCAAAAACGGGGATTTATATGAGTCTTGTCGTTCACCCAATGGCAAAACTCCAAAATGCCGTAACGGCTACAACTGCCGCTTCGGTTGCCGTGTGCAAGGCTATTGAAAAGCTGACCGACATTACTCCGCAAATCAAGTGGGTTAATGATGTTTATGTAGACGGCAAAAAAATTTGCGGCATATTGACCGAAGCCGTAACAAATTTTGAAACGCAGACGGTCGAGTCGGTTGTGATAGGCATAGGGGTTAATCTCAAAACTCACAGCTTCCCGTCGGATGTTCAAAATGCGGCGTGCCTTGAAGCACCGGTTAAAAGAGCCGAATTTATCGCAACCGTTGCAAACGAACTCAACGGAATCGTAACGGGCGATTACAGTGCATTTATTGATTACTACCGTTCTCACAGTATGATTGTGGGCAAGGATATTAATTTTATCAAAAACGGAATTACTACTCCTGCAACTGCGGTTGGCATTGATGATGTCGGCGGACTTGAGGTTGTTCTTCCCGACGGCACACACGATGTTCTCCGTTCGGGCGAAATCACTGTCAGAACAAGATGACATTTAAATTATTGCTGAGGCGAACACGGTTCGCCTCTTTTTTGTTGCTTTTGGACAAAATAAAAAAACGCATCCGATTTGGGAAGAATGCGTTTTTTTATTAATTATTAAATATAGTATTGTCAACGCAATACTGCGAAACCAAGATCAATCGCTCCGGCGAGAATTCGTGAGGTTTTTTGCATCCCTAAAGTTTCTGTAAACCAAAGGATGATAAGCGCTATAAGGATTGCAATTATAAGTGCTTCTTTGCTCATAACCCACCTCCAAAGGATCGATAATATTATTATATACACTTTTGATGAGAAAATCAATAGTAATTTTAAGTATTTTTAATATTTTTATATAAAATAATTGTTGAAAAAAGTTTGGCAATGCTATATAATGAGGGATGTATGAAATTTTATACGGAGGATATTGTTGTATGGATACTATAACATTGGCAACAGGCATTATTGCGGACAGGTCTGTAACTTTTACCGCAACCGTTATTGTTGCCGGAATCGGAATTGTTCTTTGCACACTTCTTGTATTAATCGGTGTTTTCTACGCATTCGGTGCAATTGTGTCGAAGTCGCAGGCAAAGACAAAGAAAAATGAAGCTAAAAAAATGCAAAGTGCCATGGAGGCGGATTTGTCAAAGGCAAAACCGGCGGCTCCTGCTCCTGTAAGTGCACCTGCTCCCGTTGTTGAAGAAGGCATAAGCGGTGAAGTTGTTGCGGCAATCAGTGCAGCCGTTTATTCAATGGAGGGCAGTTCTGCGGTTATTCGTAGCGTAACAAGAAAAACAAGTCCTATTACCACCCGTAACCCTTGGGCACAGGCGGCTGTTGTGGACAATACCAGACCGTTTTAAGGAGGACAAACAGGTTTTATGGAAATATTACAAGGTGTATGGGAAGTAGTTAAAAGTATCCTTGTTAACAGCGGATACGCTTACTTCTTTACCGCAGACGGCGGATACAAAAACTTAATTATGCTTATTGTGGCTTTCTTCTTCCTTTGGTTGGGAATTAAGAAAGGCTTTGAACCTCTTTTGATGATACCTATCGCATTTGGTATGCTCCTTGCAAACCTGCCGGGCGCAAACCTTGCCGTACAGTATCACGATTTGCAGGGATTTATTGATTTGGTAGCCGGCAGAATGACAGATGCGGCAGGCAACACGCTGACGCCGGGTCTTATGGATTTCCTTTACTTTGGTGTTAAAGCGGGTATTTATCCTCCGCTTATCTTCCTTGGTATCGGTGCTATGACCGACTTCAGCTCACTTATCGCAAACCCGTCATCATTTATTCTCGGTGCTGCTGCACAGCTCGGTATCTTTGTTGCTTATGTTATCGCCATTGTTTTGGGCTTCGACCCTCAGCAGGCAGGCTCAATCGCTATCATCGGCGGTGCAGACGGACCTACGGCTATTTTCGTAACATCAAAGCTTGCTCCGGCAATGCTGGGTACAATCGCCGTGGCGGCATACAGCTATATGGCACTTGTACCGGTTATTCAACCGCCTATTATGAAGGCACTCACAACCAAAAAAGAGCGTAGCGTTGTTATGGGCACACTTCGTCCGGTTTCAAAGCTTGAAAAGATTTTGTTCCCGATTATGGTAACGGTTATCGTTTCGCTTCTTCTTCCGGATGCCGCAGTTCTTGTAGGTATGCTTATGCTCGGTAACCTTCTTAAAGAGAGCGGACAGACAGAGCGTATCGCAAAGGCGGCTCAAAACGAACTTATGAATATCGTAACAATTCTTTTGGGCCTTTCGGTAGGTGCAACAACATCTGCTCAGTCATTCCTCAACCTCAACACTTTGAAGATTGTACTTCTCGGTCTTATCGCATTTGCATTCGGTACAGCCGGCGGTGTACTCTTTGGTAAGTTGATGTATGTCATCACCAAGGGCAAGATTAATCCGCTTATCGGTTCGGCAGGTGTATCTGCGGTTCCTATGGCGGCTCGTGTATCACAAAAGGTTGGTCAGGCAGAAAATCCTTCAAACTTCCTTCTTATGCACGCTATGGGTCCAAATGTATCGGGCGTTATCGGTTCAGCCGTTGCCGCAGGTATTTTGCTTACCCTTCTCGGTTAAATTAAACACAATATAACGATTATAAATAGAGGTGGCGCATATGTTCCACCTCTGTTTTTAACAGTAAAAGGATATTTATTATGAACAAAGACGCAGTAAAGCCAAATCGTGAGCAACAGCAGGTTATCGACACTGTTGATGGACCTGTGCTTGTTGTTGCAGGTGCCGGTACGGGCAAAACCGCAACTGTTGTAAAGCGAATTGAACATATCATCAAAGACGGCTATGCCCGTCCGTGGCAGGTGCTTGCCATCACCTTTACCAACAAGGCGGCAGGCGAACTTAAAGAAAGACTTGAAAACACAATCGGTCCTGAAGCAAACGACATTTGGGCACAGACTTTCCACAGTATGTGCAGTCGTATGCTCCGCCGTTTTGGTGACAGGCTCGGTTATACTCAGCACTTCACAATTTATGACACCGACGACCAAAAGCGTGTTATGAAGCGTGTGCAGAAAAATCTCGGAATTGATGACAAGTTCCTCAATCATCGTGCGATTTTGACGGAGATAAGCCGTGCAAAAGACAGCCTTATTGATCCGAGAGAATATAAGCACACCAATCAAAACGATTTCAGAAAATCCAAAATTGCCGAATGTTACCGTGATTATCAGCAGGAACTTTTGCGTTCGGACGCAATGGATTTTGACGATATGATTTTCAACACGGTTCGACTTCTCAAGGAAAATCCCGATGTTTTGGAAACTTATCAGCACCAATTTAAGTACATAATTGTTGATGAGTATCAGGATACTTCTTATGCACAGTATGTGCTTACTTATCTTCTCGCAGGCGAGTATCACAATATTTGCGTTGTAGGTGACGACGACCAAAGTATTTACCGCTTCAGAGGCGCTACAATCGAGAATATTATGCGTTTTAAGGAAAGATACGAGGACGAGGGCGTAAAGGTTATTCAGCTTCAACTTGCCGAAAATTATCGCTCAAAGCAGAATATTCTTGACGCCGCAAATGCTGTTATTGCCAACAACAAGACAAGACTTGCCGATAAGCGACTTCGCTCATATGCAGGCAAAGACGGCGACAAAATTGTGCTTTATACCGCAAATAACGAGCTTGACGAGGCACAGTTCATTATTGACCAAATCAACGAAAATGTTAAAAACGGAATGAGTTACAAGGACCATGCGGTGCTTTACCGTATGAATGCACAGAGCCGAAACATAGAAATTATGATGGCAAAATCAGGTATTTCTTATCGAATTATCGGCGGCAACCGTTTCTTTGACCGCAAGGAAATCAAGGATATTGTGTCGTATTTTGCACTCATCAACAACACAGCCGACAATGTTCGACTTCAGCGTATTATCAACACACCTAAGCGTGGCATCGGCGACACTATGTTCAATTATATTTTGGAAATTGCCGCCGCAAACAAAATGACGGCTTTTGAGGTGTGCGAGCAGGCGGACGAGTTTGCAAAGACACAGAGAAGTGCAAATAAGCTCAAAGCGTTTTGCAATATGATTAACGGCTTCCGTGAGGATTTAGAGGACGGAATGAGCGTAAACGATTTGCTTCAGGAAATTTTGGAGCAGACCGAGTATTTTGCATATCTTGAAGAGGACGACCCTACAAAAGCAGACGACAGAAAAGCAAATGTTCAGGAACTTTCGTCAATGTTCGTCAAGTATCAGGAAGAGGACGAAAACTTCACACTTCAAACTTTCCTTGAGGATGTTGCCCTTGTGTCGGATATTGATTCGTACAATGAGGATGAGGACAGCGTTGTGCTTATGACTTTGCACTCGGCAAAGGGTTTGGAATTCCCGGTTGTTTTTATTCCGGGTATGGAGGAAGGTATCTTCCCCGGCAACCAAAGTATGTACAGCGATGAGGACCTTGAAGAAGAGCGCCGTCTTGCTTATGTCGGCATTACCCGTGCGAGAGAGAAGCTTTACCTTGTATCTGCCCGTCAGCGTATGCTTTACGGCACAACAAACAGAAATATGCTTTCTCGTTTTGTAGGCGAAATCCCGACCGATATTTGCGAGGATAAGACGGTAAGAATGCAATCGACCTTCGGCACATCCGCAGGCGGTTACGGCGACTATTTCGGCTCACCGGCAAAGCCGCACAAGTACAGTAGGTCTACTCCTATCGGCGACGCAAGACGCAGTTCTACGGCGGCTCACGCATTCGGTCAGGTAGGCGGTGCAAAGCCACAGGCAAGCGGTGTTTCTTATGCGGTGGGCGATACGGTTCGTCACGCTTCATTCGGCACAGGTGTTGTTATCTCTGCAAAGCCTATGGGTAATGATATTCTTATGGAAATTGCGTTTGATAAGGCAGGCACCAAAAAACTTATGGCAAACTATGCAAAGTTGCAAAAACTGTAATTGACTTTTGCAGAATGATATATGTTAAGGCTGTTGAGAAAGTTTCTGAATTTCGTTTTCTTGCGAAGGAAGATGTATATAAATACCTCGACTGAGCAAAAAACGAAAAACGCCAAAAGTGGTGCAAACTCGATGTTTGCGGCACTTTTACAATCCCTCCGTCAACACTTTGTGTTGCTACCGTCTCACCTACCGGTTCGGTCGGTGCTTCTGCATTAAAATGCAGAGGTCTCCACAGGAGACCCGCACCATTTACACAAGGGAGGCATTAAGCAGTCAGTTTATTTTATTGGCGTGTTTCAGGGGCTTTATCGACAGTCTGACTATGCATTTTGTAATTCGCTTGTAAATATTTCATCCCAGTGAGTATAATATTCATTTTGCTTTACAAGCTTACGAGCCTGAATATAATCATAGGCTTTTTTGTGGAAAGTATCAAGTTCCTTAGAAGCTTCCTTGAGCTTTGCTGCTTTGATTTTGGCTTCTTCCTTTGTGTTTTCGCTCATAGCGTTTGCCTCATTATACTTATCAAGAGTAGGCTCGCTGATTCCGTAAAGTTCTTCTACCGTATGGGTCAAAAGTTCTTTTGCCTTTGCGGTTTTCTTCAGCATCTTCTCTGTTGCAAAACGGTCTTTTTCATCTATAACAATTTCAAGTGATTTGATTTTTGACTGCAACTTTTTGCGTTCCTTGCGATTTGAAGCAGTATTCAAAGCTTCAATGCACTCGTTGTATTCCTTAACCGAATCGGCATAGATTTTCTTTGCCTCATCAAGCTGACCTTCCGAAAGAGAATCGGTTGCATAATCTTCAAGAGCGGCACGAATTTTAAGCACCTTAATATGCGAATCGTGCTGTTCTTCGGTTAGAGTATACATAGTAATAAACGGAATAAGTGCAAGCACAAAACCAACGAGGGCAATAACAATCATACCCTTTGAAAGCGGCTCTCTGAATGAAGCCTTGTACAAATCGTCATAGTTATCCACAAGGCCGAAATGATTTTGCATAACGATTGTTTGAGTAAAATATGTAATGCCCATAGACACAAATACGCCGATTGTACCTACAAACTGACCCATAAGACCCTCAAGTCTGTCGCCGGATTTGTACTGCTGATAGTCGAGTACATCGGCACTCATAGCACTGTCCGCAATTAGAGGAAATGTATTAAAAAATCCTCTTATCCAAATAAAAGCATACAACACCCAAATTTGTTCAATAAACAAATACATACCCACAAGAGTGATTACATTACCCAAAATATAAAAAATATACATATTACGCTTGCCGAGTTTGCGTATAAGTAACGGTGACAATAGCATTGCCGGAGTTGCCGCAGCGCCCAAAATCGTCATCAAAGTACCGTTCAAAACACCTTGGTGCTCTGTTGAAAGGTTAAGAACATCTTTTATGCCGTAATAAAAATACCAAGTTGTGACATTACCGACGCCTGCCTGAAACAAAATGCACCAAGAAGTAAGCGAGCGTGCCCATTGATATTTGTTTGCAATTCCCGCACCGATACCCTTAAAGAACGGCACTTTCGGTGTGTAGTCCTTTGAAACGATAATACGCTCTTTTGTGCCGAAATAGCTGAAAAGTCCGATAAGTGCACCGCCTATACCGAGTGCCGGCATAATAACACGATAGGCATTGATATGCTCAAGACCGCCCGTAAAACCTGCAATAAGCGGCACAAAGAATCCCATAATCGTCGGAGCGAGTGAATAAATAAATGTTGAAACCGTGATAACATCCGCACGCTCGGTTGAGTTAGGGCTCATTACCTGAACAAGTGTTGTATACGCCTGGTCATAAAACGGATAACACAGCTGAAGAAGCATATACGATATAAACAGCGACCACAATTTTTGATTGTAAGTCATTGTTTCAAACGGCAAAAATGCAAAAACAGTAAGCAAAATTGCCGACGGAATGCCTGTGTAAAGCAAATACGGGCGGAATTTTCCCTTACTGCTCCGGGTATTGTCAATAATCAAACCTCGGATAGGACCTAAAAACAAACCGATAACCGTTGCAATCATATTGAGTTTTACAAGGTCGCCGTTTTTAAGTCCGAGAGCCGAACCTGCAAGCAAGCTTGTTGCAGACAGCGATATATACCAAACCGTATATATTACAAATTTTACACCGATACCGCCGACACTGTAAGCAAGTATTTCTTTGTACGGAATATACCTGCCCTCAGGCGGACTACTCCAGTGTTCTTTTACAGACAATACGGTCTGTTTAATCTTTTCACCTGATATTTTCATTGTTACCCCTTTGTGAAACTTTCATAATTTATTGCTTTATTCAGCACAAGTTTCTGTAAAATTATAACATAGGATAACAGCAATATCAACATAATATTAACATTTTATTTCGGTTGTAAAAGTATATCCCTGCTTTGTAATATCATCGATAACCTTGCCAAGAATATCGGCATTGGTTTTGCTTACGGCGTGAAGAAGCAAAATCGCACCCGGGTGCGTACTTTCGCAAATATGTGTGAACGCCTGATTTTCTTCCGTCTGATTATCGGGGTCCCAATCGGCATAGGCAAAGCTCCAAAACACGGATTTGTACCCCAAATCTTTTACAATTTGTAACGAGCGTTCCGAAAATTCACCTTTCGGAAATCTAAAATAACTCATTGTATAATTGAACTTGTCTTTTATATACTTATGAAGATAGGTTACTTCTTCCTTGGCAACATCATCGCTCACCTCGTCCATACTGTAATGACGGTAGGAATGGTTGCCGACAATATGCCCCTCGGCTATCATTCGCTTGACAAGGTCGGGGTTTTGTGATGCAAAGTCATAGGTAACAAAGAAAATCGCCTTAACTTTTTTCTCTTTCAGAGTGTCCAAAATCTGCGGAGTGTAGCCGTTTTCGTAGCCTTCATCAAAAGTTAAACATATCTTTTTGTCATCATCCAAAAGCCATTTTGCATTCATTGAAGCATACTGTTTTTGAAGCAGTAAAGGGTCATTTGGCTGCTTGTGGTCAACAATATTGCCGGGACCCCAAACAACCTTTTCAGTGCTCAGCGAATCAAGCCCTGCAACAGCTTTTGCCGTAGGTGCGGTTGTTTCAACAGCCTTGGTTGTGGCTTCTGCTTTTTTACTTGTAGTAATATTATCATTACTGCCTGCATTCCCTTTTGCACAGCCGAAAAGCATACAAACGCACAATAAGGGCAATAATATTTTTTGAAATTTCATAATAAAAACCTCCCGAATTTATTGTTTGATTCGAGAGGTCAAAATAGTATTGTTAAATTTTGAATTACTTGTCGGAATTTTCAAGACTCTTCATTTTGAGATAAGCGTTGATAAATCCGTCAAGGTCACCGTCCATAACGGCGTTGATATTGCCCATTTCAAATCCCGTTCTGTGGTCTTTTACCATTGTGTATGGCATAAATACATAGGAACGGATTTGACTGCCCCAAGCGATTTCCTTTTGGTCGCCCTTGATGTCGTCAATTTTTTCAAGGTTTTCTCTTTCCTTGATTTCAACGAGCTTTGATTTGAGCATAAGCATAGCCATTTCACGGTTTTGGTGCTGTGAACGCTCAACCTGACACGACACAACAATGCCTGTCGGAATATGAGTAAGGCGAACGGCGGAAGAAGTCTTGTTTACCTTTTGTCCGCCGGCACCGGAGGCACGGTACACATCCATCTTGATGTCCTCATCACGGATTTCGACATTAACATCATTGTCAATTTCAGGCATAACCTCAAGAGAAGCAAACGATGTATGGCGACGACCCGATGAGTCAAACGGTGACACACGAACAAGGCGGTGAATACCCATTTCGCCGTGAAGATAGCCGTAAGCATTTTCGCCCTCTACACGGATTGTGGCACTCTTAATACCTGCAACATCACCTTCAAGATAGTCGAGTGTTGACACTTTATAGCCGTTTCTTTCGCCCCAACGGTTGTACATACGGAAAAGCATTTCTGCCCAGTCCTGAGCCTCTGTACCGCCTGCACCTGCATGGAAGGTAAGAATTGCGTTGTTGTCGTCAAACTCGCCCGAAAGAAGAGTTGAAAGTGTCAATTTTTCAATTCTTTTTTCAATATCGTCAACAGACTTTGTGCAATCCTCAACAAGGCTTTCGTCTTCTTCCTCATTGGCAAGCTCAATCATAACCTGTGCGTCGTCAAAATCATTTTTAAGATTTTCGTATGACGCAACCTTGGCTTTTAAAGAGCCGATTTTTTGCATAGTCTTTTGACTGTTTTCCATATCGTCCCAAAAATCGGGAGCGGCACTTTGCTTTTCAAGTTCGGCAATCTGCACCTTGACATTATCTATATCAAGTGCTTCTTTTAAATTGTTTATTGGTTCCTCGGACTGCATAAGTCTTTGGTTCAATTCTTCAAATTCTATCATTATTCTTCTCCGAAAAAGTATTTGATATGTTAATTGATTATTTTATGCTATAATATTATATAGTATAAGTTCTTATTTTTCAAGTAAAAAATATTTATTATATTTATGTTATATTTACTCTTGAAAATTAAAATTAGTAGGCATATAATAAAAACGAAAATACATAGAAAAGAGGGCTATATAATATGGCAGCACAAATCTGTGCCGTAATAATATTTGTGGTTATGTTTGCACTTATTATTATGGACAAAATTCCACGCCAGTGGGTAACATTGGGTTGCGGACTTGCAACTATTGTTATTGTATTTGGAATTTGTATGAAAAGTCCGAGTGCAATAATGGAAACGCTCAATGTCAAAAGCATATTCACACCTGAATTTTGGCATGTTTCGTCACAAGGCGGCGAAAGTTCGAGCGGCATTAACTGGGCTACAATCATTTTCATTGCAGGTATGATGGTAATGGTTGAAGGCATGGCAAAAGCAGGATTTTTCCGTTGGCTTTGCCTCACAATCGCAAAAGCGGTTAAGTACAAGGTTATGCCGATACTCGTAACATTTATGATTATGAGTGCCGTGCTTTCAATGTTCATTGACAGCATCACCGTAATTCTTTTCCTTGCGGCTGTTACAGTAGAACTTTCACAGCTTCTCAAATTCAGTCCGGTTCCGATGGTACTTGCGGAAGTTTTCTGTGCAAACCTCGGCGGTTCCGCCACAATGTGCGGTGACCCGCCTAACATCATCATCGGTACTGCACTCGGCTACAGCTTTGCCGATTTCCTTACAAACACAGGTCTTATCGCAGGTATTTCACTTGTATTTATTGTTATTTTCTTCTATTTTTCATTTAAGAAAGAGCTTTCTGCCGCAAACGGTGAACCTGTTGACCCGGCAACTTTTCCTAACCCGGCAGACGCTATTGAAAACAAAAAGGACTTTATTGTAAGCACAATCATTTTCCTTATTGCTATTGTTCTCCTTGTAACGCATGCACAAACAGGACTTACCGTTGCGTTTATCGGCGTGGTTATTGCGGCAATTACGCTCATCACTTCGTTTAAACACATCAAGTTTATTTTGAAAAAGATTGACTACAAAACACTTTTGTTCTTTATCGGCTTGTTTATCGTAGTAGGCGGACTTGAACAAACAGGCGTTTTGAAGCTTATTGCAAACTTTATTGAAAAAATCTGCGGCGGCAACTTCTTTGCAATGGTTCTCATCATTATGTGGATTTCGGCTGTTGCAAGTGCGTTTGTTGACAACATTCCGTTTGCTGCAACTATGGTTCCCGTTATTAAGAGCCTTGCGGCTACAACTCCGGGTGCAGAACTTGCAACCCTCGCATATTCACTTTCTGTCGGCACAGACATCGGCGGCAGTGCAACACCTATCGGTGCATCGGCAAATGTTGTCGGCACATCCGTTGTTTCAAAGGCAGGACATCCTGTAGGCTGGGGCAAATATTGCAAATCGGCAATACCGGCTACGGCTATCGTTCTTATTATCGCTATGGTAGTTATTAAACTCAGGTATTTTTAAGGGGGATTTATTATGGCAAAGCAATTCATAATTTCAATCGGTCGTGAATACGGCTCAGGCGGTCGTGTAATTGCCGAAGAATTGGCAAAAAGATACAATGTAAATCTTTACGGAAAAAACCTTTTGGACTTGGTTGCAAAAGAAAAAGACCTTAATCTTGACGAACTAAAAAAATACGATGAAAAGGCAAGAAACATTTGGCTTTCTCGCTCGGTTGACGGATTTTCAAATTCGCCTGAGGACACGGTTGCACAAATGCAGTTTGACTACCTCAAGGAGCGTGCAAATTCCGGCGAATCGTTTGTTGTTCTCGGCAGATGTGCAAGCTATGTTTTGCGTGAAAACAGCGGGCTTGTCAAGATTTTTGTAACCGGTGAAAAGGACGCAAAAATCAAGCGTATCGCTTCAATCGAAAAGCTTGGCTATGACGAAGCGGAAGCACTTATTGAAAAGCGTAACAGAATAAGACGCAACTATCACAACTACTATTCAAAAGAAAAATGGGGCGATTCAAGGCATTACGATTTGATTGTTAATTCAAGCAAAATCGGAATTGACAACGCCACAGATGTAATTGATGCGTACATCAAAAACATAATCGAATAAACGCTTATCATACAACCTCGTTGCAAACAAATCATAAAACACTTTGACAATCAACTCAAAGGTAATTACAGTTAAGGATGTTTATTGAATACATAAACGGAAACAAAGGGATGAACAAGAAATCAAAAACTTTCAAAATCATACTGTTATCGGCAGTCATATTGATTATTGCTTTGGTGGCAATTTTAGCTGTGCAAACTTCAAAAAACAGCAATGATGCAAAAGAGCCAAAGTACATTACCGTTGCCGATATCAAAGTAATCAATAACGGTGAAGTAGATACATCCGCCATATTAGATGTTATATACGAAAACAATAAAGAATTTGACAAAAACAGCGTTAAAACAGTCTGTCACCAAACCACCGACCAAAATGATTACACAATTGACATAATTGAGATGTATGGTGATATTGAAACAAGTTCTTGCTACACCGCTTTTGTTGAAAATGGAATTTTGACACAAATTGCTGACAATCATTACCCCGATTTCAAAAGTGGCAAGAAGCTGAACGCCAGCAAAAAGCTTTCAAAAAAAGATACGGAAAAAATTTTGAAAAAGCAAAGAGAAAAAGCTAAAAAAATCGGAGCCGTTAGAGTTTCAAATCAAGAATACAGATATTACTATGATTGCGAGAAAAAAGCGTTAAAGTTTATTGTGCTGACCGATTATATCGCAGACGACGAAACGACAAATGTTTTAGAATACGAAAAAGAACTATAAACAAAATTATTTTTAGGATGTGATTCCAATGCCAAAAGCCATCAAATACGCTTTAATCATAATAAGCAGTATTATCGCTGTTGGGTACATAGTTTATATTTGCCTGACCTACAATGATATGCTGACAGCTGTACCGCTGAGAATGTTTATTGAAATCATAGTTTTTGTTTGGTTAGTTTTTAATGCAATAGTTTTGTTGATAAGTAAAATTATCAAAAAGGTCAAAGATAAGCGTAATAAAAATAACATTTTGTAAAAAACTCTAACAAACAAATTCAACATTTATAATTATGAGATTTGATATAATATTAGATTTACTGAAAAGATATTCCGTTTTTGCAATTATTGTTGTACTATGCTTGACAATACTATTTTTATTTGGCTATTTTGTAATTTACAAAAGGCTAATGCACGGTGATAAAAAGCTCAACAAAAAGAACATATTGCTTGCTATTATCGGTTTATTCTATCTGCTTGTGGTTTTTTGTGCGGTATTTATGAACCGAAACAATGTTACAAATTACAGTGTTCAGAACCTGTTTTCAAGCTATAAATCGGCATGGTATACCTGCTCGGCACAGGCTTGGCGAAACATTGTTTTAAATATCCTGCTTTTTGTTCCGTTCGGTATACTGCTTCCACTTTTGAGCAAAAAGACAGACAAGCCGTATTTTGTTATACCTATAGGTGCGGCTTCCTCACTTATTATTGAAGCTATACAATATATTTTCAAAATCGGTATTTTTGAATTTGACGATGTACTGAACAACACGGTTGGCGTTATATTAGGATATTGTGTATACCGGCTTTTTTCCGCAATAAAAAATAAAGCCGTAACTCCTAAAAAAGTAATCATCTGCCTTTTGCCGTTTTTGATTGTAATAGGAACATTTTCAAGCATATATGCCACATATCGAATTCAACCTTATGGCAATTTGTATGTTTCCGATTACGAAAAGCACAATATGAAAAACACAAAAATCATTTGTGACACGGCAATTTCGGATAAGAGCACAACGAAAAATATATACCGTGCAAAAGAATATACAATTAGCGATGCAATAAAACAAGCTAAATGCTATTTTCAAAAAAGCAACATTGAGGTTGATTACAAATCATATGTAATAGAAAATGATACGCTTAAACTTAATTCCGTAGACGGCAAATATCATTTTTCAATGGATTTAACAAATGGAACTTACAATTTTCAAAACGAAGATCTTTTTCAAGTATACACAAACGAAGTGCCCGACACATCATACACGGAAGATGAAATCAGAAATATACTTAAAGAATATTCCGTATTTCCGCCTGTTAATTCCGAACTTACCGTAAATGAAAATTCATACTATGAATTCAGCCATACAGTCAGCGAAAACGACAAATCATTTTGTAACGGCACAATTTACTGCTATTTGTTTAATGGTGATGTTTTAGGTCAAATTGACAACAATATGGTTGATTTGGACAAATGTGCTACCGAAAGCATTATGAGCAAAAAAGAAGTTATAAATTTGATTAAGCAGGGCAAATTCTGCTCGGGTGAATTTGATTTTGAAAACAGTACTATTCAAATTAACAGTATAGAATTAACATATCTAAGTGATTCTAAAAATTATTATCAACCAATATATTACATCAAAGCAAGCCTTACAAACAGTAAAGTTCAAGAAATCGAGCTGTTCATTCCAGCATTAAAAAAATAATTCTTATATATCTGCATATAAAAAAGTGCATTGGTACTTCACAATACCAACGCACTTTTATTTTGTTTGTCTTAATCTTTAAGAAGTGATTTGTACATCTTGATGTACTCGTTTGCGGATTTGCCCCAAGACATATCACAGTTGAGTGCACGCTCAACAAGAGTTGGCCAATAATCCTTATTGTTATAAGCCTCTACGCCACGGTAGATTGCACCGAGCATATCGTATGCATCATATGTTTGGAAAGTAAATCCATTGCCCTCGCCGTCACCCGAATCGGTGATTGAGTCCTTAAGACCGCCCGTTTCACGAACGATAGGCACAGTGCCGTAGCGAAGTGCAACCATCTGCGAAAGACCGCAAGGCTCGCTCTTGCTCGGCATAAGGAACAAGTCTGCACCTGCATAAATCTTGCGTGCAAGGTCAGGAATAAATCCAATTGTTACGCCGACTTTGTCAGGATACTTGTCGTGGAGTTCTCTGAAGAAACTCTCGTACTGCCATTCGCCCGAACCGAGAACAACATACTGAATGTCACGCTCCCAAAGGCTCTTTTCCATAACCTCACGAATAAGGTCAAGTCCCTTGTGGCCGACAAGACGGGATACGATACCGATAACCGGCACATCATCTCTGACAGCAAGACCCATCTGCTCCTGAAGAGCCTTTTTGCACTCTGCCTTGCCCTTTTTCCAATTTTCGGCATTGTAGTTTGCAACAATGTTAGGGTCGGTTTCAGGGTTATAATTTTCGGTGTCGATACCGTTGAGAATACCGCAGAGTTTCCAGCTACGCTGATTAAGAATCGGGTCAAGACCGTATGAATACCACGGGTCAAGAATTTCCTTTGCATAGGTCGGAGAAACAGTTGTCACCTTATTTGCACACTCGATACCTGCTTTCATAAAGTTAACAAGTCCATCGTACAAAATAAGATTGTTATATTCAGGTGCAATGCCCAAAACATCGTTGAGAAGCTCATCGCCGTACTTGCCCTGATACTGAATGTTATGGATTGTGAAAACAGTTTTGATGTTTTCATATCCCATTTGATTTGCATAATAGCAAGAATAATAAAGCGGTGTGAGAGCCGACTGCCAATCGTTGCAATGAATAATATCCGGCTTCCAATCAATGTGAGGAATAATCTCAAGAACGGCTCTTGAGAAGAAAGCGAATCTTTCCGCATCGTCATAGTGACCGTAAATTCCGTCACGCTTAAAATAATACTGATTGTCAAGGAAGTAATAAATTACTCCGTTATGCTTTGCTTCAAAAATACCGCAATACTGTCTACGCCACGAAACAGGAACGGAAATCGATGTAATAAACTTCATTTTATCCTTATATTCCTGCTTGATTGAATCATAAAGAGGCATTACAACACGGCAACCGATAAGACGCTTGCGAAGTGCAACAGGCAGCGAGCCTGCAACATCTCCCAATCCTCCGGAAGCCATAAAAGGCAATGCTTCAGATGCAACATATAAAACCTTCATTTGTATACCCCCTAAATCTTTGTACCCTTTGAAATGCAAACCGGATAATTAGCCGCACCGGAAAGCTCAACATCGGACTTAATATTGCAATCCTTGTCTGCAATTACATAATTGATTTTTACATTTTCGCCAATAACGGTGTCCTGCATAAGAATAGAATTCTTAACCACAGCACCCTCTTTAATTTTTACACCCTTGAAGAGAATACAATTTTCAACCGTACCCTTAACAACGCAACCGTCGGCAACAAGAGAATTCTTGACATCTGCCTCCATACCGTAAAGGGTTGGCATATCGTCACGCTCTTTTGTATAAATAGGGCGTTCTTTTGCAAAAAGCTTTTTCTTATTCTCTCTGTCAAGAATACTCATTGAAACATCATAATAGCTTTGAACACTGTCGATAGTGCCGACAAAGCAATCTGTTGCATCATAAGAATAAACTTTTTTGCTCTTAATGCTCTCAAGAAGAATATTGCGTTGGAACGAAATCTTGTTCTTTGAATGAGCGGCGGTCACCAATTCCTCAAGTAAATACTTTTTGATGAGCACAACATTTGTAGAATAAAAAGCAGTTTCAACATCAGGGTCGATAGAAGCCTCCAAAATTCTGCCGTCATCCGCAACCTTGTCAAAAACAAGAACATTGCTGAATGAAACAGGCTTTTTAGCCTTAACGCCAACGATTGTAATATCTGCTTCGGACTTTTCGTGCGCATCAAACACCTTGGACAAGTCGATATTCAAGAGATTATAGCAATCCGACATCAACACATATTCCTGTGTTGAATGGTCAAGAAAGCCCATATTACCGTAAATAGCGTCAATTCTGTTGCCCCACATGGTAACGGAATTGCTTGAATACGGCGGAAGAATATGCAAACCATCTGTTTTGCGTGACAAATCCCAAGGCTTGCCTGTGCCTACATGGTCCATGAGGGAATTAAAGTTTGCGTTTGTTACAACGCCTACATTTGTAACCGAGCTTTCTACCATATTGGAAAGCGGGAAATCAATAAGGCGGTATCTTGCACAAAACGGAACAGAACCCATTGTTCTCAACTCTGTGAGCGATTCAAGAGTTTCTTCGTGAATATTTGCAAAAATCATACCGAGTACATTTTTTCCGTTCATACTTATACCTCCTCCCCTGACGGAATCATATCTTTTGGTTCAACCTTTTTGCCCTTGGTAATTTTGGCATTTGAACCAACAACTGCAACGCCCCAAGTAGACGGGTCTTCCAAATTTTCAGGAATTGCACCAACCTGTGCATCTTCCTCAATAACTGCATCTTCGGCTACAATTGAATAATATACCTTTGCACCTTTTTTGATTATTGCGCCCGGCATAATAACGGAAAATCTAACCTCTGCATCTTCCTCAACAGTTACCTTTGATGAAACAACCGAGTATTCAACCGTGCCGTCAATATCGCAACCCTCGGAAATCGAAGAATTTTCGATAGTTGCATTTTTGCCTATGTAATGAGGCGGTGCGTCAGGAGTTCTGCTGTAAATTCTCCAAGATGTATCGGAAAGGTCAAGGTCAACATTCGGATTGATAATGTCGAGATTTGCCTCCCAAAGAGAATCAATTGTGCCAACATCTTTCCAATAGCCCTTGAACGGATAAGCAAACATACGCTGACCGTCTGCAAGCATATTAGGAATGATATTTTTACCGAAGTCGTTTGATGAATTTTCATCGGCTTCGTCCTCACAAAGATACTTTCTGAGTTTATCCCATGAGAATACATAAACACCCATAGAAGCCTTATTTGACTTTGGCTCGGCAGGCTTTTCGGCAAATTCATAGATTTGGTCGTTATCGTCTGTTGCGAGAATACCGAAGCGAGAAGCCTCTTCCCACGGAACTTCAAGAACTGCGATTGTGCAATCGGCATTGTTCTTTTTGTGGAACTCAATCATCTTTGAATAATCCATCTTATAAATATGGTCGCCCGAAAGAACAACCACATACTTAGGGTCATACTTCTCGATAAAATTGATGTTTTGATAAATAGCATTTGCTGTGCCCTTGTACCAAGAAGCACCGCCGATAGCCTCATACGGTGACAAAATGTGCACTCCGCCGTTGAGTCTGTCCAAATCCCACGGATGACCGTTGCCCAAATAATCATTGAGCACAAGCGGTTGATACTGTGTGAGAACACCAACCGTATAAATACCGCTGTTTACGCAGTTTGAAAGCGGAAAATCAATGATTCGATAATTACCGCCGTACGGAACAGCAGGCTTTGCCACGCTTTTGGTAAGAACGCCTAAACGACTGCCCTGCCCGCCGGCAAGAAGCATAGCAACAACTTCTGTTTTTGACATACTGTAAATCCTCCTATATTATCTCTTTTTCTTTTTACTGTTTGTTTTGGAAACTTTTGCAGGTGCTGTCTGCTTTGACTTTTCCTGCACAGGCTTCTCCTCTTTCACTTCAATTTTAACTGCCTGCTGTTTTACAGGCTTTGCAACTTCCTTTTCAGCCTTTACAGGTTTATCCTTTTTTGCAAGCTGTTTGTCAGCGGTTTTTTTAAGAAACATTGCCGACAGACCGTGAAGTTTCAAATCAATATGCTGCTCGTAGCCATGGATACTGCCCTTTTTAGACTTATACGAGCCGGACATTCTGTGCTTGTCACCGCCGAATTTTTCAAGCGAGGTGTCAAACACAACCTTATAGGTTCCGTTCTTAGGAACGCCGATACGGTATGAATCAAAACTGTTTGGAGTCCAGTTGAATACGGCGATAATTTCCTCGCCTTTTTTATTCATTCTTCTAAAGGCAATTACACTGTTGCAATTATCCTCGGAAGAAATCCACTGAAAGCCGTCCCAACTGTAATCAATTTCCCAAAGTTCGCTGTGTTCCTTGTAGAACTTGTTAAGTTCTCTTGAAAATTCCAAAGTTTGTCTGTGTTTGTCATAATCAAGAAGAAGCCAATCAAGTCCCTGCTTATAGTTCCACTCGATGAACTGACCGAACTCACTGCCCATAAAGAGAAGCTTTTTGCCCGGATGAGCCATCATATATGCAAGGAACAGCCTCAAGCCGTCAAACTTCATATCATAATCGCCCGGCATCTTGTTAAGCAAACTTGCCTTGCCGTGAACAACCTCATCGTGAGATACAGGCAAAACAAAATTTTCACTGAACGCATAGAAAAAGCTGAATGTAATGCAATTATGATTGCCTTTTCTGAAAAACGGGTCAAGCGATGTATAGCGAAGCATATCGTTCATCCAGCCCATATTCCACTTGAAATTGAATCCAAGTCCGCCCTCTGACGGAGGCATAGTAATCATTGGCCAAGCGGTGCTTTCCTCTGCTATCATCATTGAGCCCGGATGATTGGTGAGAATAGTTGAATTGAGCTGACGGAAGAAATCAACCGCTTCAAGATTTTCTCTTCCGCCGTTTTTGTTAGGAGTCCACTCGCCATCTTTTCTGCAATAATCAAGATAAAGCATTGACGCAACGGCATCTACACGAAGACCGTCAAAATGAAACTCCTCAATCCAATAGTTTGCTGATGAAATAAGGAACGACTTAACCTCTTTTTTGGCATAATCGAACACTCTTGTGCCCCATTCCTTATGCTCGCCTTTTTTCATATCGCTGTATTCGTAACAGCAAGTGCCATCAAATTCATACAGTCCAAAGGCATCTTTTGGAAAGTGAGCAGGCACCCAGTCGAGAATAACGCCTATTCCCTCCTTGTGGCAGGTATCCACAAAATACTTCAAATCCTCAGGAAGTCCATAGCGTGAGGTTGCGGCAAAATAACCTGTAACCTGATAACCCCACGAGCCGTCAAACGGATATTCCATAATCGGGAGCATCTCAATGTGAGTGTAACCCATATCCTTTACATAAGGAACAAGCTGCTCGGCAAGTTCACGATATGTTAAAAAGTTGCCGTCATCGTGCATTTTCCACGAGCCTATATGAACCTCGTAGATATTAACAGGCTTTTCCAAAATATTCTGTCGGCTTTTGTCAAGCTGCCATTTGGAATCTTTCCATTTGTAATCTTTGAGTTCGTAAACCTTAGAGCCTGTGCCCGGTCGTGTTTCCTGATGCACCGCATACGGGTCTGCCTTGAGAAGTGTTGCACCCGTGTTGGTTTTGATTGCATATTTATAGCAGTCATAAACCTTTACATCATCTATAATCACTTCCCAAATTCCCGGAGAAACGGCAACGCATTTGTTTGCACTTTCGTCCCAAGAATTGAAATCTCCCACAACAGACACGCCTTGAGCATTAGGTGCCCAAACTCTGAAAGCCACTTTGTCGCCGTCAATACGGTGATTGCCGAAAAACTCGTATGCCTTATAGTTGGTTCCGTCATGAAAAAGATACACGGGAAGTTGGTATTCTTCTTTCATTTTTTTCATAGAAAATCCTTTCGTTAACAATTACTAAACAACAAAAAGGGTACACTTTCCCTACTTTGAATATTCTATAAAATAATAATAACACTATTACAAACAGTTTTCAAGAGTTATTTGGTTATTTTGTTACAAGAAAATGTAAAATATTTATAAAATCTGTGCACTTTGTCAAATACGCACAAAAAATGTATTACTCGGTAAAAGTAACAAAATTTTTATAAAATTATAGTGTATTTTCTATTGCCACATTTCATTATAATATGTTATAATATTTTATATTTTTAAAATAACAAACATATATATTTAAGGACTAACATATTTGGGGTGGAGAACAGGCTATGAAAAACATCATTGTTGCATACCCTAACAGGAACACGGCTTTGCAATTAAAAAGCGTCCTTGAACAAGACGGTCTTTATGTATCGCACATCTGTGCCACGGGTGCAAGTGCCCTTGGTATTGCGGCAGATATGCGTAGCGGCGTTATAATCTGTGCATCTATTTTGCGTGATATGGGTGCGGCGGTTATGGCGGAAAGATTGCCATCCGGCTTTGATGTAATCGCTCTGTCAAAAAGCGGAAAAGAAGATTACATGGGCAACCTGATCTGTCTTCCCCTGCCGCTTGATAAGGATGATTTTTTAAGGACGGTTGAAATTCTTGTTACAACCGAAAGTTCTTTTACCGACAGAAATCTTAACGACAGCGAATACATTTCAAACGCAAAAGCCATATTGATGAACATCAATTCAATGACCGAAATGCAAGCGCACAAATTTTTGCAAGGCGAAAGTATGAAAAGCGGTATGAAAATGGTTGATGTTGCAAAAGACATCATTGCAAGATTTGAATAGGTGATACAATGAAACTGAATTTTATAAAAATGCACGGTGCCGGCAACGACTACATCTATGTTGACGGAATGAAATATCAGATACCCGATGAAAGTGCAGCGGCAAAAAAGCTGTCGGACAGACACTTCAGTGTCGGCGGTGACGGGCTCATCATCATCAAAAAAGGTACAAAAGCCGATTACGAAATGGTGATGTACAACGCTGACGGCTCACGAGGTGCAATGTGCGGCAACGGTATTCGCTGTGTTGCAAAATACCTTTTTGACGAGGGATATACAAACAACGAAAAAGAATTCACAATCGAATCTATGAGTGCAATCAAGCACATCAAGGTGAATGTTATTGACGGCAAAGCTGTGTCGGCGAGAGTTGATATGGGCAAACCGATACTCAAGGCAAGCGACATACCCGTTAACTTTAACGGTGAGAAATGCGTTAATCAGCCTGTCACATTCGCTGACAGAGAGTTCAATATGACCTGCGTTTCAATGGGCAACCCTCATGCGGTTATGTTTATTGACGAGCATCCGACAGATTTTGATTTGAACAAATACGGCAGTATTGCAGAGCAAGACACGAACCTGTTTCCCGACAGAGTAAATGCCGAATTTGCAAAGATTATTGACAGAAGCAATATTGAAATGCGTGTTTACGAGCGTGGCGCAGGAGAAACTCTTGCATGCGGCACGGGTGCTTGTGCAACCGCTGTTTCAGCAATTCTCAACGGCTACTGCGACAACAAAGTTACCGTTCATCTTCTCGGCGGAGATTTGCTCATTGAGTGGAGCGGCAACGAAAATGACAGTGTTATTATGACCGGACCGGCAGAATATGCTTTTACCGGTACGGTTGAAATATAAGTAATTTAACGGAGGTTTAAAAATATGAAAATTAACGACAACTTTTTAAAAATTGAGTCAAGTTACCTTTTCTCAACGGTTGCAAAGAAGCAAAGAGCATACCAAGCAGCTCACCCGGATGCAGATGTTATCCGTCTTTCAATCGGCGATGTTACAAAGCCGCTTGCTCCGGCTGTTATTGATGCAATGCACAAGGCAGTTGAGGAAATGGCAGACGAAGCAACATTCAGAGGTTACCCGCCTGAATACGGCTATGATTTTATTCTTGACGCTATTCAAAAGAACGATTACGCAGACAGAGGCATTGACATTGCAAAAGACGAAATCTTTTTGTCCGACGGTGCGAAGAGTGACTGCGGCAACATCGGCGACATTTTTTCGGTAGACAACAAAGTTGCCATCTGTGACCCTGTTTATCCGGTATATATTGACACAAATGTTATGGCAGGCAGAAGCGGCGACAAGGACGAAAACGGTCTTTGGAGCAACATCATCTATATGCCTTGCACGGCAGAAAACAACTTTACACCTGATCTTCCGTCTGAAGTTCCTGATGTAATTTACCTTTGCTTCCCTAACAACCCAACAGGTATGGTAGCAACAAAGGAACAACTCAAAAAGTGGGTTGACTATGCGCTTGAACACAAGTCACTCATTCTCTTTGACTCGGCTTACGAAAGCTTTATTGTTGAAGAAAACATTCCAAAGTCAATTTACGAAATCGAGGGTGCAAAGAAGTGCGCTATCGAGCTTCGTTCTTTCTCAAAAACCGCCGGCTTTACAGGTATGAGATGCGGCTACACCGTAGTTCCTAAGGACCTTGTGTTTGAAGGCACATCACTCAATCCTCTTTGGGCAAGACGCCAGGCTACAAAATTCAACGGCGTGTCATACATCACACAGAGAGCGGCAGAAGCTATTTACTCGGAAGAGGGCAAGAAGCAAATCAAAGAAACACTTGCTTACTATCAAAAGAATGCTAAAGTTATCTTTGAGGGCCTTAAGGATGCAGGCTTTGAATGTTACGGCGGCATTAACTCACCATACGTTTGGCTCAGAGTTCCGCAAGGTTACACAAGCTGGGAATTCTTTGATGAACTCCTTGAAAAGTGCCAGGTTGTAGGTACTCCGGGTTCAGGCTTCGGTCCTGCAGGCGAAGGCTACTTCAGACTGACAGCATTCGGCAACGCAGAAAAGACTGTTGAAGCTGTCGAAAGAATCAAAAAGGCATACAAAAAATAATTAAAATATACAAAAAATAATTAAAATATATTTCATTTAAAACATATTTATTCAGGAGGATAACATTATGACTAAAACAGAGCAGCTCTATGAGGGCAAGGCAAAAAAGGTTTGGGCAACAGACGATGATAACATCGTTATCGTTGACTACAAGGACGACGCAACAGCTTTTAACGGAATCAAAAAAGGCACAATCGTCGGCAAGGGTGTTGTAAACAACAAGATGAGCAACTACCTTATGCAGCTCCTTGAAAAGCACGGCATTCCAACCCACTTTGTTGAGGAATTATCAGACAGAGAAACAGCAGTTAAAAAGGTAAAGATTGTTCCTCTTGAAGTTATTATCCGTAACAGAGCCGCAGGTTCTATCTGCAAAAGACTCGGTCTTGAAGAAGGCATGGATTTTGTTTGCCCTTCAATCGAATTTTCATACAAAGATGACGAACTCGGCGATCCGCTCATCAACGGCTACCATGCTGTATCATGCGGTTTTGCAACCAAAGAAGATGTTGAAACTATCAAGAAAATGGCATTCAAGGTTAACGATGTACTCAAGGAATATTTTGCATCAATCGGCGTTGAGCTTATCGACTTCAAGCTTGAATTCGGTAAGACAGCAGACGGCACAATCGTTCTT
This sequence comes from uncultured Eubacterium sp., assembly GCA_900539325.1. Classification (GTDB taxonomy): domain Bacteria; phylum Bacillota; class Clostridia; order Oscillospirales; family Acutalibacteraceae; genus Eubacterium_R. Next base: position 37,479 of record UQCC01000003.1, read on the forward strand.
GCAGACGAAATCAGCCCTGACACCTGCCGTTTTTGGGACATCAAGACTCACGAAAAACTCGACAAGGACAGATTCCGTCGTGACCTTGGCGGCGTAGAAGAAGCATACGAAGAAATGATGAAAAGAGTAGGACTTAACTAATGGAACACAACACATACAATTCCCCGTTTAATGCCCGTTACGCAAGCAAGGAAATGCAATACATATATTCTCCGGACTTTAAGTTCAAAACATGGAGAAAGCTATGGATTGCCCTTGCCGAAGCAGAGCACGAGCTCGGTCTCAATGTAACACAGGAACAGATTGACGAATTAAAGGCTCACGCAGACGACATAAACTACGAAGTTGCAGAGGAATACGAGAAGAAATTCCGTCACGATGTTATGAGCCATGTGCACGCTTACGGCGAGCAATGCCCTAAGGCAAAAGGAATTATCCACCTTGGTGCAACCTCTTGCTATGTAGGCGACAACACAGATGTTATCACCATGCGTGAGGCACTCAATTTGGTTAAGAAAAAAATTGTAAACGCCATTGCGTCAGTTGCCAAATTTGCAGACGAATACAAGGATATGCCATGCCTCGGCTTTACCCACTTCCAGCCGGCTCAGCCTACAACAGTGGGCAAAAGAGCAACTCTTTGGCTTATGGATTTGGTTATGGACCTCAACGAGATTGACCATGTACTTGACACCCTTATGCTTCTTGGCTCAAAGGGCACAACTGGAACCCAGGCAAGTTTCCTTGAACTCTTTGACGGCGACCACGAGAAGTGCAAAGAGCTTGACAGAAAAATTGCCGAAAAAATGGGTTTCAAGGCTTGCTTCCCTGTAAGCGGACAAACTTATGCAAGAAAGCTTGACACCATTGTTTGCAACTGCCTTGCACTCATTGCACAAAGTTGTTGCAAATTCTCAAACGACCTCAGACTCCTTCAAAATCTTAAAGAAATCGAAGAACCGTTTGAAAAGAACCAAATCGGTTCATCCGCTATGGCTTACAAGAGAAACCCTATGAGAAGCGAAAGAATTGCATCTCTTTCAAGATATGTTATGATTGACGCACTCAACCCTGCTTGGACAGCTTCTGCGCAATGGTTTGAAAGAACACTTGACGACAGTGCAAACAAGCGTGTAAGCGTTGCCGAAGCCTTCCTTGCTATTGACGGAATACTTGACCTTTACATCAATGTTACAAGCGGTCTTGTTGTTTATCCAAAGGTTATTGAATCAAGACTTATGAGCGAACTTCCGTTTATGGCAACAGAAAACATTATGATGGACGCTGTTAAAAAGGGTGGCGACAGACAGGAACTCCACGAGAAAATCCGTCAACACTCAATGGCAGCCGGTGCTGTTGTTAAGGTTGAAGGCGGCAAAAACGACCTTGTGGACAGAATTGCGGCTGACCCTGCATTTATGACTACTAAGGAAGAAATTCTTGCAATTTTGAAACCTGCAAACTTTGTAGGCAGAGCACCTGAGCAAACAGCAGACTTCCTAAACGAAGTTATCAATCCTATTCTTGAAGAAAACAAGGATTTACTCGGTGTTGATGTTGAAATTAATGTTTGATTGATACAACAAAAACCGACAAGTACTTAACGGTATTTGTCGGTTTTATTTATTTTGTGACAGATAAATCTGTCCCTTGCTATTTATTAAATTTTTCCGTTTGCAATGTCCTCATCGGCTTTACCGCTCATGATATATTCGAGCAAATCGGCAACACAACCTTTGTTGCAATGACATGCTTCAAACTTGCAAATCTTGTGTATTGAGCTTGGTGCCTGACCTGCACATGCCGGCAAACCGACTGTTTTGAGCATATCCCAATCGTTATAATAATCGCCGATTGCGGCAACATGACTTTTTTCTATTCCGAGCATATCGGCAAGTTTCATAATTCCGACGCCCTTGTGAGTGTCCTTTTGGAGCATTTCAAGTGTGAGAATTGACGACGACATAAAGTTTGCATCGGGATTTTCAAGCCGTGAAATAACCTTACGCAGTTTTTCGATAGTAAAAGGATTGGACCAAAATATAACCTTCATCCAGCCTTCCTGCGGCACATCGTCAACACTCTTTACAATCTCATACTTTGCCTTGTCGGCACACATAGTAAAGTTTGAAAGCAAGCCGTTTTTTACAATATAAACATAATCGTCAAAATAAACGCCGATGTCAACGCTCTTGAAAATTTCATCAAATTCTTCGCTGATATACTTAACGAACTCTCTGCCTTTTTCACCTATCGTAGAACGCCACATCATTTCCTGCTTGCGATAATCGTACAAGCCTGCGCCGTTTAGCACAATCGCCGGTTGATTTGCAGTGATGCGATTATAATTGCGTTCAAGGCTCGACTGAAGCCTGCCCGAAGCAAGAGTAAAGTTTCCGCCTCGGTCGGTAAATTCCTTGATAGCGTTATAATTACGCTTTGGGAGCTTACGCAATTTATTATTAAGGGTTCCGTCTATATCGGACACAACCAACCAATTTTCAAATGTTTTCTCCATATTTTCTCTCCAACAAATTCAAAAACGAAGTAAAATATTCCGGTAATTCGCTTTCAAATTCCAAATACTCGTTTGTTATAGGATGAACAAAACCGATATGCTTTGCATGCAGGCACTGACCGTTTAGGCTTGTAATAACCTTTTTTGGACCGTAAACAGGGTCGCCTGCAACGGGATGACCTATATACGCCATATGCACTCTGATTTGATGAGTGCGTCCCGTTTCAAGTATACATCTTACATGAGTAAACTCGCCGTATCTTTTGATAACCTCAAAATGCGTGGTGGCAGGCTTTGAATTTTTCATAGTGACAGCCATCTTTTTTCTATCCTTACTGTCCCTGCCTATCGGCTGACAAATCGTGCCGCTGTCCTCTTTGATATTACCGTAAACCACAGCCTCATACGCACGGGAAAAACTGTGTTCTTTAATTTGTTCGGCAAGACCGATATGTGCCTTGTCCGTTTTGGCAACTATCAAAAGACCCGATGTATCCTTGTCTATTCTGTGCACAATCCCCGGTCTTATAACGCCGTTAATACCCGATAAGCTGTCGCCGCAATGATAAAGCAGAGCATTAACAAGTGTACCGTCGGGATTACCGTTTGCCGGATGAACAACCATACCTTTAGGCTTATTAACCACAAGCAGATACTCATCCTCGTATACAATTTCTATATCGATATTCTGTGCAACCGCCTCAAGCGGTTTGGCATCAGGAACGGTAACATCAACGCTGTCCCCTGCCTTGCATTTGTAGTTTTTTGCAACCGCCCTGCCGTTTACAACAACATTGTTTTCCTCAATGATTTTCTGCACGGCGGAGCGAGTGATATCCTCAATGTTTTCTGTTAAAAACTTATCTATTCGTATTCCGTTTGACGGGCATACAAAACTGTAATTTTCAGCCATCGGAGTTCTCCTTTGGCTTTTTTACATCCTTAAATGCGTCATAAAGCAAGTAACCCACAAGCACAACGGCACCGCAGGTTACGGCACAATCAGCAATGTTGAATATAGCAAAATTAACAAATGTAGGTTCGATAAAATCAACAACATAACCAAATCTTATACGGTCTATAAGGTTGCCTATACCGCCCGACAAAATCACGCCGAGACTCCAATACAGCCACAGGCTTTTGCACCTGTTTGAAAACAAATAGTAAAAAACGCCGACGCATACAACAACGGTCAAGGCGATAAACACCCACCTTGCACCGCTTAGCATTGAAAAAGCCATACCCGTGTTTTCGGCATATTTGAACTGCACAATACCGGGAATGAACTTTGCAACGCTTCCGTCGGCAAGCTTTAATGAAGCAAAATATTTAGTTATTTGGTCAAATGCAACGATAAGAATAATCATTATCGAGCAGGAAATGTGTTTTTTTGTATGCTTCATATATATCCTTATGATACGGGAGGGGCAAGCCCCTCCCCTACAAATTTTAACTTATTAAAGTTCTTTCATTGTTTGAGCACAATGTGCACAAAGTGTTGGGTGCTCTGCGTCCTGACCGACTGTGTCGGAGAACTTCCAGCAACGCTCACACTTTTCGCCGTCTGCCTTTGCGATTGTTACGGAAAGACCGGCAACATCACCCTTTACAGCACCCTCACCGTCTGCAACTTCAACAGCGGAAGTGATGAAAATTTCAGGCAATGCTTCAAGTTCTGCATTGAGGAAGTCTGCAAGGTCGCCGTCTGCATGAAGGATTACCTTTGCTTCAAGCGGCTTACCGATTACCTTTTCGTTACGGGCAAGTTCAAGAGCCTTTTGAACATCGGTTCTGATTTCGTGAATCTTATCCCACTTTTCGATAAAGGCTTCATCAGCATCAATATAATTGCCCTGCGGAATATCATTGAAAAGCGGTGACTCAACATTTCTTGAAGAATCGTGAGGCATAGCCTTCCAGATTTCATCACAGGTGAATGCAAGAATAGGAGTGAGGATAAGGCAAAGAGCGTCAAGCACCTTGTAAAGAACTGTTTGAGCGGCTCTTCTTGTCTTTGACTGAGGAGCAGAAGTATAAAGTCTGTCCTTAAGAACATCAAAGTAGAAGTTTGACATATCAACAACACAGAAATTGTGAAGTGCATGTGCTGTTGTGTGATATTCATATTCGTTGTAACCCTGATGAGCTGTTTTGAGAACTTCGTCAAGTTTCATCAAAGCGTACTTATCAAGTTCTTCCAAATCCTCATTTGCAACCATATCGGTATCAGGATTGAAGTCGTAAAGGTTGCCGAGGCAATATCTTGCAGTGTTTCTGATTTTACGATAGTTATCCGAAATTTGCTTCAAGATTTCAGGGCTGATACGGATATCTGCATGGTAATCGGCAGAAGCAACCCACAAGCGAAGAATATCTGCGCCGTACTTGTCGATAACCTCTTGCGGAGCGATACCGTTGCCGAGTGACTTAGACATCTTTCTGCCCTCACCGTCTACTGTCCAACCGTGAGTGATAATTTGCTTATAAGGAGCACCGTTGCCGCCTGCAACAGATGTAAGAAGTGATGATTGGAACCAACCACGGTACTGGTCTGCACCCTCAAGATAAACATCAGCCGGCCACTTGAGATAATCTCTTTTTTTGCAAACAGCGGCGTGTGATGAACCCGAATCAAACCAAACATCCATGATGTCCTTTTCTTTTTCAAAGCCGTTAGCCTTGCCGCAATGAGGGCACTTGAAGCCTTCAGGGAGGAAGTATTCGGCATCATGAGCAAACCAAGCGTCTGAACCTTCTTCACCGAAAATGTCGGATACCTTGTTCATAATACCCTCATCGATGATTTCCTTGCCGCAATCCTTGCAGTACATAACAGGGATAGGAACGCCCCATTTTCTCTGACGGGAAATGCACCAGTCTGCACGCTCAACTATCATTGACTGAAGTCTGTCCTTACCCCATTCAGGATACCATTTTACATCTTCGGCAGCCTTAACTGCGGCATCCTTGAAATCGTCAACAGAGCAGAACCACTGTGATGTTGCACGGAAGATGACAGGCTTGTGACATCTCCAGCAATGCGGATATTGGTGCTTAATCTTCTTGAGTGCAAAGAGTGCACCGATTTTTTCAAGATGTTCTGCGATAGGCTTGTTTGCCTCTTCTGTTGTAAGACCTGCAAACTGACCTGCTTCTTCTGTAAGAACGCCCTTGTCGTTTACAGGAACAACAATAGGGATTTCCTTATACTTTTGGCAAACGATAAAGTCATCAACACCGTGACCCGGAGCTGTGTGTACGCAACCTGTACCGCTTTCAAGAGTTACATGGTCGCCGACGATAACAAGAGATGTTCTGTCGATAAACGGATGAGCGGTTTTCATATATTCAAGCTCATCGCCACGGATAATGCCTACTGTTTCGTAATCTGTGATACCTGCATCTTCCATAGCCGTAGGTGCAAGGTCGGTAGCCATAACATAATATTCGCCGTTTGCCTTGAGGAGGCTGTACTCATAGTTAGGACCTACACAAATAGCAACATTGGCAGGAAGTGTCCAAGTTGTTGTTGTCCAAATTACAAAATATGTTTTGTCAAGGTCTGCACCGAGAGCGGCAAGCTTGCCCATATCGTCTGTAACCTTAAACTTAACATAAATTGAATGACAAGGGTCCTCTGCATATTCGATTTCTGCTTCTGCAAGAGCTGTGTTACAATCCGCACACCAATATACAGGCTTCAATCCCTTGTAGATATAGCCCTTTGATGCCATAGAAGCAAACACCTTGATTTGCTCCTGCTCAAATTCCTTTTGAAGTGTAATATACGGGTGATCCCATTCGCCGATAACACCCATACGCTTAAAGCTTTCTCTCTGCAAGTCAACATAGCTGAGAGCTGTTTCACGGCAGATTTTACGAAGTTCCAAATCGGTGATGTTTGATTCAGCGGTAATACCTGCCTTTTTACGAGCCGCAAGTTCGGTAGGAAGACCGTGAGTGTCCCAACCCGGCACATAAGGTGACTTAAAGCCTGTCATATTCTTGTATCTTACGATAAAATCTTTAAGAGTCTTATTAAGTGCGTGACCGATATGAATATCGCCGTTTGCATACGGAGGGCCGTCATGAAGAACGAAAAGCGGCTTGCCGTCATTGTGCTTCATAAGTTTTCCGTACTGGTCATTTTCATACCAGCTTTTAAGAAATTCAGGCTCTCTTTGCGGGAGCGATGCCCTCATAGGGAATTCGGTTTTTGGCAGATTAAGTGTTTTGTTATAATCCATTGGTTTTTACTCCTTACAGTTTGTTATAGTATCACTTTTTCTTTTTGAAAAAGCCCTTAAACTTTGGTTCTTCGTCCTCGTCGTCCTCAGGCGGAATCAAAGATATTGTTTGTGTTTTGTCGTTATGTACATCTTCACGATTTACATTAAAATAGTTTTCAAACGGAAGCTGTTCGCCGTCGTCAAATAATGATTCTTCATCCTCCATGTCGGTGTCCTCACTGATTTCCGGAACTGCCGTTTTTTCAATCGGAGTTATCTCATTTTGAGAAAATGCTTCAACAGCTTTCATTGGGTCAAGCGTTTCTTCGTCTTCTTCATCATCGGTTGTAATAACAGGAGGCTCGCTCGGCTCGCTGTTGATAATTTCGTTTACAACATCATCAATATCAGGCTTAGGTTCTTCCGCCTTTTCTTCCTGCTTTGACTCTTCCGGTTTTGCTTTTTCCTCTGTCGGCTTATCAAAAACAGGCTTTTCAACCTTTACATCCGAATCGTCAAATTCCTTATGCTGAAATTCAGGAATATTTATTTCCTTTGGAATCGCATTTGAAAATTCCTTTACTTCGTCAACAAGGTTTGATACATCACTGTGCACATTTTCAACCTTTTGCTCGGCTGCCTTATTGTCTGCCGACTCTATATCAAGTTTTGAAGAATTAAGCATATCAAGCTGATCGCTATACAGCTTTTTGATATTTTCAACAAATGATTTTGCATCATTTTTTATTGTGGAAATCAAAATTTCATATGCTTCCTTTTCGGCTTTTGACTTGCTGATTAAATCATTTGAAATATCCTTTGCCTGGTCAAGAATATCCTGTGCAACAATCTTTGAAGAATTAATTGCCTCATTAGCCTTGTTTTGAGCAGTTGTGATAATCTCGTTTGCTTCATTGGTTTTATTATTAATAAGATTAGCAGAATAATCTCTCGCCTTTCTTACAATAGATTCAGCCTCTGTATTGGCTGTGTCCATATTATGCTTTGCTTCTGCTTCGCTGCTTTCGATAAGAAGTGCCGCTGCATCCTTTGATTCTTTTTTAATTTTGTCTGCCATCTTTTGAGCGGTTACAAGTGCCGTTTTAATAGCATCCTCTTCTGAGCGGTATTCCTCGATTTTTGTTGCCAAAACCTCAAGCTTGTGATAAAGCTCTTTGTTTTCACGCTGATATGCCTCAATAGTGGAAGCGGCTTCATTAAGAAGTTTATCAACATCTTTTGTGACATATCCTGAAGCGGCAACAGCCAAATCGGCATTTTTTAAATCCTTTGCACTAATCATCACATTGTTCTCCTTTACATTGTAAACATTCCGTTGTTTTCAAGCTCATCAATCAAATCGCCCATAACATCTACATTGTAAGGGGTGATAATATAAGTTGAATTTGCAACTCTTTTTATTTGACCGTTGTTTGCATAAGCAACGCCTGATAAGAAATCCAAAAGTCGTCTTGCAACCTCACGGTTGGCACTTTCAAGGTTTAATACAACGGTTCTTCTTGCGTTGAGATTGTCGGCAATAGAAGCGGCTTCCTCAAAACCTTCCGGCTTTACAAGAACAACCTGAAGCTGAGCAGTGGTGTGAATGTTAACTACCTTGTCGCTCTTTGAATGTCTTGAAGGACGCTCGGTGCGTTCCTCTCTTTCATATGTCGGCGGCTCAATTTCTCTTTCTCGTCTGCGTGGAGGCTTTACGAATTCGGCACTTTCTTCTGTGTATTCGTCAAAATCGTCCTCTTCGTCAGTCATAATATCCTTTATTTTATCAAATAATCCCATCTTTTCATCCCCTAAATTTTAAAAATATTTTCTCGCTCCGAAAATAGCAGAGCCTACTCTTACAATGTTTGAACCCTCAAGTATAGCAGCCTCATAATCGGCGCTCATACCCATAGAGAGAGTTTGCATTTCAACACCGCTGATGTTCTTTTGCTGAAGTTCAACAAACTTGTCGTGCATTTTTGCAAAATACTTTCTTGCTTCAGCCTCATCACAAATCGGCGGAATGGTCATAAGACCTTTAACCTTAATATTGTCAAGTTCGCTTATTTGATATAGCAAATCTTCAAGTTCTTCAATATCGCATCCGCTCTTTGATTCTTCCTTGCCGATATTAACCTCAACAAGCACATTTGCGGTGTCGTCCGCTTTTTTAAATTCCTTGCTGATTTCTTTAGCAAGCTTTATCGAATCAACGGATTCTATCATATCAACTCTACCGGCAATGTACTTAACCTTATTGGTCTGCAAATGACCGATAATGTGCTTTTCCACTCCGTCAAGATGCAGTGTTTCAAGCTTTGAACAATATTCCTGAACACGGTTTTCGCCAATCAAATCGGCTCCCAAATCAAGCACAGGATTGATGTATTCGGGCTCAACCGTTTTTGTAACGCACATAAGTCTGACATCATTTTCGCTTCTGCCCGATTTTACGGCAGTTTCCATAACATCTTCTTTAATACGCTTGTAATTATCTATGCACGATTTTACACGCTCTTCATCAAGTATAAACTTTTCCATCTTTTAAGTCCTTTCCTTGAGTAATTATTTTATCATAAAGATGAATCGAATTCGTATTTGATTCATCATATTCTGCAAGAACATAATCGTCATCACTGTAAATAATATTGACTTCTCTGAATTTAATTTGGCTGGCAATAAGAACATACACGCCCTTTTTGCCGTTAACAACATGAAGTGCCTCGCTCGGAATTTTTATACCTTCGTATTTGTTTCGTCTGATTTCAATTTCAGCCTTGCGAAGCTTTGCTATATCGGCATCCATTTCATTAAGTTTAAGAACAAGAAGAGTTTCTTTTTGACCGAGCGAAACATCCGCTCCGCTAACAATTTCCGCCTTAAATTCTTTACTTGAATCGTCCTTTAATACTATATTTACATAATCGCCGTTTTCAAGATTTTTAACCGTATCGGTGCTCACAAGCGTTTGAACATACCATGTGTAGCTTGTTACAAGCTTTCCTACATTATCGGCGACATCCTTTGACTTGTCAACCGCACTGAGTGCCGATTTAAACTCTTTAACCGAAGTTTCCTCGGCTTTGTCAAAATCAATAATATTTTCGTATCCGTCGGTATAATTGCTGAACACGCCCGACTCGTCGGTTTTTATATACTTATCCGGCTTTGAAAACGAGCTGTAAGAATTACGCTTATCACGAAGGTTTTCGATTATTGACAGCAAATCGACATCCTCGCCGATAATAAGCTGACGACGGACAAGCACGGAATCAAGTTCCTGTGCGGTATCTCCTATTTTATTTCTGCACAATCCGTCGGCATAATTGATAACCTTTTGCTCAATATCCTCATTAATAGTTTCGAGGTTTGCGGACTGACCGACTGTTTGTGCTTCGAGTGTTTGATAATATTTTATTTGATTTGTAAGGTCGGTATATTTTGAATAATTTGCAGCCGCCTTTGATGACGAAAACTGCATTGCAACATTGCCTTTTACATTAATCTTATCTCCGTCCTCAAAACAAGGAACGGTAACGCCTGTTGCTGCTTTTTCAACAACGCTTTCATCACGAATAAAAAGTGCCTCGCTGCTAGCCTTGTCATACACAGTGCTTACGGTTGCAGTCTGTGTTTTGAGTTCGATATGAGTAACCTTATAAAACTGAATAACTACAAACAAAACTATCAAAACGACTACTGAAATAATAAGCCAATTACCTTTGTTTGCAGTAAAATTTTGTTTTTTCATACCGAACTCCTTTCTTTTATTTCAAATGATTTTTGGCAAGGTCAACCGCCTTTTTTACGAGTTCGTCCCTGCTCATTTCATCGGCATAAAGCCAATTTATATTTTCGTTCCGTCTGAACCAAGTAAGCTGTCGCTTGGCGTAACGGCGTGTTTCTCTTTTTAAATTCTCAGTCGCTTCATCAAGTGTTATTTTTCCGTCAATATACGGCTGAAGTTCCTTATGACCGATTGCCTGACGGGCGGTTAAACCCTGCTTGCCGAGCATTTGCCTTGCCTCATTTTCAAGCCCTGCTTCAAGCATCAAATCAACACGCTTGTTTATTCTGTCATAAAGCTTTTGCCTGTCCTTATATCCGATGCCGATATAAAGTGCATCATACGGACTGTCGATAAGCATTGAGTTTTCGTTTTGCTCGGTTTTTGATGTTCCCGACATACAAAGTTCAAGTGCCCTAATAACTCGTTTACGATTGTTTGGATGAATATCCTCTGCCGCATTCGCATCAAGTTTCAAGAGTCTTTCATAAAGTTCCTCGTTGCTTTTTTCGGCAAGTTCATTTCTTATTTCGGCATTTGAGCCGACCTCCGAAAAGCTGATGTTTTTCACAAGACTGTCAACAAAAAGCCCTGTGCCGCCTGCCACAATCGGCACTCTGCCTCTTGCGGTGATTTCATCAATCAGCACCTTTGCACGCTCAACAAAATCCACAACGGAAAAAGTTTGGTCCGCGTCAAGAAACTCAACAAGATGATGCACAACACCGTCCTGCTCCTCTTTGGTAGCGACTGCGGTTGCAATCGGCATATTTTTGTACACTTGCATTGAATCGGCAGAAATGATTTCACCGTCAACAGCCTTTGCAAGTTTCACCGCCAAATCGGTTTTGCCCGATGCCGTTGCACCGACAACGCAAATTATCTTTGTTTTTTTCATTACTGTATCCTGCCGAACTGTTTTTCTATGTCATATTTTGACAGCTTAATCATAACAGGTCTGCCGTGAGGACAATATCTGATGTTAGGATTTGAAAGAAGTTTTTTTACAAAAAGTTCCATCTCATACGGTGAGGTTTTGTCCCCTGCTTTGACAGCCGCCCTGCACGAAGTGGAATGGAATATCCAATCCATCTGTTCGGGTGTAATGTCTGTTTTGCCGTCAAGGAGCTTTGCCGCAGTTTCTTCAACCAAGCCGCTGACATCCTCGCCGTCCAAAATTGACGGACATTCACGAACCAAAACTGTTGAGTTGCCAAAATCCTCAACTGCAAATCCGCATTTTGAATACAAATCAAGATTTGAAAGAACAGCGTTGTATTCCTCTCTTGAAAGTCTTACTGCCACGGGTGACAGCAAAACCTGCGATGCAATTTGAGTTGAAGCTTTGAGTGCTTCAAAATTCATTCTTTCATGTGCGGCGTGCTTGTCTATCATATAGCAATCGCCGTCCATTTCGATGATGATATATGTTTTAAAAATCTCGCCGACAAGTCTGAAATCAGGCACTTCTACGCTTTGGGTCTTTTCCTGCTTTGGTAAAGGTTCCGACTGTTCCTGTGTTTCAGGCTCTTTGCTTGCCTGCTGTTCGTTTGATATAAAAGGTTTTGTGAATTTGTTTAAATCAAGTTTTGCGGTTGTTGTTGATTCCTCAACATAATTTTGTTCTTCCTCTGTTTTAGGTGATTTTTCACGCAAAACATCAGGAGCGGCAACCCTCCAAAAATCATCGGGATTACTTTCCTGTTTAAACTGAATTTGGGTCGGCACTTCTTCCTTTGGTTTGAAGAAATCAATCTTGCCGTTGACAGTTGTTTGAGTCGGTCGAGGTGCGGAAAAATGCGCTTCCTTTGGAGTATCGAGCATTTCAATAGCATTTTTCACTCCGTAATACACAAGTTCAAACACCGGCTTTTCGTTGGCAAATCTAACCTCTATTTTTGCCGGATGAACATTGACATCAACAAATGACGAATTGCACTCGATGTTGAGCACACAGCCGGGAAACTTGCCGACCATAATCGAATTACGATAAGCCTGTTCGAGTGCCGCCATAGCGGTTTGCGATTTTACAAGTCGGGAATTAATGAAGAAAAACTGCATTCCACGGCTTTTGCGTGACATTGACGGTTTTGTGACAAAACCGCTCACACGCATATTGTTAATCTCGTAATCAACAGGAATAAGCGAATTTGCAAATTCTCTGCCGAACACGGAATAAATTGTACTTTTTAAATCTCCGTTGCCCGATGTGATAAGCGTTTGCTTACCGTCACGGATAAATCTAAACGATATTTCAGGGTGGCTTACGGCAATTCGCTCAACCACACCTGCAACGGCATTTGCTTCGGTAACGTCCTTTTTTAGGAACTTCATTCTCGCCGGAGTGTTGAAGAAAATATCCGCAACAACAATCGTTGTGCCCACAGGACAACCTGCATCCGAAAAATCAAGTTCCTGACCGCCTGCAATTTCGTACCTTGTGCCGATTTCCTCATCTGCCGTGCGAGTGAGAAGCTGAACCTTGGCAACGGCAGAAATTGAAGCCATTGCTTCACCTCTAAAGCCGAGTGTTCCGATTTTGTCCAAATCGTCGCTGACTTTAATTTTTGAAGTAGCGTGAGAGATAAAAACCTTTTTTACCTCGCTTCGTGCTATGCCACAGCCGTCATCGGTTATACGGATATAAGTTGAACCGCCGTTTTTGATTTCGACAGTAATATTTTTTGCACCTGCGTCAACGGAGTTTTCAATCATTTCTTTAACTACCGAGGACGGACGCTCAACAACCTCGCCTGCTGCAATCAGCTGATATACTTCCTTTGGCAATATATTAATTTGAGGCATTTCGTCACATCCTTTCGGTACAAATTATCAACCCATAATTTCCTCTGCTTTTTTCTTGAGGTCGTAGAGGGTTTGCATTGCTTCAATCGGTGTCAGAGTGTTGACATCTGTCGCCTTGAGAAGCTCAAGTATTTCATCGGTGGATTTTGCCTTGAAGTTGAACTGAATTTCATCATCAGTCGGTTCTTCCTCGACAGCCTCCTCCGCCTTAAAATCAATTTCTATTTTATTAGCTTCAAGTTCTTTAAGAATTGCCTTTGCTCGCTTTGTGACCGCTGACGGAACACCTGCAAGTTTTGCAACCTCAATACCGAAGCTTTGGTCTGCACCGCCGTGAACAATTCTGCGAAGAAATGTAATGTCATCCCCACGCTTCTTAACGGCGATTGAATAGTTGTTTACACCGTTTAGCATACCCTCCATAGCAGTAAGCTCATGATAATGGGTTGCAAAAAGTGTTTTTGCTCCGATTTTCTTCACCACATATTCAAGCACGGCTCTTGCTATGCTCATACCGTCAAAGGTTGATGTGCCTCTGCCGATTTCATCAAGAATGATGAGCGATTTATCGGTAGCGTTCTTCAAAATTGTTGACACCTCGTTCATTTCCACCATAAAGGTTGACTGACCTGTTGCCAAGTCGTCCGAAGCACCGACTCTGGTAAATATTGCGTCACAGACAGAAACCCTTGCACTCCTTGCCGGAACAAAAGAACCAATCTGTGCCAAAAGGACAATAAGAGCGGTTTGACGCATATATGTTGATTTACCTGCCATATTAGGACCGGTAATTATTGAGCATTTGTTAGTTTTGCAATCAAGGAGTGTGTCGTTTGGAACAAACGGCGAATCGGTGAGCAGAGCCTCAACAACAGGGTGCCTGCCGTCCTTGATTTCGAGTGTGCCGTCCGTTGTAATCTGCGGACAGCAATAATTATTTTTGGCGGCTATCTCGGCAAGAGAAGCGACCGTGTCAAGAGTTGCAAGAGCCTTTGCGGTTCGCTGAATTCTCTCAACCTCGCCTGCAACCGTTGTTCTGACGGCACAGAAGGTTTCGTATTCAAGAGCAACGCATCTGTCCTTTGCACCGAGGACTTTGCCCTCAAGGTCTTTAAGCTCCTGAGTGATATATCTCTCGCAATTAGTAAGAGTTTGCTTTCTTATGTAAGTATCGGGAACGAGATTTTTGTACGAATTTGTAACTTCAATGAAGTAGCCGAAAACCTTGTTGTAGGAAACCTTGAGTTTTGGAATTCCCGTTGCTTCCTTTTCTCTGTTTTCAATTTCCGCAAGAACAGAAGCACCGCCCTGCATAATTGTGTGAAGTTCGTCTATTTCGGCATTATAGCCGTCTCTAATCATTCCGCCCTCACGCATAGAAAACGGAGGCTCGTCCACGATTGACGAATTGATAAGTTCATACACATCCTGCAATGTGTCTATATTATTATAAATCGACTTGAGCAATGCCGAATTTGCATTTTGCAAAAGTTCCTTGAGTGCCGGCAATCTTTCAACCGTTGCACAAAGCGAACGGAGTTCCTTTGCATTTGCCGTGCCGTATGCGATACGGCTCATAAGTCTTTCAATATCGTTAACTCCCGTGAGAAGTTCCTTGACCTCATCACGAAGCATCGGCTCGTCAACAAGTTCACCAACCGCATTCTGCCTTTTGCTGATTTGCGAAACGCTGATAAGCGGTCGTTCAAGCCATGAGCGAAGCATTCTTTTGCCCATTGCTGTTTTTGTGTTGTCGATAACCCACAAAAGGGAGTGACGCTTATCGCCTGTCATCATTGAGCGGGTGAGTTCAAGATTTCGCCTTGCGCTGATGTCAAGATTCATAAACTCGGTTTCTTCGTAAAACTCGATTTCCGACGGTGCTTCAAGCTCATCGGTTTTTCTGTTTTCACGGAGATAAGAAATTACCGCACCGAGTGCAGAAACCGCAGGCTTACTTTTGCCGAGACCGAGTGAGTCAATCTTGTCCTTATTCATTGTTTGCAAAATGAGATTTGTCGCATTGTCAAAATCAAAGCAACTGTCGTCAAGAACTTCAAGTTCAATATCAAGCCTTGACTTAACAAACTTTGCAACCTCGTCAAGCTCATTTGCAAGTGAGTTTACCAAAATTTCTTTTGGAGCATATGTAGAAAGCTGATTGTTGATTTTCTCTTGTTCATCGGTTTTGCCTATTGAAGTGATGTGAAACTCGCCCGTTGACACATCAACAAAGCAAACGCCCGTTTCGTTGTCGCCCTTGCACAGAGCACAAAGATAATTGTTCATCCCGTCATCAAGAATATTATTTTCAATAACCGTGCCGGGAGTGATGACTCTTACGACATCTCTTTTGACAAGTCCTTTCGCTTTTGCAGGGTCCTCGGTCTGTTCGCAGATTGCAACCTTGTAGCCGTATGAAACAAGTTTTGCAATGTAGCTGTCGGACGAATGAAACGGAACACCGCACATCGGTGCACGCTCGCCCTGACCGCAATCCTTACCTGTAAGAACAAGGTCAAGAACCTTTGACGCAATTTTTGCATCGTCAAAAAACATCTCATAAAAATCACCCAGACGGAAGAACAAAATAACGCCCGGATAATTCTTTTTTATTTCAAAATACTGAGCCATCATAGGAGAAAGCTTTTGTTCCTTTGCCATTTTGTTCACCGTCCTTACGCAATTTTTGAATCAGTAGTTATCGGAATAAATCCTAATTAGTGGCAACCGCCGCATGTGCAGCAGTCGTGTGTGCAATCGCTTGCAGGAATTTCGCATATTGCAGGGTCTTGTCCGTCAAAGAACAAACCGATCATTTGGCTGATGTACTGTGCCATCTGCTCCATTTGAGCGGCAGCTTCCGAATACTTTTTCATATTCTCGCCGTCCATAACCTTTGTGTAAAGGTCCTGATATTCCTTTTGGAGTTCTGCAATTCTGTCCTGAGAAGCTTCTTCACCCTTTTCAGCCTCTTGCTGATACTTAAGAGTGATAAGTTGCATTTCCTGCATTTGCTGCTGAAGTGCTTCGTCTGCATCGTTAACCTTTGCGGCAGCCTGAAGTGCCTCAAATCTTGGGTCAGCCTGAATTTCCTTGCCAAGCTCTCTAAGTGCTGATTCTAAACTCATAAGTCATTCCTTTCTAATTCACCCAACATAACATAGGTGAGCGGCTCTGTTACTTTTATTTTTTGGAAGGTTCCGATGAGCCCCTCGTCACCAACAAATTCTATAATCAAATTGCCGTCTGTTCTTGCGGCAAGATAATTATCACCTTGCTTGCCTTTTCCGTACACAAAGCATTTGAAAACCTTGCCTTTGTGAAGTGCCATTTGTTCGCCCGATATTCTCTCTTGGAGTGCAAGAAGTTCACGCATCCATTTTGACTTTTCCTCGTAAGGAACAGGGTCGTCCATTTCTGCGGCAGGAGTGCCTTTACGCGGCGAATAGATAAAGGTGAAAAGGCTTGTTGCCTTTATCTCTTCAACGAGCGACTTTGTGTCGCAAAATTCTTCATAGGTTTCACCCGGAAAGCCTACGATAATATCGCTTGTGATTGACAGTTCGTCACCCATAAGTTCCTTGGCATAGTTGATAAGTGACAAATACTTTTCTCTTGTGTAAGACCTATTCATAGCCTTGAGCACTCTGTCATTACCGCTTTGGAACGGCAAATGTAAATGAGTTGCAACCTTGTCGCACTCCGCCATCGTTTCGATAAGTTCTTTGGTGCAATCCTTTGGATGAGAAGTCATAAAGCGAATTCTGAAATCACCGTCAAGTTCATTAAGAGTACGAAGAAGCTGCGAAAATGTAACTCTCGGTTCCAAATCCTTGCCGTATGAATTTACATTTTGACCGAGAAGCGTAATTTCCTTGTAACCGTCATCGACAAGAGCCTTAAACTCTTTTACAACATCTTCAACTTCCCTGCTGCGTTCTCTGCCGCGAACATAAGGCACAATACAATACGAACAAAAATTATTGCATCCGTACATAATCGGAATCCAAGCCTTTTTGTCATTATCACGCTTAACGGGAATACCCTCTGCTATTACGCCGTCAACATCGGGAAGTTCAAATACTCTCCTGTTTTTTGTAAGTGCAGAATAAATGAGCTCAGGCACTTTATAAACAACATGTGTGCCGAAAACCAAATCAACAAACGGAAATGATTTTTTAATTTTTTCTGCGATATGCTGTTGTTGCATCATACAACCGCAAAGAGCGATTACAACATCCGGATTGGTAAGTTTGTACTTTTTCAAAGCTCCGACATTGCCAAACACTCTGTCCTCGGCGTGCTCTCTGACGGCACAGGTGTTGAAAATAATCAACTTTGCCTGTGTGCGTTCTTCTGTAAAACCGTAGCCCATAGCTTCAAGCATACCCTTGATATGCTCACTGTCTGCGACATTTTGCTGACAACCGTAGGTGACTACACATGCAAGAGGCTTTGATGAATATCTTTTTGAGGTAAGTTCATTCACCTTATGGGCAAACTGCCTTTGCACCTCTAATTCTTCATCCGATACTTTTTTGATTTTTGCAGGCATAGTTGCACCTCCTTGAAGTGATTTAAAAATACGGATAAACACAATAATCCATACTATTTGTTATTATAACAAATGGCAGTGTGTTATTCAATAATAAATTATAAAAATAATATAAAAATTATATATAAATAAACAGAAAATATTTTATATAACTTGTACATTGATTTTTATTGCGGTCAATGGTAAAATTAACAAGACCGAAAACAAAACAAAAGGTGAAAAATATGCTGAAAAAAAGAGGAGCGGGAGTACTGCTCCACATAAGTTCAATGCCGTCACCGTACGGCGTCGGTGTTTTGGACGAAAATGCCAAGCACTTTATAGACAGAATTGCCGATATGGGCTTTACCTATTGGCAGGTTTTGCCGTTTAATCCAACCGACAGTGCAAATTCTCCGTACTGTTCGCCGTCGGCATTTGCGGCAAATTATATCTACATCAATCCGCAAGGGCTCAGAGATATGGGGCTTATAACAGACGAAGATGTAAATCAAAATATTTATGACGGCACGCCGTACACAGCCGCATACGAATTTGCCCTTGAAAAGCGACTTGCAACGCTCAAAAAAGCATTTTTGAATGTCGGCGAAGAACTAGCCGCAGATATAAAGCAATTTGAAATTGACAATCCGTGGCTCACCGATTACGCCGTTTTTATGGCTGTAAAAGAGCAGGAAAACTTTAAGCCGTGGTGGGAATGGTCGAGTGAGCACGCATATTATTTTGAGTGCATAAAAAGCATTTACGACTACGAAGAAAGTGCCGCTTTTTGGAAATTTGTGCAATATGTTTTCTACAAACAGTGGGGCGAAATAAAAAAATACGCCAACAAAAAAGGCGTTGCCGTTATCGGGGATATGCCTATTTATGTGGCGATGGACAGCGTTGATGTTTGGTCAAATCTGCCTATGTTTTTGATTGACGAAAAAACACTCAAAGTAGAAAAAGTAGCCGGAGTTCCGCCCGATTATTTCAGCGAGGACGGTCAGCTTTGGGGCAATCCGATATACGATTGGAAAGCTATGAAAAAGGACGGCTACAACTGGTGGCTGTCACGACTTGAGCACAATTTCAAAATTTACGACACCGTAAGAATAGACCATTTCAGAGCCTTTGCATCATATTGGGAAATACCTGCCGACAGCAAAACGGCTAAGGTAGGCAAATGGATTGACGGACCTAAAATGGACTTTTTCAATAAGGTTTTTGAAAAATTCGGCAAAGAAGCACCTATCATTGCAGAAGACCTCGGAGTGTTTGGCGAGGATGTTGTAAAACTTCTCAAGGACACCGATTTTCCCGGTATGAAGGTTGTGCAATTCGGCTTTGACCCAAATTCCGATTCATCACATTTGCCGCACAACGCAGGTCAAAACAGCATAAATTATGTAGGCACTCACGACAACAACACAATCCTCGGTTGGCTGTGGGAAGCAAGCGAAGAAGAACGCCGATTTGCCCTTGAATACTGCCATTTTAAAGGCGACAATTGGGGCGAGGGCGGATACCAAAGTACCTCGTGCCGAGCAATTATTGAGGCGGTATGGCAGAGTGCATCAAATGTTGCAATCATTGCCTTGCAGGATATGTGCGGTTTTGGTTCTGACGCAAGAATGAACATTCCCGGTGTGCCTGAAAAGAACTGGAGATTTCGCACCACAAAGGAAACAATCGACAGTATTGACACCGATTATTTCAAGCACATAAATTCGCTTTACCGCAGAATGTATCCCGTATTTGACAAGGAAAATTAAACATAACAAAACGGAACTGTTAATATAGCAGTTCCGTTTTTTACTTACTAATCTTTAATTACGCAAAGCTTAACAGCCTTTGGCTCAACCTTAAATTCAACCTCGGAATAATGGAAGTTTTCACCGTCACAGTTACCGATAAGAGGTGAACCGTCCTCCATAAATACCTTGCCTGATTTTATGTAATAATTTGTGCAAACATCGCAAGTTTGTGCGTTAACCGTTCCTTTTGCATATTTAGGTACAAGACCCATTGCCTTTGAAAAAGACACTCCGTCAACAAGGCAAACATCAAGGAGTCCGTCATCAAGCACAGAATTCGGTGCAGGACAAAAGCTTCCGCCGTACCAACTTGCATTGCAAATTGCCATAAGAGCATAGTCTTTGTTGCTTTGCTCAACGGTAAATTCTCTGCCCGTTTCTTTGTCAACACAATCAAGTCTGTAAGAAATTGTATAATGAAGCGGTTTTGTAAGGACAGGAACAACCGCCACTTTGTAAGCATTATGGCCCAAAAACGGTACTTTTGCAGCGATTTTTCTGCCCATGGTTTCAACAAGAGTATCAAGACCGAACGACATAACATTTATACCTTTTTCGCCGTTATAATCAATAACATCAATAGGCATAATATCGTATTTGATTTTACCGCTGTAAAGACCGAAAGACTTGATTACATTTTCCACATTAATCTTTTTTGTATCATAAATCTTTTTTGCAAAATCATTGCCCATACCAAGCGGAAGAACCATCATAGGAGTATCCGTTCCGGCAAGTCCGTTAACAATTTCATGAATGGTTCCGTCACCGCCGCATGACACAACAACACAGTTTTTGCCATACTTTGCCGCATAATCGGCACTGATTGTTTTTGCTTCACCCGGCTTATGAGTTTCCTCAATTATCAATTCATCATCAATTTGACGAAATGCCGATTTAATTCTGTAAAAAAGTTTTTTCTTATCGTCATTGCCGGCGACGGGATTAACTATAAAAACATACTTCATATAAACTCATCCTCCTTTTCATCATAGGCGACAACTTATATTACCTGCGTACCGCCTACCGGACGAATAATAAGAACATGACAACTGCCCTCGCCGAATACACCCTCGATAGTTTTCTTGTAAGTATCAAGCATATCGTTAGGAACAAAAGCCTGAATTGTACCGGCAAATCCACCGCCGTGAACTCTCCAAGCACCCTTTCCGTCAAGAAGTTCCTTGCTGATTGCAAGTGCCAAAGAAAGTTTTTGCTCTGTTGGATTTTTTGGAGTATAAACATTTTGATTGAGCATAAATGATGAACGACCCGAATCAATAATAACCTGCTTGAAGCCCTCAAAATCGTTGTTTTCAAGGCATTCAACAGCTTTTTCTACTCTCTTGTTTTCATTGAAGAAATGAATTGCACGAAGAATTGCACGGTCGTTTACCCTGCCTGTAAGTTCAGGAAGTGCGGCAAAAAATTCCTCATAAGAAACCTCACGCAAAACATTTTTGCCGAGTGCCTGAGCAACAGATTCCATTTCTGTTCTTACTGCGGCATAATCATCTGTCAAATCCGAATGATTGCCGTGGGTGTCAACTATGCAAAGAGAATGTCCGGATTTTGAAAAGTCAAAATCAATCTTCTTAATAACAGGGTCTTTTACAGACTTAAAATCTATTGTAACAAAAGTGCCGACAGAAGAAGCCATTTGGTCAAGAAGTCCGCAAGGCTTGCCGAAAAATACATTTTCGCTGTACTGTGCAACCTTTGCAATCTCAACAGGGCTGATTTTTCCATCATTAAACATATATGACAAAACAGAGCCCAAAAGCACCTCAAATGCCGCAGAAGAAGAAAGACCCGAACCGCCCATAACATCACTTGCTGTGCAAGCATCAAAGCCGGCAACTGTGTAGCCAAGATTCTTAATTGTTGCGGCAACACCCTGTACGAGAGTTGTTGATGAGCCAAAATTAGCCTCATTTGGAACAAGGTCATTAAGGTCAACAACGTTCATTTTGTGGCCCTTTGATTTTACTCTGATAATATTATCATCATTTTTTGAAACAACGGCGATAGCGTCCAAATTGATTGAAGCGGCAAGAACCTTACCGTTGTTGTGGTCGGTGTGGTTACCGCAAACCTCGGTTCTGCCCGGAGCGGACATAATATTTACTTCTCTGTCATATCCAAACAATTCACCGAAATCATTGAGTGTTTCAACATAACGGGGTTTTTGGCTTTGAACAGCCTCATCTGTTACATAAACAGCCTTTAGGTTTTCATCATAAGTGCCGTCATTGATAGCGGCAATGAGTTCGTTAACGTTCATAATTAAAATTCCTCTTTTAAATTTTATAATACTATTTTATACTTATCTTTTTCGCTGTAAATCAAGAGCGTTTGAGTCATCTGCCGTGACCTTACACCGTAAAAGATATTAAATATTAATGTTGAAAATCCGCTGAACGCAACTATTATCATAAGCGTTGTTATGAAAGTTACGGAAAACGGGTTTGTATATGATGTGCCGAGCTTTGTATAAATAAACAATCTCGGAGCAAATCCAAGCATACTCAAAAGCGAATAATACACAAAATCATACCGCATTGAGCCGTAATACTTTGACACCATACCGACAGGAATAATCGGCACAAGTCGGGTAACCGCAAGCACATAAGGATTGCCGTTGCCCTTAAAATGAATCCAATCCCTGACAAATCGCAGATTGTCAATATTAAGAATCATACCGGTCCATCCGCCGCCCAAAAATGTGCCCTCAACATACTTAACCGTGAAGAAAAAGAAGATAAACACGGCATTGAGTGCCAGAGCGGGGCCGAGCGGAAACACCATACCGGATATTACGCACAGTGCCGACAGCGGAATGGGAAGCTGGCATTTTGCAATATAAAGTGCAAAAATACACAGTATAATTTCCACAGGAGTTTCAAGCCTTGCAACCGCGTCATCTATCCTTTTAAGCAGATTTATAAGCACTTCAAATCTTTGTTCAAGGGTTTCGTGTTCATAAAGAGCTACACCCAAAAGCACAAGTGCGATAACTGTCACGGCAAGTATCAAAAACGATGTGAAGCCCGTGCGGTGACGCTTTGTTTGTTTCATCAAATCATACCAATACTTTGTTATTTTCCTTCGTAATAATTACCGAGGAATGAAAATTCAGGCAATTCGTCCGACAGAGCACAAAGCAAATCAAGCGTTTGCTCATCTCTGACCGAGCCTAAAATATCAACATAAAAATAATAGTCAAATTTACCGTTTGCAACAGGTCGTGATTCCAATTTTGTAAGGTTAAGACCGGTCATTGAAAATCTGCCGAGCACTCTGTAAAGCGAACCCGTACGGTGAGGTGCGGAGAAAATAAGCGAAATTTTTTCGGCATCATCATCAATAACAAGTTCCTTTGAAATCACGATAAAGCGAGTAGTGTTGTTTGTAACATTTTGAATACCTTTGCGGATAATCCTAAGTCCGTATTTTTTAGCCGCACTTTCACTGCAAATTGCGGCAATATTATTCTTGTCGCTTTCAGCCACAAACTTTGCCGCAGCAGCTGTATTACTAAAATTAATACCCGTAAAGTCAAAATGTTTAAGGAATATATTACACTGACTGAGTGCCTGCGGATGCGAATAAACATCATCGATATTTTCAAATTCAACATCCGGCTTTGCACAAAGGCAATGGTCCACCCTTAAATCATATGCACCGACAATGAAGAATTTGTACTTCATAATCAAATCATAAGATTCATGCACCGAACCTGCGGTTGAATTTTCTACGGGAATAATACCGTAACGGGCCTTGTTTTGGTTAACAGCCTCAAAGACATCCTCAAACTGCTTGTGAAAAATTATAGGAGAATCCGGGAACAATGCCTCTGCGGTTTTGCCGCTGTATGCCCCCTGAACGCCCTGACATGCGATAGGCTCACCGTGTGCGGTTAAATTTTTGCCGTTCTTAGCCGAATTAATCAGCGTGCGAAGTTCATCGCCTCCGCCGATAATTTTGTGTTGAAGTGCTCTTGAAGCGTCCATAATAACCGAAAATACGGTTTTCATCGCCTCACCCTGCTCGCCGCATTTTGAAGCAACATCATCAAGTATTTCAAGCTCCCTTTTCTCATTGAGAACAGGAATTCCGTTTTTCACCTTATATTCGGCAACCTGACGGGAAATATCCATCCTTTTGAGCAAAAGAGGGATAAGTTCGTCATCCAATTTATCAATTTCGTTTCTTAATTCCAACAAATCCATTAAAAGTATTTCCTTTTTTACATCATTAAATCGAGCAGACCGATTGCAACCGCAGCCTCAACAACAGGTACTGCACGAGGCACAATGCAAGGGTCGTGTCTGCCTTTAATCTCAAGCTCGGCATTTTCCATAGTTTGAAGATTAACACTTTTTTGCTTTGAAGCGATTGACGGAGTTGGCTTGATTGCAACGGACACCACGATAGGTGCACCGTCGGTCATACCGCCCAAAACACCGCCGTTATTATTTGAAAGAGTGGCAACTTTGCCATCCTTAATTTCATATTCATCATTAACATTTGATGCGTTTTTATCGGCAAAATCAAATCCCAAGCCAAACTGAACACCCTTTACAGCCGGAATACCGAAAATAAGTGAGGCAAGCTTGCTTTCCACCGTATCAAAAATATTTGCACCGACGCCTACGGGAAGTCCCACGGCAAAGCATTCAACAACACCGCCCACGCTGTCAAGGCTAAGTTTTGCCTTTTCAACATCGGCACGCATTTTTTCTTCAACGCTCTCATCAATAACGGAAAAAGTTTTTGACGAAAGTTCACACAGCATATCGGCACTTATATTGTTATAATCAACCGCAGCGTCGCAAACCGAACCGATTTGTCTGATGTGAGCACCAACGGCAATTCCCTTTTCGGCAAGGATTTGCTTTGCAACCGCACCTGCAAAAACAATAGGTGCAGTAAGTCTGCCGCTGAAATGTCCGCCGCCGCGAATATCGTTAAATCCGTTGTATTTAACATAAGCGGGATAATCGCTGTGACTCGGACGGGGAACGGTCATCAAATTTGAATAATCGCCGCTTTTTGTATTTGTGTTTTCAATCACCATGGCGAGCGGCGCACCCGTTGTAACGCCGTCAAGAACGCCCGACAAAATGTGCGGAATATCCTTTTCAAGCCTCGGAGTTGCGGTTTTATCCTTACCCGGAGCACGGCGTGACATATCTTTGTATATTTTGTCTGTATCAAGCTTAACGCCCGACGGAAGTCCGTCGATAACACAGCCGATAGCTTCACCGTGACTTTCGCCGAACACGGAAATTTTAATATTATCACCTATCGATGAAGACATTTGCGTTACCTCCGATACTGTTAAAATCATTGAAAAAGTCGGGATACGACTTATTTATACTTTGTGCGTCATCAATTGTTGAAAGACCGTCAACACCGGTAGCGGCAACCGTCATAGCCATAACAATTCTGTGATCGTTAAAGCCTTTCATATTTGCCGCATGGAGGGTGCTGCCGAGAATTTCCATACCGTCGTCAGTTTCTTCAACCTCTGCACCGAGTTTTTTAAGATTATACACTATGCTTTCTATTCTGTCCGACTCCTTATACCTGAGCCGTTGGGCACCCGTAATAACGGTTTTTCCGCTTGCATAAATGCCTGCAACGGCAAGTGACGGAACCATATCCGGAATGTCCGTTGCATTTATTTCTATGCCGTGAAGCTGTGATTTTTTTACAACAACGCTGTCATTATTGACAGTAACATCTGCACCGAATTTTTTAAGAATATCGGCAATTTTCTTGTCACCCTGCGTGCTGTTGACATCAAGTCCCGTAAGAGTAACATCACCGAAAAGTGCACCTGCAACCATAAAAAACGCCGCCTGCGACCAATCTGCCTCAACCGTGTAATCACGCTTTTTGTAAATTTGATTACCCGGAATAAAATACGAATTTTCTCTTTCTTCAACCTTAACGCCGAAGTCCGCCATAACCTTGACGGTCATATCAACATAAGGCTTAGACTGAAGTTCTGTTGTAAGAACAATCTCGCTGTCGCCGTCAAGAATCGGCAATGCAAGAAGCAATCCCGTAATATACTGCGAGCTGACATTCCCTGCAATTTCAAACCTGCCGGGCGTAAGTTTTCCGCTGACTGTAAGCGGCAAAGTTCCCGTGCAATCACACTTTACACCGTGTTCGGGAAGCAGGCGAAGATAGTCACCGATAGGTCGCTCCGGAAGCTTACCCCTGCCGACAAATTTTACCCTTTTGCCAAGCGCCGCCGCAACGGGAATCATAAATCTCAGCGTCGAGCCGGACTCTATGCAGTCGGCAATCGGCTTGTCGCCTTTAAGTGCCGATATAACGCCCAGAGTAGCCTGCATATCCTTTGAATCTATAAGCGGAGACACATTGCCGCCCCCTGCCAAAAACGAGCAAATAAGTGCTCTGTGAGCCGCTGATTTTGACGGAGGAACCTGCACCGTTCCGCTGATATTCGATTTTTGTATTTTTGCTATTCTCATTATTTCAAACCGAAGAATTTCGGTATATCCTCATTCTTAATTTTCTGCGTAAACGACTCGCCGATTTTGCTCAAAAGCACAAAGTTGATTGAATCCGCCGTACGCTTTTTGTCGGCGTTCATACAAACGATGATGTCGTGCAAATCGTTGCTGTCCTCGGTCATAAGATTGTACTTTTTGAGCACATTGGCAATACGCTCAGAAGTGCCTTTTTCGGTAATTCCGTTTGCTTCACCGGCTTTTGTAATCATTACCATACCGATGCCGACAGCCTCACCGTGCGAAATCGTTGTGAAATTGTGCAATTTTTCAATAGCATGACCCGAAGTGTGGCCGAAATTGAGAAGTGCTCTTTCGCCGTGTTCCTTTTCGTCACGCTCAACAACACCCGCTTTTATGCTGACGCATTCAAAAATAATGTCATCGATTATGTCCTTGGCATTTTGATTTTCCGTTTTTTCAAACAACGAAGCGGATTTTATACAGCCCGTCTTGATAACCTCTGCCATACCGTCCGAGAAAAAGTGCGGCGTCAAGGTGTCAAGCGTGTTAGGGTCAATAAGGACCAGAACGGGTTGATGGAACGCTCCGCAAAGATTTTTGCCTTGAGGCAAATCAACCGCTGTTTTTCCGCCCACGGACGAATCCACCTGAGCAAGAAGCGATGTCGGAATTTGAACAAAATCAATACCCCTAAGGTAAATTGCGGCGGCAAATCCTGCCATATCTCCGCAAACGCCGCCGCCGAGAGCAACAACAAGGTCGTTTCTTGTAAGCCCGTTTTCTGCCATAAATTCCACCATGGAAATTACCGTGGCTGTGGTTTTGGACTCCTCACCTGCATCAAAAACATAGGTACAAACATCGTAGCCGACTGCTTTCAACTGTTCTTCAACGGTGTTGCCGTAAATTTTGTAAACATTGGTGTCGCTTATCAGGCAAACCTTTGCCGCGTTTGACACCTCTTTGATATATTTTCCGCATGAGGACATCAAGCCTTTTTCGATAAAAATATTGTACCCCTTGCCTACATTTACATTGAGTGTTTTCATTATCCGATTTCTTCCTTAATCTTATTCGCTCTGTTCATCAAATCCTTGAGCGCCGGGGAATCCTCATTTACGATGTTATACTTAAACTGCATAAGGTTTGATACAAGGTCGTCAATTTCCTTAACAAGTGCTTCTTTGTTGTCGATAAAGAGGTCTGCCCACATATCCGCATTGATTCGTGCAACTCGTGACACATCACGGTACGAGCCTGCCGAATATCCTGCGTGTGACGGAGCAAGAGGAGAAAGCACGTATGAGCACGCAAGCACATGAGCAATCTGCGAAGTGAACGCAATCATTTCGTCGTGATGTTCGGGAGTTGTTACAACGGTTCTTGCAAAGCCCATACTTTCGGCAAGACCGACAAGTGCGTCAACCTTATTACGAGGCGTGCCGTCAACCGGCGTCACAATAAAACTTGCTTTGTCGTACAAATTGTCAAGGCTGTTGTCGTATCCGCCGACTTCCCTGCCTGCCATCGGGTGAGCACCGATAAAGTAAAAATCAAGTTTTTCCTTTTCCATAGCACGGCAAATTTTTGTTTTGATGCCGCAGGAATCGGTTACAACGCTGTCTTTTTTAAAGCTGTTTTTGTGCTCCAAAATAAAAGGAACAATGGCTTCCGGATAAAAATTAACAAAAGTGATGTCGGCTTCCGCCATAAGGGAGTCAATATCGCCCGTTTTGTCGATAACACCGTCACGAAGAGCCTTTTCTGTAACGGATTCCGTTCTGTTCCAGCCGAGGACGGTGTGGTTGGTATTCTTTTTTAGGGTCTTTGCCAAACTGGCACCGATAAGACCCAAACCGCAAATTAAAACGTTCATTAGTTTGTCATCCTGTTATACATAAAAATACATATTAATATTAACTTATATAAGACCCAATGTCAAATTATATGCGAATAATGTAATAAATTGTTAACAAAGGCAAGATGAAACGAATATTGTAATTGAACAAAAAAAGAGCCGTGGATTTCTCCACAGCTCTTTTGTAATTTTTTATTCACCGTCGCCGATTAAATTATCGTAGGTATCGTCCTTGTTAAGGTCGTTCTTACCGTTTTCTTCAGGTGTTGATGTAGTTATTGTACTACCCGACAACGAATATTTCCTGATTTCTAATTCAGGCTCAGAATAAAATTTCTTCATTACTTTTACCTCCTTAGAAAATCTTAAAATGTATCTGTTGTGTTTGTAGGCATTGTTACCGGTGAATACTCGGTTACGAGCGTGCCGTCAGCTTTTCTGTAAGTAAAGTAAGCTTTCCATTGAAGACCTACTTCAGAAACCGACTCGCCTGCAAGATCAGATGTTTTAATCGAGATAACAAACTGGTTACCGCTTGTTGTGTAGTTTGACTTAAGTCTGTTTACACCGTTCTTTCCGGCATTGGCAAGTTTAAGGTCGCTGCCGTCGCCTTGAACAGCACCGTTTTTGTTGATCTTCAACAAAAGACCCTTTTCAACCATTTCGCAACCTTGAGGAAGAACGAATTGAGAAATGATAGATGCCTTTGTGCCCTGAGCAATAACAAGATCTGACTTTGTATCAACTCTTGCACCGTCTTCGTTGCCCGGTTCTGTA
Source organism: uncultured Eubacterium sp. (assembly GCA_900539325.1). GTDB lineage: Bacteria > Bacillota > Clostridia > Oscillospirales > Acutalibacteraceae > Eubacterium_R. Next base: position 66,322 of record UQCC01000003.1, read on the forward strand.
ATGACACCCTTTTGGATAGCATCTCTGTAAGTTGGCTCATCAAGAGGAATAAGAAGTGCATCTTCGTGAACACGGAAAGAATAATCTGTACCGTATGCTACAACCTTACCCTTTGTAACAGCTGCGGCTGCAGGGTCCCAGGCTCTCTTATCAGCCTCTGTACCAAAGAGGTATCCTCCGTCACCAGGCGAATTAGCACAAGAATGATTGAACCAATCTTCCAAATCATCTGCACAAACCTGAACCCAAGCATATACTTCAGGAGTACCACCTTCAAGATATCTACCTGCATCTTTGACTTCATATGAATTTGATTCGTTTCCTCTGTTTACAGTGTAATGTAAATCATATCCGTAGTAGCCTTCGCCGTCCTTTTGACCGCGAGTAAATACTACTTCATCATTGTATCTAAGCTGTTCAACCTTAAATTTGTAGTCATAACCGTATGATGTATCACACACATATACCGTATATGCTGTTTCATTTGAGAAGTCATATACAAGTGTGATATAGGTGTTGTCAGTGATTGTAACTGTTTCGCCGGCTTTCATTGTCTTGCCGTTTACCTCGAATGAATTAAAGGTATAATACGGAAGTTTTGGTGCTTTCGAAGCATCAAGAGTAACAACTGTGCCCGAAGCAACATAATCTGTTGCAACGATAGACGAGTTAACACCGTTTACATATGAAATCTTGCATTGATTTGAAGATGATGAAGCACTCTTTGTTGTGAGAGTTGTTTCACCTCTTACAATAAATGTAAGTTCATCTGTTGTTGTATAAAGTTTCTTTGCTACAGTTGCAGACGGTGATTTCATTTCATAATACCAGTCTACAACAGGCTTATCAGTAAGTGAAACTGTAACCTCTGTACCGTAAGCATATGTGCCCTTTGTGTATGACTGATTTTCGTCACCGTTTGGAACAATCTTTACGGTATAAGTCTTAAGTTGAAGACCCTCAAGAGCATTCTTGACTGCATTGTCGCAATCTGTTTGATCTGCGAAAACTTTTGTTGTAATGTTTACGCCTCTGACATTTACAACCTCTGTTTCCTTAAGTGCATCAAGAGCAGCTTTTCTTGCATCTTGGTCGTAAGCGTCAGGGTCGGTTCTGCTTTCGTTGTCTTTCTTGCATCCTTCAAGAGCGGTGGTGTCAGCAGTACTTTCTTTAAGAAGTGACTTAAAGCCTTCAATTGCAGTCTTTTCAGCATTTACAGCATTTACAACCTCAGTTTCGTCTGTATAGTGCTTTGCTTGCTCTACGGTTGACATATTAAGATATGTCAATGCGTTAAGCTTATCTCTCAATTCTTCAACCGAAGCCTTTGAATACTTGTTTTGTGCAATTGAATTTACAAGTGTTTCAGCTGCATTCTTAAGAGGAGTAAAGTTGATTTGATAAACAAGAGCATTAAACGCTTCTGTAAGTGCTGTTGCGTATGCGTCAACCTTTGACTGTTCTGATGCAGCAACATCGGTGATGTTGAGGTCGCTGAAATCACCTTGATACTGAGCAAGTGCATCTCTATATGCTTTGTCGAACGCAGTCCAGCTTGATGCCTTTACTTTTGCTTGGTCATTTTCATATGCGTTCTTTGTAGCTGCAAGTGCTTCCTTAAGCTTGGTGTTGTTAGCAGCCTTCTTAAGGTTCTTTCTTGCATTCCAAAGTGTTGTATATCTATTGTCACATTTCCTTAAAATATCACTATACGACATCTCGTTATAGTTGAAATTTTCATTTGCCGCTCTTGTAGCATCAATGAGAGTTTTCCAAGAAGATGTTGTATATTGATTTGATGTTGCAAGGAAGTCTTTAGCTGTACATTGTGCAATAAGGTCAAACAAAGGAACAACATTTACAAAGCTGATGTTAAAGTTGTACTTTGCTCTTTCAAAGCCATAGCCTGCCCATGTAACAACATTTGTAGGAGCGTACTTCCAAAAGTATACAACGCCGAAATATGCATTTGTACTTGCAAGGTCAAGTCGTTTTGACATTGATGACGGAGTTGTTTTTTCGGAAAGTATATATGCGTCCGGGTCAACTGTAAGCTTTGTCTTTGTATCAAATTCTGTCCAGCCGTTCTTTGCATAAATACCGCCGTACGGTTGACTTGCATGATTGTCTGTTACGCCGAGTTCTGTTACAAAGTTGTGAGACGGATCGGTAATATAATTACCTTGCGAGTCAATGCCGAGTGCCTTACCTGTTGACTTAGTTACGGTAATATTATCAATTTCCATTTTTATACCGGCACTAAGATTAAGCTGTGCTTTATAATCATCAATTTTATCGGCGCCGATAGCATTGTTTTTAGGCCAGCCCGTACCGGCTGTTGATGTTGAGCTTAACTCACCTGACTGCACCTTACTTGCATCAAGGATGAGGGCGTCAACGCAAGATTCAAAGTCTGTACCTTTTTGCTTATTATACGAACCCCATCTTGATGTAGGAAGATAATACTCAAACTTTTCAGGCTTTGTCTTGAACAAAATAGAATTTGTTGTGTATTCCCAATAGAACTTATATTGGTCGCCTCTTGCAGATGACTGGAATTCGGTCTTGTAATTTGAGCCCTTATTTGCCGGCTGACCGTTTGGAATAAGTCTGAAAGCTGCGGCAAGGTTTGTAAATCCGTCTACTACATTATTAACAACGGTTGTATAGTTTGTAATTGCGTTTTCAACAATATCTGCAACTCTACCGTCGAATGTAACGATGCTGTCCTTATAAGTGTTTGCAGAGTTTACTGCGTCTTGGAGAACAACATAGTTGCCGTACTTTTCGTTTGCATCGGAAGTGTTATAGGTTTCTGCCTTTGCCAATGCTGTTGTCAACGAATAGCCCGATGTTGTTTCATGGTCAAAATTGATTTCTGCCTTTACAATTTCCGCACAAAGCTGCTCAACATAATTGTCTACCTTTGCTTGGTTTGCGTCGTTCAAATCAATTTTTTCTGTATCAAAGCCGTAGTTTTCTTCAGAAACCCAGATTTCCGTCTTAATCTCTTTAACAAGAGCCTCGAGTGCTGCGGCATCTACTGTACCTGTCTTAAAGTATGTTGCATTGTGGATAAGAGCATCTGCATTGTTGATTGCTATTTCGAGAGTTTCTGTATTAACAACCTTACGAAGCATACCGGTTTTAAGGTTTTCCTTAGCAAGGTTAAGAGGTTCAATATACTGCTCTGCATCTGCCATTACCAAATCATTGGTGTAGAGATTGTAGAAGTAATTGATAGCATTCTTATATGCTGTATCAAAAGGATCCCAAACTTCTTTGGTATACTTTTCGTAATTATCATTGCCTGCGGTGTAAATCTTCTTTGCACTTGAGATTGCTGACTTTAACTGTGCATAAGAAACTGCACCTGTATCTGCCACAGGAGTTGCGGATTTCAAAATGCCGTTCATGCAATTCATGATAGTTTTACCGGATTGAGAAATCGTGCTGATTGTGATAGCATCGATATTTGCATATGTTGCATATTCTGTTGCTGTATCAAATGCAGTAATAAGAGTTTCCAAGCCGTTTTGTCTGTAATTGGAAACATCTGCAAGGTAAGCAAGCTTTGTGCTGTCTTTAATAGCATCTACAAGACCCTTATAGTTAACAACAGTAATTCTCTTCTGTGAGTGAGCTGTTGTTTGTTTAGAATAATTGTAGCCGTACATACTTTGGTCTACTGCAGAATTATAAGTGTCTGAGCTACCACCGTACCAAGCCCAATACTTACCGACTTCGGCATAACCTGTGTTTGCACCGTTAAACTTGATTTGATCATTGTGAACTTGGAATGCAGCAGCATATGCGTTCCACCATCCTCCAAGTGAATATCCAAGATTAGCCGATACTGTTGAATACTCATTTGAAACTTCGGTACCTACATAATTTGTACCGTTATTACGGCAAGCATTAAAGTCAAGGTGATTCAATCCTTTACCTGAACCGTCGCCGCCCTTCCATGTATCAGCCTGCTTGGTTGTAAATGTTGAACGACCTTTGAAGGAAGGGTCATTACCCGGCTTAGTTTTTGCATATGTTTTATTTGTAATATCATTTACATTAAGCTGCTGTGCAGGATATACTTGATAAACATATCTGTTCTTGTTTACATCTTTTTTTGCCATAAACATAATCGGCATAATTGCACTTGATGTACCGTCATAAAGAAGAACAGTGTTTGGATAGTAAACCTGAACATAAGTATCTCCGGCTTTATCAAACTCAATAGCCATACCCGAAGAATCGCCGCCGTTTTTATTATAATTCTTACCAACACAATCCTCGGTATAAATAATGTTATTATAATAAGTATATTCAGTTGTATTATTAACAGTAAGCTGACCCTTATCATTTGTAAATGTCGGTTGCTTTGACTTATACTGACCTGTTACCTCGTCTACCCAAGGCTCCATAGAAGCCGACTTTGAAGCAAGGTCCTCTGAAGCGGTATTAAGTTCTGCCTCTGTAGGAGCATCGTGGCCGCCGTAAGCGAATGCGTCACGATAGCGAACAGCCTTTAAGTATGCCTGATAAGCAGGAAGCATATTTTTGTAAACAAGGCCGTCTGTACCAACCTTAGCCATCTTCTGCTCATAAGCTGAAATCTGTGCATCGATACCTGCTACGCCCGGAATAACTTCAACCTCTTCGCTGTATGTAGCCGTAATGCTCGGCGTGCTTGCCGTAACATAAATATCGGACCAAGGTTTTCCGTCAGGAGAAGCCGCAGAGCACATAACCATAATTGTTACATACTTAAGTTTTTGTGAAACTGCAAAGTTTACAGCATCCTTAACATCTACCGTTACTGTACCGCCGTTAGTGATTTCACTTCTTGCAATGTCCCTAATCTTTGTAAGACCGTAATAACTTGTTGCATTTGCAATGTGATTGGAGCCTGAGAAAACACTACCCGGTCCATTGGTGCTTGCACCTGTGTAGTTATCCGCAGCATTGTTTGTTGAATAGTAAACACTGAGCGAAAGGCCTGTATCAGTTTCGCCTGCGAAAGCAGAAGATTGAAAATTGATGTCAAACGGTGCACTGGTAAATTCACCGGTTGCCTTTGAAAAATCGGATGTGTCGTACTGCCAATAACCGATTGAGAAAGAGTCGTCTGTGCTGTCGTTAACGATTTCGTAATAAGAGTCATGCCAACGACCTTTGTCAGTGCAAACCAAACCCGTTCTCACGTTTTTAGCAGTAACCGTTTTGTTTACTACAACGTTGTCGGTTGTCGAGTCAGCCAATGCTGTAAGCGGCAATGAGGTAGCAATCATAAGCACTGCCATCAAACAAGCAATTGACCTTTTGAATAGTCTTTTAACCATTTAAAAAACCTCCCTTAGATTTAACGGATTATGTAGATAGGTACAGTTTATACATAATACCATTATTTAATTCTCTTAAATAATAGCATATATTATATAAAATATCAAGAGAAAAATTAACTTTTTTAACAATTTGTAAATTTTTTAGCAAATGCCCTATTTATGCGGTTTTCGGCGTGTATTCTTGAAAAATTTTGAAAATTTTTCTGAAAATTTTTCTGTGATTTGTTATTTTTGTCAATTCATTATATGCAAACACGCAACAAAAATGTTATTGATTTTTATATATTATATACATTTATATTGGAGTGTGTTGCAGAATATTGCAATATAACCGTGTTCGACGACGGGAGGATGGTATCCTCACCTACGATATTCATTATTTTGTATATTTATGCGTGATTTGTTGTAAATGTATACATGTAACGGCAGATTTTTGCAATTTTATTTGTATTTTTATGCAGAAATTTGCAAAAAGGGGTTGCAATATAAATACGAAGTGATATAATAGTGACAGTTAGAAAAAACGGAGCCGCAAAGGCGGCATAAAGGAGTTTATATTATGGACAAGAAAGACATCAAAAAAGTTGTTCTCGCATACAGCGGCGGACTTGATACATCAATCATCATTCCTTGGCTCAAGGAAAACTACAACAACTGCGAAGTTATCGCAGTAAGCGGTGATGTAGGACAGGGCACGGAGCTTGACGGACTTGAAGAAAAGGCACTTGCAACAGGTGCATCAAAGCTTTACATCCTCGACCTCAAAAAGGAATATGTTGAAGATTACATTTGGCCTTGCCTCAAAGCAGGTGCAGAATACGAAAACTATCTTCTCGGCACATCGCACGCTCGTCCTTGCATTGCAAAGGCACTTGCAGAAGTAGCCAAGAAAGAGGGGGCAGACGCTATCTGCCACGGTTGCACAGGCAAGGGCAACGACCAAGTTCGTTTTGAACTTACACTCAAGGCATTTGCACCTGAGATGGAAATCATTGCACCATGGCGTGAGTGGGACATCGTATCCCGTGAGCAGGAAATCGAATATGCAGAGGCACACAACATTCCGCTCAAGATAAACCGTGAAACAAACTATTCAAAGGACAAGAACGTATGGCACCTCAGCCACGAAGGACTTGACCTTGAGGACCCGGCAAACGAGCCGCAATACAACAAGAAAGGCTTCCTTGAACTCGGCGTATCGCCTGAGCAGGCACCTGACGAGCCTACATATCTTACACTTCACTTTGAAAAAGGTGTTCCGACAGCTATTGACGGCAAAGAAATGGGTGCACTTGAAATCGTTGAAAAGCTCAACGAAGTCGGCGGCAAGAACGGCATCGGTCTTCTTGACATTGTTGAAAACCGTCTTGTAGGTATGAAATCCCGTGGTGTATATGAAACTCCGGGCGGCGAAATCCTTTACAAGGCTCACGAAATGCTTGAAACAATCACTCTTGACAAGGAAACACAGCACTACAAGAAGCTCATCGCTCAAAAGTTTGGTGAGCTTGTATACAACGGTCAATGGTTTACTCCTCTTCGTGAAGCGCTTTCGGCTTTTGTTGACGAAACACAAAAGACTGTTACCGGTGATGTAAAAGTTAAGCTTTACAAGGGCAATGTTATCAACGCAGGTATCACATCACCATACACACTTTACGATGAAAATGTTGCATCATTCGGTGATGACGGCGGTGCATACAATCAGGCAGACGCCGCAGGCTTTATCAACCTCTTTGGTCTTTCAATCAAAGTTAAGGCATTGCTTGACCAAAACAGGGACAACAAGTAAGACAATCCCTCTTTACACAAGGGAGTAATAATATCAACTCTGTTTGACAATACAAATGTTATATATTATAATTAGGGCGGTTAGTAAATGACCGTCCTAAACTTTTAATGAGGTACTTATATGGCACAATTATGGAAGGGCAGGTTCAAGAAAGAGCTTGCCAAAGAAACCAACGACTTTAACTCATCCATCGGCTTTGACTGCCGTATGTTTGAGCAGGATATTAAAGGCTCGATTGCACACGCAACAATGCTTGGTGCAACGGGAATTATCGACAAGAGCGAAAGCGACAAAATCGTTGACGGCTTAAACGATATACTGAATGACATCAAAAGCGGCAAGCTTAGCATAGATATGGAAGCCGAGGACATCCACACATTTGTTGAGGGCGAACTCACGGCAAGGCTGGGACAAACGGGCAAGCGACTTCACACCGCACGCTCAAGAAACGACCAGGTTGCACTTGACATTCGCCTTACTCTCCGTGACGAGATTGACGAAATCATTGCAAAACTCAAAGGTCTTGTAACCGTTCTTTGCAACAAGGCGGAGGAGCACAGCAAAACGATTATGCCGGGCTACACACATCTTCAAAGAGCACAGCCAATCACATTCGGTCATCATTTGATGGCGTACTGTGCAATGATTTTGCGTGACATTGACCGCCTCGGCGATGTTAAAAAGAGAATGAACATCTGCCCGCTCGGTTCGGGTGCTCTTGCAGGCACAACCTATCCGCTTGACAGAAATATGGTTGCGGATTTGCTCGGATTTGATGACATTACATACAATTCGCTTGACGGCGTATCGGACAGAGATTTTTGCATTGAACTTGCAAGTGCACTTTCGCTTGTAATGGTGCACCTTTCACGCTTCAGCGAAGAAATCATTATGTGGTGCAGTTGGGAGTTTAAATTTGTTGAGCTTGACGACGCATTTTCAACAGGCTCATCAATTATGCCGCAAAAGAAAAACCCTGATATTGCAGAACTTGTAAGAGGCAAGAGCGGACGGGTTTTCGGCGACCTCACTACCCTGCTCACCGTTATGAAAGGCATTGCTCTTGCATACAACAAAGATATGCAGGAGGACAAAGAAGCTATATTTGACGCTGTTGACACGGTGAAAATGTGCCTCAACGCATTTACTCCGATGATTGACACAATGACTGTGCTCAAGGACAATATGCGAAATGCAGCGGCAAAGGGATTCATCAACGCTACGGACTGTGCGGATTATCTTGTCGGCAAGGGTTTGCCGTTCAGAGATGCGTACAAGTGCACAGGCGAACTTGTTGCACTTTGCATAGACAAGGGGCTTACGCTTGAAACGCTTCCGCTTGAAGAATATCAAAAGATTTGCGACCTCTTTGATGACGAGGTTTACACAGCGATTAATCTTGAAAAATGCGTAAAAGACAGAAAGGTTGCAGGCTCTCCGTGCCCTGAAAATGTTTTGGCACAGGTTAAAGCCGCAAGAGAAAAAATCAAATAACACATCGAGGTGTTAACTATGATAACAATTACCGACAAAACACAATTTGACGATGTTGGAGAAAACAAAATCATCCACGGCGACATAAACAACATTGAATTTGAACAAAGCAGTATTACCTTTAACGGTTCAAACAACATAATCGTGATTGAGAACGGGGTTAAGATGAAAAACTGCATGCTGAAAATCAACGGTGAAAACACGCTGTTTTACCTGAGTGAAAGCAAGCATTGGTACTATCTTGACATCACGGGCAACAACAATACTTCAATTTATTTTGGCAAGAACTGCTTTCTCAACGGCAGACTTGTTGCCGTTACTTCCGAAAGACAAAACATTTTCATCGGCAACGACGGATTGTTTTCTTACGGAATAACTTTGCGCACAGCCGACCCGCATTTGGTATTTGACTGCGAAACAAAACAACGCATAAACCACAGTGCTTCGGTGCTTTTGGGTGACCATGTTTGGCTCGGTCAGGGTGCAATGCTCCTCAAAGGAACGCAAATCGGATCGGGTTCTATCATCGGAGCGGCGGCAGTGTGTGCCGGCAAAAAGGTGCCGTCCAACGCATCTTATGCGGGAAATCCTGCCAAGCTCATCAAACAGGGAGTGTTCTTCACCAACAAGTGCGTTCATCAATGGACAGAGGAAATGACTGCCGAGAACGAGATTGACAACAGCGACAAATGGATTTATTCGCACGACAAAAACACGGTGAGCCTTGCAAGTGTTGACGAAGCAATTAAAAAGTGCAAGTCGGCAGAAGAAAAGCTTGAATACCTCCAAAACGGTCTTCCGAAAGGCAAAAACAGATTTTATATTGAACCTAAAAAAACTAAAAAAGGTTTATTTTCAAGATAAAGCAAAAGAGTACGAAGCAAAGAAAGCCTCGTACTCTTTATTTTCTGTGTTATAATTTTGCAAAAATTTTGGAATACCGTGTATTCTTACGCATTTGCTCACGGTTTATCATATGCTGTGCAAATACGAACAGGACCGTGCCGATGAGCCAAACAACTATTCCGGCAATAATCCTAAAGAGCAAAATATTATTTGCCATATTGCCAAACGCACTGCTCCACACGGCAGGTGAAACCGTAACCGTCCCTACATGTGTAAGCCTCATCACAAGCGATGACAAAACCGTTGCAACACCGCCTGCCATAATTCCGCTTGAAAAGTACAGCACAAACTGTACCTTTTTATCATAAATATACGCTAAAAGAAAAGCTGCAAACGCCAAAATAACAATGCAAATTGAAAAAGAATGAATCGACCTTGTGTTTTGCTTTTGCATATCGTTTTGCAAAAATTCAAGGTTATGAATTCCGACGGTATCCGAATAAATCTGCTGGGCTTCCGCAGAAACAATGTCAATGGTTTTATCAGATATTTTTATATCATTTGCTTCGATATATTCACCAATTGTTGACTTAAAGTAATTATATCTGCTACCGTTTTTCAGCGTTGCATCGTTTTCATCAAACAAGAATTCTGCCGCTTGATTAAGGCTTTCTTTTGTATCAAATTTCACCTTTACACTATCAAAAATATCAAACGGAAGATTGCTTTTCGTTGACAAGGTCTTATACTTTTCAGTCAGTTGCTTATCGCACTCGTCTGCCAAAGCCTGAGTTGAAAAGGATTTGATATAAAAATTCTTATTACCTATTGTTAAGTGATTTATGCCCGATATAACGGCAACAACAAGCACAACCGCAGTTATTGCCGACAGCAAATAAGACAAAATTTTGCGTGAGGAAGCAAACATCATTCGGTCACCTCCTCATAAACAAGTGCGGTGCAATCGGACGAAAAGCCGTATTTTTCCGCATTTTGAAAGTAAAGTACAATACCTTTACTCACAGCGCAATTATTTGTAAAGATTTCATTTTCATTTTTTACCGAAAATTCATTTTTGTACTTATATTTATAAGTTTTGTCACCGGCAAGTACGGTAATATTCCCCTTGTCAAACGGCTTGATTTTATTTTCCAAAACGAGATAATACCCTACCCCGACTTCGCCGAAGCGAGGACCTTTTATATAGCACGCACCGTTGTTCAAAGATGAATAATTATACCCGTCAACAACCGATATTTCACTGTCGCCGAATTGAAATTTTGCAATTTTCTTGCCGCCGTCTTTTAAATCAAAATATGCGACATCACTATTATTTATTACATCAAAAAAAGAGCCGCCGAAACGAAAGCCCACGATAACAGCGGCAATGATAATTCCCGCAACAAGCGGAAATATCACTGCTTTTGTTAAAACGGATTTTTTGTTTTTCGGCGTTAATTTACTGTTGTTTATCATTTAATTACCAAGCTGATTTGCCATACTGAAGGTCTTGTTTTTCTTTGGCTTGTAAGCCGGCGGATTTTTAAGCTTCTTTGTATATCTGTTATTCTTTGCAGTAAGCTTGTTAACCTCATGAACGGCACCTGCCATATATTCGGTCATATACTTATCGGCAACAGCCATCATTTCCTTATCATTTTTCATCTCTCCGAGAATAGTTACGGCAATAACATCCTGAACATCATTTATACCATCCTCATACACTTCATTGAGCAATTTGAAAAGTTTTTTACGCTCTGCTTCCGTACCGTTTTTAATAACATCAAGCACCTTAGGAGTGCCGTAATTCATAAAGAAATCTTCAGGCAAAAACTCGCCGTATTGCATAACATTTCTCTTGATTTCATCCTTAAATTCGGGATAAAGCGTACCAAAACGGTTTGCAAGGCTGTCCACATCGTAGCTTACAATACCGTTTTTAGCCTTGGTTCTTGATACGGATTTAGGCATTTTAACCTTGTCAAGATTAACCTGCTTGCGTACCTTGAAAAGTCTTTCAAGCTCATCAACAATCTCATTTGATGTTGATTTTACATCTCTGTCATCAATCGCATCAAGTTCAAAAAGGCTGCGTGAAATAGTATTGTATTCGGTTTCATCGCCCTTATCCTCATAAGCACATTCAAATTGAAGAATGTTTGTGCTCTTATCGTGAACAAGACGATAAACGCCCTTTTCGCCTTTAAAATAAATTGATTTTTCGTCCTCGTTTACCTTTTTAAATCCGAGTTCTTCATTTACGGAAGCAAGATTTTTTTCTATATCCTTAAATGCCGAAGTTAATTCCATATTAGCTGTTCTCCTGTTTATTCTTTCCCCGCTGTTCGACAAGTTCACCGATGGTTTTGTCACCGTCTGTACTGTCTACATAAAGGGTTTTGTTTATTTCCAATTCTAAATTTTGATGTTCAGCCTTACGTACATAATACCTATATACAAAGGCTATCATGCTGTATCCGCCTATAAGAAGAGCCGCGCCAAAGCACGCTTCGATTATAAAATACAAATCAAAGGCTTTGCTCATAGCAATATTAACTCCGTCGTTTTCGGTAAGATACATATTTTGACTGAACGAAAAAGCAAAATTTGCCACACACAAAAGTACAAGTGCAAGTCCTGCGCAAATCATAGCAGACGCATAATGACCAAACATTTTTGTACGGGCCGCATTAAGCATATATATTTTTACCGTAACTGCGACAATAAGGGCTGCAATAGCAACAACTATCATAATAGACACCTTACCAAGCCTACCGGTAAAAACCGAAAATTCCTTGTTGTTATCTATACCCATAGCTTCATTAAAAGCCGTGCAGGCAAGTTCAACAGCCTTATCAAGCGACTTTTCATCAAGTTCAAATCCGTTAAATCGGTAAAATTCCTTAATGCCGTCACGATAGCATCCGGCAATATTTGAACTTTCGGAATAATCGTAATTGCCGCCGCTGAATGCGGACTTGACTATTTCCTTTTGTAAAGTACTGATTTTATTTTTGCCCACGGCATATTCAAACGCCTTTGGTTCAATACCTGTTTTTTCGGCTATCTTTGCCGTCTTTTCATTCAAAGAGGTTTGTATAGCCTGTGTAACATTATCTGCGCTGAGAAACTTGCCGTAAAAATCGGCATTGCCTATTGTGGGAGATGCAACTGCGAGAATAAAAAACAAAAACAAAAGCAGTGCAAGCAACACATCATAAAATGTGCTTTTAATCTTGTATAACCTGTGCATATTCATCTTCATTAAACTCCGTCGTTTTTGTCGGTGCCGTTGTGGTCAGGCTGTCGTGATGATTGCCGCTTGGGAAAAAAGCCACATTGTCACTTGCAAGAAAAGCACATACTGCAACAACAATAATTGCAAAAATAATCGGAATAAGTATACCTTTAATTTTTAAATTACGGCTAAGCGATTTTTCTGTTTGGGCAACAAAATCGCCGACATTTTCTCTTTTCAGTACAACCGCCCCTCTACAAATATTTGGTTTATTGCAGGACACAATCCCACTAATTAATGCATTATAACACATCAAAAGCATTTTGTCACTAATTTATTATAAATTTATTTTGTAAATATTATTTTAAGATAATTTTTAAAGTAATATTGAAATCTTTATTAAAATATGATAAACTAAATAAAATATGATAAACTAAAGAGAATATTGCCCCAGGGCACTAAACAAGGTGAAAAAATGAGCAAATTGACACTCGGTGTACTTTTCGGCGGAGCATCGTCGGAACACGACATAAGCTGTATAAGCGCAAAAAGTATACTTGAAAATATAGACAAAGAAAAATACAACATTGTAAAACTCGGTATAACAAGACAAGGCGAATGGTTTTTGTTTGATGATGATGTAAATATGCTTCCGAATGATGAATGGCTAAAGTCAAAGTCGCTTAAAAAAGCATACATCACACCCGACAGCAAAATCCACGGTATCGTAACAGAGGACGGAGAACAAATCAAACTTGATATTGTATTTCCTGTTCTTCACGGCAAAAACGGTGAGGACGGCACGGTGCAGGGCCTTTTACAGCTTGCACAAATTCCGTTTGTCGGCTGTGACGCAACCTCATCGGGCAGTTGCATGGACAAAGCGGTTACAAACGCCGTTGCCGATGCGTTTGGCATTGAGCAAGCAAAATGGTGTGCTTTTACCGAATACGAATACGGCAAGGACAGCAGAAAATGCCTTGACCTTGCAATCAACAAATTAGGCTTCCCTATTTTTGTTAAACCTGCAAACGCCGGCTCATCGGTCGGCATAACAAAGGCTCACAACGATGAGGAGCTCATTGTCGGCATAGAAAAGGCATTCAAAGAAGACAAAAAAGTTGTTCTTGAGGAATTTATTGAAGGACAAGAGGTTGAAGTTGCTGTTCTCGGCAACGAAGAACCTATTGCGGCAGAAGTCGGTCAAATTGTTGCGGCTGCCGAATTCTATGATTTTGACGCAAAATACAACAATCCTGCATCCGAACTTCATATTCCTGCTCTTTTGAGCGAAGAAAAGAGAAACGAAGTCAGACAGGCGGCTCTCAAAGCATACAAGGCTTTAAGCTGTGAGGGCATGAGCAGATGTGATTTCTTTGTAACAAAAGGTGACCAAAGAGTGCTTTTAAACGAAATCAACACTATTCCGGGTCAAACTTCAATCAGTATGTATCCAAAACTTTTTGAGGCTGTCGGAGTGGGATATACAGAGCTTATTGACAGACTCATTGACCTTGCAATTAAGCGTGGAGGCATTATCTGATGGCTAAGGCATTGATAACTATCATAGGTCATCAAAAATTTGACGATGACAAAGACCAAGTGGAAATGAAAACGGTCGGCACAGTTGAATATAATGACGACAATTACATAATCAGATATAACGAGGAGCTTGAAAACAGCACCGCTCCGCTTCGTGCAAAGCTCAACATTGCAAAGGACGAAAGCAAGGTTGAAATGATAAAGTCGGGTGCATATTCTTCCTGCCTTATCATAGAAAAATCAAAGCGTCACCTGTGCAATTACGGCACGGAATACGGCGATATGCTGATGGGAATTTTCGGCAGAGAAGTTGAAAACGATTTTAACGAAAACGAGGGAACATTTAAGTTTAGCTATGACATAGACATAAACGGTGCAATTTCCTCGCAAAACGATGTGATAATAAAATTCAAAGTATGTGAATAATCGGGAGAACAGATATGTCAAAAATGGTAAAAGAAGTAGAAAACAAGCTTTACGAGGCTATCGAAAATGCCGTTAAATCGGCAATCGAAAACGGAGATTTGCCTCAGGCGGATATACCAAAATTTATAATTGAAAAGCCTGCCGACAAGAAAAACGGCGACTTTTCATCAAACATCGCAATGGCGGGTGCAAGAGCATTTCACGGAGCACCTCGTATGATTGCGGAGGCGATTGTAAAGAATTTCAGTCTTGACGGCGGCTACATCGACAGATGCGAAATCGCAGGTCCGGGCTTCATCAATTTTTATCTTTCGGACAAGTATTACAGCGATGTTCTCAAAGACATTGTTGCAAGCGGCGACAGCTACGGCCGTTCAGACTACGGAGAAGGCAAAAGAATTCTTGTGGAATTTGTATCTGCCAATCCGACGGGTCCTATGCACATCGGCAACGCCCGTGGCGGTGCAATCGGTGACTGCCTTGCAAGCGTGCTTGATGCGGCAGGATACGATGTTCAAAGAGAATTTTATGTTAACGATGCAGGCAATCAAATTGAAAAATTTGCAACTTCGCTTGAAGTAAGATATTTGCAGGAATGCGGCAAGGATGTTGAACTTCCTGAGGACGCATACCACGGCGAGGACATCACCGTGCACGCAAGGAACTTCTTTAGCGAAGTCGGCGACAAATACGCAGAATGTGACTCACAGGAACGCAGAGATGCACTTGTTGCGTACGCTTTGCCTAAAAATATCGCAGGTCTTGAAGCAGACCTCGGTAAGTACAGAATTAAGTACGACAAGTGGTTCAGAGAGTCCACTCTCCACAAGGACGGCTCGGTTCAAAAGGTTATCGAAGCACTCAAAGAAAAAGGCGTAACATACGAGCAAGACGGTGCACTTTGGTTTAAAGCGAGCGAATTCGGCAATGATAAAGACATCGTACTCATTCGTGCAAACGGTATTCCTACCTACATTGTGCCTGACATTGCATACCACTACAACAAGCTTGTAACAAGAGGCTATGACAAAGCTATTGATGTTCTCGGTGCAGACCACCACGGTTATATTCCGAGAATGAAAGCGGCACTTACCGCTCTCGGTCTTGATGCCGACAGACTTGACATTGTTATTATGCAAATGGTTCGCCTTGTCAGAAACGGCGAAACAATCAAACTTTCAAAGCGTTCGGGCAAAGCTATCACGCTCAACACACTCCTTGAAGAAATTCCGATTGATGCGGCAAGATTTTTCTTTAATCTCCGTGAACCGAATTCGCACTTTGATTTTGACCTTGAACTTGCGGCAAAGCAAAGCAGCGAAAACCCGGTATATTATGTTCAATACGCTCACGCAAGAATTTGCTCCATCATCAAAAAAGCCGCAGAAGAAGGCATTGAGGTTGTTACTCCGTCTGCAGAAGCACTCAACAGACTTAATTCGGACGAAGAGCGTGACCTTATTTCTCACCTTGCAGGACTTACCGATGAAATTATCGGTGCGGCAAAGAATTACGACCCTGCAAAAATCACTCACTATGTAATTGACCTTGCAACTCTTTTCCACAAATTCTACAACGCACACAGAGTTGTAAGCGATGACAAAGAACTTACCGAAGCAAGACTTTTCCTTTGCACAGCGGTTAAAAACACAATCAAAAACATTCTTGTTATGCTCAAGGTTGATGTTCCTGAAGCAATGTAAAAAGTACAAAAACGAGGGATAAATATGAAGTTCAAAGCAAGCACATTACACAAGATAGGCAGACCTCTTGTTAATTATGTTTACAAAAATCCAAAACGGAATATACCTAAGGTCCTCAAAATCGGCAAAGCGATTACGGGCAATTTGTTCCCTGAAACGACATGGACCGCTCCTCTTGATGTTATCACCAATCCGCAAAACACTTGGAACGATTATGTTTATCGCATTATTGAAGAAACCGACAAAGAGCTTCTTACCAATGTGCTCCTTACCTTTGCAATTGATGCAGGATATATAGGAACTTCAACTCTGCGTGAAAACAGAGATAAGCTCAAGTGTAACATTCCTTGGATTATTCTTATGGACCCTACCTCTGCATGCAACCTCAAATGCAAAGGCTGTTGGGCAGCTGAATACGGTCATCACTCAAATCTTACTCTTGACGAAATGAGGAAGATTGTTACCGAGGCAAAGGCTCTCGGCACACACTTCTTTATGTTCACGGGCGGTGAACCGCTTGTACGCAAAAAGGATATTCTTACCATCACAAACGAAAACAAAGACTGCATTTTCCTTGCATTTACAAACGGCACGCTTGTTGATGACGAATTCTGCGAAGAATTGAAGAAATCGGGCAACTTTGCACTTGCACTTTCTATCGAAGGTACGGAAGAAACGACCGATTTCAGACGAGGCGAAGGCGTTTACCAAAAAGTTATTGACGCTATGGCGTTGCTCAAAAAGCACAAGTGTATATTCGGCACATCGGTTTGCTACACAAGCAAAAACTATGACGCCGTAACCTCGGACAAGTTTTATGATATGGAAATCGAAGCGGGCGCAAAATTTGCACTCTACTTCCACTATATGCCAATCGGTTCGGATGCCGATACCTCATTGCTCCTCACACCTGAACAGAGAGAGCATGTTTACAGAACCATCCGCAAAAAGAGAAGAACAAGAAACGGCAAGCCTATATTTGTTATGGACTTCCAAAATGACGGCGAATTTGTAGGCGGTTGCATCGCAGGCGGAAGAAACTACTTCCACATCAACAGCGAGGGTGATGCAGAGCCTTGCGTATTCATCCATTACAGCGACAGCAACATCAGAGAAAAGAGTATTCTTGAATGTTTGCGTTCTCCTCTTTTCAAGCAGTATTACAAGGGTCAGCCGTTCAATGACAATATGCTTCGCCCTTGCCCGATGCTTGAAAATCCGCAGGCGTTAAGACATATCATTGATGTAACGGGTGCAAAATCCACCAATCTCACCTGCCCTGAATCAGCAGATGAGCTTTGCTCAAAGTGTGACCTTTATGCAAAAGAATGGGCACCGATGGCAAAGCAGATTTGGGAGGAGCAAGAACGCTTCCACCCATTCACTCAATACTATCGTGACACCGACGAAGCCAAAAACGAACAATAAAAACTTAACCCCGAACTGTTCATTTTTTAGAACAGTTCGGGGATTTATTATTAAATCAATCGGCGTCTTTGATTATATCTTTATACTGAAGTCGAACTACCTTTTCCAAATTCTTTGGCGAAGTGCAGACCTGACAGCCCACTCTGCCGCCGGAGAAGAAGATTTTGTCGGCATTTTGAGCGTTGATATGAATAGTGGTTTTAAACTGCTTTTTCATCCCGATAGGCGAGCATCCGCCGTGGATATAGCCTGTAAGCGGCAGAAGTTCCTTTTGCGGAATCATCTCGATACTTTTTTCACCGACTGCCTTTGCGGCTTTTTTCAAATCAAGTTCGTGCTCGGCAGGCACCATAAAAACATAATGTTCCTTTGACTTGCCGACCGTCACCAAGGTTTTGTACAAAAATTCCGGGTCGGTGCCGAGTCCGTTTGCCACTTCAACCGCATTTGTGGTCATATTGTCATAAGCATAATGCGTGTATTCAAGTTTCTTTTGGTCAAGCACACGCATAACATTTGTTTTGTCCTTTTGCATAATGTCACCTCTCAAAAATAATAGCACAAAATATCCACAACATCAACAAAAAAATGCAGGTCCATAGACCTGCATTTAATTATTAAGTTTAGAAACTGAAAAGTCCGATTGCCTGTGCAAAAAGGACAACCAAAAGCACAGGTGCAACGAATTTAACCGTTACATTGTAAATAATCTTACGATTGAACTTTTCACCGTTCTTTGTAACTTCGTCGATAATTGTCTTTGGCTTTGCAACCCAACCGACAAGAATACAGGTGAAGAATGCAACAATCGGCATAAAGATATTGTTGCTGACATAGTCCATAACATCAAGAATTTGACCGACTGTGCCGTTTGGAAGTTTAAGTTCAAAGTAAAGCTTATTGTAGCCGAGGCAAACGATTGTGCCGGCAATCAAAGAATATACCAAAACGACAACACCGGCAGTGTTACGCTTCCAATGGAATCTGTCCATAAGTGACGAAACGATAGCTTCCATAATTGAAACAGATGATGTAATAGCGGCAAAAAGTACCATAATAAAGAACACAATACCTACCGCAATACCGATTTTGCCCATGGCGGCAAATACCTTAGGAAGCGAGATAAACATCAAGCCCGGACCTGCTGTCATACCGTCTTTGCCCATGAATACGAACACTGACGGAACAATCATAAGACCTGCAAGAAGTGCAACCAAGGTGTCAAAAATTTCGATTTGGTTAACCGACTTCATAAGATTTGTTTTGTCATCAACATAAGAACCGTAGGCAACCATAATACCCATAGCAACGCTGATTGAGTAGAAAAGCTGACCGAGTGCATCAAAAATAGTGGTAAATGTTGACTTGAGCGTAAGTGATTTAAAATCAGGTACAAGATAAATTTTAAGGCCCTGCAAACCGGTGCGTGTAACGCCGTCTGCATCGGTATACTTAAGAGTGAGTGCAAACACGCCGATACAAATAATAAGAACAAAAAGAATAGGCATAAGGATTTTGCTTGATTTTTCAATACCCTTATTTACGCCGCCGAAAACAATAACGGCAGTTGCAATAACAAACACAGCCATCAAAATAATCGGCACCCACAAACTTGTGATATGATTTGTAAAATAATTATCCGCTGCGGCTGCTGTACTCTCACCTGTTACAAAGCTGACGAAATACTTAAGTACCCATCCGCCGATTACACAGTAATACGGCAAAATAATTATCGGCACAAGAGTTGCGACTGTACCGAGCGGTCTGAACTTTTTGTTAAGCTGACCGTATGCGGTAAGCGGAGATTGCTTTGTTTTTCTGCCAAGTGCAATTTCTGTAACCAAAAGTGTAAATCCGAATGTAAGAGCCAAGATGATGTAACAAAGAATAAAAAATCCACCGTTATCTTTAGCTGCCAAATACGGAAATCGCCAAATGTTGCCAAGACCTACGGCACTTCCTGCTGCTGCAAGAACGAAGCCGATAGAGCCTTTAAAGCTGCTTCTTTTCTTTTCCATTTTAGTAGTCCCTCTCTGACATAATATTAGAATGAGTATTAATTATACCATAAAACAACAAAAAATACAACTAAAATATTTTTCCTCGGTTGACAAAAATATACCAATGTTGTAAAATCATTTTGCTTTATATAAATATACAGTATTCTGCTGTTGAGAGGGATAAAATTAATAATGAATTACAACAAAACAAAGACGGTAAAATTTGCATTTAAAATGTCTTTGCCCGTTTTGTTCGGATACCTGTTTTTAGGTTCGGCTTTTGGCATTTCTTTGTTTGAAATCGGCTACAACTGGGTTTGGGCGATTGTTATTTCGCTTCTTGTATATGCCGGCTCGGGTCAATTCTTGCTCGTGTCAATGATTGGTTCGAGAGCAAATCTTGCAAACATTGCAATAATGACATTTTTTGTAAATTCACGCCATATTTTTTACGGACTGAGTTTTATAGAAAAGTTCAGAAGCTACGGTTGGAGATACCCGTCGCTTATTTTTTCGCTTACAGACGAAACATACGGGGTTAACACATCGTTTAACACTGTACCGAAAGGTGTTAACGAAGGCGATGCAAGATTTTTAATAGGAATATTCGACCACGCATATTGGATAATCGGTTCTGTCATCGGCAACCTTGCGGGTCAGCTGATAAAAATCGACTTTACTGGTATAGATTTTTCAATGACTGCGTTATTTGTGGTTATTTTCCTTGACCAAATTCTTGCTTCAAAATCCAAACTTCCGGGATTTCTCGGTATAGTATGTGCACTTATTTGCCTGTTTATTTTCGGACCGGACAAGTTTTTGCTTCCGAGCCTAATAGTTACGGTGTCGCTTCTTCTTGCGTTTAAGCCGTTGCTGTCGGGTGACAAAAAGGAGGTAAAATAATGCTTTCTACATCTCAAATGCTCATCACCGTACTTGTTGCCGGTGCCGTTACATTTGCAACAAGATTGATTCCGTTTGCCGCTTTCGGTAAACGAGAGGTGCCGAAAATCGTTAAATACCTCGGCGACATTATGCCGCCTGCAATAATAGGAATACTGATTATTTATTGCATAAAGGACGGATACACATTTGATGTGAACACACTTGCACCGCAACTGATTGCAATTACACTGACTGTAATTGTACATTTGTGGAAGCGTAACACGCTCATCAGCATATCGGTCGGCACAATCTCGTATATGTTGCTAATCCACTACATATTTATATAACAAAAGGACTTGCTCAATCGAGCAAGTCCTTATTTTTATATATCTTTTTGAACGCCGAAACAAAAGACATTGTTATAAATATTGCGCAAAAAACCCAGCTTATCGGCTCGGCACAAGCTATACCCTTATAACCGAACGGCTTTGCGATGAAAAATGCGGCAAACACTTTTGAGAGCAATTCTATTGAACTCGATACAAGCGGTGCAATCCTTTTACCTATGCCCTGAATTGCCGTACGCATAACATACAGTACTCCGAGAGCCGGAAAAAACGGCATATTAATATACAAATATGTTTTTGCCGTGTTGACAATCTCTTTGTTTTGCGTGGAGGTGACAAAGTTAATCATCTGTGTGCAAAAAGCATAAACCAAAACAATAAATATACCCGACATTACAAACTCCGACACAATCGATGATGTGACGGCTTTTTTTATTCTGTCTGTTTTGCCGGCACCAAAGTTTTGGCTGACAAAAGTTGAGCATGCAGTAGAAACGGTAATCATAGGTTGCATAAATAGTTCAACAATTTTGCGTGCGGCAAGATGGCCTGCAATAACCGTCTTGCCCAATCCGTTGATTGCACTTTGCAAAATAAGCGAACCGATTGCAAAAATACAGTTCATCATTGCCATTGTAATACCTGCCGAAAGCATTTCTTTGTAAAGAGGCGGATTAAAGGCATAGTTTTCTTTGGAAGTTTTGTACTTTTTATAAGACTTTACAATGGAAATTTGGCACAAAACGCAAGATATAAGCTGACTGACAACAGTTGCCAATGCAGTTCCTTTTACGCCCATTCCAAACACCTTAATAAACAGCACATCAAGACCGATATTGCAAACGCTTGACACCACCAAAAACACAATAGGTGTAACGCTGTTGCCGAGTGCACGGAGAAGATTTGCCTGTGCATTATAGCAAGCCATAACACCTGCACCGAGATAAACCGTAAATATATATGAAAACGCATTAGTCATAATTTTATCAGGCGTTTTGAGGAGCACCAGTGCCGGCTTGAGCAACACAAACGACAAAAGGACGGCGACAACCGACAACACCGTATTCATCACAACGGTTGCGGCTATGCTGTTTTTTAATTTTTCATCATCCTTTTCACCGAAAAAGCGTGCGATGATCAATGAAAACCCGCCGTTAAGCCCGCCGATAAAATACATCAAAAGCGAAAACAACGAACTGCTTGCACCGATTGCAGACAATGCGTCATCACCCAAGAAATATCCTGCTATTGCCGTATCGGCAAGATTATATGCCTGCTGAAAAATATTACCTAAAAATATAGGAAGTGCAAAAAGCAAAATTGATTTTGTAACACTTCCGTGCGTCATATCAATATTTTTCTTCATTATTCAATAACCACCGTAACAATAGAGTCGGAACCGATTTCTATTTGATTTTTAAATTCGCCGTTGTAGACTTCTTTAAGTTCCTCGTCTTGCACAGAAGCAATAATCTGCATTTTATCAAAATCGCCGTCAACGGTAATGCTTTGACTTTCGCCCTCATTTACGGCAACAAGCACGGTTTTGTTATCGGGAGTCAAAAACGCAAACACATTAAAATCGTTGTTATCCTCGCTCGGTCTGAAGCCTAAATCAAGCACAACGGAACCAACGGGAACAAATTTTGAAAAATGGGCAAAGCCGTAATATCTTTTTGCCACATACCAATCGGAAAAATCAAAGTCGGCGGTAATCATAGCGTCCGAATAATCAAATTCGTCCTCTTTAATCGAGAAATTATTAACGGCAACCCAAGAGGTCCAGCTGACGCAACCGGAATAAACAATATCCTGACCGATAATTCTCGCCGTTATAAGTGCTCCCTTAAAATCTTTTGTGTGGCTTTTGTTAGGAAGTTCACACCATTCGCTCATATCAAAACGAAGCGACGAATGAGTATCTACGCACAGTTCCTTAAACTCATATCTTTCCTCCGGTCGGTTATCGCTGTGATAAGAATGAACTGCAAAAACATCAAGCACCCTCATTATCATCTCATCAGCTGTCAGTGCTGCAAGATATTCGGGAGTTTTACCGAGATACTGTCCGCTTTCGGGTCCGTAAAGTTTGACCGGCATATCCCTCAAAATTATCTCCTCGGCGAACATACGTAAAATCTCAACAAGTTCCTCGGTTTCATAATGGCAACCCTCCTGCCAAACAGAAGAACCGCCCCACTTCCATTGCGGCTCGTTAATCGGACTGATGTACTTTACGGGATAGCCCTCATCAAGAAAATGCTGTGCAACATCAAGAATGTAATTAACAAACTTTTTGTAGTTCATTTTCGGTATATTGCAGGTGCTGTAAAGAAAACTTCCCGAAGCCTGACCCGTTGAACACTGCGAATAGTGCGGTGAGTTTGCAAACAAAATCAAAGTGTCGATATTGCCGAGTTCAAGCGACTTTTTCATCATATTAACAGCATTTGAATCTTTTGAAAAATCCCAGCTGAGTTCTTCGGTTTCTCTGTCATATTGCAAAAAGCTTTCTGTAATTCTCCACGGATTTTCAACTCTATAATTATTCATATCGGTACCGCCGCCGATATTATAGCGATATATATTAAGATTAAGCCCGTCATTACCATAAAGCAAGTGTGCGATTTTATCAGCAGTTTCGCCTTTTGGGCAAGCCTGACTCCACCAACAGGCAGAAGTTCCCCAGCCTTTTAAGGTATGACATTTTTCAGCATCTTTAAAATTTATTTCCATATTATCTCCTTTGCCGCAAAACAATACAATTACAAAGACAGTATAATTTTTACATAATAAAATGTCAATTAAAATAGACAAATTAATAAAAACTTTGTATAATGAACATATGGAATATAAAATGATAGGTTTGGATTTGGACGGAACTTTGCTCAAAGACGACAAATCCATAGACACAAAAACAAAAGAATATCTCGAAACGCTTTCTTCAAACGGCGTACACATCGTACCGATTACAGGCAGACCGCTCAGCGGAATACCCGACTGTGTACGAAACATCAAAGGTGTTGACTATATTATTTCTAACAACGGCTCAAAAACCGTTTTGAATTCTACAAACGAAACACTCTTTTCACTTGCAATGGACAACGCAACAAGCAAAAAGGTTATTGAATCCGTTAAACAGACAGGTGCGATTTTTGAAGTGTTTTTAAATCACTACGGCTACTGTGAAAAATTTGTTTTCGACCATTACAAAGAGGTTTACACGGGCACTGTGCTTGGCGACTACATTTTTTCATCACGAAAACAAGTTGACAGTCTTATGACCTTGTTTGATGACAAAAACGCAGAAGCTGACGAAGTTTTTATAATCTGCAAAGACAATGACGACAGAGAAATAATAAAAGCGCAGACCGACAAAATAAGCGGTATTCAATATTGTATGCTTGCCGACAGATTTTTGGAAATTACCAAAAACGGAACGGACAAAGGCACTGCTCTTGAAATGCTGTGCAATCATCTGAAAATCAAGCTCGACAAAGTAATCGCATTTGGCGACGGCGAAAACGATTTGCAATTTTTGAACAAAGCCGGCACAGCAGTTGCAATGGGCAACGCATCCGACAGCGTAAAAGCCCAAGCAGATATAATCACCGACACCAACAACAACCAAGGCGTGCTGAAAGCATTAAAAAACCTTATAAGATAACAAATAAACCGTAAGGACAGATACAATCCTTACGGTTATTTTTATATAAACATATATTAATTAGGCGTATAAAGGTTTGCATACGGTCGGGAAGATGCCGGAGCAAGCTTTTTGAAAGGCTTTGACATAATCTCATCATAGTCCTTATCAAAATACTTGCAATACTTTTTTACATATGTTTTAAGTTCTTTTTCGTCATCTTTTGTAAGCGACTCCACATTAATGTTAGGTGCAAGGTTTTCCTTTGGAACTTTGCCTCTGACAAAAATCTTGCCGCCGTGCATACCCGACGCACAGTGAGTGCCGAACAACTTTTCTCCCCTTTTCATATTAAGACCGAGGAGAACGATTGTGCCCCCTGCCATATACTCACCGAGAAACGAGCCTGCATTTTCGCCGATAACAAGAACAGGACGCATCTGCCTGAACTCTTTCATATGAATACCGCCACGGCACGCAACATTGTCCTTGATATAAATCTGACCGTCACGCATACCGTAACCCATAGCGTCACCGCTGTGACCGTGGACTACAATTTCACCGCCGCCCATCGTGTTGCCCACAGCGTCCTGACAGTTGCCGTAAACAACGATTCTGCCGCCGTTGAGATAGCAAGCCATATCATTGCCCGGTGTACCGTACACCTCAATGGTTTTGCCCTCATCAAGAGCACAGCCGATATATCTTTGACCGTTAACATCTTTAACGGTTGCCTTATTTTTCTTTTCTAATTCCTTTTTAATTTCGTCGTTAACTTCTTCATAACGGCGAAGTCCTGCTTCTATCATTGCAATCCCTCCTTATTCGCCTGCATGCTTGATACCGAGAATTTCCAATTCTTTATCAGAAAGTCCGATACCTCTGAGCATAAGTCTGTTGCCACGGAGAGAGTCGATAGAGTTGATACCCATACCGCCCATAATTTCCTTAATTTCGTGATTCCAAGCATTGATAAGATTTACTACTCTCTTGCTTGCAACCTTTGGGTCAAGACGCTTTGTAAGTTCGGGACGCTGAGTTGCGATACCCCAATTACATTTGCCTGTGTTACAGGTTTGGCACATATGACAACCCATTGCAATAAGAGCCGCCGAAGCAATATAGCAAGCATCCGCACCGAGAGCGATAGCCTTAACAATATCGCTTGAACAACGGAACGAACCGGAAGCTACAAGAGAAACCTCTGAACGAATACCCTCATCACGAAGTCTTTGATCTGCCGCCGCAAGTGCAAGTTCAAGCGGAATACCAACATTGTCACGAATACGGGTAGGAGCGGCACCTGTACCGCCTCTGAAGCCGTCAATAACAACAATATCGGCACCGGCTCTTGCAACACCCGAAGCGATAGCCGCAATGTTATGAACAGCAGCAATTTTAACGGCAACGGGTTTTTGATTATTTGTAGCTTGTTTGAGCGACCAAATAAGCTGACGCAAGTCCTCGATAGAATAAATATCGTGGTGAGGAGCAGGAGAAATAGCGTCACTGCCCTCCGGAATCATACGGGCATTTGAAACCTCAACGGTTACTTTCTCGCCCGGAAGATGTCCGCCGATACCCGGCTTTGCACCCTGACCGATTTTTATTTCTATAAACTTTGAATTGTTAAGATAGTCCTTGTGAACACCGAATCTGCCCGATGCAACCTGAACAACAGCATAATCCGTAAAATCTTCAAGTGCCGGATGCAAACCGCCCTCACCTGTGTTGAAAAGGCTTCCGATTTCCTTTGCAGCCATGGCAAGAGATTTTTGTGCATTAAGGCTGATTGAACCAAACGACATTGCCGAAAACATAATAGGTGTTTCAAGAACAACCTGAGGCGGCATTTCAGTAATTGATTTGCCCTTTTTTTCAACTTCTAACTTCTTTGGTTTTCTGCCCAAAATCGCACGGATTTCCATAGGCTCACGAAGCGGGTCGATTGACGGGTTTGTAACCTGAGAAGCGTTGAGCAAAATTTTATCCCAATAAATCGGATAATCCTGCGGATTGCCCATTGCAGACAAGAGGGTTGAACCCGTGCTTGCCTGACGGCAAATCTCCTGCTGATAGCGAGGAGTCCAGTTTGCATTGTCACGATAATCGCAAACATATTTTTCTATGCGAAGTGCACCAACCGGGCACAAATCAACACATCTGTGGCAGGCAACGCAACCGTTTGAATTTGAAATAACCGTCTTTTTGTCATCTGCAAAAAAGTGACATTCATTTGAGCACTGTGTTACACAAAGTCCGCAATTTGTACAAAGTGCCTTGTCACGAATAATATTAAAACGACGAGGAATATAATTGATTGCCATATCAGTATTCCTCCTTTTCATCTATTTCAAGAGGAACAAAAACAGGCTGTGCACCGCTGATTGACCAAACCTTTTCAGGGTCGGGACATACAACACGAATAGCCGATTCCTCGGAAGCAAAATACGCTCTGTCGCCCTTTGTAGCCGCCGTTAGCGAACGAAGCTTAAGTCTGTCGTTAATAGCCAAAAGTCCCTTATTTGAACCGAGGATAACCGAAAACGGGCCGTTAACAAGCGCACCGCTGTAAATTGCACGAAGATTTGTAAAATATTCTTTTCTCTCGTCGTCCATACGGTCTATTTCGTCCCATTCCGGAGCCGTAAGTACATCAGCCGCAACATCCATAGGAAGCTCGTGGTGGCGAAGCAAGTGGTCAAACAGATATGTAATAACCTCTGTATCGGTTTGCATTGTACACTTATAACCGAACTGCTCAATATATCTTCTGTTTGCGTCATAAGACGAAATTTCACCGTTGTGAACGATTGACCAATCAAGAATGTTAAACGGATGAGCACCGCCCCACCAGCCCGGTGTATTGGTTGGAAATCTGCCGTGAGCCGTCCACAAATAGGCATCGTAATGGTCAAGCATAAAGAACTCGCCGACATCTTCGGGATAGCCTACCGCTTTGAAGCATCCCATATTTTTACCCGATGAAAAGATGTAAGCACCTTCAAAATTTGCGTTTACCTTTGTAACGCACTGAACAACATATTCCTGCTCATCCATACGGGCATCACGCATACGAACTCTGTTCGGCTTGCCGAAATAACGCCAAATATCCGGTCCGTTTTCTATAGATTCCACCTTTTTTGTAGGAATTCTTTCCGCAACATCCACATTAAAGTGTTTAAAGAGATACTCCTCGCACTTTTGACGGGCATCCTTTGTGTCATAAAACACATGAAAAGCATAATCGTCCTTGTGGTCGGGATAAATTCCGTAAGCGGCAAATCCGCCGCCGAGACCGTTTGAACGGTCGTGCATTAATGCTATTGACTTGATAATTTCCGAACCGTTAATCGGGTTGCCTTTTTTATCAATGATAGCCGCAATGGCACAACCGCTCGGAATTCTTACCTGTCCTTCCTTTAGCATACATTTCCCTCCTAAAAGCATTTATATATCTAAATATATTTTTATAATACTACTATGAATTTTATTGTTCAACAGTATAAAAAAATTTTGTAAAATCCGAAAAAAATTAAATATTTTCCACCTTCGTTTTTATGAAATTATACAAATAATTTGACAAAAAATTACAAGCAGGAGCAGTCAAAAAACAGATGTGTATTTCTGTCAAAAACTGTTCCTGCCGATTTTCTATTCCGAATTATTCTCCTTGTAAAGCATCGTATCCTCTTTCTCCGGTACGAACCTTTACAACATCCTCAACATCGTAAACAAAGATTTTACCGTCGCCGATATTGCCGGTGTAAAGAACCTTTCTTGCCGCTTCAATAACGGTTTCTACTGGAACAGCCGAAATAACCATTTCAAGCTTCATCTTAGGGTTGAGATTCATTTCTTCAATCTCGACACCACGATATTTACGAATATGACCTTTTTGAACACCACAGCCCATAACATTTGTAACAGTCATACCCGTTACGCCGATAGCATTCATAGCCTCTTTGATTTCCTCAAACTTTGCAGGATTGAATATCATACATACCTTGCTGAGGGTCGGATTTTTTTCTGTTGTATATGTTTCAACAGGAACTGCCTTTTCAACCGGAGCAGACGGAGGCATTACATCCATAGCCGGAATAGCCGATACGGCAGAGCCCGAAGCATAGCTTACAGCCGGCATAAAGTCTGCATAAGCCGACGGAAGATTGTGTTCTGTTGAGTCAAGACCCTTGATTTCCTCTTCTGCATCAACACGAAGGCCGACAGTCTTTTTGATAATAAGGAATGTGATTGTGATTGTTACCGCAGTCCAAGCAGCAACGGCAACAAAACCCAAAAGCTGAATACCGAGTTGCTTAAATCCGCCGCCGTAGAAAAGACCCTTGCCTACACCGTCGGCGCCTGTTGAGAACAAACCTACTGCGATTGTACCCCAAACACCGTTTGCACAGTGAACGGCAACAGCACCTACAGGGTCGTCAATATGGAGCTTTTTGTCAAGAAGTTCTACAACCAAAACTACAAGAATACCTGATACAGCACCGATTACAATAGAACCTGTAGCATCAACGCAGTCGCAAGGAGCGGTAACTGCTACAAGACCCGCAAGAGAGCCGTTGAGTGACATTGAAACATCAGGAGCACCGTCCTTAATCCATGTGAAAATCATTGTTACACAAGTGGCAACGGCAGGAGCCATTGTTGTGGTAAGGAAGATTGAAGCGAGTGTTTTGGTATCCGTTGCGGCAGCACCGTTAAAGCCGTACCATCCGAACCAAAGGATGAATACACCGAGTGCACCGAGAGTCAACGAGTGACCCGGAATAGCCTTTGCTTTGAGCTTGCCTGTTTTCTTATCCTTTACATACTTGCCGATACGAGGACCGAGGAAAGCCGCACCGATAAGAGCTGAAATGCCGCCTACCATATGAATTGCGGTTGAACCTGCGTAATCGTGGAAGCCCATTTGTGCAAGCCAGCCCTGCGAATTCCAAATCCAACCTGCCTCAATCGGATAAATAACTGCCGAGATAACGCCCGAATAAATACAATACGAAATGAACTTTGTACGCTCTGCCATTGCACCTGAAACGATTGTAGCCGCAGTAGCACAAAATACAAGGTTAAATACAAACACAGGCCAATTACCGGAACTACCTGCGTAATCGGTGAGCAAACCGAGGGTAGGAAGCCCGAACAAACCGCCGATGTATTCCTCGCCCATCATAAGACCGAAGCCTAAAACAATAAACGCAACCGCACCGATACAAAAATCCATCAGGTTTTTCATAATAATGTTACCTGCGTTTTTAGCACGGGTAAAGCCGCTTTCTACCATTGCAAAGCCGCATTGCATAAAGAATACCAATGCCGCACCTATCATATACCACACCCCATAAACATTATCGGATATGGCCGTCATTATTGAATCTGTCATATTTCTCTCCTCCTATATTTTGTTATAAACAGAAAAAATAAAAACGAAGTGCGAAAACACCGTTTACCGCAAGGTGTTTTGCACTCCGTTGTGCTAAAGATTAGTGCCAATGCCACAGCCGATTAAGACTGCGGCATTGACCGTACAGCATATAAATGCCATAAGAGAGGGTTCGCTAAGCGAACCTTGCCCGATATTTCTACCGGACAAGCCGCAATTTACAGGTAACCTGTCTTACCTATAAAACATTTTGGTATGATTAATAGTTAATCATATATCTGTTGATTTCCCATTGAGATACAGCAGTCTTATAAGAATTCCATTCTTCCTTTTTACCTTCAATGTAGTTATTAAATACATGGTCACCGAGAGTTTCCTTAATGAACGGATCTTCCTCTGCTGCCTTAATAGCTTCTTCAAGAGAACCAGGAAGACAATCAATGCCTGCTGCTTCCTTTTCTTCATCAGAAAGTTCAAATACATTTTCATCAAATGCAGGAGCCGGCTTCAAACCTTTTTTGATACCGTCAAGACCTGCTGCAAGGCAAAGAGCCATTTCAAGATATGGGTTGCAAGTTGGGTCAGGACAACGAAGTTCAACTCTTGTACCCTTACCGCGAGCGGCAGGAATACGAACAAGTACAGAACGGTTTGATGTTGACCATACAAGATATGACGGAGCTTCGTAGCCCGGTACAAGTCTTTTGTATGAGTTTACTGTTGGGTTTGAAATAGCCGCAATAGCTTTAACATGAGCCATAATACCTGCAATGAATGAATAAGCTGTATCGCTGAGTTCAAGATCACCGTTTGGATCATAGAATACATTTTCACCTGTCTTTAAATCATAAAGTGACATATTGGTGTGCATACCCGAACCGTTGATACCCTCAACAGGCTTTGGCATAAATGTTGCATGAAGGCCGTGCTTTGTAGCATAAGTCTTTACAACATGCTTAAAGGTCATAACTCTGTCGGCTGTTGTCATAACATCGCCGAACTGGAAGTCAATTTCGTGCTGACCCTGAGCGACCTCGTGGTGAGATGCCTCAATGGTGTAGCCCATTTCTTCAAGTGCAAGGCAAATATCACGACGGCAGTTTTCGCCATGGTCGATAGGGTTGAGGTCAAAGTAGCCTGCTTCGTCGCCTGTTTCAAGAGTAGGAAGACCGTTTTCGTCAAGTTTGAAGAGGAAGAATTCACATTCAGGACCTACATTGAAGCCGTAGCCCATTTCTGCTGCTTCATCAATAACCTTTTGGAGAACATTTCTCGGGTCGCCCTCAAAAGGTGTAACATTGTCTGCTTTATATACAGAACAGATAAGTCTTGCTGTCTGTGCGTTAAGGTGTTTTCTCCAAGGGAAAATTGCCCATGTATCAAAATCAGGATGTAAGTACATATCGGATTCATCAATTCTTACGAAACCGTCGATTGATGAGCCGTCGAACATACAATCATTGTTAAGTGCCTTTTCAAGCTGTGATAATGTGATGGCAACATTCTTCATAATACCAAAAAGGTCGGTAAACTGAAGTCTTATAAACTGTACGCCGTTTTCTTTTGCTTCTTTGAGGATGTCCTCTTTTGTGTATTTACTCATCATAAATACTCCCTTCTCTATAATATAAAAAGACAAGGCGTCCCGAAAAATCGGAACGCCTTTGTTCTAACTACAATGTCATTATATCCCTGCAATCTGCCGTTGTCAACAAAATACGGGATATTTATTCAACTTTGTAAAAATTCAACGGTCGACCTTTAATTTTCAACCGTCCTCTTTGTGAAAATTATACAACAATCAATTCAAGTCCAAAAACTCTTCGCCGATAATTTTCTTTGAAAGGTCGGTAAAGTACTTTACGCTTGCACCGTCCTTTGCTTGGTCGGACGCAATATCATCCGTATAATCGGACAGTCTGTAAACCGAAAATTTGTATCCGTTGCCGGTGTTGTGGTAAAAATCAACAACAGGTGCAAGCTTTGCAGAGGTCACCTGAACCTTGCCGTCAACCCTTTCAACCGTGAGTTCTGCCATACCGCCGCACATTTGATTGAGGTTGGTTTGGTGTGAAATAAAGTTACCGATTGAGTAATAAACAATCATTTTTTTACCCGTAGCCTCATTTGTAACCCATTCAACAGGCTGAAGAACATGAGGATGCGTACCGATGACAATATCCGCTCCGCCGTCAGAGAATATTTTTACATACTTCTTTTGAAGGTCGTTAATCTCGTGACTGTTTTCTGTGCCCCAATGAGGGAATACAATCACGCAGTCAGCATTTGCACGGGCTGTTTTGAGGTCTGCCTTAACTTTATTCTCGTCAAGCATATCAACGCACCACGGCTTATCCTCGGGAACAGAAATACCGTTTGTACCATAGGTGTAATTGAGAAGTGCAAACTTAATGCCGTTTTTCTCATAATATGTAATTGTATTATACTCTTCCTCGATTTTGTTTGTACCGATGTGAACAACTTCGGGATGCTTTTCAAAAAATTCGCATTCCTTTTCTATGCCGGCAAATTTTTGCACATCAAGAGAGTGATTGGTAGCACAGGTAAACACATCAAATCCGGCATTGACAGCCGCCTCTCCGACCTCCCAAGGAGTGTTGAAAAGCGGATAGCCTTGATAATCAAAATCCGAACCGCCAAGCATGGTTTCCTGATTTATGCACGCAATATCGGCAGATTTAATATATCCCGAAATATTCTCATAAAATGAAGAATAATCAAGACTTCCGTCATCCTGCTTGCCTGCATCAATCAAAGTATTGTGAATAAGATTGTCACCCACAGCCACCAAGGTAACTTTTGTATCCTGAGATTGAGTTTGACTTTCGGTGACTGCCGCTTTTGTAGCGGTTACAGTAGGATTTGTTTTGTCCCTGTTTGCCGTTACCCTGCCGCTTATTACAAGACCGATAAGAACGGCAACGGCAATGCAAACGGGAATTATAATTGCCAAAAGATTACCGTTTGATTGTTTTTTCTCTTTAGCCATAATTAATCACCTAAATACATTGATTAATATCTATAATCAAAAGTTTTTACGCAGCAACAAAGGTGTAAATTACATATGCAAGGTATCCCAAAAGAGATACAACACCCTGCCAACGCTGAAGTTTTTTTGTAAATATTGTAGGGATAACCGCAATGATAACAGCTACCACGCAAATAATCATATCAAATACAGAACCTGCCGATACAGCAAGTGCACCCTGACCCTTGCCCATAGAAACAAATGAGCAGATAGGAAGAATAAGCGCAAGGTCGATAATGTTTGCACCGAGGATGTTACCTACCGAAAGAGCACCTTCCTTTTTACGAAGAGCGGTGATTGTTGTAACAAGTTCAGGAAGCGAAGTACCGATAGCAACTGCAATAACGCCGATTACTCTTTCGCTGATGTGCATTTCCTTAGCAATTCTTGTACCGCCGTTGATGAGAAGCTGTGCACCTACAACAATGCAAACCGCGCCCAAAACGAACATAACAATATTTTTAACCCAGTCACCTGCTGTTGCGGTTGACTTTGTAGGAACAACATCGTCCTCTTCCTGCAAACCGATACCGTGAGGGTCCGGTTCAATCTGAACCGAACTTTTTTTCATAGAAATAAAGTTTTCGATAAAGAAAGCAATGAAAATTGCAAAAAGCACAACAACACCGACAGTTGAAAGTGTGTGATACTTACCCTCGAGACCCGGAACCTCAACAATACCTGTAAGGCCCGAACCGAGAGCAAGAGCAACAGCCGCCGCAAGCATCATAAGACCCTTAGGGGCAAACTCTTTTCTCTTTACGGCAAAAGGCATACACACAATAAATATACCCATAATCATAGCCGTGTTGGCAGTTACGGAGCCTACTGCATTGCCCGATGCCATATCAACCTTACCGTCAACAGTTGCAACGATTGATACAATCATCTCAGGAAGAGTTGTGGCAACCGATACAATAGTTGCACCGATAATAAACTTAGGCACACCGAGCACTTCCGCAATCCAGCTTGCACTGTCTACAAACCAGTCGCCGCCCTTGATAATAAAGATTAGACCTACAACAAATAAAGCAACAACAATGCCTATATTTGCCGTCTCAAAAAAATTCGACAAAAATTCCATATTTTCTCCTAATAATCCCTAATCCAAAATAGAGTATATATTATAATATTACCCAAACACCCATATAATACATACCAAAGCACAAATCTTTTTACAATACCAAAAAAAATATTAATAAGTACAGACAAATAAAAAGACGCAGGACAGGATATCCCTACCCATACGCCTTTTAAGTTTTAATTATTCGTGATCGTGGTCACAGCAATCGCAGCCGCATTCGTCATCGTCATCGAATTCAACATCGAATTCCAAAACTTCGCCGCAGTTAGGGCACTCAAACTTGCCCTCTTCGATAGTATCCATATCAACCATAATCTTTTCGTGGCATGTAGGGCATTCAACCTCATACTCTTCTTCGTCATCATCACAACAATCGCAATCGCAGTCATCGTCATCATAAACAAATTCTTCAAGGTCTGCCAAATCTTCATCAACAGCGTCGATTTGATCGCCTACAAGTTCAAGGCCTTCTGTCATATCTTCCATATCTTCTGTAAGATTTTCAAGAACATCGATGATGGCATTGAATACTTTTGTTTCTTTTTTGTTAGGGTCCAAATCAAGACCGTCAATGAGGCCCTTGAGGTAGCCCAAGCTTTCTGATGTTTCCATAATTAATTCCTTTCGTAATGTTGAATTATTATTTATGCAAATAAATTTTCAATCAATAATTATGCTCTTTCCATGTATTCACATGTTCTTGTGTCAATTCTGATCATATCGCCTTCGTTGATGAAAAGAGGAACTCTGATTTCTGCACCTGTTTCAACAGTTGCAGGCTTGAGAGTATTTGTAGCTGTGTTACCCTTTACACCCGGCTCTGTGGCTGTAACCTGAAGAGTTACAAATGTAGGTGGTTCTACGCCGAAAACCTTGCCCTTGTAAGACAAAATTTTGCATACATCATTTTCTTTAACATAACGGAACGAATCAGGTAAATCAGCCTCTGATACAGGAACCATATCAAAAGTTTCATTATCCATAAAATAATAAAGTCCGTCATCATTGTATGAATACGCCATATCTTTTCTTTCAATATAAGCTGTAGGGAATTTGGCAGTTGGGTTGTAAGACTTTTCAACTACCGAACCTGTAATAACATTCTTTGTCTTTGTTCTGACAAAAGCGGCACCCTTGCCCGGCTTTACATGCTGGAATTCTACAACCTGCAATACATTGCCATCTTCTTCAAAGGTAACTCCGTTTCGGAAATCGCCTGCACTAATCATTAATTTATACCTCCGTATATAGTTTTACTTTTTTATTTTATAATATTTCGCACAATAAATCAATACCCATTTTGTAACTATCTTTGCCAAAGCCCGAAATTTGTTTTACGCAAACATCGGTTATAACGGAAATTTTGCGAAAATCCTCTCTTTTATGAATATCGCTCATATGAACTTCAACAAAAGGAGTGTAATCGGCAACAGCTTCGATAGCGTCACGAATGGCATAAGAATAATGTGTATAAGCACCTGCATTAAGGACTACACCGTCATATTTATCCTTGCTTTCGTGGATAACATCAATAAGCGCGCCCTCGTGATTTGACTGATAAAAAGACATCTCGCAGCCCTTGCTTTCACCGTAAGCTTTAAGCTCGGCATTTATATCGGCAAGAGTTTCTGCTCCGTACACATTCTTTTTCCTTATTCCGGTCATATTGAGATTAGGACCGTTCATAACCAAAATTTTCATATTACTGTGCTCCTGACTGAACTGTAAAAAAAGAGTGACAAGCTGTCACTCTTTCTATGTACTCTTATTTGTACTTTCTCTTACGAGCAGCTTCGCTCTTCTTCTTACGAGCTACTGAAGGCTTTTCGTAATGTTCTCTCTTTCTTACTTCTTGGATGATACCATCACGAGATGTCTGGCGCTTAAATCTGCGAAGTGCGCTGTCAAGAGATTCATTCTCTTTAATTTTTACCTGACTCATTGTATTCCCTCCCTCCGACCTTCGGGGGTTATTTGATAAATTTCATATATCGCAAAGATTATAATAAATTAATCTCATATTGTCAAGCATTTTGTAAAATTAAATTTGAAAAAATAAAATTTTGTCACAAATTGCTAAAATATAGGCGTTTTAACGGCATTTAACCGACTTCAACGAGCTCCAATTGCCGTATATTTTTTCGCCGTCATAAGAAGTATAGCCTCTTACTCTTATGTAATAATACTTGCCTTTTTTCAAATTTTTCCGTGTATAAGACAATTTATTCTTATTTGTAATTGTCTTTGTAATCACATTTGATTTGAAATTTTTGCTTGTTGAAAGCTGAAGCTGATAACCCGTACACGAACCTGAAAGCTTTTTCCACTTTGTAACAATCTTCTTTGAACCTGAAGAATAGGCAGATTTGATTGCTTCCTTTTGAGGCTTTGAAGCTGTCAGAACGGGCGTTGAATAATCACCCTTTGAATTACCGGAATACGCACAGACCTTAATTTCATACACATTACCAGGGTCAAGACCTGCAATGTTTGTATCTGAATCGGTAACGGTTTTGCTGAAGTTTGTGCCCTTGGTTTGATTGTTTACGGCAACAAAATATTTAGTTGCTTCATCAACCTCATCCCATTCAAAATCAATCTTATTACAAGCCTGTCCGGTAACGGTAAGTCCTGTTACTTCAAGCTCGTCTGCCGAAACATCCGGCTCTTCTCCGGGTGTATCATCATCAGGGATAATGGCTGTATAAAGTCTGTCATAATTTTTGTAATGGCTTATGCTGATACCGATACCGCCTGAGCCCGAAACCTTCATTGTGCTGTAAAAAATCGCATTTAGCGAATACAGAGTGTCGTCATCACTATATATAGTCCGTGTCGGATTTTCCCTCATACTCTGCCAATAAATTGTGTCAACGTGGCACATACTTGAACTGTACTCGGCTGTGGAATAATTTGAATGATAAATTTTCATCATCTGTGAATCGATATATTGAACAACAACCGTGTGTTTTTTACTTACAGAGCTGTTAAGAGCACCATAATGAACGATATCACCGGCAACGGCGTTTGTTATAAAGAAATCAATTACATCATTAACGAACTGTGAATCCGGAGTTGTTTTTGGGGATGTAAATGTACCCGATGTAACATAATTGCCGCTGTTATGCTTTACCTGATAATTATTATACAGCCCCTCGGCATACGGAACACCGTAAAGCCTTTTGCACACTTCGGAAGCAAAGCCATAGCAATTACGCTGAACTATTGAATTTTCTCCCGGAACAAAGCCCGATACGGTTTGTATATCTTCAAGTTTATCCGTAGCGGTGCCGTTGGCATATACTGCGGTTGAACCAATCACGGACAAAACAACAATAATCACTGATAAAAGAACAGAAAATGCTTTTTTCATAAAACCCTCCTATCGAAAATCCTAAATATTATAGCACAAATGCAGATAAAGGTCAAATTTTGACAAAAAAAGACAAGCAAGCGTAATTCCTGCCTGTCTTATTTTAACTCGAATGAAGATACATCCAAATTATTATCGACAACATAATAGTAGTCGTCAATATAAGTAACCCTTGTATTCATACCGCCGTAAGAAGTTATTTTAAGCTTTGCCTTGTAATTTTCTTTTTCTACAATTTTACCGGCTTTAACAGATACGACAATAGCACCCTTTTGAGTACCCTTGACATTTACAATAGGAACGGCATAATACCCTTTTTCCTTATTTTCAACAAATGCTTTAGGGTTATACTGTGCCTCACTTGACAAATCCTTATACACTTTTTCGTCAAGAACTTTAGGTTCAAGAGAATTTGAAACATCAAACAACACAAATTTTAACCCGTCGATAACTTCAACATCATTATCAAAATAGGTGTTATATCCCACACCGAGAAGTTGATCGTCGCCGACATTTACAAGCATAGACGAAAAGCCGTCAATTTCAACATTACCCATAAATTTCGGTTTTTTAACATTTGACAAATTTATAATAAAAAGCGGGTCCGTTTGCTCATATGTGATTACATATGCGTAATCATCAACATATTTAACCGCCTTTATACTTTCACCCTTTGCAAAAGGCTCTGACTTATAGATTTGCTTTAAATTTGAATCAAGCACATAAAGATAATTATAAGTTTTATCCTTTACCGTTTCTGTTGCAAAAACACAAAGATGATTGTCTTTTTCTGCAAAAGAATATCGGCTGTCAACCGTACCGTTGATTTTTACATAATCACAAAACTTAACTCCGTTTTTAAGCGAAATTTTTGCAATTGTAGTATTAGGCTCTTTACCGCTATAATCACTGCCGTAAACATAAAGATAATCCTTGTTACCATAAACCTCACCGCCGCAACCGAGCACAGCTTTGGTTGTGCCGATTATTTCACAAGTATTTACATCAAGAGCAGTTACCACAATATAATCGGTACCGACTCCGTTTTTTGCATAATAAATATCCTTGGCGTTCAATTTTTCACTGTCACCCTCACCCGAACAGGTTAAAGGAACATAATTTTTTGAAGAGTTGATACTATAACTTGATACGATATAAAAAGTGTTGCCTACAAGCCTTGATGAAGTATAATATCCCGATTGTTCAAACGAATTGATTTCGGTTGGATTTTCAACATCACTTATATCATAAACTATTGCCTTGGTTGCACTTTCTGCACCGGCAATTTTTTCCTCAACGGTTGAGCCGTAAAAACTTGTACAATTCACCACAAGTTTGTCATCGGATACAAACATATCCTCAATAACGCTGTTAACATCGTCAAGTTCAATAGTGTTTGCAACAGTTGATTTTCCTTTTTTTGTTTCAATCACATTTATTGTGCGTTTATCAATACCGCTTTTTTCATCAAATGATTGATTGAGATAATAAATATCTCTGCCGTTAGTTTTGATAATATCGGCCTCGTCAACGCCTTTTTCCTGAACATAGGTTTCGGCACTGTCAAAACTGTCTGCTTTTGTCGATTGCGAAGCATCCATATATTCAACAAGTTCCGGCGACACGGCTGATTTTATCCTTGACTTTATTGCGTTTTGTTTTTCCTTTTTTTGACTGTCCTCAATATATTTTTTTACATTTTTGTAATTATCAAAATTTTCAAGTTGTGTCGCAGAAGAAGGCGAATTGTCATCCGACTTAATTCTGTAATCTATATCAGACACATTCACGGTTGTAATAACCATAACAAAAACGGCGATGCACGCCGCTATACTAATGCCTGCCTTAAAAGCAGGTTTTTGCCTATACTTAATTCTGACAGGGCGTACATTATTGAGTTTTGATTGCACTCTTTTGTCGAGTTCATCGGGCACATTAACCCGTGCTTCATCAAATTGTGATTTGATGAAATCAAAATCATTATTTTTCATACTTACCCTCCAAGAAATCACGCATCTTGGACAAGGCTCTTGAGAGCTTTGACCTTACTGCCCCAGAGGTATAGTCGGTGACTTTGGCAATTTCCTTGCTGTTAAAACCGGATACTGAAAGAAGAACTATGTCTTTTTCGACATCATTCAGTATGGCTAACGCTTCACGCAATTCAAGTGCCTTAAAGTCACCGTCGGTCGCCGAAAGGCCGCTTTCGACATCAGACAGATCGTCACTTTCTTTTGCTCGGATAACATCTTTCACATAGTGAGAACAACTGGCGGCATGAATACGAAACAGATATGTGGAAAATGCCTTTTCATTCTTTAATTTTCCAATCTGCTCGAGAGCCGTCAACATAGTGTCGGATACTGCATCCATAGCATAGTCAGGGTCGCCGATCTTGTACCACGCATAGCGGTAAAGAGCGTCTTTATATTCAAGGTAAAGCTGAGAAAAAGCCTCCCTGTCACCCTGCTGAGATCTTGCTACCAAGCTAAGATCTGCCATAAATTCACCTCTTTGAGATCTCTCTCATAATAATAGTGCAAAAAAACTTCAAAAGTGTTGCAAAAAAAATCAAAATATTTTAAAAAATATTATTTTCTGAAAAAAAGCCTCTAAAACAGAGGCTTTTTCAACACAATCTGACCGTGAAGTCACATAATAATCACAAAAAATTATTACATAGCGACAAAGTTTACAAGCTTGCCCGGAACATAAATCTCTTTTTTGATTTCCTTACCTTCAAGAAGCTCGGCGATCTTCGGCTCAGCCTTTGCGGCTGCCAAAACATCATCCTTTGCCATATCAACAGGAACGGTAATCTTTGCACGGACTTTGCCCATAATCTGAATAACGATTTCAACATCGTTTTCCTTTGTTTTTTCTTCATCATACTCCGGCCACTTAGCTTGATTAACCATTCCGCCGAAGTTCATTACATCCCACATTTCCTCTGTAACATGAGGTGCAAACGGATTAAGTAAAATTGTAAGAGTTTTGAGTTCTGCCTTATTACAACCCTTTGCAGAAAGCTCGTTAACCAAGGTCATCATAGCCGCAATAGCCGTGTTAGCCTTGAGGTTGTCAATATCATAAGTAACCTTCTTGATTGTTTTGTGCATAAGTGCTTCCATTTGAAGAGTGTACTCGTCACCGTCAACAACCTTTTCCTGAAGATTCCAGAATTTTTCGATAAATCTCTTGCATCCCTTAATAGAATCCGAGTTCCACGGAGCGGCTTTTTCAAAATCGCCGATGAACATCTCATAAAGACGCATTGTATCTGCACCGTAGGCATCTACGATTTCATCAGGGTTAACAACATTTCCTCTGGACTTTGACATCTTTTCGCCGTTTTCGCCCAAAATCATACCGTGAGAAGTTCTCTTCTTATACGGTTCCGAAGTAGGAACAACGCCGATGTCGTAAAGGAACTTGTGCCAAAATCTTGAATAAAGGAGGTGGAGGGTTGTGTGCTCCATACCGCCGTTGTACCAATCAACAGGTGTCCAATATTCAGCGGCTTCCTTGGAAATGAGTTCCTTGTCATTGTGTGGGTCGCAATATCTGAGGAAATACCATGACGAGCCTGCCCACTGAGGCATTGTGTCGGTTTCTCTCTTTGCCGGACCGCCGCAGCAAGGACAGGTTGTATTTACCCAATCGGTCATCTTTGCAAGCGGTGATTCACCTGTATCGGTCGGTTCATATGATTCTACATTCGGAAGTGTAAGCGGAAGCTGACTTTCATCAAGAGGCACATAACCGCACTTTTCGCACTTAACGATAGGAATCGGCTCGCCCCAATATCTTTGACGGGAGAATACCCAGTCACGGAGCTTGAAGTTAACCTTTTGGTGACCCTTGCCCTCTTTTGTAAGCCATTCGGTAATGGCTTTTTTAGCATCTTCAACAGACATACCTGTGAGGAAGTCAGAATTTGTCATAACGCCTGTTGCACAATCGGTAAACGCTTCGTTTTCAACGCCGACCTTTGAACCGGCAACAACTTCAATAATCGGAAGGTCGAACTTCTTTGCAAATTCCCAGTCACGGGTATCGTGAGCAGGAACTGCCATAATTGCACCTGTACCGTAAGAAACAAGTACATAGTCGGAAATGAAGATTGGAATTTCCTTATTATTAACAGGGTTGATACCCATAACACCGTCAAGTCTTACACCGGTTTTGTCCTTGTTAAGCTCTGTTCTTTCAAAATCAGACTTGTGAGCAGCCTCATCCTGATACTTACGAATCTCGTCAAGATTATTGAGCTTGTCTGCCCACTTTTCAATGTAAGGGTGTTCAGGTGAAATAACCATATATGTTGCACCGAAAAGTGTGTCGGGACGGGTGGTATATACTGTAAGAGTATCGCCGAGAGTTGTGCCGAAATCAACTTCTGCACCTGTTGAACGACCAATCCAGTTGCGTTGCTGAGTCTTTACTCTGTCGATAAAATCAACATCATCAAGGTCTTTTACAAGACGGTCTGCATATTCTGTAATCTTAAGCATCCACTGGCTTTGATTTTTACGGATAACTTCACTGCCGCAACGCTCACAAACACCGTTTACAACTTCTTCGTTTGCAAGAACGCACTTACAAGATGTGCACCAGTTTACCGCCATTTCCTTTTTATATGCCAAGCCTTTTTTGAAAAGCTGGAGGAAAATCCACTGTGTCCATTTGTAATAAGATGGGTCGGTTGTGTTAATCTCTCTTGTCCAGTCAAACGAAAAGCCGAGAGATTGAAGTTGCTGCTTGAAGTGAGCAACATTGTTCTTTGTTACCTCTGCCGGATGAATGTGATTTTTGATGGCAAAGTTTTCGGTAGGAAGTCCGAAAGCGTCCCAACCCATCGGATAAAGAACATTGTAACCCTCAAGTCTTTTTTTACGGGCAACAATATCAAGAGCGGTATATGAACGAGGGTGACCTACATGCAAGCCCTGTCCGCTCGGATAAGGGAATTCTACCAAGCAATAATACTTAGGCAAGGAGAAATCCTGCTTTGCGGCAAATGTGTTTTGGGTGTACCAAACATTTTGCCACTTTGATTCTATTTGTTTAAAATTATATTCCATTATGTCAGTCCTCCATAGGAATTATTTACTGTTATTCTTTGACAATAATATCGTCAATATTGATTTTTTCGCCGTCCTCCCAAAGACGCTCGATTTGATAAAAACCACGCTGTTGCTTGAGAAGAATGTGAATTACACAGCCTGCGTAATCAAGGCAAACCCACTCACTGCGTTCACCCTCAATGTGATGAGGCTCATAGCCTGCCTCTGACAATTTATATTCAACCTCATCGGCAATGGCCTTGAGCTGTGTGTTTGAATTTGCTGTTGCGATAACAAAATAATCGGTAAGAACGGTAATATCCGATACCTTGATGAGTTCAATATCGTCACCACGCTTGCTGTCGATTGCCTTTACGGCTATCTGTGCAATTTCCAAATAATTTTCCTTGTTCATAGTCATTCCTTTATTATAAACATTATATATTGTGTAGGCAAGGCTCTGCCCTGCTGTATTTTATTTAATCTACCTGTTTGATTATTGCCTTTTGAAGCACCCAATTATAGCAATAAAGGGTGTCGGGATGAATCAGTTTGTTTTTGTTTGCCAAATCGGTTATCGTAAACCGAGTGGCACAAAGCATTGCATATGTAAGCGAATTGTCGGCAAGTTTTCTCACACTTTCAACATCCGGATAGCTACGCTCCGCACTTGTCAAATCGGCAAGATAAATCACCATTTCAAAATCTGTCATTTCTGCGTGACCCGTTGTGTGATAACGGATTGCACTCAAAACTTCCTCGTCATCAATGCCGAGAACGTTCTTTACATAACACGCTCCTGAAATTTGATGATACACCAATTTGTTACTTTTTTCAAGTTCTGTGGGGACAATACCTAAATTATCCATATATTTTTCCTGCTCGGCATAATCCGTTTCTTTGGTGATGTCGTGCAGAATTCCTGCAAGATACGCCTTGTCCTCATCAAGAGAATAAATTTTTGCAAGTTCCCTTGCCCGCTTCGCCACATTCATACTGTGGGTATAGCGATATTCGGACAATCTTTCTTTAATAATACTTTCGTATTTTTCAAAATCATACATAGAGCCTGTGCTCCTTTATATATCTATTTACGCTTTCGGGGATATAGCAAGACACATCATCGCCGTTTTTTATCATATCCCTAATCTGTGATGACGAAATGTCGATAACATCAAATTCCGACACAACAACATCTTTTAATTTTGGATGTTCCGCCTTGAAGTCCAGCATTTCAACATACTGATTTTTTTCTCGTGCCGCAGTGACAACGGTACAAGCAGAAAGTATTTCTTCAAACTTATACCACTTTTCAAAATAGAAAAATTGGTCCGCTCCGACAATCAAGTAAAATTCATCATCGGGATACTTCTCTTTCAGCTCGCAAATCGTGAGATATGTGTAGCTTTTGCCATCACGCATAAATTCAATATCGCTGACAATTTGATTTTCGCCGACACAAAGCTCCAGCATATTGATCCTGTGCTTTCCGTCAATTAATCCGTCGGACGATTTATGCGGCGGATTGGCAGTCGGGATAAATATAATCCTGTCAAGCGAAAGTGCTTTTTTGTA
Source organism: uncultured Eubacterium sp. (assembly GCA_900539325.1). Taxonomy (GTDB): domain Bacteria; phylum Bacillota; class Clostridia; order Oscillospirales; family Acutalibacteraceae; genus Eubacterium_R. The sequence continues at coordinate 110,559 of UQCC01000003.1, forward strand.
TTGCTCGGCAAGAGCCAAATGCCCGTTGTGAACAGGGTTAAACGCTCCTCCGAATATGCCTGTTTTCATCGGCTGTTACCCTGCTTTTTGTCACGGTCGTTGCGATAACGAGGGCGGTCATAAACAGCATAAGGATTTTTTGCTTCCTTTTCTCTCTGTCTTTGACGAAGACCTTTAATCTTAACTTTTTTCTTTGCCTTTGCTTTTGCCGTGCCCTGACCTCTTGCTTTTTTCTTTGCCTGAATTTTATCTGGATCGGCTTTTCTGTAAAGAACGATAATTCCGCCGATAACCTGAATAACCTCGGCATCAAGTCTTTCTGCAAGTTGCGGTGCAAGCTCCTTTGGTGTTTGCGGTGCAGTTTCAAGGTGAACACGGATTTTGATAAGTTCCCTTACATCAAGGGTGTCGTCAATCTGTGTAATAAGATTGTCGGTGATACCCTCTTTGCCGATTTGTATAATAGCCTCAAGAGAATTTGCCTTTGCTCTCCAAGCCGCTCTTTCTTTTGATGTCATAAAATATTCTCCAATTCCTTAGTTAACTTTCTCAAAGCGTTGCCTCTGTGAGAAATCTTGTCTTTTTCTTCTCCCTCATATTTACCGAACGATTTGCCGTTGATGATGAACAACGGGTCATAACCAAAGCCTGCGTTGCCGTCACGCTCAAAGCCGATTGTTCCGTGGCACTCGCCTCTTACGGTAATTTCCTTGCCGTCGGGAAAAATACAACAAATGGCACAAACATAATATGCTGTACGCTTTGCTTCCTCAACACCCTCAAGTTTTTTGAGAAGAAGATTGTTGTTTTCCTCATCGTCTGCATTTTTTTCGTTGTCAACATTCACACCGTTGTGAACTTCAATATTTGCAAATCTTGCAGAATAAATACCCGGTGCACCGTCAAGGTAATCAACACAAAGACCGCTGTCGTCTGCAATGGCAGGAAGTCCTGTAATCTTGCAAGCCGATTCCGCCTTAATTTTTGCGTTAGCCTCAAATGTGTCGCCGTCCTCAACAACTTCGGGAAGTGTGATTCCGAGCATTTTTGCGGTTACGACATTTATACCGAGCGGAGCGAGAATTCTCTGCATTTCCGCAAGTTTTTTCATATTATTTGTAGCAAGAATAAAATCCATTACTTTTTATCCTCCTCTGTCGGTTCTTCCTCAACTTTTACGCTTTCGTTGATGAAATCGGCAATGGCGTCGTCATCATCGTGAGTAGGCTTAATATCGAACATTGCAGACGCAAAAGCCTCTGCGTCAAACGGTTGCAAATCGTCAATCTGCTCACCCACACCGACAAACTTAACCGGAACATCAAGTTCATTATTGATTGCAAGAACAACGCCGCCTCGTGCCGTGCCGTCAAGTTTTGTGAGAATAATGCCCGTAATACCTGCTGCCTCCTTGAAATCTTTTGCCTGATTAACGGCGTTTTGACCTGTTGTTGCATCAAGCACAAGGAGAGTTTCACGGCTTGCGTTTGGAAGTTCTCTGTCAATTACACGGCTGATTTTATTAAGCTCATCCATAAGATTTTTCTTGTTGTGAAGTCTGCCTGCCGTGTCAATAATGATAACATCCGCATTTTTTGCCTTACCCGATTGAATTGTATCGTAAACAACGGCAGCCGGGTCTGCACCCTCGCCGTGCTTTACAAGCGGAACGCCTGCTCTGTCTGCCCAAACCTGCAACTGCTCGATAGCACCTGCACGGAAAGTATCGGCTGCACCCAAAACAACGCTTCTGCCCATAGACTTCAATCTCATGGCAAGTTTGCCGATTGTGGTGGTTTTGCCAACGCCGTTTACACCGATTACAAGAATGATTGACGGCTTGGTGCGAAGTGCAAGATAGCTACCGCCCCATACAACACCGGCAACAATATCCTTGAGCGTTTCTCTTACCTGAGCAACGCTTGTAATATTATCGTTGGCAATTTTTTCCTTTAAGTCACCGATTACACGCTCTGCTGTCGGAAAGCCGACATCGCCCATAATCAATACCTCTTCAAGCTCGTCAAAAAGCTCATCTGTTATTTTTTCGTGAGATTCGATAGTTTCGTTAATCTGCTTAACCATACCCTCATCACGGGTTTTTCTAAGACCTTTTCTTAATTTATCAAACAAACCCATATGTTAATTCCTCGCTAAAATTTGATACTTTTTTGTATTAAAAAATCGGTTAGATTATTTTAAGGTGCATTTTAAATGCGTTATCGTCAATCTACGCTTCCAAGCCCATTTGTTGAGCAAGCTCTGCCGACTGAAGTTCAAGAAGTTTTGAAACGCCTTTTTCCTGCATTGTAACGCCGTACAAAACATCCGCTTCTTCCATTGTGCCTCTACGGTGAGTAATGGAAATAAACTGTGTTTTATCCGTCATACGACGCATATACTTTGCAAATCGTTCAACATTAACATCATCAAGTGCCGCCTCAACCTCATCATAAATACAAAACGGTGACGGCTGAACTTTGAGCACGCTGAAAAGCAATGCCATTGCCGCAAGCGACTTTTCGCCGCCGGAGAAAAGATTGATGTTTTGCACCGACTTGCCCGGAGGCTGAATTTTAATCTCAATAGCCGATTCAAGGCAATTATCCGGTTCTTCAAGAATAATCTCACCGTTACCGCCGCCGAAGAAATCGGCAAAACAGGTCTTAAACTCGGTGTTAATCTTGTTGAACTGCGTCATAAACTTTTCGCTCATAGATGAGGTCAGGTCATCAATTATCTTTGCAAGTTCTTTTTTACTCTGTTCAATGTCATCAGTCTGTTCCTTGAGGAAATTGTATCTTTCGGAAACTTCCTTGTATTCCTCAATCGCACCGACATTGATTGAGCCGAGTCCTCTGATTGCAACCTTGATTTCGTGAAGTCGTTTTTTAGCCTCTGCCATATCGTCGATTACAATTCCGAGTGCCTGTGCCTCGGGTTTTGTAAGTTCGTACTGTTCAAACAGCATGTCGCCGAGTTCGTCGTATTCTTTTTTCATATTAGCCTTGCGTTCTTCAAGTCTGACAATATCACCCGACAATTTTTCCTTGTCGGTAAGGGTTGCCTTTTCTTTTGCACGAAGTTCGTTTGAACGCTTTTCAAGCTCATTTCTGTCCTCGATTTTTTGCGTTACGGCATCGTTGCTTTCACTTGCCTTTTGGCGAAGTTCGTCAGCATGTGCCTTAACATCATTGATAGAAAGCATGAGATTTTCGTTTTTGGCTTTAATCCCGTTTATTTCATCCGTGATGTTCTTAACTCTGTCGGACTGTGTTGACTTGCGAAGTTCCAACTCCTCAACAGAAAGTCTTGCCGCCTCGCTGTCCTTAGTCAAGGTTACAAGTTCAAGGTTAATTTGTTCCGTCTTTTCTCTGATTTCATCACGCTTTGACGAAAGTTCCTTTGCACCTGTCGAAACATTGTTAAGTTCGGCTTCGGTGTCTGCCATCTGCTTTTCGATTTCAGCAGCTTCTTGCTTTGCATTTTCAACAGCCTGATTGAACAGAAGAATTCTGCCCTCACTGTTTTCCTGTTCTCTGCACATTGTATCTCGCTGATTAATGAACGATTGGAGCTTGTCCGAAATAAGCTTTGCATCGCCCTCGGCACGAATGTACTCCTCCTTTGCGTTGCGTAAATCCGCATCCGCACCTTGGAGGTCGGCAACAGCAGAATTGGCATCCTCAACCGCTTTTTTGAGTTCTGCCTGAACATCTTTGAGTTCATCGCCGATTTTTTGAGCCTCGCTCTTTAATTCTTCAATAAGATTTGCACGGGAAAGAACGCCGCTTCCCTTACCCTTTGAGCCGCCGGACATTGAACCACCAGGATTCATCACCTGACCGTCAAGGGTGACAATCTTATATCTGTTTTTATATCTCTTTGAAATTGCAATGGCACAGTCAATATCTTCAACAACCATAACTCTGCCGAGAAGATTTTCAACAATATCTCTGTACTGCTCATCACAATCCACAAGATTTGATGCAACATCGACAAAACCGAAGTTGTCATCAAGATTTTTTTCGTCCATATATCTCGGCTTGATTGCAGAAATCGGGAGAAATGTTGCTCTGCCGACATTGTTCTGCTTCAAGTAGTTGATGGCACGCTTTGCGTCACTTTCGGTTGACACAACCACATTTTGCATTGCCGCACCGAGTGCTATTTCAATAGCGGTTGAATTTTCGTTGTCAACGGTGATAAGCTGTGACAAAGTGCCGTGAATACCCGGAAGTGCCTTGCTTTGGCTTTGCTTGAGCACCGCCTTTACAGCACCGGAGAAGCCCTCCATATTCTTTTCCAAATCCTCAAGAACACGGGCACGGTCGCTCTTTTCCGCCATTTGGCGTGCAAGCCTTTCGGCATCCTGCTTTATTTTCTCCGCTTTTTGCTTCTTGGCGTCAACTTTCATTTGATAACCGCCGAGAGAATTTTCGTATTCGTCAATTCGCTCTTTCAAGAACTCAAGATTTTTGTTGCTCTCGTCCGCCTGACTTTGAGTGTAATCAATATCCTTTTGAGTTGCCTCGATTTGCGATGCAATGGTGTTTTTACGAGAATTAATTTCATCAATAGACGAAGTTGCCTGCGACATTTTAACCTTGCTGTCGGAAAGTTTTATCGTAAGAGCAGTAAGCGTTTGATTGAGTTCAACCGTCTTGTCCGAAATTTCCATATTTTCGTTTTGGACTTTGCTGAGTTCGTTTGCAACGCTTTCAAGCTCTGCCTTTTTATCTGCTATTAATTTTTCATTTTCTGCGATTGTTTTATTTTTCGCATCTATCTGCTCGTCAAGAGTTGCACCTGTGCCGTCCGCATCGGTGATGTCAGCCGTGAGCCTTTCGATAGTTTCGTTATTATGTTCAAGCGTTGCATTAAGAACGCTGATTTCACCGTCTTTGCGGAGTGCTTCTTCCTCGTATCCGGAAGCGCCGAGTCTGCTTTGTTCAATAGCCAAATTAATTGAAGTGACCTTCTCTGCAACCTCTTCAAGTTCTTTTTCGATAGCGGCAAGGTCATTTTCAGAAACTTCATAAGAAGCCTTAACAGCGTCAATTTTATGTTCCTGCTCTCTCAATTCGACAGTAAATCTGTTGATTTTGTTGAGCCAAACGCCGATTTCAAGAGTCTTTTTTTCCTCGCTGTATTCAAGGAATTTCTGCGCCTTTTCGCTCTGCTTTTTAAGAGGGCCTACACGGCTTTCGAGTTCGCCTAAAATATCAAGAAGTCGCACAAGATTTTCCTGTGCCTGGTCAAGTCTGCGTTCTGCATCTTTTCTCTTATGACGAAAACGAGAAATACCTGCGGCTTCCTCGAACAGTTCTCGTCTGTCCTCATTTTTTGCAGAAATGATAGAATCGATTTTACCCTGACCTACCATGGAATATCCGTCCGAGCCGAGACCCGTATCCATAAATAACTCGTGAATATCTTTTCGTCTTACGCTTTCGCCGTCAATCTTATATTCGCTTTCGCCCGAACGATAGTAACGACGGGTTACGGTGACAATTTCGCCGTGGTCTTTGAGAGTACCGTCCGAATTGTCAAGAGTGAGCATAACCTGAGCAAAGCCGAGTGCCTTACGCTTTGATGTTCCGCCAAAAATGACATCTTCCATCTTTGAACCACGAAGCGACTTTGTACTCGTTTCGCCGAGAACCCATCTCACCGCATCGGAAATATTACTCTTGCCAGAACCGTTAGGTCCGACAACAGCGGTAATACCCTTGCCGAAATTTAATTCTGTTTTGTCGGGGAACGATTTGAACCCCTGCATTTCAAGTGATCGTAGTAACATATTTTTTACCGTCTTATAATCTTTAAATCGTCCTTTGCAACCTTGTCGGTTACAGTAACCTTTATGTTATATCCCTCTTCCATAAGGAAGTATATATTGCGTTTTTGCTGACCCTTCAGTTGAGAAACCGAGCGTGGATTAACCATAATCTCGTAATCTCCGGGTCTTAATTTAAGTATCTTATTGAGCATAAATCTGCTCTTAACTATCTCGCCGAACGACTCGTGATAAGCACCTGCAACGGCATTTTTCTTTATGTCATTTGAAGCGTGAAGTCCGAGTCGGATAATCTTTATCCCTGCTTCTTCAAACATAGGAACAAGCTTTGTGCAAAGATTTGCCGCATCGTCAACCGTTTGCGGCTTGAACACTTCGTCCTCGTACAGTTTTGCAAGCATTGTGCCTTTCAGCACAACCGTTGGATAAATACGCACGGTTGCCGGCTGAAGTGCAATGATTTTTTTTGCCGTTTCTATTGCCTTTTCGTCCGTGTCAAGATAAAGCCCCGTCATCATTTGAAGTCCGAGTTCAAAGCCATAGGACTTGATAAGATTTGAAGCGTTGACAACATCCTGTGCCGTATGTCCTCGAAGATTTGCCTTGAGCACCTCGTCATCCATACTTTGAGCGCCGAGTTCGATTGAAGTAACGCCGTATTTTTTAAGAAGTGTAAGCACTTCGTCATCAATAAAATCGGGACGGGTGCTGATTCTTATTCCCTTTACATCGCCGTTTTTAACATAAGGATAAGCCGCCTGCAAAAGCGTGAGCATATAATCTCGGTCAATCGCAGTGAACGAGCCGCCGAAAAATGCAATTTCGTATTCGTAGCCTTTTTTGCAAAGTGCAGTTTCAACAGCGGTCTTGACATCATCCGCCGTTGGCTGTTTTACATTGCCCGTGATTGTTTTTTGATTGCAAAACGAGCACTGCTGAGGGCAACCGAGGTGCGGAATAAAAATGCTGATATTACCTTTTTTCATATAATCCCCATCAACGAAAGTGCTTCTTTCGCCGCCTCCTGCTCCGCCTGTTTTTTGCTTTTGCCGACTCCCCTGCCGACAACATTTGAATTGAGGTGAACCTCCGCTTCAAAAACCTTGTCGTGATCGGGACCTTTTTCGCCGACAATAACATAGTTGAGAGTTTCATCCTTATTCTGCTGAATAACTTCCTGCAAGGTGGTTTTGTAATCCTTAAACAAAATGTGATGAGTGCTTACATCTCTTGCCAAGAAATGAAGAATGTGCTTTTTTGCCGGTTCCATACCGCCGTCAAGATAAATTGCGGCAATGAGTGCCTCAAATGCGTTTTCAAGGTTTGAATCCCTGTCCTTGCCGCCCATTTTTTCCTCGCCTCTGCCGAGCAGAAGATAATCGCCGAGGTCAATTTCTCTTGCAAAATTTGAAAGCGACTGAGTACAAACAAGCGATGAACGAAGTTTTGACAACTCACCTTCTGCCATATCCGGAAATTTATGATACAAATACTCTGCCGACACAACGCTCAAAACGGCATCGCCCAAAAATTCCATTCTCTCGTTATTGAATTTTTTTTGATTATCGTTTGCATAAGAGGAGTGAGTAAGCGCTTCCTCCAAATATATTTTTTTCTTAAAGGTATATCCTATTTTTTCTTCTAAAGTTGAAATATCCATTTTATTCTTCACTTTGCAATTCTTTTTCTATTTTATCTATCAAATCGGTTTGCAAAAACATAACCGCCTGTTTGATTGCGTTTTTGAAGCAACGGGCGTCTGCCGAGCCGTGAGCTTTGATAACCGGCTTTCTTACTCCGAGCATAACCGCTCCGCCGTATTCTTTGTAGTCAAACTGTGTTTTCATATCATTTATGCCCGAACGAACACCAAGATACGAAAGTTTGCTTAATGTATTTTTATAAAAAGCATTTTTAATTCCCTGCATAAGAGCCTTTGCAACACCCTCATAGGTTTTGAGTATCAAATTGCCCGTAAAGCCGTCCGCAACAACAACATCCGCATCACCGAACGGTATCTGTCTGCCCTCGATATTGCCGATAAAATTATACGGTGCCGACTTCATCATCCGATATGCTTCCTTAACAACCGGAGTACCTTTTGTCTCCTCCGTGCCGTTGTTTGCAAGTGCAACGGTTGGATTTGCAACGCCGAAAATATTTTGCATATATATTGAGCCTAAAAGCCCAAATTGATAAAGATATTCGCTTTTGCACTCGGCATTCGCACCGCAGTCCATAAGCACAAACGGTTTGCTTGTGCTCGGCATAACAGAAGCTATTGCCGGACGCTTAACACCTTTAATTCGCTTTGTTATAAGAGTTGCACCAACTGTGATTGCGCCTGTGTTACCTGCACTGACAAAGGCGTCGCCCTCGCCGTCATTGAGGAGTTTGAAACCGACAGCCATAGAACTGTCAGGCTTACCACGAAGCACAACCTTTGCATCATCGCAGTTATCTATAACCTGTGTGCAGTTAATTACTTTCGTGTTTTTTAAGGTAATGTTGTTTTCTTTAACGCAAGAATTGATGGCATTTTCATCACCGAGAAGAACAGCCTCATCAATGCCAAATTCATCCACGGCAAGCATTGTGCCCTTGATTATTTCGAGCGGTGCGTTATCTCCGCCCATTGCGTCAATTATAATTTTCATAATTGCTCCAAAGCTCTGTTTGCAAGAGCCATATATCGTTCTCTCTTATCTCTGATTTTCGGCTCAATAGTCGGTAATATGCCAAAATTAGCACCCATCGGCTGAAAATTCGTTACGCTCTCATCGCTGATATATTGCGACAAAGCACCAATCATATTGTATTCCGACAAAACAAGCGGTTCTTCGCCCTCTGCCCGTCTGACGGCATTTATTCCTGCCATTATGCCCGAAGCCGCAGATTCCATATATCCCTCAACACCTGTGATTTGGCCTGCAAAAAAGATGTTTGGATTGCTTCTCAAACTGAAATCGGCATTTAAGAGTTTTGGCGAATTAAGAAACGAATTTCTGTGCATTACACCGTATCTGACAAACTCCGCATTTTCAAGCCCCGGAATCATAGAGAATACACGCTTTTGCTCGCCGAATTTTAAATTTGTCTGAAAACCTACAAGGTTAAACATTGTACCTTTGCTGTTTTCTCTGCGAAGCTGAACGCATGCCCACGGTCTGTGCCCTGTGTTTGGGTCAACAAGTCCAACCGGTTTCATAGGTCCGAAGCGAGGAGCGTCAAGTCCTCTTTTTGCAAGTTTTTCAATCGGCATACAACCCTCGTACACATCAAAATCGTGCACAACCGCACCCTCGGCATTGATAAGTTCTTCAATAAACGCCTCATATTCCGCCTTGTTGAACGGGCAGTTGATATAGTCGTCATCTCCGCCTCTGTCATATCTTGAAGCACCGAAAGCCTTTTGCATATCAACGCTGTCTGCCGTAACAATCGGAGCGGCGGCATCGTGAAACGAAAGGTAATCTCCGCACAGTTTTTGTATTTCTTCACCGAGTTTGCCCTCGGTAAGAGGACCTGTTGCGATAATAAGGATTTCGTCATCATCAGGTGAAATTTTCTCAACAAGTTTATTTTCAACCGTGATGTTCGGATGCGAATTAATCATATCCGTTACGGTTTGAGAAAACTCATTTCTGTCAACCGCAAGAGCACCGCCGGCAGGAACCGCACAATTCCTTGCAACGGGAACGGTGAGCGAGCCGAGTCGAGTCATTTCTTCTTTAAGAAGTCCTGCCGCACTGTCAATTCTTGATGCCTTGAGCGAATTTGAACAAACAAGCTCTGCAAAATTTTTATTTTTGTGTGCCGGCGAAAACTTTTTAGGTTTCATTTCAAGCAGAGTGACTTCATAGCCTGCTTCGGCTATTTGCCACGCCGCCTCACAACCCGCAAGTCCGGCACCGATAACTGTAAATTTTTTCATAATCACTTTTTCTTTGGAGCAGGCTTTGTAAATCCACAACCCTCTGTGTCAGGACAATAAAGAACATTGCCCTTTCTTCTGAACAGCGACTTATTGCACTTTGGACAAACCTCATCGGTAGGTGCGTCCCAAGTCATAAAGTTACATTCAGGATAATTTGAACAGCCGTAGAACGGTGTGCCTCTCTTTGTTTTCTTTTCAATAACATCACCGCCGCAAAGTGGACATTTTGCCTTTGTCTTAGTAACGAACGGCTTTGCGTTTTTACACTCAGGGAATCCCGGACAAGCAAGGAATTTTCCGAATCTGCCGACTTTAACAACCATCTTTCTGCCGCACTTTTCGCATACGACATCGGTTTCTTCTTCCTTAAGTTTAATCTTAACGCCCTGCATATCTTTCTTTGCTTTTTCGAGCGGCTCGATAAAATCATCATAGTAAAGACGAATCATATCAATGTAATCTTTTTCGCCCGAATCGATTTTATCAAGGTCATCTTCCATCTTTGAGGTGTACTTAACATTTACAATGTTAGGAATTCTTTCTTTAAGAAGATTTGTAACCGCCTCGCCGAGTTCGGTAGGAACAAACTGCTTGCCCTCACGAACAACATATTCCTTTGAAAGAATGGTTGAAGTAATAGTTACATATGTTGACGGACGACCTACGCCGTTTTCTTCAAGTGCCTTTGTAAGAGAAGCTTCGGTATATCTTGCAGGCGGCTGTGTAAAGTGCTGATTGCCGAGAATACTCTTGAGCTTGAGCACATCGCCCTCTGCAACAGGAGGAAGCGGAGATTCGCTGTCCTTCTTCTGTGCGTCATCGGTTTTTTCCTCATACAAAGCAGTGAAGCCGTCAAACTTAACCGTGTATCCGCTTGCTGTGAAAACATAATCGTTTGCCTTGATTTCAACCTTCATGGTTTCTTGCTGGCAAGATGCCATAAGAGATGCAATGAAGCGTTCCCATACAAGCTTGTAAATTTTATACTGGTCGGAAGTAAGTGACTCCTTAACAGATTCTGGAGTTACGCCCGGCATTGACGGACGAATTGCTTCGTGTCCGTCCTGTGCGTTGCCCCTTGTTTTGTAAAATCTCGGAGTTGACGGAAGATACTTTTCACCATAAGTTTGCTTGATGAAATCATTACCTGCACTGCGAGCCTCGTCGGAAATACGGAGTGAGTCGGTTCTCATATATGTGATAAGACCGACTGTGCCGAGGTCCTTAACATCAACGCCTTCATAAAGTTCCTGTGCGGCTTTCATGGTTCTTCTTGCCTGGAACGACAATCTGCGTGACGCTTCCTGCTGCAAGGTTGATGTGATAAACGGAGGAGCAGGATTTTTCTTTCTCGTACCCTTTTTAACTCCGGTTACAACATATTCGGCATTTTCCAAATCGGCAAGCATTTTGTCCGATTCTTCTTTTGACGGAATTTTGTTTTTATCCGTGCCTACCTTATTGCCGTCCTTGTCCTGAACCATGGTTGCGGCAAAACTTTTTCTGTCCGGCGGATTGGTAAACTTTGCATCGATTGTCCAATACTCTTCCGGCTTAAATGCACGGATTTCGTTTTCTCTGTCAACAACAAGGCGAAGTGCAACGCTCTGTACACGGCCTGCCGAAAGACCTCTTCTGATTTTTTGGCTTACAAACGGAGAAAGTTTGTAGCCGATAAGGCGGTCAAGAATTCTTCTTGCCTGCTGGGCGTTTACAAGGTCTATATCAATTTGACGAGGATGCTCCATACCGTTTTTTACACCGGTTTTTGTAATCTCGTTAAATGTAACTCTGTTTTTGTCATCAAGTTCCAATCCGAGCAAATTTGCAAGATGCCACGAAATTGCCTCTCCCTCACGGTCGGGGTCGGTTGCGAGATAAACGCAATCGGCTTTGTGCGCCTTTGTTTTAAGCTCGTCAACAAGTGCTTCCTTGCCCTTGATAACTGCGTACTTAGGCTCAAAATTATGTTCAATATCAACACTGAGTCTTGCGGCAGGCAGGTCACGAACATGACCCATTGACGCAATAACTTCATATCCCTTACCAAGATAGCCTTTAATATTCTTAGCCTTGGCAGGTGACTCCACGATTACCAACTTTGACATATATATTTTTGTCCTTTCGGTTAAATTCAAGATTGTTTTCTTCTGTATCGCTTGCCCATGCCGGATTCGCAAAGTCCGTCAAGTTCAAGCATTGTCAGGGCGACAAGCACGGAATTTATATCAAGCCGTGCAATATTTGCAATGCTTTCAACATCCTTAAAATCATCGTTCATAGCATCAAACACCGCTTTTTCGTCGCCGACAAGCTGTCGTGACTTCTCGTCTATTTGAGTACGGTTTGTGCGGTGTTTTTCAATATTTTCAAATGTGATTTCTTCATCCTGTTCGGGTGTCAAATCACGCTTTTTGTATTCATCTCTCAAGAGTTCGTCAATGCTTGCAAGTTTTGACATATCAAGAGTTTTGTACTTTTCGGTGTAGTGCGAAATGATGGATTCGACTCCCACAACGGGAACGGCACCGTCGGATATAAGTTTGTTTGTGCCGTTAAATCTTTGGTCAAAAATCGAAGCGGCGGTTGCAAACATATCCCTGTTTTGCGACACGGCAAAGTTTGCCGTAATGAGCGAACCGCTTTTTGTGCCCGCTTCGGCAACAAACACACCGTCCGCAAGGCCGCTGATAATTCGATTTCGCATCGGAAAAGTAAATCTGCTTGCAGGAGTGAACGGCGGAAATTCGGAAATGACCGCACCTTTTTCGGTAATTCTTCGTCTTAAATCCTCATTTGAAGCAAGGTAATTTGAACCGAGTCCACAACCCATAACGGCAACCGTTACGCCGCCGCATTCCATAGCACCGATATGCGCCGAGGTGTCTATTCCGAGTGCACCGCCGCTTACAATAACGGCATTGCACCTTGCAAGACCTTTTGATATTACCCTTGCAACACTTTTGGCATAATTCGACGGCTTGCGTGTACCCACAACGCTTATGCTGAGCATATTGTCTATATCGGGCATTTTGCCGTCAACATACAAAACCGTAGGCGGGTCATAAATTTCTTTGAGCTTTTCGGGATAACTTTCATCATCAAAAGTTATTATATCCCATCTGTGTTTTTTACAGATATCAATTATTTCATCCGCTTTTTCAATCGGAGTTTTCTCCATAGCATCAAGCATTTTGTCTGTAATGTTAGGACAAACCTTGCGTTGAAGATAATTGCTGTTATATAAATTTTCGGCTGAGCCGAAATAATCAAGTATCGGCTTGATTGCCTTGCCTACGCCAACGGTAAGCTGAAGCCATATGAGATACCTTGAGTTTTTCATCTGAGCATCTCCCACATTGTTATTGCCGCGGCAACGCCTGCATTAAGGCTTTCCGCCCTGCCGAGCATAGGTATTGTAATCAAATCATCGCTGACAGCCTTGATGTTTTCTTCAACACCGTTTGCCTCGTTACCGATAACCGATACCGCATTGCCGGTAAAATCAGCCTCGGTAATCTTAACCGCCGATGAACTCGGAACAGTCGAATACACCTTAAAGCCCTGTGATTTCATATGGATAAGCGTTTGCTCCAAATTATCGCTGTCAACAATGTTCATACGAAGTATTGAACCCATTGAAGCCCTTACAGCCTTTGAATTAAACACATCACAGCAATTATAAGTTACAACGCCGTCAATACCGAGTGCCTCTGCCGAACGAATAATCGCACCGACATTTGCCGGGTCCTGCACATTGTCAAGAGCAACGATTTTACCGCAAGCAAACATTTCGCCGTTGTCCTTCATCTTAACGGTAAGAAAAACTCCCTGCGGCGATTTTGTTTCCGACAGTTTTTCGGACACCTGCCCGTCAATCAAAAATGTTCGTTTGGCTTTAATACTCAAAGCGTCAATTTCGTCTTGATACCTTGCATATATATCCTCGGTAAAAAGCAATGTATCGGGCTCATAAACAGAATTAAGGACATCAAAACATAGCCTTGCTCCTTCAAGTGCAAAAAGATGATTTTCATATCTCGCCTTTGAAGAGGTAAAAAGCTTTTTTGTGTCCTTAACAATAGTATTATTTTTACTCGTGATTTTTTCCATACACATCTCCGTTGCGTGCCAAAAAATTTGCCTAAAGCATTTCGTTTAAATAAATCACCGAATGTTATTTATTATTTTATATAATATACATTATAATTCAAAAAAATTCAATAGTTTATTCAAATATTTATTATTAAATTTTTATTTGGTTGACTAATACTTACTTTTAATTTATAATGTATGATAGAAAATTATGTAAAGGATTAGATTTTATGCCATATTATGACATTGCAGGATTAAGAGTAAAGATGAACAACTGCGGCGGCAGAAGCGAAAAACAAGCCGTACCGTACCTTGCAGACAATCAATCGGACGATTTACAACCCGATATTGACATCTTTGTTGATGACAAAAGGGTTCAAGAGGCTATGGCAGAACACCCGGAACTTTCACAGGGCGACTGGGAATATATGCTTACAGGTTCCGACTTTTACACCGACTTAATCAAATATGACGGCATTCTTTTGCACTCATCCTGCGTTGTTGTTGACGGAGTTGCTTACACTTTTTCAGCCGACAGCGGAACAGGCAAATCAACCCACACCCAGCTTTGGCTCAAAAAATTCGGTGACAGAGCATACATTCTCAATGACGACAAGCCGGCAATCAGACTTATCGGCGACACAGTATACGCTTGCGGAACTCCTTGGAGCGGTAAGTATGATTACTCTACTCCTGCCGTTGTGCCTCTTGCCGGAATTTGCTTCCTTGAAAGAAGCGAGGAAAATTGGATTAAACCGGCTGACACAAACAAGGCTATATTCAATATTTTCAGTCAAACCGTTCGCCGTCTCGGTGAAAACGGAATGAACAAATTGATGGATAACCTTAATGTGATTTTCAAAAAAGTACCCATTTACGAGCTTGGCTGCAACATTTCAGAAGAAGCCGTAGATTGTTCCTACAACGCTATGAAAAAGGAGTTATCCGATTTTGAATAAAAAAATATGCGCATTGTTGCTGTCGGCGGCAATGTGCTTTTGCTTCAGTGCATGTTCAAACAACGCACAGGAAGAGCAAAGCACAGCCGTAACCGCAACAACCTCAACACAAGCGACAACCTCAACAACAGTTGCCGAAACCACAACAAAAGAAACAACGGCAAAGCCTTCAACAACAAAAACACAAGCCACAACAAAAGCTTCAACCGAAACCACAACAAAAAAGAAAAAGGTTACTGCAACAAAGGTCAAGAAAAAAAAGAAAACCGACACGGTAACCTGCACCGTTACGGTTGAATGTAAATCAATTCTTGACCATATGGACGACCTGAAAGAAGGTCACGAAGAATTTGTACCCGATGACGGCTATATAATCAAAGACTACACCTACAAAGCAAAAAAAGGCTACACGGCATATGACGCACTGAAAGGCGCATGCAAAAAAAACGACATCAAGCTCACGGCAAAAAGCACTTCCTACGGTATATACATTTCAGGCATAAACAACCTTGACGAATTTGACTGCGGCAAGCAAAGCGGTTGGATGTACAGCGTGAACGGAATTATGCCGAATACCACCTGCGGAAATGTGAGCGTTGATGACGGCGATTCAATAGTTTTCACCTATGTTTGCACTTTTCAATAAACCGAATAACAGCACAAAACGCAACACAAGAAATCAATCCTGTGTTGCGTTTTTATTAATTAACTTTTTTCTTTAAATCCTGAAGAATTTTCTTTTCTATTCTCGACACATACGAGCGTGAAATGTTAAGCCTCTGTGCAACTTCTCTTTGAGTAAGCGGCTTTGCGTTGTTCAGTCCGTAACGAAGAATGATAATCTCTTTTTCTCGCTCATCTTCCATATTTTCAATGATATTTTTCACTTCAAGCCAACGGCGTTTTGTTTCGATTTCTTCCACAATATCCCTGTCATCGCTGATAACATCCTCAATGGTAAGCGGATTGCCGTCCTTATCGGTGTCAATTGCATCACCCATAAAAACCTCGCCGTTCTGCTTTTTAAGAGAACGAAAGTACATAAGAATTTCGTTTTCAACACAGCGTGAAGCATAGGTTGAAAGTCGTGTGCCCTTTGAATAATCAAACGAATCCACCGCTTTAATCAATCCGATTGTTCCGATAGAAATCAAATCGTCATTGTCATTTGTTTTTGAATAATATTTTTTGCAAATGTGGCTCACAAGGCGGAGATTGCGTTCAATCAAAACCGCCCGTGCGTTTAAGTCACCGTTTGCCATTTTTTCAAGCTGTTCCCGTTCTTCCTTTGCAGTAAGCGGCTTTGGAAATCCCGAACCGTTTTGGATGTGCAACAGTAAAAATAACAGGCTTGAACCGATTGCGGTAAGTATTGCAGAAAACATAAAACCCTCTCCTTATCAAATCACAATACATACTATGACGAAAAGGAATAATTAATACCGTTGACAAGCCTATACTTTTAATGATACACTCAACTTATGGAAAAATATATTAAATTTGCAGGTCTTGATTTTGACCTTGAAAAACGACTGATTGAATACATAAGAAGTCACGAAAAAAAGATAAATTCACTTGCAGAAAAATGCAAAAAACACGGTTTTTCGTGCCTTGCAAGACGCAGTGATATGATGAGGCTTGCCGTTTGCATTGCATACATCAAATACACCGAGGGCTCATACAAAGAACTCGGAATAGACGAAAGCATACTGAAAGACACTATGTCCGACATAGGAATTTGGTGCAGAAACAACGACAACAAGGGGCTGAAAAATTACCCTTGGATAAAAAATCACCTCAAGGCTGAATTGTTCAAAATCGGCAGACTTCAGTATCAGCTTTTCAACTGCAACTATGTCACTTTTGACTATTCAAAACTGCCATTCAAAAAAGGCGAACAGACTGTATTTATTCACATTCCGCAGGGTGCTCCGCTTATAAAATCGGAATGTATCGAGTCGCTGAAAACGGCAAAAGAATTTTTTGCAACGCATCTCCCTGCGTACAAATTCGATTATTTCGTGTGCAAAAGTTGGCTTTTATACAAAGATAATAGCCGGTTTATGAAGCCGTCAAGCAACATTTTGCAGTTTCAAACGCTGTTTGAAATTGCTTTTACAGACCATACGGACAGTTATGCAATAGAGCGAATTTTCGGCAAAAAACAGTTCAACAAAAAGCGGTATGCGGAATCCACCTCACTTCAAAAAGGCGCAAAGGAATATATGATTAACGGCGGAAAATTAGGCGAAAGTTTCGGCTACATTCCGCTAAACAAGATATAAGAAAAACGGAAAGTTATGCAACACTTTCCGCTTTCTTTTTATTCGGTAATTGAGCTATTACAAGTGCAACAAAAATAATTGCACAGCCAAGAAGTTCTTTAACGGTTAATTTGTCGCCCATAATGAGCCAACCGGCAAGCACCGCAAACACCGATTCGGTGCTCATAAGCAATGACGAAACCGTTGGGTCAACATATTTTTGAGCAACATTTTGCACCGTAAAGGCAAATGTTCCGGCAATCACACCTGCATAAAACAACGACATCCACAACGCAGATTGATTTATGCTTGCACACCACTGTGAAAAATCCCTCATTTCGGATATAGCCATCGGCACAGTCAAAAACAGCGATGCCGAAAAAAACTGCACACACGCAAGTTTGATAATATCCGTTTTGTGCTTAAAGCGGTCAACGGCGATAATTCTCGCCGCATTCATAACCGAGCAAATGAGCACAAGCACATCCGACATCTGCACGCCGAAGCCGTCATTTACACACAACAAATATAGTCCGCAAACAGTCACAACGATTGACAGCCACACATTCCATTTGATTTTATCCTTAAAAAACAAGCAGATAATCGGCACAAAAATCACATTGCACGAGGTCAAAAATCCTGCCTTGCCCGACGGTGTGCCCGCAAACAATCCAAGCTGTTGAAACGCAGATGTGCCTGCAAGGAAAAATCCGCACACAAAGCCGTCACGAATAAGTTCTTTTGTGCTGTAATCCGGTTTCGGCTTGTCGCTCTTTTTCTCCCTTGAATCGAGAAAGGCGACTATCGGCAAAATGGCAATTCCTGCAACAAGAAAGCGAAAAAAGCCGAATGTAAACGGTCCGACAAGGTCTCCGCCCTTGCTTTGTGCAACAAAAGAGCCGCCCCACGCAACAGAAATCAATATCAGCAAAAAGGATGAAATAATTTTTTTTGATTTCATAATATACTCCAAAAAAACCGAGGACATCCTCGGTTTTAATTTTATAATACCTTATTGAAGAATTCTTTTGCACGCTCTGTTTGAGGGTCGTAAATAACCTCTTGAGGTGTGCCCTCTTCAAGAATTTTGCCGTCATAGATGAACAAAACTCTGTTGGCAACCTCACGGGCAAAGCCGATTTCGTGGGTAACGATAACCATTGTCATACCCTCCTCGGCAAGTTCACGCATAACATTGAGAACTTCGCCAACCATTTCAGGGTCGAGTGCAGAAGTCGGCTCGTCAAAAAGCATAATATCAGGATTCATACAAAGTGCTCTTGCAATGGCAACACGCTGTTTTTGACCACCTGAAAGCATAGACGGATACGCCTCTGCCTTGTCTTCAAGACCTACCTTGCCGAGCATTTTCATAGCAAGTTCCTTTGCCTCGTCCTTTTTCATCTTCTTAACCTGAACAGGTGCAAGGGTAAGATTGTCTATAACATTAAGGTTATTAAAAAGGTTGAAATGCTGGAACACCATTCCGACATTTTCTCTTGCCTTGTTGATGTTGATTTTTTTGTCATCCATATGATGGCCGTCAACAACCATATCACCTGCCGTAATATCCTCAAGGCGATTGATACAGCGGAGAAATGTTGACTTGCCACAACCTGACGGACCGAGAATAACAACAACTTCGCCCTCATAAATATCGGTTGTGATATCTTTTAAAACTTCGAGTTTTCCAAAATTCTTTTGAAGATGTGAAACATGAATTTTTACATTATTATAATTTGCGGCCACGGTTCAATCTCCTCTCAAGCATTTTTGCTGCATATGAAAGCAAAGTAATAATAATCAAATACATAACGGCTACAACACCCCAAACCTCAAATACGCTGCCTGTATTGGCAACAACATTTTTTGAGGTGTTAACAAGTTCCGGAAAACCGATAACAGAAAGGATTGATGTATCCTTAAGTGTAATGATGAACTGATTGATAATTGACGGAATCATTGTTCTGATAGCCTGCGGAAGAACAACCTTACGCATAGCCTGTGAATAGCTCATACCAAGTGAACGGGATGCTTCCATCTGACCGATATCAACCGATTGAATACCGGCACGAATAATCTCTGCCATATATGCACCGCAGTTAAGCGAAAGGCAGACAGTACCCGCCTGCAAAGCAGAAAGTGTAAACGATATATTTGGTGATTTGTTGATGATATACGGAATGCCGAAATAAACAAAATACGCAAGTACAATCATCGGAACGCCACGAATGACATCAACGAATACTCTGTAAATTGCATTGCAAACCTTGTTTTTTAGCACAGACAATATGCCGAAAAGCAAACCGATTAAGCAAGCAAAGAACAATCCGCACAATGCCAATGTAAGCGTTTTGCCCATAGCCGCAAGAAGCAATTGTCCGTATGTTTCAATAATTTGTTGCATTGGGTGAAAAACTCCTCTCATAGTAGAATGATGTAAAAATATGTCGACATCATTCAGCAAGAAAGCCACCGTTGCCCGCGGAAAAATACGGGCAGGTGGCAAACTTTCCTAAACAGAATTACTTTAATTTTTGCCGATATTAGCCAAGATACTTTGCAATAATCTCGTCATACTTTCCGTTAGCCTTGATGTTTGCAAGACCTGCGTTGAACTTGTCAAGAAGCTCTTGCTTGTCAGCTGAGAAAGTAGCCATACCATAGCCGGCACCTTCATTTTCGGAGCCTTCTACGATTTCCATATCAAGATTACCGTCTTTAATAGAAGCAGCCATAATAGGAGTATCCTCGAAGCAAGCAGCACACTGACCGCCTGTAACAGATTGATACATTGTTGGGCTGTCCTCAAAGTATGTAAGTTTAAGGCTGTACTTATCCTTGAGTTCTTCTGCATAATCGGCACCCTTTGTACCTGTCTTAACAGCTACTGTTGAACCCTTGAGGTCATCAAGTGATTTAATGCTTGAACCCTTCTTTACTGCAACGCTTTGTGTTGCTGTGTAATAAGCGTCAGAGAAAATCCAACCTTCTTTTTGTCTTTGGTCGGTGATTGATGCACCTGCAATCATAGCGTCAGCCTGACCTGACTTGCAAGCTGCGATTGATGCGTCAAAGCCGAGTGATTTAAGCTCATACTCAAAGCCCTGATCTTCTGCAATAGCTGCAAGAATATCAACATCAATACCAACGAAATTACCCGAAGCGTCTGTGTATTCAAAAGGCTTGAATACTGTATCGGTTGCGATAACATACTTCTTTGCGGAAGCATCTGTTTTTGCATCATTATTTTTGTCATCATTTGAGTTGTTTGAGCATCCTGCAAATGCAAATACTACTGTAAGTGCTGCAAGAACAAGAGCCAATACTCTCTTCATTGTCTTTTTCATTTTCATTTTCCTTTCAAATGATTAATTAAATCCGTTTAGGATATATTAAGGTTTATTATAATAATTTTTTGCTGCCTTGTCAATACTCACAGAATTTTACAAGGCAGCAAAGATAGGAAAAATAAACAGTATTTTTATGTTTTTTTATACATTATGACGAATATTTACAATTATAGCGAAAGCTTACTGTCAAGGTTTTTGAACAAATCAACCTGCTTTTTTGAACCGACAACACAGAAGGAGCTGTCATTAATTGCGTTTTCAAGAGTATCTGCAAGAGTCAAGAAATCGCTCTTTTTTGTGTTGACAATCTGCTTGCGGAGCAAAAGTCTGCTCTCATCGGATATACCCCTGATGTAGTTGCCGTCTGCACCCGAAGCGATTTCACAAGGGGTGAGAAGCGGAGAAGCACTCGACATTGCACCGATGATGAAACCGACAAGACTTCTGTCGGAGTTTGCAAATGTACGAAGATAGTCCGCAATTTTATAATAGGTTTCAACAGAAGCCTTTGCATTTGGGTCACGGTATGAATATGCAAAAACAGAGCCGTTGGCAAGAGCCTTTAGTCCCGTGCCGTAAGCACCGCCCTTTACACGCACCTCGTTCCACAAATAATCAAGCGAAACGATGTGACTCATAAGGAATGTTGTGCCGTCATACAGTCCGCCGAAATCAGCCGCCATACCGGAAAACGAAATATCACCCGGAATAACAACAGCATCATTTGATTTTTTCCACGGTTTGATTTTAAGTTCGTGAGAAACAGTTGACTCACCAAGCGACTCAATAAATGATTTTATGCTGTCGTCAAATTCGTTTGCATTGTCTGCACCGATACCGACAATAACATTGTCAGAACCGAAAATACTGCTTGCAAACCCCGGAAGTTCGGCAATAGCGGTAGGTTCCGTTTCCTGCTCTTTGAGCCAATAATAATATGAAAAGCCGTTTGAAACTTCTTCAACAACAGCGTCATATGAAAAAGCCGTTGAACTTCTCTTTGCCGCGAACATTGAGCCTGCCATTACGATTGACTGATAATGAAGTTGACGTTCTTGCTTAATAATATCAACAATTTGAGAAGTGTTTTCAAACTTTGTTGAAGTCAAAATTTCTCTGACAAGTTCAAGTGCTTCACCGACATATCTGTTGAGCGCACTGAACGAAACAACAAATTTTATTTTGCCGTTCTTTGATGAATTGTATTGTGCAAACGGCGAAACAGAGAACGAAATATTTCCGCATTTTGCCATAAGCTCGGTTTTCAAATCAACAGCGTTGTGATGTGCAGTATCAAGTTCGCCCAAAAGTTTTGACATAAGCGAAAGTTTTGGCAAATCAGCCTCCTCAACACCTGTGATGTCAAAATACATTTTTATATATGCAATACCGTCAGTTTGAATTGAGTGCTTGATGAGTTTGCCGTCAATTTCCGTTGGGAGCGGTTCAGGCTTAACATCAATATCGTCAAGGGTAATCATCGGCATTTTTGCCAAATCCTCTGGCGAATCGACACTCGACTGCCATTCATCAAGTTTTTTCTGCTCGTTTTTATAATACTCAACATCGGCATCGCTCCAAGAATTCTTGACAGCCTCAAGTCTTGCCTTTTCGTCTGCTCGGTCGCTGTCGCCGACAGTATATGACGGCTTTGCAAGGAGAACGCAACGGTGCTTGTTGTCAAAGAAAACATCACCGATAAGCTGTTCAAAATAACCGTTTTCAGCCTTTTTACGCAAAGTTTCAAAAATGTCACCGACAAGAACATTGGTTGTGGTTTCGCCATCATAAAGCCATGTTTCAAGCGAAAGCATAGCATACATAAGTCCACGAGGATAGCCGAAATCCTTTTCCTTAAGTTCAAATTCAAAATTGGAAATTACGGCTTCAAGCTGTTTTTTATCAAGTCCGTTTGATTGAAGTTCTCGTAACTTTTGATTTACAAAATCGTATATTTCATCAGCCTTGTTTTCATCAATATTCTTCAAATCAAGTACAATATAAGGCTGAAGTATTCCGTCAACCACTTGAATAGAGGCATCCTCGGCATAACCTTTTTCAAGCAAAGCGGAAGTGAGATAAGATTGATTGTTTCGGCAAAGATAACGAGCAAGAATTCGTGTTGCATAAATCTTTTCTTTTTCGTCAAACTTGCCGACAACATAACCCATTTGAAGTGAACTTTGATTTTCGAGCGGCATATCCTTTGACTGTTCAAACATAACTTCAACCTTGCCTGCGTCAACAGGAGTTTGAATGTTTGGAAGTTCGCTCGGCTCAATGGCGTCAAAATTACAGAGATATTCTCTGTCGATAAATTCCGTCACTTTTTCAATATCCAAATCGCCGTCAAGAATGATATAGCTGTTTGACGGATGATAATACTTTTTGTGTCCGTTGATGAACTGCTCATAGGTGAGTGACGGAATTTTGCTCGGATGTCCGCCCGATTCCCTGCTGTAACAATTATCGGGAAACAACGCACGGCAAAGTGCATTTTCCTTTACGGAATCCGCATCGGCATACACGCCCTTCATCTCGTTAAAGACAACGCCTTTGTACGAAATATCACCGTTTTCGTCAAATTCGTAATGCCAACCCTCTTGATAAAAAATCTCAGGCTTAGTGTAAATTGACGGATAAAATACTGCATCAAGATAGACTTCCATAAGATTGAAAAAGTCTTTATCATTTTTACTTGAAATAGGATACATTGTTTTGTCGCTGAAGGTCAAAGCGTTTAAAAATGTGTTCATACTGTTTTTGATAAGCTCAACAAACGGCTCCTTTACAGGGAACTTTTTTGAGCCGCACAAAACGCTGTGCTCCAAAATATGAAAAATTCCGGTGTCGTCACTCGGAACTGTTCTGAATGCGATAGAAAAAGTCTTGTTATTATCAGGTCTGTCAAGCCACAAAAGTCTTGCACCTGATTTTTCGTGCTTCATTTCAACAATTTTGCCTTTAAGCTCGGCCGCCTCTTTTACTTCAAGGATTTTAAATCCGTTCATAATATCATTAATTTTCATACCGAAACCTCCGTAGATATTTTGATTATATCATAGTCCATAAAAAAATCAAATACACAAATTTGTCACTATTAATATTATTCGTCATGATAAGCAGTTTTTATCCTTGACATAAAAAGTTTCTATGTTAAAATTAATGTACTTACATTTCATAACAAAATATAAAATGCAAGAGAGGGTTTATTATATGGAAAAAAGAGAACATTTTGCCTCCCGACTCGGTTTCATCTTGGTTTCAGCCGGATGTGCTGTCGGCATAGGCAATGTATGGAAGTTCCCATACATCTGCGGAATGTACGGCGGAGCGGCATTTATCGTTATGTACTTGCTGTTTCTCATCATTCTCGGCTTCCCGATTTTGGTTGCAGAATTTGCAGTCGGCAGAGGAAGTCAATTGGGCATGGGCAAAGCATTTGAAACGCTTGAACCAAAAGGCACCAAGTGGCACAAACTTAAATGGATAAGCATCATCGGCTGTTATATACTTATGTCATTTTACACAATGGTAGGCGGTTGGATGCTGTACTACGCTTATCTCGAATTAACAGGCAAGCTGTCGGGGCTTGATGTTGACGGAGTAGGCAACGCATTTTCAACAATGCTGTCACAGCCTAAAACAATGTGTTTGTGGGCGTTTATCGCAATTATTTTGTCATTTGCGGTTTGTGCACTCGGCGTTAAAAACGGTGTTGAAAAAATCACAAAGGTTATGATGTCGCTTCTTATTGTTCTTATGGTGGCACTTGCAATCAACTCGGCAACGCTCCCTAACGCAAGCGAAGGCATCAAATTTTACCTTGTGCCAAACTTTAAGGTGGTAAAAGAAACAGGCTTCGGCACGGCTGTATTTGCCGCAATGTCGCACGCATTCTTTACGCTCAGCCTCGGTATCGGCGCAATGGAAATCTTCGGCAGTTATCTTGACAAGAAAAAACGCCTTGGCGGTGAAGCCGTAAGCGTTATGGTACTTGATACTTTTGTTGCCCTTATGGCAGGATTTATCATCATTCCGGCATGCTTTGCGTTTGGTGTTAAGCCTGACAGCGGTCCGTCGCTTCTTTTCATCACTCTGCCTAATGTATTCAATCAAATGCCGGGCGGCAGAATTTGGGGAACATTGTTCTTCATCTTTATGTCATTTGCGGCACTTTCAACAATCATTGCAGTATTTGAAAACCTCATTGCCGCATTTATGGATATGAAAGACTGGAAGCGTTCAAAATCCGTTGCTGTTAACTTTGTAATTATTACCGCCATCAGCATACCGGCAATTCTCGGTTTCAACCTTTGGTCAAAGGTTCAGCTTCTCGGCGAGGGCACAGGCATTATGGATGTTGAGGACTTCATAGTTTCGTACAATCTTCTTCCGCTCGGCAGCTTGGTATTTGTTATGTTCTGCGTCAGAAAGAACGGATGGGGATTTGAAAACTTCATCAAAGAAGCCAACTCAGGCGAGGGACTCAAATTTCCTAAATGGGCAAGAGCATATATGCAGTATGTTTTGCCGATTGTTGTTATTATTGTTTATCTCAAAGGCTACTATGATTTCTTTGCAAATCACGAACCTGCACAAAGAATAGCTTGGATGGCATTCGCCGTTCTCCTTATGATTGCGATATTCGGCATAGTATTCTTTACCGGCAGAAAGAAAAAATCAGCATAAAATGTAAAAAGGCGGTTTGTTCCGCCTTTTTTATTTTTGTATTATCTTCCATTCTTCGCACAGCTTTTCGAGCGTCCATACAGCGTTTGCCGGGCTTGTGGACGGCAGACATTCGGCTGAAATACCCACGGTTTGCTCAATGTATTTTTTGTACAGTTCATATGCCTTTTTGCCGTTTGTGAATATTCGCTCAATATGAGATTTTTTTACAATATCGGCAATATCGTTTGGCACAACATTTTTTATACTGCTGTCGCTTGAACCGACAATGTCGCAGGAATGAATAACATCCCATACGGCTATTCCGTTGGCAAGGAGCATCGATTTTTTCTCATCGATATTTTGAGGCACGGAGCAATCGCAAACGCTTGCGAGCACCTTCCAAAATCTGTTTTGCTTATGCCCGTAAAAAAAGCCTTCTTCCCTTGATTTAACAGACGGGAACGAGCCTAAAATCAGCACTTTTGAATTTTCATCCCACACCGGGTCTATTGTATGTAAGGTCATAATTCACCTGCTTTGCCATGTTTTATAATTCAAATTATACATCAACAACTAAAAACACACAACATATTTACAGAAAAGTACAAATTTGGTATAGTAATTACATAATGCAAGCGAGGTAAAATATGAAAATTTTAATTGATGCGGATGGTTGCCCTGTGGTTAAGCAGGCAATACAAATCGCAAAAGAAAGCAACATTGAAGTTGCGATTTTTTGCGACACGAGCCATATAATAAACAGCGACTATGCCGAAGTTGTCACGGTTTCAAAGGGAGCGGACAGCGTTGATTTTGCACTTGTAAACAAAGTGCAGAGCGGAGATATAGTAATTACTCAAGATTACGGACTTGCGGCAATGGTGCTGTCAAAGGGCGGAAAAGCAATCACGCAAAACGGAATGATAATATCCGACAGCAATCTCGGACTTCTGTTAACAACAAGATACGAATCCAAAAAGGCAAGAATGTCGGATGCTCACCTGAAAGGACCGAAAAAGCGTTCTGCAGAAAATGACGAAGAATTTATCAAATCGTTTAAATCTATGTTAAATGTCGATTAGTTTGTACAAAAAATGTATTTTTAGTTGAATAGTGAACATTTTGTTAACATTAGCACTCTACCCTTGACAGTGCTAAAAAGTTGTGATATATTGTAGTCAGAACGAAAGGAAAGGAAGTCAAGGAGAAGAAAATGAGGCAACAGCCTCAAGAAACTCCGCTTTGTTTCCTCATCCCAAGTTCATAAAAAACAGGTTTCAATATGGTGTTTTTTATGAAAGGAGCGATGACTTATGTTGATGCCTAGTGTATTTGGTAAAGATTTGTTCGATGACTTTTTTGATTTTCCGTTTTATGATGACAGAGAAACGGATAAGCTTGAAAAAAAGCTGTACGGTCACAGAGGTAAAAACCTCATGAAAACCGACGTTCAGGAAACCGACAATAATTATGTTATGGAAATGGATTTGCCGGGATTTTCTAAAGACGATGTTAAGGTTTCTCTTAAAGACGGATACCTTACAATCAAGGCTGAAAAAGGTCTTGACGAAGAAGAAAAAGACAAAAAGACCGCAAAATATATCCGCAGGGAGCGTTATGCAGGTGCTTGTGAAAGAAGCTTTTATGTAGGCGATATTAACGAAGCAGACATTAAGGGTGAATTTAAGCACGGTATCCTTAAATTGACAATTCCTAAGGAACAGCCTAAAAAAGAGATTGATACAACAAAATATATCGAGCTCGATTAATTAAGTATTAAGTAAATTGTTTTCTCCTCTTACAAATAAACAATTAAAAGACCGTCGCAGGTGTAAAAGCCTGCGGCGGTTTTTTGTATAATCATTCATCTTTCATAGGAAAGAATATTGTTGTACAAAACAGTTTTTCATCCTCTTTATATTCCCACTCAACATCCCCATTATATTTTTTAACGGACTTTGTTATACTTTTAAATCCATAGCCGTGGAGTCCGCCGTCCTTTTTGGTAGTCAGCAACTTATCATTATTGCAGTGCGGCGGAAAATCGCACGAATTTGAAAGTTCTAAAAAAAGAATATTTCCAAAAGAATTTATGGAAAGCGTCATCAGTTTATCTTTTGATTTTATTGCACTTTCAACAGCATTATCAAGCAAATTGTTGAATATTGATGTCAAATCCGTTTGACTTATAAAATCAAATTTTGATGTATGAATATTTTTCTCAAAAGTTATCCCCTGCTTTTTCGACAAATAATCATACTTGTCGATTATCAAATCAAGAAGTTTGTTTGAAGTTTTGCCGATTTTATTGTTGTTTGACAAATCACTTGACAGCGAGGAAACATATTCTTTTATTTCTTCCGAATTATCCGACAGCTTACCGATATTTTCAAGATGCTTTTGTATATCGTGCACAAAGATTTGAAGTTCGTCATTTTGATGCTCAAGAAGTTCAAAATACGCTTCTTCTATTTTTTCCTTTTCCCTTATGGTTCTAAGCTCCATAAGCTCCTGTTCTTTTTCTGCCGTATGCTGTTGAAAAATACAGAAAACGATAATCGACACCGTAAGCAAAAGACTTGTAAGAGATATGAATATTTTTAAATTTCCATCCAACTCTGTTGAATAAAACACAATAGCAAAATCAAAAAGCACAAAAATAAGCGAAAACGGATATATATAAAATGCGTAATCAACCTTGGTATTATCTCTGCTGTTTTTGATTATATCGGATATTATTTTAAGGACAATAAAAAGCAATGATTTACTGAGCAAAATCATCAATAGATATTGATAAGGGTCTTTTGTGTACTCCTTAGAATTTGTATTAAACACCACACTTGTAAAAGTTATCGACACAAGTTCCGTAACAAATACAAGCAATGTTATAAGCGAACTGTAAAAGGCAGAACTTTTTGCAGAAAATTCATATAAGATTTTAGCTATAACATACTGAAAAATCAAAAGTATCAAAAAATTCAAAAATGTATTGTAATTAAATATTAAATTTGATACACACATTATAACATAAGAACTTATTATCAAAAGCAACCTTAACTTATTCTCATTTCTATTTTTTCTGATTCCTTCATAAAAATAGAAAACAACCAACGCTTCAATCAACTGAAGGCAAATATTTAACATTCCGCTTATCATTGTTTTCTCCTTTTTAAATACTCGCAAAAGATTTTTCTGAAATCTTTTTGTTTATTATAAGCAATCGGAATTATTTTGCCGTCGGATAAAACAATCTCTTTTCTTTGATAATTCTGTATGTATTCCATATTAATTATAAAACTGTTATGCGGTCTGCCAAAGCATATATTAGTAAGCTTACTTTCCCAATAATCCATATTTTCGGCAGTATTATAAGTTTTGTTTTCGGTAACAACAAATGTTTTGTGATCTGCATTTTCTACATAAATAACATCTTTTGCCTTAATTTTTTGAATTTGTTTTGAACTTTTAAGGTAAAAACTGATTTCATCTTCATTTATCAGTTGAACTGCTTTTTCAAGTCCGTTATAAAGCCTGATATGGTCAATAGGCTTTTTAATAAACCTCAGTGCAAACAAATCCATTGCATCATCTATATATTTTTCATACGCCGTAATAAAAAAGATAACAATATGTTTATTTCTTTCCTTTAGAAGTTTTGCCAACTTCAAACCCGAAATGTTGCCTATTTCTATATCAAGAAACGCAATATTATAAATCTTATCGCTTTCGCCGGCACTTAAGCCGTCATTAAAAATGTCAACATTGTAAGCAATATTGTTATCATCACAATAGTCAATAAGGCATTTGTATACCTCATCAACATACTTTTTCTCGTCATCACATATCATAGCATTAATTAACATAATATTCTCCCAACAAAAAGCAGTCGATTCGGCAAAACGCCGAACCGACCGTACAATGCTATCTTTTATTTTTCAGTCGTTCTTTTGTTTCTTTATACGCAAGAATCATTTGATAAACTACCTCTTGGTCATCCTCATCCATATGTTTTATAAGGTCAATAGTATTTTCAGATACAGTCTTGTGATAAGCACCGCAAATCAATTCACAAGGGCATACATTTAACGCATCGCACAACTCGGTAAGTGTTTTATATGACAATTTATTTGTACCTCTCTCAAGGTTTGACACTTGATTTCGAGACAAATTAATTTGTTCACCGAGCTGTTCCTGAGTAATATTTGAAGCCTCACGAAACTTTTTAATTCTGTTTCCGATTATATTTGAATCCAATACCATTTTATCACCACCTTTATAATATCATTTGTTTTCAACATCGTACACAAAGCCAAACTGTGAAATACACAGTCCGACTTTGCAATGCGTAAAAAATTGTGCAATTCACAGTATTACTTTGAAAATTATGTAAAACGGTAGAAAAAATTAAGAAAAAAGCATAAATTATTGAATTCTGCTTCTCAACAATGCTAATATGCAATAAAGGAGGTTGGTAATATGAAAAAATCAACAAAAAGGGCTTTAGACAAGGCAGTCAATTTTATCAACTTTTCATTAAAAGTTGATGCAAATTCAACCTGTACTGTAATGGCATTTCAGCCTAAAGCACCCGAAAAATTGAATAAATTCAAAAAAAATGATAAATAATTTATCAAAAAAAATCACAAAAGAATTAGTAAAACGAAACATTCTTTCACAAGATGACTTTGAACTTTATCATTACGGTTTTTTTATAGCACTTTCCGATTTATGGTTGCTTACATTTACAATTATAGTCGGAATACTGTTAAAAGCAATCGTATTAAGTCTTGTGTTTTTCTTTTCATTCTTTTTAATCAGGAGATTTGCAGGCGGATTTCATGCAAAGACGGAATGGCAATGTCAAATATATTCCCTGTCGTCATTACTGCTCAGCTTAATCTGTGCAAAATATTTGCTCATAAATCTAAGCGGCAAACACCTTTTGATGCTGTGTTTAGCAGGAGTGATTATAACAACATTGTTATCACCTGTTGACACATACGAAAAAGAATTGTCACAAAGCGAAAGAAAAAAGTTCAAATCCATCACATTCTGTATCGGCGGTGCCCTATTATTGCTGAACTATATTTTATTCAACTTCAAAATACAAATTGCATGCACCGGAATAACAACGGCATATTTGCTTGAAAGTATTTTGTTGATTTTCGGAAAAATATTCAACAAATCTAAAAGACGCAAAGCACTTTTGGATACAGAAAATTAATTCGCATTTGCACAGATTGCTTTACTGCCGAGGTTAAGCATATGGGAGTCATGTAACACGGCAACAGCCGTGGCGTCGTAATGAATGCAAAGCCAGAGCATCTATGTAAAGCAATCCTGTTGCATAATAAAAAAAGAGGTCTGGCGATTTTTATCGTCAGGCTCTTTTTTACTGTCCGCACAATTTTGAGGGCAGTACAAAAACCACCCTGTTGGGTGGTTTCGTTTTATGTCTTTGTACCACATATTTGATACAATGTGACCACTATTGTTTATGTAATGTCTATTTAGTTAAAAAATAAATAGACGACATTATTTCTTGATTACAGGAACCCAAATTTCACTGTGATAATCTGAACTGCCCATATTTCCTTCGGTATATGCTTCTATATCCATTTCATAGGTAGGCTCATAACCCGATGTAGGAAAAAATTCCGAAACAATCTTGTGCCACTTTTCCTGAATAGCATTCGGCATAGCGCCTTTACACTCAAATATTGCCCAAGTTCTTGCAGGAATAGTGTTCTTTCTGAACCCTTTTGGTACTGTTGTGTTCTCATCGCATTTCGCCGCAATAGAATAATCAAATGTTTTTGCATTTTCAGGTAGATTTCCGTAACATATACCGAAAATGTAGGTTCTGTCAGTTGTAATATCAAATAAGTTTTTAACCGTACCGTCATTATGTGATCTCGTCCAAAAGTCAGGAATACTTTTCGCATTTTCAGAGTTATCAACGGTATGTGCTTCTACCTTTTCAATAATGTCAAATGCAGCCTTTTCAATAATCTTGTAATCCATTATATTGCCTCCGCTTAATGTTATTTTCACGGAAAGTGGAGAAAAGGATTTGAGTTTAGAGCCATCTTTTTTTGCATCGGAAGGTGTAACTCCGTGAAATTTTGAAAAGGCTCTTGTGAAACTCTCGGGACTTTCATAGCCGTATTTCAAAGCGATATCAATCACTTTGTTATCAGTTGCGCTCAACTCATTTCCGGCAAGAGTAAGTCGTCTGTTACGAATATAATCTCCAAGAGTTATTCCGCACAAAATACTGAAAATTCTTTGGAAATAGAAACTTGAACAAGATGCTTGTTTTGCAGCTTCATCATAGTCGATTTTTTCTGTCAGATTTTCCTCAATGTAGTTAATCGCATTTTGTATTCCTGTCAGCCAATCCATTGCTTTTCCCCTCTCCGTGTGATTACATTATAGAGCAATTAAAATTATTTTTCCTGATTTTCAGTGTTCAGTTGTGCAAGGGTTTTGTTTGTATTCTTCTATTGAAATCATATTGTTAACTCCATAAAACATCTTTTCTGTTTTACTTTATCAAATATATATAACCAAGTCAATTCTTTCTGCTTCAATTATTTCTATTCCCTGATTGAACGAGGATTTATTTCTTTGCTGAACAGACAAAAAACAGGACACTAAAAATTGTATCATTTTTAGTGTCCTATGGTGGTTGCGGGGACAGGACTCGAACCTGCGACCTCCGGGTTATGAGCCCGACGAGCTACCAACTGCTCTACCCCGCGATATTTAGTTATGCACTGCATTGCCTCAATGCGTATTAATATTATAGCAGATAAATCCAAAATGTCAAGAGGATTTTTACACTTTTTTGAAAACAAAGAACGGGTAGTCCAAGTGTCCGCTTAAACTACCCATCTTCGTTGTTTAATAAAACAATTTCTATTGTTGTGTGTTGTGAAGTTGCTGAAAGACACAACACAGGGCGCTATTACCGTCACGCCGACCACTAAAGTGGTTACATATATAGTACAACATAAAAAAAATAATGTCAAGAATTTTCAAAAATTTTTCTCATTTCGGTAAATATGCCGAAAAGCGAATAAAAAATCTGTAATTTTGCACAAAAGGCAATTCGGAGCACTATTTTACAAATAAAAGAATATATGCTAAAATAAAATCATTAAAAATTATGAGGTACAAATATGAAAATACTTATTGTTCCCGACTCATACAAAGGTACATTGTCATCAGTTGAAGTTGCCGAAACCATAAAATTTGTGCTTGAAAAAGCATCAAATTGTAATGTAAAAGCTATACCCTTTGCCGACGGTGGTGAAGGCTTTTGCAATGCGGTAAAATCAATTTGTAAAGGTGAAATACTTTACGCAAAATGTCACGATATTTACGGCAAGGAGATTGACGGATACATTGTAACTTTTGGCAACACGGCAGCGATTGAATGTGCTGTTGCAAGCGGATTGCAAAAGCGAAAAAATGTTATGCAAAGCAGCAGCTACGGCACAGGTGAATTAATCCGCTTTGCCGCAGAAAACGGCTATAAAAACATCATTCTCGGTCTTGGCGGAACAGGTTGCTGTGACGGTGGTATCGGTGCTCTTTCGGCACTCGGAGTTAGGTTTTATGACGAAAATCAAAATGTTATGAAAATGCCGAAAAGCAATGATATGAACTTTGTTTTCGGTATGAGCACGAAAGGCAAAGTAAAGGATATAAGCTTTACATTTGCGAGCGATGTTGAAAACGAATTTTTCGGCAAAAACGGGGCGGCATTTGTATTTGCTCCGCAAAAAGGAGCACGCAAAACCGATGTTGAAGAACTCGACCAAGGCTTACAAAGGCTCAATGCATTTTTCAAAACCGATGTAAGCAAGCTTAAAGGTGCCGGAGCGGCAGGCGGAATCTGCGGCGGACTGTATTCTGTTTACGGCGGAGAAATAAAATCCGGATTTGACATTTTAAGCGAACTTTGCGACCTTGAAAGTGAAATCAAAAATGCCGACATTGTGATAACCGGTGAGGGCAAAACCGACGAACAAACTCTGATGGGCAAATTGCCGTACAAAATAAGCGAGCTTTGCAAAAAGCACGGTAAAAAATGTGTGATTATAAGCGGCAGTGCAGACAATGTCAAAATCGGTGACGAGATGATTACCCTTGTTGACGATAAAACCACGCTTAAAGAGGTACTTGAGCATCCGATTGAAGTTTTGAGCGAAAAAGTACAAAACAACCTTGAAATCATACTCAAATAATTATATAATATTATAACTAAAAATTTTAAGGAGAATATCCATGAAAGTAAGAATACCAAAACACAGAGAATTTCAAATCAAATTTGCGGACAACTATCCGCTTGAAGCAGAAGCTTGGGAAAAGCTTAATCAAATCGTAAAGGACTACTCGGTAGACGGCAAAAGTGTACGCACTCCTACATTTATCGAAGATAACGAAGCAAAGGTAAAGGCTTTGCAGGAAGAATACGAGTTTGAATACGAAATTATTGAAGTACAGTAATTAACGAAACGAGATACATCATGGCTGAAAACAAAATTTTTACGGTTGCTACGGCTCACCTTGACACAGTATGGAGATGGGAGTTGCCGAAAACCATTGAAGAATTTATACCCGACACCTTTGAAAAAAACTTTGAACTCATAGAGAAGTACCCTCATTACCGCTTTAACTTTGAGGGCAGTTTCAGATATGAGCTTATCGAAGAATATTATCCGGAAGCATTTGAAAAAATCAAGGAATATGTTGCCGCAGGCAAATGGTGCGTAAGCGGCTCGGCATACGAAAACGGAGATGTAAACATTCCGTCACCGGAGTCACTTTTCCGCAACTTTTTATACGGCAATCACTATTTTAAAGAAAGGTTCGGCAAAACATCAAAAGATGTATTTTTGCCGGATTGCTTCGGCTTTGGTTATGCTTTGCCGAGTATTGCAAGACATGCAAATTTGCTGGGTGTTTCTTCTCAAAAATTAGGTTGGGGCGGCGCATACGAATTGCCGTTTGACATCGGCGTATGGCAGGGCGTTAACGGTGACAAAATCTTTGCGTCACTCAATCCCCTTTCGTACAGATACAAATTCAGCGGTGATGTAAGAGGCGATTTGCAAATCATCAACAAGCTTGCGGAAAACGGACTGCAACACGATCTGCCGTGGACCATGAACTACTACGGCACAGGCGATTGGGGCGGATCGCCTACCGAGGAAAGTGTAAAGTTTGTTAATGAAAGCGTTGAAGCGAACAAAACAAACAACGACACAAAGGTTTACTCCGCTTCATCTGACGAAATATTCATCGAGATGGACAAATTGCCGCAAAGCAAAAAAGACAGCTTACCGATTTGGAACAACGAACTTGTTATGCGCAGTCACGGTGCGGGCGGTTACACATCAAGATGTATGAGCAAAAGGCTCAATGCACAAAACGAAAACCTTGCCGACACTTGCGAAAAATCAGCGGTTGCGGCAAGCCTGCTCACATCGTACAAGTACCCGAAAGCCATTCTTGACAAGGCGTGGAAGCGAGTTATTCAGCACCAATTTCACGATGACATACCTGGCACATCAACCATGCTTCAATACAACGACAGCTGGAATGATTACTTTGCATCGCTCAATCAATTTCAAACCGAATACGAGGGTGCAGTAGGTGCAATAGCAAACGAACTTGACACCTCGTGGTGCAAGGAATGTGCGATAATCGTTAACAACCCTGTTGCGACAAAGCGAAAAGCCTCTGTTGAAGCACATATCAAGCTGAACAGAAATGCAAAATATGTTAAGGTCTTTGACAAAAACGGCAAAGAAGTTCCGAGCCAGGTAGTTAAAAAGACGGGCAAGGAATTTGACATTATCTTCCTTGCAAGTGTGGGAAGTTTGGGCTACAAGGTATACGATGTACAGGGTTCGGACGAAAAGTGCAAAATCACAACCGACCTCAAGGTTACCGAGCACACACTTGAAAACGAAAAATACAGACTTATGTTCAACAAAAACGGTGACATAGGCTCTATTGTAGATAAAAAATTAAAGGTTCAGCTTCTCACTTCACCTATCAAATTGGCGCTTTTGCACGATTTGGGCGAGCTCAACTACCCATCGTGGGAAATGAGAAAAGAAGATTTGGACGCGGAGCCTTACTGCTATGCAAATACTCCGACTTTTGAGATTGTTGAAAACGGACCGGCAAGAATTGCAATCAAGGTTACACGAGAGGCTGAATACAGCAAAATCGAGCAAATTGTAAGCCTTGACGCATACGCAGACACTATCCGTGTTGACAACAACATTGACTGGCAGAGCAGAAGAACACTTCTCAAGGCACAGTTTCCTGTTACCTGTTCAAACGAAGAAGCAAGTTACGACTTAGGCTTGGGTTACATCAAGCGAGGCAACAACACAGATAATTTATACGAAGTGCCTGCACAGAAATGGGCAGACATTACCGACAGATTCGGCAGATACGGCGTAAGCATCCTTTCGGATTGTAAGTACGGATGGGACAAGCCAAACGACTACACGCTCCGTTTAACCTGTATTCACACCCCGGCAGGTGCATTTACAAAAGACGCCCGTCAGGATTTGCAGGACATCGGCAGGAACAAATTTGCTTTCGGTATTTTCAGTCACAAGGGAGAAATCGGTGCCGCAACTCAAATTGAAGCACAATGTTTTAACCAAAAACTTGTTGCATTCCGCACATCGTCAAAGCGTGAAGGTGCACTTGGTGACAGCTTCAGCCTTATGAACACAACTTCGGACAGCGTGATTGTAAGAGCCGTTAAAGAAGCTATTGACGACGACAGTATTATTGTAAGAGTCAACGAGGGCATCGGCAAAGAACACAAGAATGCAGGAATTAAATTCTACTGCGACATCACAGAAGCCTGTGAAACATATGCAAGTGAGGAATACATCAAAGACGCCGAAATCAAAGACGGTGCTTTGATATTTGACCTAAAGCCGTTTGAAGTTAAGACATTCAAGTTGAAACTTGCAAACGACAAAAACAAGGCGAAAGAAAACTACAAAAAGCTTGACCTTGAATACAATTCAACAGGTATCACGGCAGACGAATACAAGGTTAACTGCATTATGCAAGGCAGTGGTATGAGCCTTCCGAATGAGCTTATTCCAAGCAATCTCACGGTTCACGGCATTACATTCAAAATGCCGAATGTGGATATGAACAAGAACATTTATATTCCGAGAGAGCAGGAAATCGAGCTTCCGAAAGGCATTACAAAGTTGTATATGATTGCAGGTTCGGTGTTCGGCAAGCAAGATATTGTTATTATGGCGGACAACAAAGAGCGTCATATGACGGTTTACCCGATGAGCGAACCTGTCGGCAGATGGGATATGGCAGGACTCGGACAGACGGCAAAAATCACACATCAGCCGATTGCTATGGAATTCACCCACACGCACCATCCGGAGGGCAACATTGCCAACGGCAAGGCATATTTCTATCTCTACGAAATTGATGTGAGAGGTTGCAAAACCGTTACAATGCCTGAAAACAACAAGGTTGTTATCCTTGCAATGACAGGAATCAAAAAATTCTCAAACACATACCTTGCAACAGAATTAATTGACAAAGTTGATGAAAAATACAACTTTGGTGAAATTCCGCCGATTGACAAAATCATTGACAAAGCCGACTTTATCACAATCAGAGCCGGCAAAATCCAAGACCAAATCAAAGGCGGCAAAGGCAAAGGCTTTAAGCGAGATAACATCATAACAAACATCATCCGTTCTTACACCAAGAGTGAATGGTAAGAGAATAAAAAAGCACGCTATAATAAATAAACACGCTATGGAAAAATCCACAGCGTGTTTTTTATTTATTCGTCATTCTGTTGTTCGGTGGCTTCAACCTCTATATCGGAGATTGAATCGACTGCATCTTTGACCTGCTTGACCTTTGAATTGACCTGAATATAAGTCACCAAATCAAGAACCGCATACACAATGAGTGCCGCACCGATAAATCGAACAATGCCGTCTGTCAGCTGTGCCGACTTTGTTATTGCGACAATTCCGAAAACAATCGTAATCACCGACAACAGCATTGTGAACCATCCCGATTTTCTGAAAATCATAATTGAACGGATTGAGGTTGCCATATCGACAATGCCCGAAGTGAGAATGAATATTCCCAAAATCACAACGATTATCGAAATGATTGCCTGATACTTTGCACACACGATTATACCGCTTATCAACGAAATCGTGCCAAGCACAAGCGGGAGTTTTGTATCCCTCTCAACGATGTACGACACAACCGAAATTATGCCCGTTACAATCAGCGAAACACCCACAACAAGCGAAATATACTGAATACATTTGCTCGGGAACGCAATGAACAGTACACCCATAATCGCCGAAACAATTATTGTGGCTATTGAAAATCGTTTTAGCCCTTTTAAAAAGTCCAACATAAAATCACCGTTAGTTTTCTTGAGCAGCCTCTGCAATTACCTTTTGTGCAATATGTTCAGGGCACTTTTCATATCTTGCAAAAGCGGTGGTGAATGAGCCTCTGCCCTGTGTGATTTGACGCATTGAGGTTGCAAAAGTTGTCATTTCCGATTCAGGAACTTCGGCAAGAATTTCCTGCATACCGTCACCGGTAGGATTCATACCCAAAACTCTGCCACGACGCTTGTTGATGTCGCCGATAATATCGCCCATAACTTCGTCATTGCAAAGTGCGTTGAGAGTTACAATCGGTTCAAGGAGAACAGGAGAAGCATCTGCAATACCTGCCTTAAACGCAAGTGAAGCTGCCATCTTAAATGCCATTTCCGACGAGTCAACAGGATGATATGAGCCGTCAAAAAGTGTTGCCTTAACGCCAACCATAGGATAACCTGCAAGCACACCCTTTTCCATAGACTCCTGAAGCCCTTTTTCAACAGCCGGGAAGAAGTTTTTAGGAACGGAACCGCCTACAACTCTTTCGGCAAATTCAAGTTTTTCGGTATCGTACGGTTCAAACTCAATGAATACATCACCAAACTGACCGTGACCGCCCGATTGCTTCTTATGTCTGCCCTGTGCAGTAACCTTGCGAGTAATGGTTTCTCTGTAAGCAACCTTTGGCTGTGAAAGTGTTGCTGTTACATTATATTTTGTGCCGAGTTTTGACAAACATACATCCAAATGCTGTTCGCCGAGACCCGAAAGCACGGTTTGTCTTGTTTCATTATTAACCTTATATGCAATAGACGGGTCTTCCTCAATCATCTTTGCAACGGCATTGGCAATTTTTTCTTCTTCGCCTTTTTTATTTGCACTGATTGCCATTGAATAGCAAGGAGTAGGAACAGCAACGCCGTCAAGAGTTACAACCTTTGCGGATGTACACATAGTGTCGCCCGTCTTAAAGCCGTCAAGTTTTACAACAGCACCGATTTCGCCTGCCGGGATTTCCTTTGCATCGGTTTGCTTTGCACCGAGGAGAGTGACAACCTTGCCTACTCTCTCATCTTTGCCGGTGCGTGAGTTAACAACAGTTGAGCCTTGAACAAGTTTGCCCGATACCACCTTAAAATAGTTAAGTTTTCCGATGAACGGGTCTGCAACAGTTTTGAAGCATACTGCAGCAAGCGGACCGTTTTCGTCAACGGTAAGTTCGATAGGCTCGCCGTTTACATCGATTGCATATTCAGCCTTAGGTGCAGGACAGCAATCCTTGATAAAATCAAGAAGCATATCAACACCGACACCGGTAAGACCCGAAAGTGCAAACACAGGAACAACTGTACCGTCTGCAATGCCCTGCGAAAGACCTTTGATTTTGTCTTCCTTTGTAAGAGGCTCGCCCTCAAAATATTTTTCCATAAGAGCATCATCGGCACCGGCTACCGCTTCGGCAAACACTTCCTTGATAGCTTCAAAACGAGCTTGGTCATCGTGTGCCACATCAGAAGCCTTTTTGTTAACACCGTCGTATGTATAAGATGTGTCATCAATCATATTATAGTAGCCGACAACCTTGCCGCCGTTCAACACAGGAACGACAACCGGGCACATAGTTGTGCCGAATTTGGCTACCAAACCATTAAAGGCTTTGTAAAAATCGGCTCTGTCGTCATCCATTTTTGATGTAACGATAATACGAGCCATGCCTTTTTTACCTGCATCCTTGAACGCTTTTTCGGCACCTGCCGCAAGTCCCGACCTTGCCGAAACAACAACGATTGCACTGTCTGCCGCACGAAGTCCCTCTGCCTGACCTAATGCAAAGTCAAAAAGTCCCGGAGTGTCAATAATATTGATTTTTGCATTGTCATATGTAAACTGCAAAACGGATGAAGAAATTGAAACCCCTCTTTTCTTCTCCTCTGCATCACTGTCGGACACAGTGTTGCCGTCTGCTATTTTGCCCATTCTTTCGGTAACGCCTGCCACATTAAGCATTGCCTCTGCGAGAGTAGTTTTACCTTTAGATGCGTGGCCTACAATTGCCACATTCTTAACTATGCTCATAAAGCACACCCCTTTGATTTTTTTCATTTGTTAAAATTGTACAGTATTTTTGCACATATGTCAATAGTTTTTGGTGATTAATGCCCATTGTTTAGAAAAAATAAATATTTAAAATTTGGTAAAAACAGACAAAAACACTATAAAAAGTTTATGGAGAAAAACGCAAAAATATTAATGTTTTTGTATATTTTTAATGAAAATAAATATATATACTTGATAAACAAAAATCAAAGTAGTATTATTCTATGTAACATTATATATTATAATTAAATAAGCATATGCTTATTTTGCAAACGATTATGGGAGGGAAATGAAATGTCTACTGTTGATTTGAATTTGATTGACGGTGTGCTTGACGAATACGCAAGCGTTCCGGGCAGTTTGATTACAATCTTACAGCAAACACAGGATATTTACGGCTATCTTCCAAAAGAAGCCATAGAGAAAATATCCGGCAAAACAGGCATTGCAACAAGCGAAATTATGGGTGTAGGCACATTCTACACGCAATTTAGATTTCAGCCTGTCGGCAAGTATCTCATCATGCTTTGCCAAGGCACCGCATGCCATGTTAATTCATCGGAGTTGATACTCCAAACAATCAAGGACGAGCTTCACATTG
Organism: uncultured Eubacterium sp.; assembly: GCA_900539325.1. GTDB lineage: Bacteria > Bacillota > Clostridia > Oscillospirales > Acutalibacteraceae > Eubacterium_R. The sequence continues at coordinate 150,779 of UQCC01000003.1, forward strand.
AGGACGGTGAAACAACCGAGGACGGTTTGTTTTCGCTCAAATGTGTTGCCTGCCTCGGATGTTGTTCGCTTTCACCTGTTATGATGATAAACGACAATACATACGGCAGTCTTACACCCGATAAGACAAAGAAAATCTTGAAGGAATTAAGGGAGGCTGCACAATGAGAATAGTTATCGGTGAAGGTTCATGCGGTATTGCCGCAGGAGCCGAAAAGGTGCGTCAAGCCCTTTTAAACTGTGATTTAGGCGGTGCAGAAGTCAGCATTACCGGTTGTATCGGCATGTGCTATCTTGAACCTATCGTTGACATTTACGAAGGCGAAAAGCTCACTCGTCTTGTAAAGGTATCGCCGGATGATGCACAAAGCATTGCGGATTATGCAAAAACAGGCGACATCTCAAAAATCGAAAAGCTTATTGTATCTGATGAGGACAGCGAATTTTTAACAAAACAAACAAGAATTGCTCTCAGAAGATGCGGTATCATCAATCCTGACGAAATTTCCGCTTTCTTGGAGGCAGACGGCTACACAGCACTCAAAAAGTGCCTTACAGAGCTTACTCCGGAGGAAGTTATCGACATCATCAAGACATCGGGACTTGCAGGCCGTGGCGGTGCAGGCTTCCCTACTTGGTTCAAGTGGAACGCCGCAAGACAGAGCGAGGGCGAAGTTAAATATCTTATCTGCAACGCCGACGAGGGTGACCCGGGTGCGTTTATGGACAGAGCCGTTATTGAATCCGACCCGCACACACTTATTGAGGGTATGCTCATCGGTGCATACGCTATCGGTGCACAGCACGCAGTTGTTTATGTAAGAGCAGAATATCCTCTTGCAATCAAGCGACTTAACCGTGCTATTGAGCAAGCAAAAGAGCAAGGCATAATCGGTGAAAACATTTTTGGCTCGGACTTCAGCTGTGATTTCACAATCAAAGCAGGTGCAGGTGCATTTGTTTGCGGTGAGGAAACAGCACTTATCGAATCCCTTGAGGGTCACAGAGGTATGCCGAGATTGAAGCCTCCGTTCCCTGCTGCCGCAGGATATTGGCTCAAGCCGTCAAACATCAACAATGTTGAAACCTTTGCAAATGTATCTTGGATTATCAACAACGGCGGTGAGGCTTTTGCCGCTATGGGTACAGAAAATTCAAAAGGTACAAAGGTATTTGCCGTTACAGGCAAGGTTAAGAGATCGGGTCTTGTTGAAATTCCTATGGGTAAAACTCTCCGTGATGTTATTTTTGACATCGGCGGCGGAATGAAAGGCGACAAGGCATTCAAGGCTGTTCAAATGGGCGGTCCATCGGGCGGATGTATTCCGGCTGAACTTATCGACACCGTAATCGACTACAAGGCACTCGGTGCAACAGGTGCGATTATGGGTTCGGGCGGTATGGTTGTTATGGACGAAAGCACCTGCATGGTAGGTATGGCTAAATTCTTCCTTGACTTCACCGCAAAAGAAAGCTGCGGCAAGTGTATCCACTGCCGTATCGGCACAAAGAGAATGCTTGAAATGCTTGAACGCATCACAAAGGGCGAGGGCAAAGACGGTGACATTGAGCTTCTTGAAGAACTTTGCCATTCAATCAAAGACGGTGCTCTTTGCGGATTGGGTCAAACTGCACCAAACCCTGTGCTTACAACAATCAAGTATTTCAGAAACGAATACGAAGCTCACATCAACAAAAAGAAGTGTCCTGCCGGCGAATGCAGCGACCTTATCGAATACAAAATTATTGAGGACAAGTGCAAAGGTTGTACTCTTTGTGCGAGAAACTGCCCTGTTGATGCAATCAGCGGAACAGTTAAAAATCCTCACAAAATCGACACTGAAAAGTGCATAAAGTGCGGCAAGTGCTATTCATCATGCAAATTCGGTGCAATTATCAAGGCATAGGAAGGAGGAAATACAATGCTTAACTTAACTATTAACGGAAAAAACATTCAGGTTGAAGAGGGTACAACAATCCTCCAAGCCGCAAAAGACAACGGCATTTACATTCCTACCCTTTGCTATGACGAAGCCGTAAAAGTTTACGGTGCGTGCGGTCTTTGCGTTGTTGAAGCCGAGGGTATTCCAAAACTCTTGCGTTCCTGCTCTGCAAAATGCACAGACGGAATGGTAATCAACACCGAAAGCGACAGAGTTGTTCAATCAAGAAAAATCGCTATGGAACTTCTTATGTCTGCCCATGACGGCGACTGCGTTGCTCCGTGCCAACTCAACTGCCCTGCAAGAACAGACTGCCAGGGATATGTCGGTCTTATTGCAAACGGCGAATACGAATCCGCATTGAAACTTGTTAAAAACAAAGTTTCACTCCCTGCTTCAATCGGCAGAGTTTGTCCGCACCCATGCGAAAGTGCGTGCAGAAGAAAAAATGTTGAAGAACCTATCAACATTGCTCAATTAAAGGCTTTTGCCGCTGACATTGACCTCAACGGCGATAAATACGTTCCTGAAAAAGCAGAAGCAACAGGCAAAAAAATTGCTGTCATCGGCGGCGGTCCGGCAGGTCTTACAGCTGCATATCAGCTTGCAATAAAAGGCCACGATGTAACAATCTATGATATGATGGAAAAAATGGGCGGTATGCTCCGCTACGGTATTCCGCAGTACAGACTTCCTAAAGAAGTGCTTGACAGCGAAATTGAGATTATCGAAAAGCTCGGCGTTAAGATGATTAACAATGTTAAACTCGGCAAGGACTTCACTATTGCAAGCCTCAAAGAGCAAAACGACGCTGTTATTGTTGCTGTCGGTGCTTGGAAATCAAGTTCAATGAGAACTCCGGGCGAAGATCTTAACGGTGTTTACGGCGGTATTGATTTTCTCCGCAGCGTAATTCTCGGCAAGCCTGAAGAAATCGGCGACAATGTTGTTATCTGCGGTGGCGGTAACACAGCAATGGACGCTTGCAGAACCGCTGTAAGACTCGGCGCAAAGAATGTTTATGTTGTTTACAGAAGAACAAGAAACGAGATGCCTGCCGACGACCTTGAAATCAGAGAGGCAGAGGAAGAGGGCGTACAATACAAATTCCTCACAAACCCTATTTCGTTCAACGGTGAAAACGGCAAGGTAAAGAGCATTACACTTCAAATTATGGAACTCGGCGAGCCTGACGCATCAGGCAGAAGAAAGCCTGTACCTGTTGAGGGCAAGACTGAAGAAATCGAAGTTGACAGTGTTATTATGGCTATCGGTCAAAAACTTGTCGGCGAGGATGTGAGCGAACTTAAACTCACAGACAGAGGCAACATTGAGGCTGATATAGACACATTCCAAACAAATCTTGACGGAGTGTTTGCTATCGGTGACGCAACAAACAGAGGTGCATCAATCGCTATTGAAGCAATCGGCGAAGCAGACAGATGTGCAGAAGCTGTTGACGCATTTTTGAACGGCGAAGCAATTGACACAAGAGTGCCGTACATCAGCAGAAGAGACGAAGAACTCATTGACTACTCTGCAAAGCAAAAATGTGCAAGAACCAATCCAAAGGTGCTTGACCCTGAATACAGACGAAACAATTTTGACGAAGTAAGCCTCGGATTTACAGAAGACGAAGCGAAAGCTGAAGCAAGCCGTTGCCTTGAATGCGGATGCAAAGAATACTTCAAGTGTAAACTTTTGAGCGTTGCACAGAGATACGACATCAACCCTGCCAGATTCAAGGGCGAAATGCCACAGAAATACACAGCAAATTCAAATGAATTCATTGAACGCAACAGTGCAAAGTGTATTCTTTGCGGATTGTGTGTAAGAAGCTGTAAGGAAGTTATGAACATTTCGGCAATAGGTCTTATGGGCAGAGGCTTCAAGACAGAGGTTGCTCCTGCGTTTAATCTTCCGCTTGACCAAACCAAGTGCACAAACTGCGGACTTTGCGTTGAACTTTGCCCAACAGGTGCTTTGACAGAAAAATCGGCACTTACAAAGCAAGTTCCGCTCAAAGAGGAATACAGCGAAAAAGAGGTTACAATCGACGGCAAGACCGCAAAGGTTAAGGTTTCTGCTTATGACGGCAAAACCATACGTGTAATTCCGGATGACGAAACCTCACGAACAGCAAACCTCACAAGAGAACAGCTTTTTAACCTCGGAAAGTAATACAAATTTTAAAGTCGTGTACCATTTGGCACACGACTTTTTTATTGCAATAAAGCTGTTTATATGATAATCTTAAATCAAGAACTTTAACGAGGAAAGCATATGAAATACTATTATTGCATAAGCGAAATGATGGCGATTGATTTAGACAATAAAATAGATTTTAAAAGCATTGCCAATCCCGTATATTCCCTGCAAAAGCTGTGAGATATTAATATAACTTTAATACAAAATCAATCCAAAGGAGATTATCAAAATGATAAATAAGCTGCATTTGGCAATGATAGAGTTGTACAACGGTGACGCAAAGAGGATTCAGCATTTTTGCAAAGTTCACAGCTATGCAAAACTCATTGCAAAGGCAGAAAATGTTGACGACGAAACATTATTTATAATTGAAACGGCGGCATTTACCCACGATATAGGAATTCATATTTGTGAAGAAAAATACGGGAATTGCAACGGAAAATTGCAGGAAAAAGAAGGACCGCCGATAGCAAAGCAATTGCTGGAAAAGTTAGGTTTTAATGACAAAGTATCCAATCGAGTGCAATATTTAATAGCGCATCATCATACATATGACAATATTGACGGAATCGACTATCAAATTCTTGTCGAAGCGGATTTTCTCGTCAATATGTATGAGGAAAACCTCTCAAAACAGGCTGTTCAGAATACTTGTGACAAAATTTTCAAAACCGCCTACGGAAAGGAAATATGCAAAATGATGTTTGGACTTTAAATCATCTAAATTTTTGACAATTGCTCGATTTACAGTTGCACATAACATGTTATAAACACAAAATTAACGAAAGCCCTACATACCCACAATAGAAAACGAGCCGAGATACGTACATCTCGGCTCGTTTTTGTATATGACAGCAATCATAAAATTCAGATTTACAAATCGCAAAAATATATGTATTGACAAACCATATATCACGCACTATAATAGTTCTAAATAGAACGATTAACAAGGAATGATACTATGCATTTTTGGGACAGGCATAAAACAATTACCGGCTATTACGAATCGCTCACAAGTTCGATTTGCGACAAGTATGATTTGACCCAAATGGAATATGACATACTGATGTTTTTGCACGGCAACCCCGAATTCAATACGGCGGCAGACATTGTCAAAATTCGCAAATCAACAAAATCTCATGTTTCAACCTCGCTCAAATCACTTGAAAACAAAGGCTTGATTGAAAAGAAGCAGAGCAAAAGCAATAAAAAACACATAGAAATTTTTGTGACCGAAAGTGCAAAAAGCATAATCTACGAGGGCATCGACACACAAAAACGTTTTGCCCACGATGTGCTCAAAGGATTTTCGGATGAGGAAATTGCAACATTCAAGAATATTTTTGAAAAAATCTGCAATAACGCAGAAGATTGTTTAAACGAGAAACAACACCGTGAATGTTAGTTATTTGAAGTAAAAAAGGAGTTTTAATTATGGCAAACGAAAAATACAAACCGCAAATTCCCGATATTATGGAAGCAATTTTTGACGCAGGATATTTGATTTTCGACTTAATCGCAGGCATTTTGTTCTTCACATTTTCAAAGGGCAATCCTTTGTTCATCTTATACGGCGTGTTAACATTGACGCT
>UQCC01000004.1 GCA_900539325.1 uncultured Eubacterium sp.
CATCGTACAGCAAAGTTCGCAAGAAAACGAAATTCAGAACCTTTCTCAACAGCCTGCGGCGTGTCAAAACACTTTTTCGACACGCTGAAACCTCTCGAAAAATCGGGAGGTTTTTTGTATAATTTGACAAAATTATTAATTTTTAAAATATTTGTTGAGATTAGTTATTTTATATTATATAATAATTAATTGATATGAAATTTATTAGGAAAGCGGGATTTAAAATGCTTTTTTCACGAGATATAGGTATCGACCTTGGTACTTCAAATACAAAAGTAACCGATAAAAAGGGTCATATAATAATTAACGAGCCGTCTGTTGTTGCTGTTGATGTAAAATCAAAGAGGGTGCTTGCAACAGGCAATGAGGCTAAAAAAATGATTGGCAGAACGCCGGGTTCTATTGTTGCTGTTCGTCCTATGAAAGCCGGTGTTATTGCCGACTTTGATATGACAGCCGATATGCTTCACGATTTTATGGACCGTTCAACATCACGCAATGTTTTTACAAAAACAAGAGTTGTTGTTTGCGTTCCGTCGGATGTAACGGAGGTTGAACGCAGAGCGGTAGAGGATGCCGTTCGTTCGGCAGGTGCTCAGGAGGTTGAGCTTATAGAAGAATCTATGGCGGCGGCTCTCGGTGCAGGTCTTCCCGTATATGAGGCAACAGGTTCAATGATTATTGACATCGGCGGCGGTACAACTGATGTTGCCGTGTTGTCGCTTGGCGGTATTGCGTGTTGCAACAGCATTAAGGTCGGCGGTGAAGCTATGGATGACGCCATAGTTTCGTATATGCGTAAAACGCATAATCTCCTTATTGGCGAGCGTACAGCAGAGGATATTAAACTTAAAATAGGCTCTGCTATGGAATACGACGGTGAGGCGGCTATGGAAGTAAGAGGCAGAAATCTTAACGACGGACTTCCGGGAAGTGTTGAAATTACATCATCAGATATTCGTTCGGTCCTTGAAGAACCTGTAAGTCAAATCATTGCCGCAATTAAAGAAACGCTCGAAGTTACTTTGCCGGAACTTGCCGCAGATATTATCGACAGAGGTATATATCTTACAGGCGGTGCAAGTCAACTTCGTGGGCTTCGTGATTTGATTGAAAATGAAATTAAAATTCCTATTATTGTTCCTGAAAATTCAAACGATTGTGTTGCACTCGGCACATCAATCAAGCTTCGTCAGGCAAGATAAGAAAAGTGAAATAGTATGAAAAATTTATTTAAGACAAAGCCGTTTAAATTGGTTGTGAGCATAATCGCCGTATTTTTAATCGGTGCACTTATTGCCGCCGCAAACGGTCACGGCGAAACCGCACAGTCAACCGTTGTCGGTACGATGTTTTATCCGGCTCATTATGTTGCACAAAAAATATCAAACGGCATCGATAAAATTTCGGGTAATGTAAGCGGCAACGCTCAGTATGAAAAAGAAATACAAAATTTGCAATCGCAAATCGGAGATCTTCAGTCACAACTTGTTGATTACGAAAACCTGAAAAGACAAAATGAACTTTACAAAGATTTTCTCGGCGTTAAAGAAGAACACGAGGATTTTAAGTTTGTTGAGGCGTCCGTTATCGGCAGGGACAGTGCGGATATATACAAATCGTTTACCGTGTCAAAGGGAACGGTCAACGGTGTTGCGGTCGGTGATGCCGTTATGTACGGCAAGTATCTTGTCGGCGTTGTGGATAAGGCTTATCCTACTTACAGCGTCATTAAGACCATACTTGACCCGGACTTTAATGTTTCCGCTTACGAGATTATTTCAAACGAAATATCTTATGTTACAGGCAATGCAACGCTTGCAAAGGATAATAAGTGCAAAATGGCAAATCTTGATGCCGCAACAAAAATAACAAACGAATCTATTATTTGCACCGCAGGTATCGGCGGAACCGTGCCAAAAGGATTGATTATCGGCACTGTTGATGAAATTGCAGACGAGTCAACCGATATTTCTTCTTATGCAATCATCACGCCGGGTGCTTCAATAGAAGAAATAAACACATGCTTTATACTTACGGATTACAAGAATTAAGGAAAATCAATGGAACTCACAAAAAAGGAACGAACAATTAAATATGTCGTTTATGCCGTGATTATCGCCGTGCTTTCGCTGCTTCAAAATGTCGGCGGCTTATGGTTTGAAATCGGCGGTGCAAGATGTTTCTTTCTTATTCCTGCGGCTGTGCTTTTGTCACTTGACGAGGATGAAAAAACAGCAGCTCTTATCGGCTTGTTTGCAGGCCTTTTGTGGGATATAACTGCGGCACATCATATGGGATTTAACTGCTTGTTTATTATGGTTTCGTGCTATATTATGAGTATGCTTGTAACGCACCTTTTCAGGGCAACTTTTTGGGTCGGCACTGTCGGAGCGGTGTTGTTCACCTTCCTTTATGTGCTTATTTATTGGCTCATTTTTGTGTTGATAAAAGGCGGCGACGGTTCGGGAGTTGCATTTTTTAATTTTTATTTGCCGTCGTTTTTTTATACGGCTGTTATGACTGTTGTGATGAACATTGCTTTTGTTCCGCTTAAAAGAAAGCTCAATAAGGTATAATATTAACATAACAAGATTTTAGGAAAGGAGAGCATGCAGTGGGTAACAGATATAAAAGTTCAAGAACAGTTGTTGCCGTTATTTTGGTAATTGCAACCTTGCTTGGTTTTGGCTATGACCTTTACAATATTCAAATAAAGAATAACGAATACTATGTTGCTCAAAGCAGTGCTGTCAAAACCTATACCGTATCTATTGAAGCGGCAAGGGGAGAAATTGTTGACCGTAACGGTAATACTCTTGTTACAAATCGCAAGGGAAACAGTATTATTCTTGATGCCGCATATTTTCCGAGTGCAAAAAACAATGATGCGAGAAATGCGATTATAATAAATTTAATAAAAGTTTTTAACAAAAATAAAGAAGAATATGTGCATAATCTTCCTCTTAAAATAGGCAAGAACGGCAAGATTAAGTTTTTTACAAAAAAAGACGATGAAAATTACGAGTCGGCTATAAAAACGATGAAAAGTAAGGATATGTTCAATCTTCAAGCATATGCTACCGCACAAAACTGTTTTGATGCGATGGTTGAAAAATACGGACTTGAAAAGTATGATACCAAGACTGCTCTTGCTATCGGTAATATCAGATATGAGCTTACAAGGTGTCTTTTTTCTGTTTCAAATCCTGTTACAATAGCCGATGATGTCAGCGACAAAACCGTTGCTCAAGTTAAGGAAAACAAAGCTATGTACAGAGGTGCCGATGTTCAGGTTGTGGCATATCGTTCGTATATCGACCCATCACTTGCTTCGCACATTATCGGTACTGTCAGAAAAATAAACGCCGAAGAATATGCCGAACTTAAGGACAGCGGATACGGCATTAATGATGAAATAGGCGAATCCGGTATTGAAAAAGCGTGCGAAAGCGATTTGAGAGGCACTCCCGGTGAAAAGACTGTTACAATCGATGCTGAGGGAAATATTACGGAAACTATTACCAAAGAGCCTGTTCAGGGAGATACAATAGTTTTGACCATTGATAAAGATATGCAAAAAATCGCAGAACAAAAGCTTCGCAAAATCTGTCTTAAAACTTCAAGTGTCGCAACCGGTGCCGTTGTTGTTGAGGATGTTCACAGCGGTGAAATTTTGTCTGCGGCAAACTATCCAACCTTTAATTTGGATGAATATTATTCCGATTATAAAAAACTTGCTTCAAACAGTAAAAAGCCGCTTTTCAACCGTTTTGCAATGAGTGCCTTTGCTCCCGGTTCAACCTTTAAGCCGCTTATGGCTGTTGCCGGACTTGAGGAAGGCAAAATTACGAGAGATACCTATTTCTATTGTAACCATACTTTTAAAATTTCGGATATGACCTTTAAGTGTACAGGTTCCCACGGCGGACTTAATGTAGAAGGTGCACTTGAACATTCTTGTAATATTTTCTTTTATAATACTTCTCAAAGACTTGGCATTGACCTTATGAATAAGTATGGCAAAATGTTTGGCTTGGGTCAAAAAACAGGTGTTGAGATTCCCGAATCAAAGGGTATTATGGCAGGCCCTGAGTACAGAAAAAAGTTTGATATGGTTTGGCGACCGGGCGATACCGTTCAGTGTTCTATCGGACAGTCAGATAACCTTTTAACTCCGCTTCAACTTGCAAATTACTGTGCAACAATCGCAAACGGCGGTACAAGATACAAAACTCATTTTGTAAAATCAAAAATTTCTTCCGCAACAGGTGCTGTTAACGAAACAGGCATAACGGTTGAAGAAGAAACAGGTGTAAGTCAAAAGACTTTTGATATTGTAAAATCGGGTATGCGTCGTGTATCACTTTACGGCGGACCTAACAGGGTGTTTAATAAGCTCAGCGTTAAAACGGCTTGTAAGACCGGTACATCTCAGGTAGTTGTAAACGGCATTAAGCATAACAACGGTTTCCTTATTACATTTGCTCCGTATGATAATCCCGAAATCAGTATCGGTTCGTCTATCGAAACAGCAGGTTCAGGTTCGTCAACGGCGGAAATCACTGCGGCGATTATAGATTATTATTACAGCAATAATAATAAGGAGGAGAAAGCAAAGACCGATTCTACTCTTTTGCAGTAAAAAACTTCAAAAAAATCTTGAAAATTCGCTATAATATGGTATTATATATAATATAAAGATTTAAAATGAGATATTATGATAACTTTTAATTTAGGAGAGGGTATTATGAACATTGCACTTATAGCACACGATGCAAAAAAAGAACTTTTGGTTCAGTTTTGCATTGCATACTGCGGAATTATCAGTCGACACGATGTTTGCGCAACGGGCACAACAGGCAAGCTTGTAAAAGAAGCAACAGGCTTGGAAATTAATTGCTTTTTGAGTGGCGCACAGGGTGGCGGACAGCAGATTGCAAGCCGTATTGCGTGCAATGAAATCGACCTCTTGATTTTCTTCAGAGATCCGCTTAATCCAAAACCTCACGAACCTAACGATAACGATTTGCTTCGCCTTTGCGATGTGCACAATATTCCGTTTGCAACAAACATCGCTACTGCCGAGGCACTTATCAGAGGTGTTGAAAGAGGCGACTTTGAATGGAGAGAAATTGTTAACCCAAGATATAATCAAAAAAAGTAATTTCATAAATTGTAATAACGAGGTGCAAGAAAAACTTGCACCTCAAATGTTGTATATAGGAGAACAGTTATGGCACTTATAACAAAAGCTATCAAGGGCACAAAGGATGTTTTGCCGTCCGAAGTGTACAAAAATCAATATATTGAGGCTACTTGCCTTACAGTTGCCGAAAATTTCGGCTACAAGGAAATGAGAACTCCTGTGTTTGAACATACCGAACTTTTTCAAAGAGGTGTGGGTGACACAACAGATGTCGTACAAAAAGAGATGTACACATTTGACGACAAGGGCGGTCGTTCAATCACTCTTCGTCCGGAGGGCACAGCAGGTGCGGCAAGATCATTTTTGGAAAACGGTCTTTCAAACGAGGCTCTTCCTCAAAAAATTTGCTATCTCACTTCTTGCTATCGCTATGAAAAGCCACAGGCAGGCAGACTTCGTGAATTCCACCAATTCGGCATTGAGTGCTTCGGTGCAACTTCACCGCTTGCAGATGCAGAGATGATTGCTCTTGCAAAGCAGATTTTTCATGAACTCGGCGTAAAGGATTTGCACCTTGAACTTAATTCAATCGGCTGTCCAACATGCCGTGCGGAATATCACAAAGCACTCAAGGAATATTTTGCTTCAAGAGTTGACGAGCTTTGCGATACCTGCCGTGACAGACTTGACCGCAACCCAATGCGTATTTTGGATTGTAAAAGCCCTGTTTGCAGCGAAATTGCAAAAGACGCTCCGGTTGTTCTTGATTATCTTTGTGACGAGTGCAAGGAGCATTTTGAAAAGACAAAGAGCTACCTTGACGCAATGAATATCGAATATATCGTAAATCCTCAAATCGTAAGAGGACTTGATTATTATACAAAAACCGTATTTGAATTTGTCGCCGATTCTATCGGTGCACAGGGCACTGTTTGCGGCGGCGGCAGATATGACGGACTCATCGAGGAACTCGGCGGTCAGCACACACCGTCGCTCGGCTTCGCTATGGGACTTGAACGACTTCAGCTTGTTATGGAAGCACAGGGTTGCGAATTTCCTGAACCGTCCCGTCCTGATTTGTTCATCGTTGCCATGGGCGACAAGGCAACTCTCAAAGCGGTGGAAATTGCAAAAGATATGCGTGACGAGGGATACAGCGTTGTTTATGATTTGAACGGCAGATCACTCCGTGCGCAGATGAAATATGCCGACAAGATTAATGCAAAATACAATGTTGTTATCGGCGACAATGAGGTGGATACAAAATCGGCGGTCCTCAAGGATATGGCGACAGGCGAGCAAAGCGATATCAGCCTTGAAACCTTTGTTTCGGGTTTTTACAGCATAACACTCGACAGTCAGCTTAAAGATTTGGAAATTAACGGCGAGGCGTTCGATTTTAATTCACTGTTTCTCGGAGGACAAAATAATGACTAATTCAATTAAGGGTATGAAACGCACAGATTATTGTGCAAAGTTTGACATCTCAAATGTCGGTCAAACAATCACTGTTTTTGGCTGGGTACAGCGTCAAAGAGATTTGGGCAACCTCATCTTTATTGATTTGCGTGACAGAACAGGTATCATTCAGCTTTCATTCAACGACCAAACAGACAGAGCAATTTTTGCCGATGCACAGTCGGTAAGAAGTGAATATGTTGTTGCCGCAACAGGTGTTGTTGCAGAGAGAGAAAGCAAGAACAAGGATATTCCGACGGGTGAAATCGAGGTTATCGTAAACGATTTTCGTATTGTTTCAAAGGCAAAAACTCCTCCTTTCGAGATTGAAAAGAGCGAGAAGGTTGGTGATGAAACCACTCTTAAATACAGATACCTCAATCTTCGTAACGAAAAGCTTACAAAGAACATTCTTATGCGTCACAAAATTGCAAAGATTGCCAGAGAGTATTTCTATGCAAACGACTTTATTGAGATTGAAACTCCGATGATGATTAAGTCAACTCCGGAGGGTGCTCGTGACTATGTTGTTCCGTCAAGAATTCACAACGGCAAGTTTTATGCTTTGCCGCAGTCACCGCAGATTTATAAGCAACTTACAATGATTGCAGGCTTTGACAGATACATTCAGCTTGCCCGTTGCTTCCGTGATGAGGACTTGCGTGCAGACCGTCAGCCTGAATTTACTCAAATCGACCTTGAAATGAGTTTCGTTGATTGTGACGATATTATGGATATGGCAGAGGGCTTTATCTCAAAACTTATGAAGGAAACTATTGATGTAAACATTGATGCTCCGCTTCCTCGTATGACTTTTGCCGACGCTATGAACAAATACGGCTCAGACAAGCCTGATACTCGTTTTGATATGCTTATCGAGGATATTTCCGATTGGGCAGACAAAACCGATTTTGTTGTGTTTAAGAGTGCAATTGCAGACGGTGGTGCTGTTAAGGCTATTGTTGCAAAGAATGCCGCTTCAACATACACAAGAAAGAAAATTGACAAGCTCACAGAGCTTGCAAAGGGTATCGGTGCAAAGGGTCTTGCTTATGTTCGTTGGGCAGATGAAACACCAAATTGCTCGTTTGCAAAATTCCTCAAGGACGGCGAACTTGAAGAACTCCTTTCAACTCTCGGTGCAGAGCAGGGCGATGTTGTTCTTATCGTTAGCGACAAAACACGCAAGGCTCTCACAATTATGGGCGCACTTCGTCTTGCAGTTGCCAAAGAACTTGACCTCATTCCGCAAGGTAAGTGGAATTTCCTTTGGATTACAGAAATGCCGTTCTTTGAAATGGACGAGGAAATAGGCGAGTGGGTTGCCGCTCACCATCCGTTCACAATGCCTATGGAGGAGAGTATTCAGTATCTCGACACCGACAAGTCAAAGGTTAAGGCACAGGCGTTTGACCTTGTACTCAACGGCACAGAACTTTCATCAGGCTCAATGAGAATTACCGATTGCGAGCTTCAAACCAAGATGTTTGAACTTCTCGGAATGGAGCAGGAAGAAATTGATGCAAAGTTCGGCTTCCTTGTTGATGCTTATCACTATGCCGCTCCGCCTCACGGTGGTATGGGTATCGGTCTTGACCGTCTTGCAATGCTCATCTGCGGTGCTGATTCGCTCCGTGATGTTATCGCATTCCCTAAGGTACAAAATGCAAGTGAACTTATGAGCGGTGCTCCGTCATATATTGATGATGTTCAACTCGGCGAACTTGGAATTGATATTAAGGCGAGTGAAGACGATGAGTGATAATTACAGCTTTTTCGCAATGGTCAATAGAATGAAGTATATTGACCGCTGGGCACTTATGCCGAACACTCAAAAGGAAAATATTGCCGAGCACAGCCACAGCGTTGCTGTTATTGCACACGCACTTGCACTTATCGGCAAAAAGGAATTTGGCAAGGATTATGACGAAAACCGTGTCGCCGTGCTTGCGTTGTATCACGATACAACCGAGGTTATCACAGGCGATATGCCAACTCCCGTTAAGTATTATAATGATGATATAAAAAGTGTTTATAAGGATATAGAGGCTGTTGCGGGTCAACGACTTCTTGCAATGCTCCCTGATGATTACAGGGCAGAATATAACTCTTTGTTCGAGCCGAACGAGGACGAAAAAGAGTTGTGGAAACTTGTTAAGGCTGCCGATAAAATCTCGGCTCTTATCAAGTGCATTGAGGAAAACAGAATGGGCAATAGAGAATTTGACATTGCCCTCAAGGCGCAGGAACAAAAAATCGCCGACATTGATATGCCGGAGGTAAAATACTTCTCCGACCACTTTCTCAAAGCCTATTACCTCACCCTTGACGAACACACAAAATAAATATAAATTATACAAACCGACTAAGGCTCCCCTTTTAATGCTATAAAGGGGAGCTGTCGCATTTTATATGCGACTGAGGGGTTAAACGGTAAATATAGATTTGTAGGGGAAGATATTATCTTCCCGTAGGCGAACGCAGTTCGCCCCTACGGTACAAAAAAGAAGTCAGACAAATCCTGACTTCTTTTTTTGTGCCTACTTGCAATTAATGTGATATTATGATAAACTGAAAATGCCAAATAAACTTATAAATTAATATTTTTAATGAACAGGTATGCTATTTTTATCTTTTGATAAAAATGCATGCTCTTAATTTGCATACCGTTCATTTTGATAGTTTGTAAGTTTGTTTGGCGACAGTTGAGCTATGCGTTTTTTGCGTACAGCCTCGGCTGTACGCTTTTTTATTTATAGGAGGAGAAATAATTGTATGGAAATCAAACAAACAACAGGCTATCCGTCAATAGATAAGCCATGGCTTAAGTATTATCCTAAAGATGCCGATAAAATTGAACCAATTAATTTGACTTATTATGAGTATTATATAAAGGTGAATAGTAAATATTTAAATAAACCGGGCATTGAGTATTATAGAAATGTCATCTCAAGATATGATGTTATAAAGAATAGTGATATAGCTGCAAAAATTTTGAATTATTTAGGAGTGAAAAAAAGAGAACAGGTTTTATTTGGAATGATTGGTGTTCCGGAAGCTTTTTATATAATAATGGGATTAAGCAAAATAGGTGCAGGTGCAAATATTGTTAATATTACTTATGAAAAAGATTTGCTAATTGATAGTATTTTGAACTCAAAATTTAAGGTTATTTTTGTATTAGATGTATTTTATGATTTGTTTGAAGAAACATTAAAAATGCCTGAAATGTCAAATAAAAAAATTGTAGTTGTTCATTTTTCAGAGTCATTTCCTAAATTTATCAGATTGATAACTTTTAAACAAAGGTTCGACCTAAAAAAGAAATTCGATTGTTTGGCTAAAACATATGGCTTGAATATTAGTTATTATGATGATTTGATTAAGAAATCTAATTCTATGCCTGATGTAGAAATTGCAAAATATGACAAAAAATTGAAATTTTTAACAGTTTATTCAAGTGGAACGACTTCTAAAGCTAAAGGAATTGATTTGTCAGTTGATTCAATAATATATATGGCAAGAAATCATGAGTTGGCGGATTTAGGAACAGATGAAAATACAGCAAGTTTACATAAAGTACCTATATGTTTTTCTACCGGTATAAATAATAATTTTTTATTGCCTCCTTTAGTCGGAATGATTAATGTTTTAGATCCTGTTTTTGATAAAAAAACAATAGGTAAGAGTTTCTTACAACATCGTTTTAAAATTGGTGTTGCAATATTATCAAATGAAATGTGGGAAGCTGTAAGTAATTCAAAGTTAAAAAAAGATACTTTGTCAAATCTTACCCACCCTATTGCCGGCGGTGATGGTGCTTCAATATACAGACAACTAGAAATATTTGAAAGATTAAAAAAATTTGGATGCAAAATACCTCTTTATTCAGGTGCAGGATGTACAGAGGTTGGCGCATGTGCAACAACTATTCTTCGTCAAGCATATAAAGCCGGTACAGCGGGTGTGCCTTTGCCACAGGTAAATGTTGCAGTAATTGATGAAACAGGTGAGCAATTAAAATATAATCAATCGGGCGAATTGTGCTATAGTACACCTATGATGATGCTTGGATATACCAATAATATAAATGCAACTCGAAATAGTTTTATTTATATTAATTCAGAAAAATATTATAAAACCGGCGATATTGGTTTTGTAGATGAGGACGGCTTTGTAACTTATAGAGGAAGAAAAAGCGATTTTATTGTAATTAATGATAATGGAATAGAGAAAAAACAATATTTATTTGAAGTTGAAGAAATTGTTAAGAAATATAAATCTGTAATTGACTGTGAAGCGTTAGGAATTAATCTTAATGATAATAAATACAAAAATGTTATAGTTCATATACAATTTAATACGCAAAATGCTGATTTTATAAAAAGGACTGTTATTGAAATATATGATGATTTTAAAAATATATTGCCATTGCAAAGTGTTCCTATTGCAATAAAAATCAGAAATGATTTTCCTGTGGCAAAGAGTGGTAAAAGAGATGTTAAAAAACTTTTATCAGAAACAGATAACTTTTTATATGTAAAAGACAATAATGTATATGATTGTTCGTTAAAAGACTTATAATTTATGAGTTTATTGAATAGTGTAAAAAGGAAAATCAATTACAGATATGAAAAATGAATTTTTAAAATATCTTCTAAGAAATGAACCGACAAGTGTAATATCAAAGCGAGGCATAGCCGTAAGGAAATCAATCAGTCCGCTCATTCGCAATGTTATTGCACCTATGTCGTCTAAAAATAAATACATAATTGATAGAAACAAAAATTTGCCCAATGACAGACCTTTGATTTTTGCTGCCACTCATGGCTTAAAGGATGACATTGCCTGTGGAATAAGTGCCACAGGCAGGCACGCATATCTTTTGTTTGGATCGTTGCCGGATTTCTTTGGCACAATAGACGGACCGTCATTGTGGCTTAACGGCGTTATTTTGGTTGACAGAAAGAATAAGCAAAGCAGACGGGCGGCAAAGCCTAAAATGAACTATGCTTTAAGTCTCGGCACAAATATCCTTATGTTTCCGGAAGGAACGCTAAATAAAACCGAAAATCTTATTGTGCAAAAACTTTTTCCGGGCGTGTATGATGTTGCAAAGCAAAGCGGTGCCTTGGTAGTGCCTGTTGCCATTATTCAAGAGGGCAACAAGGTTTATGCTAAAGTTTGTGACGCCTTTGATATAACTCAATATGAACGGCAAGAGGGGTTAGATACTTTGCGTGATTTAATGGCAACGGCAAAGTATGAACTTATGGAAAAGTATTCTCGTTGCAGTCGTGCCGATATTGGCAACGCCAAAGAATATTGGAAGAATTTTCTTGACGATTTGGTTAATCAAATGCTTCCGTTTTATGATTACGAAATAGAGAATTCATCGCAGTATTTAGATAAAACTGACTTGAAGCATATATCTGTTAAAAAGCAATATAAAAAACTGAAATTAAACAAAGACAATGCGTTTTTGTTCGGAAAGCATATTTAAAAGCGATGTATCATAAATACTTAAAATTAATTCATAAACCCTTGCTTGCAGTTATGAAAAGCACGAGAAATTTTGATTTGCAAATTATTGACGGCAACAATATTCCTGATTATTCGCCTGTAATATATGTTGTAAATCATACTAATTCTCATGATATTCCTGTTGCAAGTGAGGTAATAAAAAAACATCATAATGTACTGCTCGGCAAACAACCGTTGAAGAAAATTGACAGAATGGCTTTTTGTCTAAACGGAGTTATTTGGGTAGACAGAAAAAATCACTTTTCAAAGCATAATGCAAAAAGCGAAATTATAAAATGTCTTAACAACAAAACGAATATTCTTATGTTTCCAGAGGGTACATGGAACAGAAGCGATAACAAAATTATGTTACCGCTTTATTGGGGCTGTGTGGATATTGCCAAAAACTGCAATGTTCCAATTTGTCCTATTATATTGGATTATACTCCAAAAGTTTGCTATGCAAAGGTGGGCAAGCCGATATTAATTGATGAAAAGGAGAATAAACAAACGGCAATAAACCGCATTCGGGACGAAATGGCAACGCTTCGTTGGGAACTGTGGGAAAAACAACCTATATTAAGGCGTGACAAATTACCTAATGATTATTACAAAAAAATTCTGCAACACGATGCAGACGAATATCCAAAAATAAATTTGGAATATGAATCATCGGTTGTCAGAAAGGAGCATTTAGAATATTGTGAAATATTCGCTCACCTTAATAAAATCACACCGGATTTCAAAACCGCATTTTTGTTTGGAGAGAATATTAAATAAGGAGAGAATAATGAATAAAGAATTAATAGATGCGATTTCTAATTTTCATTTGATTAAAAGAAAGTTTTTTTACAATAAATATGGCGCATTTTCAAATTTTATTAAACCAAGATATAAAATACATAATTTTCTGTTAAAGTTTGTTGTATTAAACAGAAAACAAAAGGATATTTCATTAGAAATATTAAACGATAAAAGGTTGAGTATAGATAAACCTACAATTTTTGCAGTTACTCATGTTGGTGGGGATGATATTGAATCGGTTTTTGAAGCTATAAAAACACCGGCTCACTTACTTTTGGGTGACCCTAATGAGCTGTATTTAAGTGTATCGGGAATATTGTTGTTTTTTAATGGTGTTATAGCGTTGTCAACTCGGGACAAACTTGATAGAAAAATTTGTAAGGAGCGAGCAATTACAACTTTAAAAAAAGGAGGGAATATATTGATGTTTCCGGAAGGAGCATTGAATATTTCTCCTAATAGTTTGGTTTATTATATGTATTCCGGTGCTGTTCAAATGGCAATAGAGGCAAATGCTCAGATTATTCCTGTTGCTATATTAAAGGATGGCAAAAATTATACTGTTAATATAGGAACAAATATTCAATATATAAACAAAACTTTAAAAGAGAAAAATATATTAACTGATGAGTTAAGAGATATTCTTGCAACGCTTCAATATGAAAATATGGAGTCAAAGTTAATGCTTAAGCATACAGAAATAACAAGTGACAGTTATGGTGACTTTGTTAATGATGTTATTAATTCTCACGATGGTACGGTAATTCGTATTAATGATGTATATGAAACTCGATATAATCCTAAAAATATTATAACAAAAACAGAAGCTTTTGCACACCTGAATAATATAAGTCCAAATTTGAATAATTCTTTCTTATTTAACAAGCGGTATAGTTAGCTGATTTAAATGTAATAAAGAAAAACCAAATTAAAACCACATTTTTATTTAGAAGATAATATATAAAATTTTTTAGCCCGTGCAGGTGGGATGTCTGCACGGGCTTTGGTATTGTAAAAGAGTAACCGGCTGTGTTTGGAAGGGATTACTATTTTGCTAATTCGAATTGTATATTTTGTAATGCGTAGCCTGTTTCTCTAATTACATTCTTCAATTTTTCTTCATCGAGGCGGTGTTTGCTTATGATGATTATTGTGCCTTTTTGGTGGCTTGCCTTCACTTTTTTCACATCAAAGTTTGCTCTGATTGCGTCTTGCAAATGGCTTTCGCACATCGAGCACATCATTCCGTCAACTACAAGCGTTGTTTTCACCATATATTTTGAACCGCCTGCCGATGAACAGCTTCCGCCGCAGGAGGAGCAATCTCCTGTACAGCCTCCGCCTTTTTTATTTACAAGACTTCTTATGATAAGAGCAACTATAACTATAAGTACGGCAAGCACAATGATTGTGTACATATTTTGTCTTAGAAATTCAATCACAAGAATCACCTCGTTTTGTTATGTAATAAATTACTTTGATTTAACTGTCAATTTATTGTCGTCATACTTATTCTTTCTGAAAAGCAAGTAGAGGATACCTACGGTAAGAACAATTGCGGCAATCAAACCGATAACATTCGGTGTACCTGCAAATGCGATGCCGAATTGATATACGATAAGTGCGATAACATAAGCAAATCCGCATTGGTAGCCAATAGCAAACCAAGTCCACTTTGCGTTGTTCATTTCTCTCTTGATAGCACCGATAGCTGCGAAGCAAGGAGCACACAAAAGGTTGAAGATGAGGAAGCTGTAAGCTGCGAGGCTTGCATGACCTCCGCTGAGTTCGTTGAGGTTCTTTGCAAAGTTGCTCCAAATTTCGTCACCGTTTTCTGCAAGTTCGCCTGCAAAGTGATAGAGAATACCGAATGTGCCAACAACATTTTCTTTTGCGATAAGACCTGTAACGCTTGCAACGGCAGGTTTCCAACCGCCCCAACCGAGTGGAACGAACAACCAGCAGAACGCCTTGCCGATGTATGCAAGAATTGAAATGTCCATATCGTCTGTCATTTGGAATCCGCCCTTAAAGGTGAATGCCTGCAAGAACCAGATGAGGATTGTTGCAAGTGTGATAACTGTACCTGCTTTTTTGATGAATGACCAAGCACGCTCCCAAGTTGAACGGAGCACGCTGCCTACTGTCGGCAAGTGGTATGCCGGAAGTTCCATTACGAACGGAGCAGGGTCGCCTGAAAAAATCTTTGTTTTCTTGAGCATAATACCCGAAACGATGATAGCGGCAACACCGATGAAGTAAGCCGAAGTTGCTATCCAACCGCTTCCGCCGAAGCATGCACCTGCGATAAGTCCGATGATAGGAAGCTTAGCAGAGCAAGGAATGAATGTTGTTGTCATAATTGTCATACGGCGGTCACGCTCGTTTTCGATTGTACGAGAAGCCATAACACCCGGAACGCCGCAGCCTGTACCAATAAGCATAGGAATGAATGATTTACCCGAAAGACCGAAGTTGCGGAAAATTCTGTCCATTACAAATGCAACACGGCTCATATAACCGCATCCCTCAAGGAATGCAAGGCAGAGGAACAATACAATCATCTGCGGAACGAAGCCGAGAACCGCACCTACACCGGCTACGATACCGTCTTGGATAAGACCGTAGAGCCAATCTGCAATTCTGCCCTCAAGACCTTTTTGAATGAGATTTGGCACCCATTCACCAAAGAGCACATCGTTTACCCAGTTTGTACCCATAGCACCGATCCATTGCATTGCAATGAAGTAAACAAGTGCCATAACACCGGCAAAAATCGGCAAACCTAAAAATCTGTTTGTAACAATTTTATCAATCTTATCGGAAGTTGTCAACTTGCCTTTGTTTTTCTTTGTATATACGCTCTTGATGATTGATGCAATGTAGAGGTATCTTTCGTTTGTGATGATTGATTCCGCATCGTCATCAAGTTCTTTTTCTGCATTTTCAATATCGTTTTTGATGTGTGCAAGTGTTGCAGGGTCAATCTTTACTTGTTCAAGAACTTTTTCGTCGCCTTCAAAAATCTTGATTGCGTACCAACGCTGTTGGTTTTCAGGCATTGAATGTAAAGCAGCTTCTTCAATGTGAGCCAAAGCGTGCTCAACAACACCGCTGTATTTGTGTTGCGGCTCAGTAGGCTCTTTGCTTGCCGCCTCAATAGCCGCATTTGCAATTTCCTTAATACCTGTGCCTTTAAGTGCCGAAATTTCATATACAGGGCAGGCAAGTTGGCGTGAAAGTTCTTCAATGTTAATCTTGTCGCCGTTCTTTCTTACAATATCCATCATATTTACGGCAACAACAACCGGAATACCAAGTTCAACAACCTGTGTTGTGAGGTAAAGGTTTCTTTCAAGGTTTGTGCCGTCGATGATGTTAAGTACAGCATCAGGCTTTTCGTTGATGAGATAATCTCTTGCAACGATTTCTTCGATTGTATAAGGGGAGAGGGAATAAATACCCGGAAGGTCGGTGATTGTTACTTCACTGTGCTTTTTGAGTTTGCCTTCCTTTTTTTCTACTGTTACACCCGGCCAGTTACCTACATATTGGTTTGAACCCGTGAGTGCGTTAAACAAGGTTGTTTTACCGCAGTTAGGGTTACCGGCAAGAGCAATTTTAATACCCATTTGTTTTCATCCTTTCTTAGTTAGTTACAACTAACTCTTGTGCTAAAAAAATTATTCAACTTCGATAAGTTTTGCATCGGCTTTTCTGAGTGAAAGCTCGTAATCTCTTACGGTAATCTCAACAGGGTCTCCGAGAGGAGCAACCTTTCTTACATAAACCTCTACGCCTTTTGTGATGCCCATATCCATAATTCTGCGTTTAAGCGCACCTTCGCCATGAATACGAACAACTTTTACGGTTTCGCCGATTTTTACATCTTTGAGCGTTCTCATATTTTTCCTCCTATATAAATAAATATTAAACAAAAATTTTCATTGCCATATCTTCGCCGAGTGCAATTCTGCTGCCTTTTACATTGACAATCAAGTTACCGTCAACGCTTGAAATTACAGTAATGTTTGCACCCACAACAAAGCCGAGATCCGCAAGGTGTGCCTTAACGGCAGGGAGTCCCGCAATTCTGATTATGGTCAATTCTTCACCAATGCCTGCAAGTTTTAATGGCATCATAAAATTATCTCCTTTAGTTAGTTTGTGCTAACTTTTATAACTGAATTAAAGTTAGTCAGGACTAACTTGATTGGCTAAAGTAAAGGTTAGTCCTCGCTAACCGTGTATATAATACATCAATCGAGTATATTTGTCAATAATTTTTTGAATATTTTTGCAAGTATTGTTGACAAATAAAATCAAAACCGATATAGTTATTTTATACATTATTATAGTAGGTGAAAATATGAAGTGTAAAAATTGCGGTGCAAGGGTTGAAAAGGAATCAAGTATTTGCCCAAATTGCGGCGCAACAGTCAATAAAAATTCAGATTATGTCCTTCTTACAAATCAGAGTAATGTTTATGAGGATGTATATTCTTCAAAACGAAAAAAGAATAATAAAGTGTTAACTAAAATACTTGCCGTTATTTTATCTCTCGTTATAATTGTCGGGGCAGGTGTAGGTTCATATTTATTTTTTTACGGAAAAAACAGTGCAATCGATAAGCCTAAACTTTCGTTTTCGTCCGGATATGGGGTAATTAATGAGGATGAACAAATTGTTTATGTTACTATTAAGGACTCCTCATCAATTCAGTATATTCACGGCGTTAATCTTTATAACGGTGAAGTTAATGAAAAAACAATAAAAAAGCAAGAGGCTGTTTCATCGGATTATAATTATACCGAAAATGTCGACAATTCGTTCAGATGTATCTTTTTTGATGCAAAAAGTCTTAATCTCGATAAATCCGGAAATTATACATATACATTTGAGATGACATTTTCAAACTATAATGATGATAACAGATATACTTATTATAAGACGGTTAATTTTTCCGATAACACTACTGCCGATGTAAGTGATAAGGTTTTCGACCATTCATTGAATGAAACAACCACTGAAAAAACGACTTCAACCGAAAGTACCACTAAAAAGGAAGAAACGGCAGATTATATTTATAATACCTACTGGTATACCGCTCCGTATAACGACGCAGACAGTTACAGTATTTCAGCATTTAAGTTTAACAGTGACGGAACATTTACTTCAACCGATTATTCCAAAACAGGGGAGCAAGATTGGGTCGTTTCAACAAATAAAGGTGAATTTAAGATTGATGGGAATAAGCTCACAATAAGCACCTCCGACGGTGAATCGGATGAACTTACTATTGATAAAGATAATCAAACAATAAGCCAAGGCAAAAACAAACTCACCTCACGAAAATATAACAGTATCAAAAATGCCGAAGACTTCTTTGGACTGTAAAATGCAAAATACTCCTTGATGAAAGTCAAGGAGTATTTTTATGCCTATTTATTTTGTTGATGATTGTTTTTATTTCATCAATGATGAATTCTTCTTTGAGCAGAACCAAGCAACCAATGTAAACAATTGCACATATGAATATCACTATTGCCATTGTTAATACTGTGTTTGGCAATAATTTTATAATTACAAAGCCTGCTAAGCCCATTATCAGTGTTGAGATGGTAAAGTTCTTGCTGTTTATCAAGAAATTCTTAATGTGGTATTGCTTTGTAAAATGTAAATATGCTAATTCCAAAATCATTATTGTTGCTTCTGAAACAAATGAGCCAATTGCTGCACCTATGGCTTGATATTTTGATATAAAAATAATGTTCAGGACAACATTTACTATTAAGCCGCACAGCATAATGATAATATGTTTGATTGTTTGATTTGTAGAAATTAAGTATTGAATACCCGTAACGCTGCTTATTCCTGTGAATATAAATAAAAAGCTGAGTATTTGTAAAATAGGTATTGCCTCTGAAAAATCATTGCCGAAGAACCACGGAACAAAAATAGGAGCAATAAGTACAAGACCTAAAGACATAGGCATACCTAAAAAAAATGTGAACTTAAAGGATTTGCTTAATGCTTTGATAACAACATCTTTATTCCCGTTATTAAATTCTCTTGAAATTTTCGGTACCATAACAATGCTTAAGGTTGTAATTACCGTCATAAGCATATTAATCATTTTAAAAGCTTGTTCATAGTATCCGTTTTGGGCCATTGAGCCGGTTATCCAACCTATCATTGATTTGTCTATTACCGAATAAAATTCTGTTGCATTGTTAGGAAGGAAAAGAATAAGTGCCGGTAAAAACCATTTAAAAGGCTTTAAATTTTTGAATTTTGGTGGATAAATATATTTTTTTATAGGAAACCAAACGATTAATATACCTAAAAACAAAAAGCCGGCGTGACATATTATATATATAGGTAAGTCATTCTTATTTTTTACAAAAAGAAATATACATATAACGCTTAAAATTTTGGTAATAAAATTCCTAATGCTGATTTTTTTAAAATCTTCCATTCCTTGATAGAACCAAGAAATATCAATGGCTGCACCAAACAAATAAATGCTTTGTAATGCGGCAATAGTTTTGTTTTTTGCGGCAAAAACAACATAAATAAAGTAACTTATCAGCATAACTGTTGAAAGAACAGCCTTAAGAGATAAGATATTCCAAAATTCATCGCTTCTTTTTTCTTTTGATTCCTGCCATATGCCTATTGTTTTTGTGCCTAATGTAGAAATACCGATAACAGAAGCGAGCCAAAAATATTTTGCAATAGAATATGTGTAACTGTATGTACCTATTCCGTCCGCACCGAGAACTCTTGAAAGATAAGGCGTTGTTATAAGCGGAACGAGTAAAGCAAAAACCTGATAGCTTACATTAAATAGATAGTTTACTTTTGAACTTTGTTTCATAAGTTTTTCTTCTTTTTTAAATTAAGCAATAGCTTTTGGGGCTTTGTTTTCTTCTGCAATTTGAACAAGCTTTTTCTTGTAACTTTCTTCGTCAATATTCATTTGCATTAAAATCATAAATGTAAGTATCCAAAGTGTAATCGTGCCACTTGCAAGAAAATGTGCAACAAAGAGTTCGAAGAAAATGAAAAGCATTATTATAAATTCATATATATTATGTTTTGTAATTTTAAAATAAGAATATGTAAAGGTAATTGTACCGATAATTGTTGTTTCCATATATATTCTTAAAATATCATTGTGCATATTAAATTGACCCGTGCGACCTCTGCTTTCAAGGAAGTAACTTGTTGTTCCCAATCCGTAATTTGTAAGATGGGCGTCAATTACCGCATTGATAATTTCAAGTCTTGACATTGTAAAATAGTTGAAATCAACTCCTGTTTTCCTGTAAAACCAACTTACAAATGTATCATCACACATATAATAAACAACAAACGGTGCAATAATAAATGCAATTATTGCAAAATAATATATAAATTTTGGAACTTTTTTGTGTCGTGGAATGAATTTTAAAAATACGGCACACAAAATTACAAATAAAACGGAAAATCTCTTATAACTTAAAAAGCTGAATATAAATGCTGCAATTCTCCGTTTACGGTCATTTTTGTAACTGTAATAAATATAAAAAATTGTAAAATAAATACTTAAATCGGATTCTTTAATAGGTGAAGTTGAATCTATAAAAAGATTTTTTAAGTTAAACAGAGCAATAAAATTGCCTAAAGAAAAGTTGCCTGATGAAATAAAAATATATATTAAGCTCAGTATTGAAACATTGAACATAAGATTTATATAATCATCTAAATAATTCTTTGCCGTACTGTTAAGCAGGATAATTGCAAAAATCAGAGGGATGATGAAATAGTACACTTCTTCTAATGAGAATCTTTTAAACGCTCCTTCTTTTATTTGAAAAGCGAGAGATATTATATACAGTATTCCTGCCGAAACAAATACGGGTATAAATTCTTTAACTTGTTTTAATTTTTTTCCGTTAAGAACTATTAAACTTAAAACGATTGTAATCATTAATAAATAATGTTTTATATGCATACCGTCAATCGGTTTTAAAAATTCAAGCCTTTCGCAGCATATAAAAAATGTTATTAATAATGAATACCATGCCTTTAAAAGATTTAATTTCATTGTTTAAATTTATCTTTCTGTTTATTTTTTTACTTCATTATATATTATCATCAAATTGTTATAATAAGCATTTGGTGAGTAATTTTTTTCGTAGAGTTTTCTCGAATTGTTTGAAAAATCTATGACTTTTTCATCATTTACAAACAGTTCCTGCATTTTTTCTTTTAGTTCAGATACACTGTCTGATTTATACAAAAAACCGTTTTTGCCGTCTTCTATAAGTTCGGGAATACCGCCTATACGGCTACCGATAACAGGCTTACCTATTTCAAGCGTTTCCAATATCGAATAAGGACAGTTTTCATACCAAATTGACGGAACAATAACAAATCTTGAATTTCTTATGTATTCTCTTATTTTATCTTGATTTTGATAGCCCAAAAGCGTGATTCTGTCACCCAAATTGTGCTTTTCAATATAAGCTTCGATATTTTCTCTTTCCGGTCCGTCACCTGCAATGAGTAGCTTTGAGTCGGGAATATCCTTGATTGCCTCAACTAAATTCAATATGCCTTTTTCTTTTGAAAGTCTGCCAAAATAAAAGGCATAATCACCAAGCACATATTCCATTTGTTCACTTTCGTTTACAAAATTGTGCAAAACCTTTATTTCATTGCAATTAAGTTTTCCTTTGATAAATTGATTTTTGTTAAATTCGCTTGGAGAAATAATGCAGTCAACTTTTTTGAAAACTCTGTGACAGTCGTAATACTTCTTTTCTGCATATCCGATAATGCTTTTGAGTGTTGAACCTTTGTTGCATTTTTTCTTAATACACTGTGTGTAACCTTTAGTTAAACAATCCTCGCATGGCTTGCCGTCATAAAGCATAATGCTTGCAGGACAAATCGGGTTCAAATCGTGTGCCGTCATAACAATCGGAATGTTTTTTTCCTTAATTGCGTCTATGATTGAAGCTGAAAGCTGACGCTGAAAATTGTTGATGTGCACAATATCGGGCTTGAATTCTTCAAGTGCTTTTGTCATCAACTTTTTGTTTGTTTTGGAATAAATAACATCAAAGGCTTTTAGCTTTGAACCGGTGTTTAAATCGATTTCGTCAACAAAATATTCCTTGTCGCCGGTTGTTATGTTTTCCGGATGCTTCATTGAAAAAAAGGCAACAGTATGGCCTTTACTTTTCAGTAAATTTGCAAGCTCAAAATAATATTTTTCACTTCCGCCACGCAGATAGTGAAATTTGTTAACAAGTAGAATTTTCATTGTTTATCTTCTTTTCATATGTACTTATGAATTTGTCGCTCAAAACATCCCAAGTAAATTTTTCGGTAATCTTTTTATGGGCATTTTGTGAAATTTTTGCAGAATTTTGTGAGGCTTCAATAATTTTATCGCACCATAATGATTTGTTAAAAGCATCAATAATATATCCATCAATGCCGTTTTCAATCAGTATTTGACTTCCACCGTTTTTTGTTGTTATTGCAGGTGTGCCAAAGTACATTGCCTCCAATAATACCATACCGAATATCTCGTATCTTGTCGGAAGAAGGAATATATCAGCGTTTTTGTAAGCGTATTGCAAGTATTTTTGCTCTGCCTTTTTTATGTGGTAAATGCTGTCGAAAACACCGCATTTTTTTGCATAGTCAAAACAATTTTTGCAATATTCTTCGTCGCCGTTTCCTATCATTACAAGCTTGGCGTTTACATTTCTGCTTTTAAGTTCATTTAGAATATCAAACAAAAACGGAATGTTTCTTCTTTCTTCGATTCTGCCGATGTAAAGAAGTTTGATATCCGCCTTTATATTTTGAATTTCTTTAATTTCGTCAGGAATTTCGTTTGTATCGCTTTGCTTAAAGGCATCAAGGTCAATACCCACTCCCACGGTAGTGACATTTTCACTTTTTATACCTTTGGAAGTTAAAAAATTATTTGCAAGGTCGCTTTTTACCAAAAATGTTGTGCCGTTTTTCTTGTATGCGGGCAAAACGATTTTGTCAAACACTTTGCACATTGCGTTGTATCTTTTGTTAAACTCGCAATAATACGGACCGTGGTAAATAACAGTTTTGTCGGGATATTTTTTTGATAATTTCCAAGCCGCAAGTTGGTTGTATTCACTCGGCTCGATAATATCGTATTTTTTAATCAAATCGTCAATATCAAAAAATGCGTTTTTCAAAAATACTTTTGATTGCCTGTAAAATACGGTAATGCTGCTTTTTCCATCAACATCAACCTGCACTTCTTTTTCTTCCTTATCGGTCCAAAAAACAATATCACATTGATGTCCTTTTTTAACAAGTGCTCGTGCAAGACCGATTTCCTGAATATTGTAGGAGGCGTTTTTTACCTCCATATATTGCGGAAAACACCGAATAATCAGTATTTTCATACCGTCACCTAATCTCTTTTAAATATATCTCTTGTGTAAACTTTTGATTTTATGTCGTCAAGGCAACTGTCGTATCTGTTTGCCAAAACGGTGTCGCTCTGCTTTTTGAATTCGTTTAAATCGTTAACGACTTCCAAGTCAAAAAATGTTTTTTCTTTGAGCGTCGGCTCGTAAATTATTACATTTGCTCCTGCGTTTATAAGTCGTTTCATAACGCCTTGAATTGAGCTTTGGCGGAAGTTGTCGCTGTTTGTTTTCATAGTCAGTCGATAAATTCCTATTGTAACATTGTCGTTACCTTTTGAGTAACCGGCAGCCTCAAGCACTTGATTTGCTATAAAATCTTTTCTTGTGTCGTTGCTGTCAACGATGGCCTTTATAAGGTTTTGCGGCACATCTTTGTAATTTGCAAGTAACTGCTTGCTGTCTTTAGGCAAACAGTATCCGCCGTAGCCAAATGACGGATTGTTGTAATGGTCGCCGATTCTGTCATCAAGGCATACACCTTTGATGATTTCCTGCGTGTTAAGTCCTTTAATTTCGGCATATGTGTCAAGTTCGTTAAAGTACGAAACTCTGAGAGCTAAATATGTATTCGCAAAAAGTTTAACCGCTTCAGCTTCCGTGTAGCCGATAATCAGGGTAGGGATGTTTTCTTTTATTGCTCCCTCCTGCAACAAAGCGGCAAACTCGTTTGCTTTTTGTGTCAGTTCCTTGTTTTCAAGGTCTGTTCCCACAATTATTCTTGACGGATACAAATTGTCATATAAAGCCTTTGATTCTCTTAAAAATTCAGGGCTGAATATGATGTTCTGATTGTTGTAAGTGTTTCTTATTCTTTCTGTATAACCAACAGGAATTGTACTTTTTATAATAATTACCGCGTTTGGTGAATATTTAATTGCACTTTCAACAGCCGCTTCAACCGCAGAAGTATCAAAGTAGTTCTTTTCGCTGTCGTAATTTGTCGGAGTAGCTATGATAACAAAATCCGCATTTGTATATGCTTGTTCTTGATTTGTTGTTGCTGTTAAATTAAGTTCTTTTTCGGCAAGATATTTTTCTATATATTCATCTTGGATAGGCGATTTTTTGCTGTTTATCAAGCTAACTTTTTTCTCAATAATATCAACAGCCCACACTTCGTGGTGTTGGCTGAGAAGAGTTGCAATAGAAAGCCCTACATATCCTGTGCCTGCTACTGTGATTTTGATTTTTTTATTCATAAAATCATTCTTTCAATTATGTAACATTTCTTTGTATATACTTGCCGTTTTGTCGGCAATTTTTTTCCAATCGTATTCTGATAAGTCATATTTTTTATTATGAAAATCAGATAATACTTTTTGGTTAATTTTTTTTGCGAGTTCGTTTGTATCTGACGGAGAATAATAATCCGAGTCGTCAAGCTTTACAAGTTTTGCGGCAGAAATGTCACTTGCAATAATGTCGAGATTGTAACTCATTGCTTCAAGCAGTACAAGAGGGAACCCTTCGTTAAATGATGATAAAACATATAATCTTGCGTTTTGGTAAAGCTCGGCAAGATTTTCACCGCAAGCGTATCCTGTAAATACAACCTTGTCATCTTGAATTAAATCGTCAAGCTGTTTTTTGTATTCATTTTCAAATTCCACACCGCCGACTATTGCAAGTTTATATTCATTTTTTATATCGGATTTGTAAAATGCTTCAATGAGCTTATCAAAGCCTTTTTCGGGTGTTATTCTTCCGACAGAAATTATATATTTTCCTTTTTCAAGTCCGAATTGCTTTAAAAAAGATGTGTCATTTGTATCAATAGGAGGATTTACTCCGTTTGGAATATATGCTGATTTAGCCTGTATTTTTGCAGAATATTTGCCCATTTGCTCTTTGTTTACAAATATTATTCTGTCAGAATATTTCAGTGCAATATGTTCGCAAAATCTGAGAATAAGTTTTTCCGGACCGTTCCACTTTTCGTGCTCATAGTTTGCACTGTGAAATGTAAGAACGGTTTTTATACCGAACAGTTTCAATAACGGAGCGGTCATTCCCGGCCCGATATTGTGAATATGAACTGCATCGGGTTTTGTTTTTATTGCATAAAACGCTGAGGCTAAAGAGTGGAATGCTGCTTCAAGCCCTCTTTTTTGTGTGTTGCTTATATCAACAAAGTTAATATTTGGAAAAGTTGTGTTTGTTGTTACATATGATTTTCTTCTGCATACATCAAATTTAATGTCGTTTGGCATATGCGTATATAAGTTTTCGCAGTGTTTTTCAACTCCGCCCTGTATATTCGGAAATCCTCTTGTACCAAAAACACAAATTTTCATTTTACGCCTCGATTATTTTTACCAACAAATATCTTTACCTTGAGAAATCCTTATTTTGTTATTTAAAATCCATTTGATAGGTACCCAAGGTCTTCTGACCATATCATGTCTTTCCGTTACAATAAATGCACAGTTTCTTTTACACTCGGCAACTTTTTTTGCAGCTTCTTTTGCTTTTTCGGAATTCATAATATTTTCAAACGAATCTTCTTTTATGTTGCCTATTATCCATTCTTCACCGGAGCCGTTACACGGAGTAACATTTCCCCAAGGGTCGATAAAGAAAAAGTCTTTTAACGCACCGCACGGAGGTCTGTATCCGAAGTCATCGCCTCTAAGTCTGCGGTGAATACTTTTATTAAAGTATGCTCTGCCGTAATCTTTGAGTCTGCCTTTAAGAGTTCGTCTTTTTGAGGTTAAAAGTGCCTTTACAAACTCTTCATGTGCGGCAAGAGCGGCATCGCTTGTTATTTCGTTATTGTCTTTATGGAAATACCATGAATTATGTACAACAGAGTTACCAAGTTCAACATCGAGTGCAACGCATAATTCATAAAGGTGAACTAAGTCCTGATAATTGTCAGGTGAAATAACTACCGAAAAACCGATGTTTTTGCATTTTGTTTTCTTTAGTTCAAGCATTGTTCTTAATGCATGGTCAAATCCGTCTTTAATTCCTCTTTTTTCATCATTGAGTTTTGGCAAGCCCTCTAAGCTTACTCTGATTAAGATGTTAGGGTACTTGTTTGCAAGTTCAATGATTTTTTCTGTATTATAGCCGTTTGTACTGAGTTCAAGCAGTTTTGAACGGGGATAAAGATTTTCAAAAATTTTATCAATATCTTTTCTGAGAGTTGCCTCGCCGCCCGTTATGTTTATTCTTAAACCGTCAGGTAATTTTTCATAATAATGATAGTCGAGTTCTTCTTTTGGATTTGTCGGGCACTGCCAAATGTTGCACATATTGCAGTGAGCATTGCAACGAAATGTTGTAATAAGACTTCCTTGCATTGTTGTTTTATCTTTTTTCATAGTATCACCATATGCCTTAATTGTTTCTTATAAAATAAAACTTATTTTATTCCGCTCCCTCATGGGTGAGTATAACTTTTACTGTTTTTAAGAGAATTTGTATATCAAGCCATAAACTCCAATTGTCGATATACTCACAATCAAGCTTTACAACTTCTTCAAAATCTTTGATGTTTGATCTTCCGCTTACCTGCCACATTCCTGTAATTCCAGGCCGCATAGAGAGTCGGCGTTTGTGGCGGTTCTCATATTGTTCAAACTCTCTTACCGTAGGAGGCCTTGTTCCTACAAGACTCATATCGCCTTTAAGAACATTAAAAAATTGCGGTAATTCGTCAATGCTCAGCTTTCTTATAACTCTGCCGACTTTTGTAATTCTTGGGTCGTTGTCCATTTTGAACATAAAACCGTCCATTTTGTTTTGAGCCATAAGTTCTTTTTTACGCTCTTCTGCATCCTTGTACATTGAGCGTAGCTTGTAAATGTTAAACAATCTGCCGTTTTGACCGACTCGTTCCTGCTTGAAAAAAAGAGGACCGGGTGATTCAATTAATAACGGAATTGCTGTTATCGCAATAATAGGTATTGATATAATAATTCCTACCAACGAACCGATAACATCAGTAAATCTTTTAATTGCAAGTTGTGTACTGTCATGTACTGCCGCTGCAAATGTGGCAAGCGGATAGCCCGAATAGATTTTGCAGTTGATATTGTTAAAGGTGCTTTCGTTAAGCATATTGTCAAGTGTCGGAACATTAAGGTGCACGGTAACGCCCATACCTTCAAGTTCTTCTACAATTTCAAAAACATCACTGCTTTCATAATATGGAAGATTGATGAAAACCTCATCAAGCGGAGTTTTTCTTATCCAATCAATAAATCTAATGTCTGTTGCGATTACAGGAACATCTTTTGCAACAACATGCGGAAATCTGATTTTCTTTTTTGTTCTTATTTTTTCGTTGGTGTATTCAGAACCGAATTCAAAATTTTTGTCATATGTAAATCTGCCGTTTTCAACAAAATTGTCAAGCAAAGCAACGCCTGTAATGTTGATTGACCAATCTTCTTTTAATCCGGATATAAATTCTTCGGCTCTGTCTTTTGTTGTCAAAACACCGACATATGATGCAAGTTTTGGATTTGCCTGTGTATATCCTCCCGTAAGCCATCTTTTTAAATAGTATCTGCCCACAGTTGTAAATGTTATAAACAAAAATAGTGAGGATATTATAACAACTCTTCTGTTAATTAATTCGCTTTTCACCAATGCAAGAAAAGCGATAAATATCAAAAATACAAGAATGTCATTTTTGACAGTGTTGGCAATTTCTGCAATTTTGCTTCTTCTTTTTATATTAACATTTGTGTGAAATAAAAAGTAACTGAGTAAAAATGCGGAAAATATGAGCAAACAATATATAATCCATTGATGTACGGTGTCTGTTTTATCTACCTTATGCCAAATGTATTTTGAAAACAGAAACGAAATTCCGGTTGAAGCTGCAAGTGAAACAATATCGATTGTAAATTCAAGCCAAAATTGTGTTTTTGCTCTTTTGTCCATTTTTATTGCACCTGCTTAAAACTATCTTTTATCGTTTCCGTATGTGTATTTATAATTATACGAATAGCTTCTGCTGTATTTTCTGTAATAAGAGTAATATTTTTTCTTCTCGCTGTTTGTATCGTTAATTATAAATCCCAAAATGTTTGCATTAATACTTTGGAGGGTTGTAACAGATGCTTTGAGTTCAGGAACATTCGTTGTGTCTGTTTTTACAATGAGAATATAACCTGTTGTTTTCTGAGCGAAAACTGTTGCATCGGTTACGATGTTAATAGGAGGTGTATCAATGAAAACACAGTCATAATGTTCTTTTACAAAATCAAGCAATTTGTCCATCCTCGGTGAAGAGAGAAGCTCTGTAGGGTTTGGAGGAATTTTGCCTGCTGTCAAAATCGACAAATTCTCTATGTCTGTTTTTGTAACGGTGATGTTGTCGGTAAGACCTGCAAGAATTTCCGAAAGACCGTTTCTTGAACTTAATGAGAAAAGCTTGTGAAGCGATGGGTTTCTCATATCCGCATCAATAACGAGTGTCTTTTTGCCCATTTGAGCAAAGTTAATTGCAAGGTTAGCCGAATTGATTGTCTTACCGTTGTTAGCAGTAGGGCTTGTAACGACAAATATAGGACATTTTTCACCTTGTTGAGTAAAGAGAAGGTTTGTTCTGATTGAATTGTATGCTTCTTTAACTGCGAATATTGAGTTCTGATTTAAAAGCTTTTGATGATCATTTGATGATATAGAGTGATGTGCGGCTTTTTTATTCTTTCCTAGCATTATTTGTCATCTCCCTTCGCATTTTGTATGTTTTCAAGTATTTCGTCACTTGGTTTTAGGACAAAATCAGTATTGCTTTTTTTGTTGACTGTTTTTGTTCCGACAATTTTTGAATCTTTTGTAGGATACTTTGAATTTTCTGTGTTATTTTCAAGATTTGGAACAGTACCGAGAATAGGAATGTCAAATTCACCGATAATATCTCTTTCACTTGTGATTGTTGTGTCAAACAATTCATAAAGGAAGAAGGCAACAAATGAAATGAACATTGCTGCAAGTGCGGCAATTGTAATGTTGAGTGAAAGATTTGGCGATGATGGTTTAGTAGGTACTTTTGCGTAGTCAATAATTTCTACACCGCCGGCCTTAACAACTCTTACAATTTCCTTTGGAGCAATTTTTGCAATCGAGTTCGCAATTTTTGCGGCGGTTTTTGGCCCTGATGCTGTTACTGTAACCTCAAATGCCACCGTTTTGTCGGCTTGCTGTGCACTTATTCCGCTTCTTAATGCAGAAGGGGAAATGTTAAGGTCAAGGTCTTTAATAACCGCTTCAAGAACCGTATCACTTTTGAGAATGTAGATGTATGTATTTACTAAGTCTTGTGATGCCGTAAGCTCGGTTGATGTAATTGTTGAGTCGGTTGAAATTCGGTCTGTGTTTGAATATACATACATTTTTGTTGTAGCCGAATATCTTGGTTTAACGCAAAAATGTGTAATAAGTCCCGAAACAATAGCGGCAACTATCGTAAAGATGATAATGTAAATAAACTTGTTGCGCATCTTGTAAAAGATTTTGCCGAGATCTATTTCAATATCTTTGTTTTCTGTTATTTGATCCATTAAGAGTAACCTCCGATTTCAGTTAAATTGTCAGTATTTATAATATCATTATTCAAATATATTGTCAATTATTATTATATATAAATATTATTTATAATTATATATATAGTGCACAAATGAAAACCGACAAAGTGTCATACTTTGTCGGTTTGGATGATTGATACTGTGAATTCGGTTCCGCAGTCGATTTCGCTTTTTACAGCAATTTTGTTATCGGTTAAATCAATTATTCTTTTTACCAATGCAAGTCCGAGCCCATTGCCTTTTTCAGAATGAGATGTATCTCCTTGGTAAAATTTTTCAAATATGTGCTCTTGTGTTTCCTTACTCATTCCACAGCCGGTATCTTTAATGCTAACATTAATTTGATTTGCTGATTTTTTCAATATAACAGAAATTGTTCCGCCGTTCGGCGTAAATTTTATTGCATTTGAGAATAAATTTGACCATACAATCTTCATAAGTTCTTTGTCGGAATATATAAAAACATCGTCTTCAACCGCAAATTCAATATTTATGTCTTTTTTGTCCCACATTTCCTCAAAGTCGAGCAGACTATGCGACAACTGAGATGAAAGGTTATATCGTTCAAATTTTGCTTCGGTTTGATTGTTCTCAATTTTGTTCAGCTTTAAAATATTTGAAACGAGAGCAGAAAGTTGTTGAGTTGAGGCTGATATTTTGCTCAAATACTCCTGTCGTTCTTCTGCACTTAAATCTGTATTTTGCAAAATAGTCGAATATGATTGAATTACCGCAAGCGGGGTTTTAAGCTCGTGGGATACATTTGCTATAAAATCGTTGCTTAGGCTGTCAACCTTGCCGAGTTGCTCAACCATTGTGTTGAAATTGTCGGCGATGTTCATAAATTCCAAACTTCCGAGATAAAGATTATCCATATCGATTCTTACGGAATAATCGCCATGTATAACCTTTTCGCTTGCGTTTGCAAATTCTTTTGTAGGCTTTTCAATCATAAGTCGAGTAAATACCAACTGCCAAACAGTGTAAAAAATTATAAGAATTATTGAAAAAAACAGTAATTCACCAAAATTTTTGTCCGTATCAAAAAATGGAATTTTTTCATCTGCCGCCCGCAGTACACTTACAGTTCCTAAAGTTGAAAAGCAAACAAGCAATGCCATAAATAAAAATGAATTTATGACATTTCTTATGTGGTATTTGTAATTTACTCTTCCTCGTTTTAAATCGCAGGTTTGTGTGGGCTTTGCTTTATTTTTGGTTTTCATTTATAACCACCTTGTAGCCTAAGCCGTGAACCGTCACGATTTCAAATTCTTTGCATTTTGAGAATTTGTCACGCAGTTTTGTCATATAAACATCAACGGTTCTCGTTCCCGATGTTGTATCCGTTCCCCAAAACTCGTCCATCAGCTGTGTGCGTGAAAATGTTTTTTTAGGATAGGACAGCATTTTATAAATGATGTTGAATTCTCTTGATGTAAGATTAATTTCTTCACCGTCATAAAGAACGCTGCGCTCGTCTGCGTTTATGCTCAGCTTGCCTATTGTGATTTTTTTGCTTTCGGCTATTTTGGCACGGCGGAGCAGGGCGTTAATTCGCATAATGAGCTCGTCCAAATTTACAGGCTTAACCATATAGTCGTCAATTCCTAAATTATATCCTAATTGTTTTGATGCAATGTCATCTCTTGCAGTCATAAACAAAATAGGAATATTTGTGCTTAGTTTTCGGATGTTTTTGGCAAATTCAAAGCCGTCTTCGCCGGGCATCATAATGTCCGATATAATCAAATCGTGCACATTATCGTACATAGCACTGTATGCCTGTGTTGTATTGTAACAGCCCTCTGCATCAAAGCCGTTTTTTCTCAAATATGTGCAAACGGCGCTGTTAAGGTCTGCGTCATCTTCCACTACTAAAATTCTGAACATAGCCGATCCTCTCCTTTTTTCATTTTTAATTGAGTGCCGAGATGTATTTGTTAAATATTGTAATCTATTGCAACGGATGATTCACGAACAGCATGCATGTGCTTTTTTACAACATTGCAGTGATATTCGTCGTTTTGATATTTTTCAAGAGCTTCTTTGTCGTCCAAAACAACTTGTAAAATAATATCGTATGAACGCTCCGAATGTAAAAAATCAACGCCTACTTCAATGTCACGAATGAGGTCTACTTTGCCCTCCATTGAGCGTAAAATATCTGCGGTTTTGTTACATTCTTCTTCGCTGTTGTCTTTGAGTTTAAAACATACAATATGTTTAATCATAATTTTGTCCCTTCTTAAAGCAAATAGGGCTACCGCACGGCAACCCTATTGATTGTAATAGTTAATTTGTACTATTTTGCAACATCTGAGTGTCTGCTTTCACGGATGATATTAACCTTGATTTGACCCGGATATTCCATTTCTTCTTCAATTTTCTTTGCGATTTCGTGTGCAATGTATGGCATCTTTTGGTCGGAAATAACATCAGGTTTAACCATAACTCTTACTTCACGGCCTGCCTGAATGGCGTATGCTTTTTCTACGCCGTTAAAGCTTGTTGAAATTTCTTCAAGCTGCTGCAAGCGTTTGATATAGTGCTCAATGTTTTCTCTTCTTGCACCCGGTCTTGCGGCAGAAACTGCGTCGGCAGCCTGTACAAGGCATGCAACTATTGTCTTGCATTCAACATCACCGTGGTGAGCCTGAATTGCGTGAACAACAGCTTCGCTTTCTTTGTACTTTCTTGCGTATTCAACACCGAGAGCGACGTGGCTTCCTTCCATTTCATGGTCAAGAGCCTTGCCTATATCGTGAAGAAGACCTGCTCTTCTTGCAAGCTTTTCATCTGCTCCGAGTTCGGCAGCCATAAGACCTGCAATGTATGAAACTTCAAGTGAGTGTTTAAGTACGCTTTGTCCGTATGATGTACGGTATTTGAGTTTACCTAAAAGCTTTACAAGTTCAGGATGGATAGAACCGCAGTTTGCATTGATAACGGCTTTTTCACCCTCTGCTTTGATTGTTTGATTGATTTCTCTCTTTGACTTTTCGTACATCTCTTCAATTCTTGTAGGATGAATACGACCGTCTTGAATCAATCTTTCAAGTGTAAGGCGGGCGATTTCTCGTCTTACAGGGTCAAATGAGCTTACCGTGATAGCCTCCGGCGTGTCGTCAATAATGAGTTCAACACCGGTGATTTTTTCAATAGAGCGGATGTTACGGCCCTCTCTGCCGATAATGCGTCCTTTGATTTCGTCTGACGGAAGCGAAACAACCGATACGGTGGTTTCGGCGGTGTGGTCAGCCGCACAACGCTGAATTGCAGTGCCGATGATTTCTCTTGCGATGACATCGCTTTGGTCTTTAATCATCTGCTCGTGTTCAAGGATTCTCTTGCTTTTTTCAATATCAAGCTCGGATTCGAGTGAACTCATAAGTTGAGCTTTCGCATCCTCTTGTGATAAGCCCGAAATTCTTTCAAGCATATCAAACTGACTTTTCTTGATGCCATCGATTTCAAGTAATTTGTCATCAGCAGCCTTAATTTTTTCACTTAAAGCTTCATTTTTCTTTTCCAAGGTGTCGGATCTTTTGTCAAGATATTCCTCACGCTGGTTAAGTCTTTTTTCTTGTTTTTGAACTTCGTTTCGTCTTTCGCGTATATCTTTGTCCGCGTCGGAACGAAGTCTGTGGATTTCGTCCTTTGTTTCCATAAGCTGTGTTTTCTTTGTCTTTTCAGCTTCGGAAAGAGCGTTATTCAAAATCTTATTTGCTTCTTCTTGTGCGTTGCCCTTTGTTGTTTCGTCATCTTTTCCTCTTTTGTTATAACCGAATAAAAATCCGAGGACGGCGAAAAGCACGGCGCATACAAGTGCAATAATTATTGCAACAATAATACTTACTTTCATATCAATAGCACCTCCTTCTGTTCTAAATTTTTACATAATTGTTAATTTCATCAGAAAAGGTACAGTTTTATGCAATTTTGACATTTGTAAGCCACATATACAATAGGTTTATATACAGAATGTCACAAATATAATACTTCAATATATAGTATTTGTCAAGAAAATATTTTGCGTAAGGTACTGTGTTTAGAAATTTTAAAAATGTTGCTTGACAAACAAAATTAACAGTGCTATTATACATTCAAAAGCAAAATCTTTGATGAGGACACGGCATTCTTTGCGAGATTTCAGAGAGCATCCGGCAGGTGAAAGGATGTATCAAACATAGTCTGTTACCGCCTCTGAGTACCTTTAATACAGGTCGGGTGCTCCCGTTACAGAGCATTGAGCGGCGATATTTTTTATCGCAATTCAGGTGGAACCGTGGATATTTATTCACCCTGTTTATCAGGGTGATTTTTTTATTTTTAAGGAGGAATGAGATTATGAAAATCACATTAAAAGACGGCTCTGTTTTAGAGTATAATGAAGCAAAAACGGCTGCCGACATCACAAAAGACATTTCTATGGGACTTTTCAGAAACGCAACCTGTTGCAAAATCAACGGCGAAGTTAAAGATTTGAGAACAGTTATTGATACCGACGCAAGCCTTGAAATACTCACATTTGACGATGAGGACGGCAGAAAGGCATTCAACCACACCGCTTCTCATATTATGGCACAGGCTGTTAAACGCCTTTATCCGGAAGCAAAACTTACTATCGGTCCTGCAATCGACAACGGATTTTACTATGACTTCGATGTTGAAAAGTCATTCTCACCTGAGGATTTGACAAAGATTGAAGCCGAAATGAAAAAGATTGTTAAGGAAAATCCTGAAATCAAGAGATTTGAACTTCCTGTTGATGAAGCAATCGCTCTTATGGAAAGCAAGAACGAGCCTTACAAGATTGAACTTATTAAGGAACACGCAGAAAAAGGCGAACCAATCAGTTTTTATGAACAAGGCGAATTTACAGAACTTTGCGCAGGCCCTCATCTTATGGATATGAAGGTTGTAAAGGCATTTAAGCTGACCCAGTGCACAGGCGCTTACTGGAGAGGCGATGAGAAAAACAAGATGCTTTGCCGTGTTTACGGTACCGCATTCCCTAAGGCTTCAATGCTTGAAGAACATCTTGCAGCTCTTGAAGAGGCTAAAAAGCGTGACCACAATAAACTCGGCAGAGAGCTCGAACTCTTTACAACAGTTGATTACATCGGTCAGGGCTTGCCTATTCTTCTTCCAAAGGGTA
The DNA here is from genome assembly GCA_900539325.1 of uncultured Eubacterium sp. GTDB lineage: Bacteria > Bacillota > Clostridia > Oscillospirales > Acutalibacteraceae > Eubacterium_R. The sequence goes on from UQCC01000004.1 coordinate 35,123, forward strand.
CAAAAATTATCCAAACTCTCCAGCGTTGGGTAGAGGACGAGGAAGAAAAGAGAGGTTGGTTGCTTACAAAAACTCCTCTTATGGCAAAATCGGACCTTTATAAGATTTCAGGTCACTGGGATCACTATAAGGAAGGTATGTTTGTTCTCGGCGATGAGGAAAAGGACAAGGAAGTTTTCGCACTCCGTCCTATGACTTGCCCGTTCCAATATCAGGCATATCTCAACAGAGCAAGATCATACCGTGACCTTCCGCTCAGATATGACGAAACATCAACTCTTTTCCGTAACGAGGCATCGGGCGAAATGCACGGTCTTATCCGTGTTCGTCAGTTCACAATTTCAGAGGGTCACTTGATGTGTCGTCCCGATCAGCTTGAGGACGAATTCAAGGCTTGCCTTGAACTTACAAACTATATGATGGATGTTTTGGGACTCAAAGAGGATTTGACCTATCGTTTCTCACAGTGGGACCCTGAAGATACAGGAAAGTATATTGGCACAAAAGAGCAGTGGGATGAAGCACAGGGCGTTATGAAAACTATTCTTGACGACCTCGGTATTGATTACAAAATCGGTATCGGCGAAGCTGCTTTCTACGGACCGAAGCTTGATATTCAAATCAAGAATGTATTTGGCAAGGAAGATACTCTTGTTACAATTCAAATCGACCAGATGCTTGCAGAAAAGTTCGGTATGGAATATGTAGACAAGGACGGTCAAAAGAAAAATCCTTATATCATCCACAGAACATCAATCGGTTGCTACGAGAGAACCCTTGCTCTCCTTATCGAGAAGTATGCAGGTGCATTCCCAACTTGGCTTTCTCCTGTTCAGGTTAAGTTCCTTCCTGTTGCAGACAGACATCAGGATTATTGCCGTGAGGTTATGTCAAAACTTCAGGCAGCAGGCGTTCGTTGCGAACTTGATGACAGAAGCGAAAAGACAGGCTTCAAGATTCGTTCCGCACAAATGGAAAAAGTTCCTTATATGATTATCGTTGGCGATAAGGATATCGAGGCAAACACAATTTCTGTTCGTTCAAGAAAGGACGGTGACGAGGGTGCAACCTCTGTTGACGAATTCCTTTCAAGAATCGTAACCGAAATCGCAACAAAAGCAAGATAATATAGCACAAGCCCCTGTAAAGAGAAAATCTTTACAGGGGCTTTTTTATTTTTCAATCATTTTTCTTGCTTCAAAAACCGAAATGTTGTTTTCTTCCGCAATTTTTACAATGTCATCAAATTCAATTTTTTCGGTTTGTGTGCCGTAGCCGTGCGAACGCTTGATGCAAACACCGTTTTTTTCGTATATTTTTCTGTTGAGAATTGCACGAATACACTCAATCTGCCTTATGCCAAGCGTGGTTGTGTGTTTGAACATCTGCTTTGTAAGTTCGTCTTTGTCGGAAGGGGAGCAGATGACCGTAAATTCAAATGCCGGTCTGCTCTTTTTCATAACAATCGGCTTGATGTATGCGTCTTTTGCACCGAGGGTTAACATTTTTTTCAGTGCATATCCGAGTTCCTCGCCCGTCATATCGTCGATTTGACAGCGAAGTTCAAACACCGTGTCGGTGTCGTTTTCTTTGATAAAAGCCCTTATAATGTTTGGCTTTTCAAAGTCTTTTGTGCCGGCACCGTAACCGATTTTTTCGTATTCGCCGTTTGAAGCGGAAAATTCGTTTGCAAAGAATTTGACAAGTGCCACACCTGTCGGAGTTGTCAGCTCACTTTTTATGTCGCCCGTAAAGCACGGTATCTTGCTTAACAATTCCGCTGTTGCGGGTGCGGGAACAGGCATAATTCCGTGAGCCGTTTTGACTTCGCCAAAGCCTGTTGCAATCGGTGAGCACACGATTTTGTCAATTTGCAAATAATCAATCAGCAAACAGCAGGCGGTGATGTCGATTACAGCATCCTTTGCACCGACTTCATGCAGGTGAACATCGGCAACCGTTGTGCCGTGTACCTTGCTTTCTGCCTCGGCAATTAATTTGTAAACAGCTTTTGCATTTTTCTTGACTTGTTGCGGAATGTCAAAACTGTCAATAATATTGTATATTTCGGATATGCTCGTGTGAGTGTGTCCGTCTTTTTTTATGTCAACATCAAATTTTGTTGCACGAATTCCGTTTTTGCTTACTTCTCTAAGACTTACGGTTACATCACTTAATAATGTATTTAATTTATTTATTATATATTCTTTGCTTTTTGTATCAAGTGTGTCAAGCAAAGAAGCACACAGCATATCGCCTGCCACACCCATATTACATTCTAAATATAAACTTTTCATATGTTATTCCTGATGATTTATCATACTTGCTATGTATGCCGCACCGAAGCCGTTGTCGATATTCACAACGCTGACATTGCTTGCACAGCTGTTGAGCATAGTCAAAAGAGCCGAAACTCCGCCAAAGCTTGCACCGTAGCCAACGCTTGTAGGCACTGCGATAACAGGGCAGGAGGCAAGTCCGCCAACAACACTTGCAAGTGCGCCCTCCATTCCGGCAATTGCAATAACAGCCGTTGCGTTTGATAAAATTTCTGCTTTGTCAAGCAGTCTGTGTATTCCCGCAACGCCGACATCATACATTTCAACAACTTCGTTGCCAAATGCTTTTGCCGTGATTACCGCTTCTTTTGCACAGTACAAATCTGATGTTCCTGCACAGCAAACAACTATTTTGCCTTTTCCGTTCGGCTTTGGCATAGTTCCGGCAACCGCCGTCCTTGCTTCTTCATCATAGTCAAGCGGTATGGTTTTGTTTATATCTTCTGCCTTTTCTTTGTTAATTCTTGTGATGAGCACCGTTTTTTCTCCGCTGTCAATCAGCTTTTGTGCTATCGCTTTTATTTGCTCGGCGGTCTTGCCCTCGCCGTATATCACTTCTCCTACCCCGTGACGGAGTGAGCGTGAGGTGTCAACATTTGCAAAGCCTATATCTTCATACGGTGCAAGTTTAATTTTGTTCAGCGCTTCGGCAGGGGATAATCCGCCGTTTTTTACACCTTCTAATATATATAATAACTGTTCTTTATTCATTATATCACCTATTATCATTATCCATATAAAAGGGGTGTTGTCAAGTTTTTTGAAAAAAATATATAAAACCTATTGACATAGTGGGTTTTATAGGTTATAATGCAAACATAACAACAAAGCCTACTTGTGCAGTAGGCAATAGGAGATTGGTTATGAACAATTTATTTGAACGATTGTTACGCCAAAATTTCCGTTTTGGGCGAATGTGTTTTTGCTGTTGATTTATTAAAACCGATTATCACAAAAACATTTTTTAACTTGAAAGGAAATTATTATCATGGCTAATTATAAATTTGAAACATTACAACTTCATGTAGGACAGGAATCACCGGACCCAGCATCAGACGCAAGAGCAGTGCCGATTTACCAAACAACATCTTATGTTTTCCGCAACAGCGATCACGCTCAGGCAAGATTCGGTCTTGCAGATGCAGGTAATATTTACGGCAGACTTACAAACAGTACACAGGATGTTCTTGAGCAAAGACTTGCAGCTCTTGAGGGCGGTGTAGCAGGTTTGGCAACTGCTTCGGGTGCAGCGGCAATTTCTTATGTATTTCAGGCACTTGCTTCTGCAGGTGACCATATTGTAGCCGCAAAGACAATTTACGGCGGCACATACAATTATCTTGCACACACTTTTCCACACAGCGGTGTTACAACAACATTTGTTGACCCTGACGATGTTCAGAATTTTGAAGATGCAATTCAGGACAACACCAAGGCTATCTTTATTGAAACATTGGGCAATCCAAACTCAAACATTATCGATATTAAAGCAGTTGCCGAAATCGCACACAAGCACAACATTCCGCTTGTAGTTGACGATACATTCACAACTCCATATCTTCTTCGTCCAATCGAACTCGGTGCGGATATTATTGCTTCATCCGCAACAAAGTTCATCGGCGGTCACGGTACAACTCTCGGCGGTATTATCGTAGACAGCGGCAAGTTTGATTGGAAGGCTTCGGGCAAATTCCCGCAAATCGCAGATCCAAATCCAAGCTATCACGGCATAAGCTTTGTAGATGCCGTAGGCCCTGCGGCATTTGTAACTTACATTCGTGCAATCATTCTTCGTGATACAGGTGCTACAATTTCGCCTTTCAACGCATTCCTTCTTCTTCAGGGAACAGAAACTCTTTCACTTCGTGTAGAGCGTCATGTTGAAAATGCAAAGAAAGTTATAGAATACCTCAACAATCATCCGCTTGTTGAAAAAGTAAATCACCCGTCACTTAACCCTAAGTATCAGGCACTTTACAATGAATATTTCCCTAACGGTGCCGGCTCAATCTTTACATTTGAAATCAAGGGCGGCGAAGCAGAAGCAAAGAAGTTCATTGACTCGCTTCAAATCTTCTCAATCCTTGCAAATGTAGCAGATGTTAAGTCACTTGTTATTCACCCTGCAACAACAACTCACTCACAGCTCAGCCCTGAGGAACTTGCAGAACAGAACATCAAGTCAAACACAATCCGCCTTTCAATCGGCACAGAGCATATTGATGATATTATTGCCGACCTTGAACAGGCATTTGATAAGATTAAATAAATCCTCTCTGCATATCATGCATAAAAAAGATGAACCGTGTTTTTAATGCGGCTCATCTTTTTGTTTTGTGTATCAGCAAATTCTCGGCAATCCCTCACCAATCAGCACATTTACTTTTCTTTGTCCGCCAAGCGGAGTAATAAGCGTTACGCCGTCACCGTTTGTTACTTTGCCGATTATTGCGGCATTTTCGCCGTATTTGCTCTGCTTCATTAATTGTACCGCCTTGTCAGCTTGCTCGCTCGGTACAATCGCAACCAGCTTGCCCTCGTTGCCCATATGCAAAATGTTAAGTCCCAGGATTTTTGAAAATGCCTTGACTTCATCGCTGATCGGAATTGCACTTTCTTTTATCTCAATTCCTTTGCAGGAAGCGTTTGCAAGTTCGTTGAGTACCGTTCCGAGTCCGCCTCTTGTAACATCACGCATACAGTGGAGGTCAATTCCGCCGTCAATCAGGTTTTTTACAATGTCGGTCAGCGGAGCATTGTCCGATTTTATGTTGTTTTTGATTTCCATTCTTGCAGAAAGAATTGTTGCGTGGTGGTCGCCCATAGTTCCGCTTACAATTACACAGTCGCCGTCATGCAAGTTTGTTGAAACAATGTTTTCGTTGTCAACGAAGCCAACCCCTGCGGTGTTGATGTACACGCCGCCGTTGCCCTCGATAACCTTTGTGTCGCCGGCAACAACGGTAACTCCGGCTTCTGCCGCAGTTTCAGCCATTGATTTTGCAATGCGTTCAAGCGTTTTGGTGTCTGCACCCTCCTCGATGATGAATGCGGATGTGATGTATTTAGGCACGGCACCTCGCATAAGCAGGTCGTTTACCGTTCCGCAAACGGCTAATCTGCCGATGTCGCCGCCGTTAAAAAACAGGGGAGTCACAACAAAACTGTCGGTTGTTATTGCGATTTTTCGGTGTCCGTCAACAACCGCACTGTCCTCCATCATATTCAGTATCGGGTTTGAAAAGCTGCGTGCAAAAATTTTGTCTATCAGCTCGCTTGTAGCCTTGCCGCCGCTTCCGTGTGATAATGTGATTTTCATATTTTTACTTCCTGTTGTTAGTTATGTAGTTGTGGCAAGTGCCCTCATTGCTCACCATACAAGCACCTTTTGGATTTTCGGGTGTGCAGATTTTGTTGTATAAAGGGCAGTCGGTCGGCTTCTTGTTTCCTGAAATTATCTCGCCGCACAAGCATCCTTTTTGGTATGAATAATCGTTCGTGAGTTCTCTTGAGCCTGCATCATATTTTGCAAATTCGTTTTTCAGAGCCATTCCCGAGCCTTTTATAATGCCCAATCCTCGCCACGGTGCATCATATTCTTCAAAATATTTGTGCACAATTTCAAATGCTTTTTCGTTTCTTTCGCTTGTTACCGCTGATTTGTAAAGGTTGATTACTTTACCTTGTTTGCGAAGTTTAATAAGTGCATATATTGATGCAAGTATTTCTTCCGCTTCAAATCCGCTGACAGCAAACGGCAAATTGTATTTTTCGGCAAGAGGCACAAATGCGTTGCTTCCCGTAATAACCGCAACATGCCCCGGGGCAATAAAACTGTCAATCTTGTTATCGCTTTCGCAAAGCGTGGCAATAACATTCGGCATAGTTTTCAGTGCGGTCAAAAGTTGCACATTTTCTATTTTTTGCTTTATGATTTCGTCAAGCAATAGTGCATATATCGGCGTTGTGGTTTCAAATCCGACTGCCGCAAACACAAAGTTTTTGTTCGGTTCAGCCTTTGCAAGTTCAATCGTTTCCGTCGGGGAATATACCATTCTTATGTCGGCACCCTCAAACTTTATGTCTTTGAGGGCTTTTTTACTGCCCAGAACTCTAATCATATCACCGAATGTAACTATTACATTGCCGTCAAGTGCAAGTTCAATCAACTTGTCAACATAGTCCGAAACCGTAACACATACAGGGCAACCCGGGCCGCTGATAAGATGAATTTTGTCGCTTATAAGTGACGGAATGGCATTTTCGCTGATTGATGCGGTGTGAGTTCCGCAAACCTCCATCAGCGTGATTTCTTCGCCGTCATATTCTTTGAGTGCTTTTATAACATCGTTTATGTTCATTGTCCAAGTTCCTCAAGGTCTTTGAATAGGTCAACCATATATTCCGCTTCGTTTTCGGGCAAAACCTGAATTATCAGCCCTGCGTGAACCAAAACCCAATCTCCCACCTTGCAGTCAACTATGCCTTTGTTGACGGTTGTGATGTTTGATGAGTAGTCGATTTTTGCCGTGTTTCCGTTTATTTCAATTATTCTTCCGGGTGCCGCAACACACATAATTATCCTTCTTCCTGTTCGTCAAGTGCCGCAAGATATGCTTGACCGAGGCAGAGTCCTTGGTCGCCTGACGGCACCTTGTTGTTTATGTGTACTTTTATGTTGTTTTGCTTCAAAAGCTCAAAGGTTCGCTCGGTAAGTATTCGGTTGTTGAAACAACCTCCGCTGAGCGTGATCTGTTTTGCGTTGTGTTTTTTTGAAATATTCAATATCAATCTTGCAAGCATATGATGAAATCCAAGTGCAATTTCTTCCTTTGGCGCGTTTGCGTTTTTGATTTCTTCAATTATGGCTTTTGGTGATAGGGTAGGAGTAAGTTCAAAAGCCGTGCTTGCTTTTCGTGCCGTGCGTTCAAGTGCAATGGCACATTCGCCCTCATAGGTGTTGTAGTGGCAGATGTTAAGTACAGCCGCCACGGCGTCAAACAGTCTGCCCATACTTGATGAGTTCACCGTGTTTATGTTGTGCTCAATCGCACTTTTTACAAGCGGATTGCTTCCGTCATAGCAGGCAAGGCAGATGTCCGCATTTTTTGAAATCTCGTCACTTGCAAGCATCTTTGTGTATTCAAGGTGCTCAACTCTTTCTGTGTTGAAGAACACTTCACCGCCCCAAATTGCACCGTCTGTGCCGTAGCCTGTGCCGTCAAAAACAAAGCTTAACACATTGCCTTTTAGCTTGTGTTCGGCAATAACGCTGTATGCGTGTGCCAAATGGTGCTGATATTTGCCGCTTGTTTGCATTGCCGTTGATGAATAGTACATCGGGTGCATATCGCAAACGGCTTTTTCAGGTGTAAAGCTGTGGAGTTTGCAAAAACGGTCAATGTTACTTTTGTATGCTTCAAAACATTTTGCGTCTTCCAAATCGCCGAAGTATTGCGACGGATAAACATAGTTGCCGTGCATTATTGCAAAACTGCTTTTTAGGTCGCCGCCAAGTGCAAGAATGTTGCTTTTCGCCTTAATTCCCACATCTATTGCAAGCGGAACATAACCTCTTGCACGGCGGATAAATTGCACCTCACCTGCGTTGATTTGCACCACGCTGTCGTCAAGCGGTGTTAGTATTTCTCGGTTGTGAGATAAAATTTTCACGCCGAATTTTTTGATTTCTTCATCATCGATTACTATCGGCTCGCCCGATAAGTTTGCACTTGTCATTATGAGCGGCGATATGCAGTCGAGTATAAGTATTTGTATCGGATTGCACGGCAAAAACGCACCTATAAAGTCAGAATTGTCGCACACTCCGACAGGAAATTCTTTTTTCGCTTTCAGCAAAACTATCGGCCGTGCAGGGGACAGCAGGAGTTCTCTTTCCTTGTCGGATATTTCGCAGTATTCGGCAATTTCGTTAATGTTCTTGAACATAACCGCAAACGGCTTTGTTTCTCTGCCTTTGATTTCACGGAGTTTTGTTGCACACTCTGTTTCGCATAGGCACGATAGGTGATAGCCTCCGATGTCCTTGATTGCAAGGATTTCACCGCTTTTCAGCGTCTGCACAGCTTCATTGATTGTGATATTTGTTGCAGGTCCGCAGTCGTTGCACGCAATGGTCTGTGCGTGACACCTGATATTCTGCGGTGTTGTGTATTCCTTTTGACACTCGTTACAAAGAGGGAACACGCTCATTGTAATGTTTTCTCTGTCGTATGGCAGAGAGTTGATTATGGTATATCTTGCTCCGCAGTTGATACAACTTATAAACGGGTGTTTGAATCTGCGGTTGTTTTCGTCTTTAAGTTCTTTTTCACAATTTGGGCAGGTTGCCAAATCGGGAGTGATGAACGGAATGTCGTTGTCATTTGTAGAATGGATGATTTTAAATTCCGTGTAGCTTTTGTTGTTTATTTTTTCTTCGTTGTATGATGTTATGTTAAACATACCGATAAGGCGTCGGATAAATTCCTCCAACGCCTCATTTTCTGCCTGTGCGATAATTTCAACATTACCGCCTGTGTTTTTCACTTCGCCTTTTATGTCAAGCTCTTGTGCGAGCCTCAGGGCTGTGGGGCGAAATCCGATACCCTGAACGATACCTGAAAAGGTGTATTTTTTAGTAATGCTTTACGCTTCCTTTTTGTAGGTTACTTGTCCGCTTTCACCGTCATCTTTTGCATAGCTCAAACTGTGGAATTTCAAGCAAGCTTCAATGCACGCACCGCATTGCACGCATTCGTCACGGTTGATGCTCCAAGTTTTCTCGTTTCTGTCAACTGTGATGGCGTTTGACGGGCACTTCCTTGCACAAAGTCCGCAAAGAATACACTTGCTCATATCGTTTTTAATCTTGCCCGATGTAAGAGCAGATGCGTCTTTTGTTTCGGCTTTTTCTTCCTTTGGCGGTTCGGGAATAGGTTGTGAATAACTGTCAACGGTTTTGATTGTGCTTGGTTCGGTATATCCCGGTTTGATGTGCAGACACTTTTTCGGACAGCCCGAAACACAGTTTTCGCACTGCACACAACCCATTCTTTCAATCGACCAGGTTCTTGTTGCACGGTCAACTTTGATTGCACCAGATGGGCACTTTCTTTGGCACATTCCGCACATAATGCAGTTGTCTATGTCAATTTCAATGTGTCCTCTTGAACGCTCCGGATAAACCGCAGGTTCGGCAGGATAATTTTTTGTAGCCGGCTTGGAAAAAAGGTTTTTCAGAGCAAAGCCGGTAAAATCCATAAGCTTCATATCTTACTCCTCCTTATCTTTCCGTACAGCTTATGCACGGGTCGATGGTGAGTACCTGAATAGGTACATCGGCAAGTTCACTGCCCGGCAAAATATGAATAAGCGATTGAATGTTTGTAAAGGTAGGAGTACGGATTCTGAATCTTTCAAGGAATTTTGTTCCGTTTGCCTTTGCGTAGTAAATTGTTTCCCCTCGAGGCTGTTCTATTCTTACAAACGCTTCGCCGTTCGGATTGCCCTTTTGCGGATTGCAAATTGCACCCTGCGGCATTTTTTGAGCACATTGGCGAATGATTTCGATTGATTGGAAGATTTCGCCGATTCTTACGGCGCATCTCGCATAGCCGTCACAGTCGTTTGATGTGATAATGTCAAAATCAATCTTGTCGTATGCTTCGTAGCCTGTCTTTCTCATATCCATTTCAATGCCGCTTGCTCTTGCCATAGCACCTGCGGCATTCAATCTGTGTGCATCCTCTTTTGTGAGAATACCTACACCTTTGAGCCTTTTTTGAACAGAATAGTCGTTGAGAAAAACATTTGTCATTTTTCTGATGTCTTTTTCCATACCGTTCAGTATGTCAACAAAGCTGTTAATCATACTGCTGTCCATATCTTTGAGGACACCGCCGATTTTGTTAACCGAAAAGATAACACGGCCGCCTGTTGATTCTTCAAACATATCAAGTACTTTTTCTCTCATTCTCCACGCTTGCATAAACAATGCGTCAAATCCGAATGCGTCTGCAAGAAGACCGAGCCACAAAAGGTGAGAGTGTATACGGCTCATTTCAAACCAAAATGTACGCAAAAACTTTGCTCTTTCTGGCACTTCGGCTTTGAATATTGCTTCAAGTGTTTCACAATAACCGAGTCCGTGACCAAACGAACAAATACCGCAGGTTCTTTCAACAACATATTGGTAGTCGTTAAAATCTCGCTTTTCTGCGAGCATTTCAAGTCCTCTGTGAACAAAGCCGATTGACGGAACAGCTTCCACAACCTTTTCGTCTTCAAGCACAAGGTCAATGTGGATAGGCTCCGGCAAAACAGGGTGTTGAGGTCCGAAAGGAATAATTGATTGTTTACTCATCCTTTTTGTCCTCCTTTTTTATAACCGTGATTTGCTTTTTGAACGGTGTTTCTTCTTTTATTCTGTAAAACTTGTCGTGGTAGTCAATGCTCATACCGATAACTTTGACGCCCCAAAGTTCCTTGATTTCGTTTTCGTAAAGGGTTGCGGCAGGGAAGATGTCCGAAAAACTCTTAATTTCCTCGTCAATCGGCAGGTCAATCTTGTAGTTTTCCATAAGATATTCTTTGTTGACAGAGTAAATTACCTCGTTATATCCCTCAAAGGCAACGGAGCAAATTTGTGAAAGACGGTAGCCGTCCTCATATTTCTTTTGCATAATGTCATAAAGTTCATCTTTGGTGACCTTTGTGATTGCAAAATCGTTGTAGTTATTCATCCTTGAGTGCCTCCTTTACCTGCCTTCTCTTTTCTTTTAACTTTTCGCTTTTTTCTTTGAGCAATTCAAGTGATTTTACAACGCCGTCAATGATGGATTGTGGTCTTGCGGCACAGCCCGGTACATAAATGTCAACCGGGATAGCCTTGTCAACACCGCCGAGAACATTGTAGCAGTCTTTGAAAACGCCGCCGTTGCAGGCACAGATTCCGATTGCACACACAACCTTTGGCTCTGTCATTTGCTCGTATATTTGCTTAACAACACTTTCGTTCTGTGAGTTGACTGAGCCTGTGATAAGCAAAATGTCCGCATGCTTTGGATTTCCTGTATTGATAATACCAAAGCGTTCTATGTCATATAATGGAGTTAGGCACGCAAGAACCTCAATGTCGCATCCGTTGCATGAGCTTCCGTCATAGTGCATAATCCAAGGTGATTTTGTTACATCTGCCATTTATATTACCCCCTTGCCTTTAAGCACTTCAATAACAATAAGGTTGAGTGCACCCAAAACTGCGGTAACAATCCAGGTGTTATCAAGCATTTGCTTCCATTTGAGTCTTGCGTTTGTGTTGTCAATAAGAATTTCCGCAAAATAGCAGATAGCCATACAAACTATTGCAAGAAGTACGCTCCACGGTTTTGAATTGAGAAAGAAGAGTGACAAAAGCCCCAAAAGGAAGATGTTTTCGTACCAGTGCGAAACTTCAACAATCGCAAACATCTGACCGTTGAATTCCGTTGTGATACCTTTTACCATCTCTTGGTGAGCGTGGTGCGAGGTTGAGAGGTCAAACGGGTGCTTGCGGAGTTTGATTGTGAGGATAAATACAAATCCGAGGAAGATACCCGGCAAAAGAACAATTGCAGGCAAACTGTCATGAGTTGCGATTTCCGACACTCTGAAGCTTCCCGATGCAATGTAAAATCCGATTGCCGCAATAAGAACCATAGGCTCATATGCAAGCATCTGCACAAGTTCTCTGCTTGCACCCATAAATGCATACGGCGAGTGACCGCTTGATGCAGCGATTACAAGGAAAATGTTTGCGGTTGTGAGCGTAAAGAGAACAAGCATAATGTCATAGCCTGCGAAGAAAAGCAAGCCGGTTACAATGATGAAAAACAGGAACGAGAGAAGATAAAGCATCTGAACTCTGTTGATAACCTTTGTTTGCTTTTTCATAAGTTTTGTTATATCGTAAAGCGGCTGAAGAACAGGCGGTCCCTGTCTGCCTTGCATTCTTGCGGTGATTTTTCTGTCAATTCCGGCAAGGAGTGCACCCAAAAACGGAGCAAGTATCAAGTAAAGTACTGCACTGATGATAGGTAAAACAATATTTTTCATTAGCACAAACCTCCTGTTACTATTGTTGCAACGGTAAATGCCGCAATCAAGAATATTGAAACATAAACACTCGGTTTGTACATATGACTTTCACCGAAGATGTCTTCCATATACCAGTTTGTAAGGAATTCCTTTTTCTCAGTGCCGAACGAGTCGATAAAGCCGACTTGGTCGGGAGTACCGATACCGTTAAAGTATCTTTCTGCTTTAGGAAACGGTCTGTTCTTTGCAACAAGAACATATGTAAGTATAGGAATAACAAAGATAAATACAACCATAAGGATTGTAAGCACAATGTTTTCGCTTGAAATAACCGCATACTCACTGTTGAATATTTTTGCCGTATACGGTTTAACTACGAATTTTGAAATGAGCGGGAACACAAATACAATAAGAATCATAAGACCTGCGTGAGTAAAGAGCGAAGCCCACTGATTTGCCGTGATGGTGTTTTTGCGGCGCTTGTCGGTAGGGTTTGATGAAAGTACGGTAGCAAGCCACTTTGACCAATAGAAAAGTGTTGTTGCCGAGCCGAAGCAAATGCAAAGCACAAGAAGTGTGGAAACGATGATTTCAAGTGTGCTGCCGCTTGCAAGACCGGTATCAACAAATGCCTTGAGTGCCGCCCATTTTGAAACGAGCATACCGAACGGAGCAAGGAACATACCTGCAATACCTACAACAAGAGTCCATGTGAGATATGGATATCTTCTTACCAAGCCGTGCATGGTTTCTATATCTCTTGAACCTGTTTGATGTTCAATAGAACCGACTGTTTGGAACAAAAGCGATTTTGATACGGCGTGGAAAATCACAAGGAAAATTGCCGCCCAAACGGTTTCCTCCGTACCTATGCCGGCACAAGCCGTGATAAGTCCGAGGTTTGAAAGTGTTGAGTAAGCCAAAACTTTTTTGCCGTCATATGCCGTGATTGCAAGCATAGACATTGCAAGGAAGGTAAGACCGCCTACAAGACCTACCATATATCCGCTGAATTCTCCGCTCATAGCCGGAGCAAGACGGATTAAAAGATAAACGCCTGCTTTAACCATTGTTGCACTGTGCAAAAGTGCCGATGACGGAGTAGGTGCAACCATTGCACCGAGCAACCATTTTGAAAACGGAAGTTGTGCACTTTTTGTAAGAGCACCGAATGAAAGACAAATTACCGGTAAAACTATAAGTGACTTGTCTTGTGTGAGTATGCTCTGCAAGTCGGTAACGCCGTGGTTAATGCCGAAGATTACAATACCCACAGCCATACCCAAACCTCCGAGAAGGTTCATCCACAAAGCCTTAAAGCAGTTGTTGATTGCTTCGCCTGTCTTTGTGTAGCCGATGAGAAGAAATGAACAAACGCTTGTTACTTCCCAGAAAAAGTAGAGCCAAATGAGGTTGTTTGAAAAAACAAGACCGAACATTGCACCGATGAACACATACATAATCGCAAAGAAAAAGCCTCGTCTGTCCTTAACTTCGTCACCGTGATGGTAGTGATAATCGTCCATATATCCGCATGCGTATACGGTTATAAGCGTGCCTACTACGGCAACAATCATCACCATAATGATTGTTAGTTGGTCACAATACAGGTTGTTGATTTGAATTTCAGGCTTAATTCCCGAAAATTCATACCAAAATTCAAGCCCTGTTTGTGCTATTGACAAAATTGCCGCATAGTATTTTTTGTACTTGATTGAAAGCACGGTGATGAGTACCACTAAAAATACTTCGCCGGCAACCATCAGGTAGTCAACAATTTCAACAAAAGGTACGCCGCCTATGAGTGTTTCCTCGTTGAATGTCATTTGTCCGCCGCCTAATGTGTAATAGGTTACGGTAAACATCAGAGCCGCAAAAATAATTGCGCCTGCAGATACATAGGTTATGATTTTTCTTGTCTTGTTGTTTTTTGTAAGTCCCTGCAACAATGCGCTGATGAAAGGGAAAACGACAAGAAATGCAATCATAATTTCCATTTTTTTGCCCCTTTTCCTAGGAGAATCTACTCCAAAATCCTCTTTATTTGTATCTAATTTATACCGCATAAGATAATAGCACATATTTTGTTCAAAATCAACAAAATAAGTTATATTTTAGGAAAAATTTAGTATATTATTTTTATAAATATTTACTAATTAATATTTTATGTTTTCTATTGATTAAAAAAATTTTTTGATGTATAATGTTTTCAAACTTAAGTAATTGGAGGAAGTCATGTCCAGAAAAATCAGATTGACGGGTTTGGTGCTCACGGCAGTTATTTTGCTTGCGGGATTAATCGCAATTTGCGGTGTTTCTTCGCAAAATATAGGCCCTGTTAAATCACCGGAAATTGTCGGCACCTCGTCGGATTCCGTCAAACTTTCGTGGAAAAGAGTAGGTTCGTCCGACGGATATTTTGTTTATCAGAAAAAAGGTGATAAGTTCAAAAAGATAAAGACTGTAAAAGACCCGCAAAAGCTCGGTTGCACAGTTAAAAATCTTGATGATTCCACTGCATATACATTTGTTGTAAAGGCTTTTAAGCAACATAAGAAAAAACTTGTTGAAAGCGAAAAGTTCACAGAGGTTTCAGCTTGCACCGTACCTAAAGCACAAAATGCTAAGGTTGAGGCTGTTCAGGCAAACGCCCTCAGAATTTCCTGGCAGGCAAATCCAAAATGCGGCGGATATGATGTTCAATATGCAAAGTCAAAAGATTTCAGCGATAAAGAAAGTATTAACATCAAAAATGCAAAATCGGATTCTACCGATATTTTGGAACTTAAAGTTAATGATGAATATAATGTTCGCGTTCGTTCTTATGTTTATTTTAACGAGCAGAAAATCACCGGTAAGTGGAGCAAGGTTGTAACCGCAAAGGTGCTTGATGCAGCAGGAATTGCCGCTGTTGACGCCACAAAGCCTATGATTGCCGTTACATTTGATGACGGACCGGGCTATAATGGAGCTTCGGACAAAATCCTTGATGTAATCGAAAAATATCACATCAAGGCAACATTCTTTATGCTTGGCTCAAACGCTTCAAATCTTACAAAGAATGTAAAGCGCAAGGTGGCTCTCGGCTGTCAAATCGGCAACCACACCTACAATCACGAGCATTACGGCAAAAATGTTACTCCTGCCGATATTACAAAGGCGTCCGACGCTATTGAAAAGGCTTGCGGAGTTCGTCCTACTGCGTTCCGTTCTCCGGGCGGAATAACAACGGATCTTATTCGTAACACCTGTAAGCAGGAAAAAATGCCGCTTTATTATTGGTCACTCGATACTCAGGATTGGAAGAGCAGAAATGCCGATAAGGTATACAATGCCGTTATAAAAAATGTGTCCGACGGTGATATAATTCTCATGCACGAGATTTACACTTCAACCGCAGATGCGTTTGAAAGAATGGTTCCCGTTCTTCTCAAAAAGGGTTATCAGTTTGTAACCTGTGATGAACTTGTTGCCGCCAAATCAGGCAAAAAACCCGAACCGGGCACACAGTATGTAGACGGCAAAACAATAAATAATAAAACATCGTAAATTTGATAAAGCTTCCGAAACACGCCAAAATATAATCAACCGAACTATGCCTCTCTTGTAAAGAGAGGTGGCAACACGAAGTGTTGACGGAGAGATTGTAAAAGCACCGTAAGTATCGAACTTGCGGTGCTTTTGGCGTTTTTCGTTTTTTGCTCAGTCGAGGTATCTATATACATCTTCCTTCGCAAGAAAACGAAATTCAAAAGCTTTCTCAATATTTACCTAATTTACAGAAATATTTTTATGTGACCGTTTTATCCTCACAATCGTTTTGATAGTAGAGAAGGGAGATGATGACAGTGATAAATTTTGATAAATTGTATCAAAAATACGGAGAAATGCTTTATAAAATAGCCTTTTTGTATTTTGGCAATTCGCACGATGCCGAGGATGCCTTGCAGGAAGTTTTTGTCAAAGCGTTGCAAAAACTCCCCAACGGTACAGATGAGCATCAAAAAGCGTGGCTCATTCGTGTAACGCAAAATCAGTGCAAGGATATGCTTAAAAGAAGCGAAAATAAAAATTGTTGCATTGATGATGTTGTGATTGTCGGTGAGTGCGAAAACATCAATAACGAAAGCAGAATTGATATTTTGCAAAAGATAGTTAAACTTTCGCCAAAATATAAAACTGCTGTCATCCTTTATTACTATTATGATTATTCCGTGTCGCAAATTGCCGATACATTAAAAATTTCACAGTCGAGTGTAAAAATGCGATTGAAGCGTGGACGGGATATTCTGAAATTAGAATTGGAGGGTTACGAAAATGAAATATGATGATTTTAAAAATTCGTTAGATTTTGTAAAACCCGATGCACATTTGCAAACAAGATTAAAGGCAAAGGTTGAGGGTGCTCAAAACAAAACGAAAAAGTCAAAAAAGCCTGTGATTTTGGGCTTGGTATCGGTTATGGCATTGGCTGTTGTTGTGACAGGTTTGGGAGTAAATGACCTAATCGGTACAGACAAGGTGCTCACCTCTGAACATTCGATTTCGGCACCGACACAATCAGATTCAGCAACATGCAAGGTCGCACCGGGTTTTGTCAATATCGTGTATGCTAATGATGAAAAAAGCTACGCAATGGATGTCGGTGATATAAGCGTGGATTCACCGCCGTATTGTCAAATCGGCGCATGGAGCATTAAAAACAAATCCGAGGCTGAAATAAATGATATGAGAGAGCAAATTTATGAGGATTTCAGGCTTGTTAAGGGTTTTGTCGGAGAAAACGAAGTTTATTTTGGTACGCTTTGGACTATTGAAAGAATGGAAAATGCTCTTGTTTATTCTGTCTATTGCGGTGCGTTTGACTTTGATTTGAGCGAGGACGATTACGCCAATGTAAAGGAAATTCGTGTTACAAATTCAAATCGAAAATACGGCGAAATGGAAATCGTTGCCGAAGATTCATTGTTTGATGAAAATTTGAAGCGAATAGACGGTAAAACTTTAGCCGATGTCGATGAATTAGAAAATATCTATATCAAAAATCGCAACACGAAGTACGCATCTCTGTCGGGTGACAGGTTTCGCAGATGTATGAAACTTGAAAAAACCGGTGATGCAAGCTTCAGAATCAATTGGAAAATGAGTGACGCATTTTACAAACTTTTCGATGAAAATCCCGATGTTGACCTTACAAAAATAAAAGACACCCTCACATTCGAAGTTGTTTTTAATGATGATTCGGTGTCAAAAAGCGTTGTTGATATTTCGTTTGATAAAAACGGAAATATGAAAACCAAACCCGCTTCGTTCCAATATATTCATAACTAACATAACTAAAAAACGACACCGCTTTGCTATGAAGTGGTGTCGTTTTGTATAGTGCTTATTCTTCTTCTGCTTCTGCTTCTAAAACTTGGTATGTGCCGTCCTTTTCAATCTTGTCAAGAACGCCGTATTTCTTTGCCATTTCAGGAATGTACATTGATGTAAGTTTTTGCGGTGACTGAATATTCATTGTTGCCGGGTCTTTGCCGTTTTCAAGAATATCGTATGCCATCAAGCCTGCTTGGTAGCCGATTTCATAATAATCGATTGAATATGTAGCCACAGCGTTGTATTTGAGGCAAGCCATTGCTTCGGCACCGATGATTGGTGTGTTTGCACTTTGGCAAACTTCGTCAACAATTGCACCGTTTGATGCAACAATATTGTCGGTCGGAATGTAAAGAACATCCGATGATGTTGCGGCTTTTTGTGCAGCTGATTGAATATCGTTTGAGTCGGTGAATGTGTATGATTTAACATCAAGACCCATTTTGCTCATAATGCTTGTCATTTCGTCTGCCTGAAGCTTTGAGTTAGCCTCTGCCGAGCAGTAGAGAATTCCAACCTTTTTAGCCTCCGGGAACAATGTTGCAAGCTGTTCTGCTTGTTTGTCAAGCGGTGCAAGGTCGGTAGTTCCTGTTACATTAATGCCTGTTGCTCCGTCAGCCGGCATATCAATGTCGAGTGCTGTGCCAAAGTGTGTAACAGCGGTTGCAACAATCGGTGTTTGTGATGCTGCGGTTGCTGTTGTGCAAGCCTGAAGTGCAGGCGTTGCAACTGCCATAATGAGGTCGTAGCCCGATGATACAAACTTGTTTGCGATTGTTGTGCAGTTTGCTGTGTCGCCTGATGCGTTTTGAACATCAACTTCAACCTTGTCGCCCAACTTTTCCTTGATTGCAGCTTGGAAACCTTCTGTTGCTTTGTCAAGTGCAGCGTGCTGAACAAGCTGACAAACACCAACCTTGTACACCTTGTTGTCGTCGTTCTTGTCGTCCTGTGTACTGCATCCTGCAAACGCTCCGCCTATCATAAGCACAGAAAGTGCCGCGCAGGCCGCTCTTTTGATTATCTTTTTCATTTTAATACCCCTTTAAATTTTTTTATTTTATTTATTTCAATAACAGTGTACCACCAAAATAATTTATGTTCAAGCGTTTGAACATAAAAGATTTTTATCGTATATAGAAATTAAATTCAACTATAATAATAAAAAGCGTAAGATAGCAGGAGTTGTCTTACGCTTTTAATGGTTTTTTAGTTATAATATTGAACAGATGTAATCCATAACAGTTTGCATTGCAGGAGTAATCCATTTGCTTTTGTGGTAGAGCATCTGAATCCAAATTTCATCGCTGATGGTGTCAACTTCAAATTGCTTAACCTTGCCTTTGGCAACATATTCGTCAGTAATGAAGTCCGGAAGATACGAGATTCCCATATTTTTTTCAACCAAATGGCAAATGAGTTCGGTGTCGCCGATTTCCAAAAACGGATTGATTTCCATAGATTCTTTTGCAAGATAATCGTCAAGTCTTTGGCGATAACTCATACCTTTTTCGGTGAGGATAAATGGCTGTTCGAGCACATCCTCAATGGTGATTTTGTCCTTTTTAAACAGCGGATTTTCATTGCCCATAATGAAGTGAGTTTTCACCTTATGTTCTTTCACAATCGTGTAGTTGCTGTCGTAAATATGTTTGTCGAGCGTAAAGATAAGGTCAACATCGTTTTGGTTTGCAAGGCGGAACATTTCCTCTGTGCTTGCAGGAAAAATCTTGAGTGAAATATTTGGATATGTATTGTGAAAATGGTCAAAATTATCCCAAAACAGCCAGTGACAAAGCGAGTCGCACATCGCAATTCTAACCTTGCCGTTGATGTCTTTTTTGCTGCTTGCCGTGTTTTCGATATCTTCAACGGTTGCAAGCAATTTTTGTGCAAGCTGAAGTATCTGCTCGCCCTTTGGAGTCAATTTTACCGTGTGGTTTACACGCTCAAAAAGGAGCACTCCGTATGCGTGCTCAAGCTGTTTGATTTGTGCCGAAACCGCCGACTGTGTGTAGCCGAGCTTTTTAGCCGCTTTTGTAAAACTGTTTTGGTCCGCAACCTGTATAAAGGTTTCAAAATTTTTAATGTCCATAGTAAAAATATGTTCCTCTCAAATAACACAATTACTTTCTTCATTATAAATGATTTTTATTAAATTTTCAAGTTTTATTATTTTTCTTTATATTGTAACAATTTCTGACGCTGTTCTATTGACATTTTACTAATAACGATATATATTTAAATAAGTATAGTTAAAAATACAAAAAAATTTTAATATAGGATTTTAAGAGTATGAAAAAGGATAATTTTATAAAAACTGATACAGTAATTGTCGGCTCCGGTGTTGCCGGACTTTTTGCCGCACTTTGTCTGCCGAAAGAACAGGATGTTTTGGTAATCACCAAGGAAAATCTTGACGACTGCGATTCGTTTTTGGCACAGGGCGGAGTGTGCGTTCTTAAAGACATAAACGACTTTGACTGCTATTTTGAGGATACTATGAAAGCCGGACATTATGAGAATAATCCGGAGTCTGTTCGTGTTATGATTGAGTCGTCGCAGGATGTCATCGGCACGCTTATTGATTTGGGAGTAAAGTTTGATACCGACGGTGACGGCGAATACGATTACACTCGTGAGGGTGCACATCGCCGCAACCGTATTCTTCACCATAAGGACGAAACGGGCAAGGAAATAACCGCAACGCTTCTTGACATTGCAAAAACAAAGCCTAATATTACATTTGTTACACGCACAACAATGATTGACTTAATTGAAAAGGACAATGTGTGCTACGGCATTGTTTGCTATGATGAATACGGCGAAAAAGGTGCAATTCTTGCAGACAATGTTATTCTTGCCACAGGCGGTATCGGCGGTCTGTTCAAGAATTCAACCAACTATCCGCATATTACGGGCGACTCGTTTGCTCTTGCTCTCAAGCACGGAATTGAACTTCAAAATATGAACTACATTCAAATTCACCCAACAACTCTTTACAGCAAAAAAAAGGGCAGACGCTTCCTTATCAGTGAGAGTGTAAGAGGTGAGGGTGCAGTGTTGCTCAACGAAAACGGTGAGCGTTTCACAGATGAGCTTCAACCGAGAGATGTTGTTACAAACGCTATTGTTAAGGAAATGAAAAAGTTTGGCACAGACCATGTGTATCTTAATCTTCCTACTATGACAAGCGAAGAAGCAAAGAAAAGATTTCCAAATATTTTTGAGGCTTGTATGGAAGAGGGCTACGATATGACAAAGGACAATGTTCCCGTAACTCCTGCACAGCACTATATGATGGGTGGTGTCAAGACCGATACAAACGGTGTAACTTCTATGAAAAATCTTTATGCCGTAGGCGAAACCGCTTGCAACGGTGTTCACGGCAAAAACCGTCTTGCATCAAATTCGCTTCTTGAAAGCCTTGTTTTTGCAAAGCGTGCAGCCGATACAATTGCAAACGACACTTCGGTTAAACCAAGTGATGTTCCTGAGGTTGACCTTGAAAAGTACACTTCAAAGGAAGAAATACAAAAAGAATTTAAACATATTATTATGGACGAGATAAAGAGAAAGGACCCGGATTTTTATGCTAAATGGTGTAACGATGAAGATTAATGTTGATGATTACATTATCAACACATTAAAGGAGGACATCACCTCCGAGGATGTAAGCACAAATGCTGTTATGCCTGAAAACAAGCAGGGCAAGGCAGACCTTATCTGCAAGCAGGACGGTATTGTTTGCGGTCTTGATGTTTTTGAACGCACATTTAAAATTCTTGATGATACAAGCCGCTTTGAGGCTAATTTCAAAGACGGCGATTTTGTTAAAAAAGGCGATTTGATCGGCGTTATCTACGGCGATGTAAAAGCGATTTTGTCAGGCGAAAGAACTGCACTTAACTATCTTCAGCGTATGAGCGGTATTGCCACTATGACAAGAGAATATGTAAATGAACTTAAAGGCTACAAAACCGTGCTTCTTGACACAAGAAAAACCACACCTAATATGCGTCCTTTTGAAAAGCACGCTGTTAAGGTCGGCGGTGCAACAAACCACAGATACAATCTTTCTGATGGTGTTCTTCTCAAAGATAACCACATCGGTGCGGCAGGTTCGGTTACAAAGGCTATCGAAATGGCAAAGGCTTACGCTCCGTTTGTAAGAAAAATTGAGATAGAAACCGAAACTCTTGAGCAGGTTAAGGAAGCTCTTGACGCAGGTGCGGATATTATTATGCTTGATAATATGGACAATGACACAATGCGAAAGGCTGTTGAAATGATAGGCGACAAGGCTCAAACAGAATGCAGCGGTAATGTAACAAAAGAGCGACTCAAGGAGATTGCCGAAATCGGCGTTGACTTTGTTTCTTGCGGTGCCCTTACTCACTCTGCAATGATTATGGATGTCAGCCTTAAAAATTTAACAACGATTGACTAAGTTAATAAAAATTGTAGGGGACGGGCTTGCCCGTTCCGATATCTAAAGGGGTGTTATTATGCTTTACAATCCTAAGTATAATGAAGACGGCAAAAAATATCTTTGCCGAATGAACGGCGAAAACAGCGATATGCTGATGGATATTTATGTAAAAAAATTAGCCGAGGGCGAAACCTTGACTGTTGATGAGGACAAAAACGAGTGTGCAATTCTTTTGCTCAGAGGTGCCGTTAATTTTACGGTGGGCGACAGCATCAACGAGGATTGTGAGCGTGCAAATCCGTTCCAAAAAACTCCGTATGCCGTTCATTTTTCGCACGGTACAAAGGCTGTTGTAACCGCAAAAAAGGAAAGCGAAGTTATTGTTCAAATGACCGATAACGAGCGTACATGGGCACCTGTTTTTTACAATCCTGACAACTGCCTCTATCAGGAATTCGGCAAGGGTCAATGGAACGGCACAGGTCACAGAATCGTGTCTACAATGTTTGACCTTGACAATGCACCGTATTCAAATATGGTAATGGGCGAAGTTTTCAATCAACCGGGCAGATGGTCGTCATATCCGCCTCATCATCATCCGCAACCTGAGGTTTATTACTATCAGTTTGACCACGAGGAAGGCTTCGGTGCAGGATTTGAGGGCGATACACCGTACAAAACTCAAAACGGCTCTTGCCTTTGTATCCGTGGCGGCAACGCTCACCAGCAGGTTACGGCACCGGGATTTGAGATGTACTATGTATGGATGATTCGTCATCTTGACGGTGACCCGTGGGATAAAACAAGAATTTATGTTCCGGAATATGAGTGGCTCGCAAATGCAGACTAAAGGTAAGGTGCTTGAAAGCTACCGCCAAATAAAGGATGTTTTTGAACAAAACAATGTCAAAAAGCCTTTTGTTTGTTGTGGTAAAAGCTTTCAAAAGACAGAGATTTTTGAATATTTAAAACAATTTAATATAGTAGTGTTTGACTGTATCAGACCTAATCCGAGATTTGAGGATATGGTTGATGCCGCAAAGATTTTTAATGACGAAAAGTGTGATTTTATCATAGGTGCAGGCGGCGGTTCACCTATTGACAGTGCCAAAATGATTAGGCTTATGGCAACAAATGATGTGTCAAAATGCCTTGAAGAACCTATGAAAAATAATGATATAAAGTCGCTTTACATCCCTACAACCGCAGGCACGGGTGCGGAGGCTACAAAGTCATCCGTTTTCTATGTAAACGAGGTAGACAAAATCAGCGTTGCAAATCTTGACTTTTTGCCGGATTATGTAATTCTTGATTCAAGCCTTTTGTCAACGCTTCCGCTTTATCAGCGTAAGTGTACCTGCCTTGATGCACTTTGCCATTCAATCGAAAGCTATTGGAGTGTCAAGGCAACCGATGAAAGCCGTGAATATGCAAAAAAAGGCATACTCGGCTTTATGGCAAATAAGGACGGATATATCAATAACACCGCAGACGGCAACGAGGGTATGCTTTGGGCGTCTTATTATGCCGGTAAGGCTATCAACATCACGGGCACAACTTCGGCTCACGCAATGTGCTATTGTATCACTATGAACTGCGGCACTTCTCACGGCCATTCCGTTGCTTCGGGCCTGTCCGTTATTTGGGAGTATATGCTTGATAATAACGGCAAGGAAGCATACGCAGGTGCGTATGACAGATTTGACGAAATCGGCATACTTCTCGGCGGTAAGAACGCAAGAGAAGGTCTTGAGATTTTTAATAATATCCTCAAAGAATTTGAACTCCCTTATCCTAAAACCGACAGCAAGAATATTCCGATTTTTACTTCAAAGGTTGATGTTACAAGGCTCGGCAATAATCCGATAAAATTCACCTCTGCCGATGTAATGAATATTTACAAAGAGGTATTTGCGAGATGATGAAAAAAATCGGTGCTCTTTTGCTTGTGATTTTAACATTGTTGTCCGTATTTTCGGCGTGTTCAAAATCAGCCGATACAAAAGACGGCACATCAAAGACGCAAACCACGGCATCGCAGGAAAAGTATTATGACGCTAAGGGCAACTCTTATTCTTCAACGCTCGATGTCCTGTTTTATGACAAGGACGGCAACGCCTATAAGCTTGAAACGGCAGAGGATTATATGCCCGATTATGTCAATCAGTCAACGGTCGAACGCTTAAACGGGCTTCAGTGCTATGTTACCGAGCAAGGCTATCTCTATTATGATGAGGATAACAAGCTTTCGCTCAAAAACGGCAGTATGTCAATATACTATGATGACAGTAAAAATGTTTACTATGATATTTCAACCGTTTCTTGGGATAAAGACGGAACATTAATACATCAAAATTAAATACATAAAAATAAATCGTGCAATATGTCCATTGCACGATTTTTTCTTTTAACTTGTTTTATTTTATAATTCGGCGATGAGTTCAACCTCGCAAAGAACGCCCTTTGGAAGGTCTTTAACCGCCACACAGCTTCTTGCCGGCTTTGATGTAAAGTATTTGCCGTAAATCTCGTTGAAAGCACCAAAGTCGTTGATGTCTGCCAAAAAGCAAACTGTCTTTACAACCTTGCTCATATCTGTACCTGCGGCTTCAACAACAGCCTTGAGATTTTCGCAAACCTGAGTTGTTTGCTCCTCGATTGTTTTTGCCTCAACTGTGTTGGTTGCAGGGTTGATAGCGATTTGACCCGAGGTGAAAAGCAAACCGTTTGCTTTTACTGCCTGTGAGTAAGGTCCTATAGCGTTTGGTGCATTGTTTGTTGCTACATATTCCATGATTTTATCTCCTTTGTTTGTTATTCCAATACTTTAAATCCTGCGTCTGTAAGAGCTTTTTTAACAGCAACAATATGCTCAAAGTTTCTTGTTTCAACGCCGATTTTAAGATAGCAGTCTGTAATGTTCATATCAAGGTCGGTTGAGTCGTAATTTACCGATACAACATTTGCGCCTTGCTCGGCTACAATCTGGCTTACGCCCGAAAGCTGACCCGGCTTGTCCGAAAGGGCAATAACAATATCGGCTGTTCTGCCGCCCATTTTAAGACCACGCTCGATAACTCTTGAAAGAATTGTAACATCAATGTTGCCGCCCGAAACAACGCAAACAACATTTTTGCCGTCAATATCAGGGATTTTGCCGTTCATAACAGCGGCAACAGGAACTGCACCGGCACCCTCTGCGATGAGCTTTTGCTGTTCAAGAAGTGTGAGAATTGCAAGTGCTATTTCGTCATCGGATACGGTAACGATTCCGTCAACATATTCGTTGCAAAGATCATATGTAAGCGAACCCGGAGTTTTAACGGCGATACCGTCGGCAATGGTGTTAACCGTATCGAGGGTTTCAATCTCACCGTCTGCGATTGAGTGTTCCATAGACGGAGCACCGGCAGCCTGAACGCCGTATACCTTGCAGTTTGGCTTTAACTGCTTTATTGTGTAAGCAATGCCGCTGATAAGTCCGCCGCCGCCGATAGGTACAACCACAATATCGGCATTAGGAAGTTGATTGAGAATTTCAAGACCGATTGTGCCCTGACCTGCGATAACATCGGGGTCGTTAAACGGATGAATAAATGTAAGACCCTTTTCGTCTTTGAGTTCAAGTGCTTTGTTGTAAGCGTCGTCATACACGCCTTTTACAAGGCAAACCTCTGCACCGTATCTTTTTGTGGCTTCCACCTTGCTGATAGGAGCACCGTCCGGCAGGCAGATGATTGATTTAATTCCGTTTTTGGTAGCCGCAAGTGCAACACCTTGTGCATGGTTGCCGGCAGAGCAGGCGATAACACCTTTTTGCTTTTCTTCTTCCGTAAGCTGGCTGATTTTGAAGTATGAACCTCTGATTTTGAATGAACCCGTAACCTGAAGGTTTTCTGTTTTAAGGTAAACATTGCAACCTTGATGGAGTTTAGGTGCCGCAATCAAATCCGTTTCTCTGATAATTTCTTTGAGAACGGTGGAGGCTTTGTATACTTTGTCTAATGATAACATGATATTTTCCTCTACTAATCTGTTTAAAATATAATAAGATATATCTATTATAAACTATTTATTTTGCTTGTCAAGAAAGTTGAGTGTAAAACATAGGTAAAAATATATATTATTTCTTGACTTTGAATTGGATATAATATAAAATTGTCTTATATGATTGGAGGCTTTCCTATGAAATTTATTAAAAAAATCGGTGCAGTGCTTTGTGCAGTTGCCGTTATTGCAATGTGCTTTGCAGGCTGTTCAAATCAAAATTCGGAAAAATACAGCAGTGACACTGCAATTATCGGATACACAAGTGAGGCGGCTCCGTTTATTACCGATGTAAAAGACGGTAAGGCGAGCGGATTTGAAGCAGACTTATGGAAAGCTATATTTGACAGCGTAAAGGGTGACCTTAAATCTTATCGCTTTGAAAAGGTTGACGAGGGCTACACTCTTGAAGAAGACGGCGGCTTTTTTGACAGTACAGACAGAGAGTACAGTGCTTGCCTGCTTTTTGGTGCAGTATCCAAAAACAGCGGTACATTCAACAAGGATTATTCTTATACAGAACCTATTATCTCTGACAGAGTAATCACTCTTGTACCGAAAAACAGTAAGATAAAATCATATTCGGATTTTGAAGGCACAAAAGTTGCTGTTGTCGGCGATATTGCTAAAACCGCTTTTGATAAAAATTCGGCTATATCAAGCGTTTGTGCTTCGGTTAATACCGTTTCACTTGATGATGCGGTAAATTCCTTGGGTACAAAGTATGATGCAGTGGTTGTTGATGAGCTTACATATTGTCCGACAGAAAACGCAAAGTCTGAAAAATTTGAAGTTCTCAACGGTGAACTTGATACAATCGAATATGTTATTGCCTGTGCAAAAAACAGCGGATGGAAAGATTCAATCAACGAGGCTATCCGTGAAATGAAGTCTGAAAAGTACGGCGACGGTGATGAATTTACTCCGCTTGTTCAAAAGTATTTCGGCTACAATGCTTCGTCATTTAACTATCAGGCAGCCGGCGATGATTAATAGAAACAAACTGCTTTGCAAATAATAATGCAAGGCAGTTTTTTTGATGATACGGTGATGTTATGAAAATCGATATGCATATGCACTCAACATTTTCCGACGGCACTTTTACCGTGCCTCAAATTGTTGAATTCGCAAGAAAAAATAATTTTGAATATGTTGCAATAACCGACCATAATAATATTCAAAGTGTTGATGTTTTAAAAGAAACGGCAGGTGAATTGCCACATAAAATTGCCGGGATTGAGTTGTCAACAAAGCATAACGGCAAAAAACTTCATTTGCTCGGATATTTTAATATGGAAGATGATTTTGACAGCAAAAAATTTACTCCTTTAAGGGCACTCCTTGGCAGAGAAGCGGAGTCAAAATCTGTTCAGGTTAGGCAAATGATTGATAATCTTTCTGCAGATTTCGATGTTAGCTATGATGAGTTTTTGTCAATGCTCAACGGTGACGGATTTGTTAACCGTGTTCATATTGCAAGGTATCTGACGGATAAGAAAATCACAGAATCTGTGAGTAGTGCATTTAAGACCGTAATCAATACAAAATCAAAGTATTTTGTCAAGCGAAGAGAAATGACTTTTGAAGAGGGGTTGAATGCTATTGTGCAATGCGGCGGAATTCCGAGTATTGCTCATTTTGTTGAATATAGATTTACAGATGAAGAAATAGATGAGATAGCGGCTATCACGGCAAAAGTAACCGATACGGTGGGTGTTGAACTGTGGCATTACAAGCAAAATGCCGATTTTCGTAAGCAGATAATTGACAGGTGCAAAAAATACAATAATCTTAACATTGTTTTTACGGCAGGTTCGGACTTTCACGGTGCGAACAAGGTCCAAAATATCGGTGAAATATCTCCTGACGAATTGACTGCGGAAGAACAACGGTTTTTTGATGAACAAATCAAACATACACTTGAAGTGTTTAAAAACAGAAATATAATAAAGGACAGAGATTAATTTCTCCGTCCTTTTGCTGTTTATAATCCCCAATATTTTCTGTCGAGTGCTCTGTATTGCAACGCTTCCGCAATGTGCTGAATCTCAATGTTTTCGCTTTCGTCAAGGTCGGCAATTGTTCTTGCTACACGCAAAATTTTGTCGTACGCTCTGCCCGACATTCCGAGCTTTTCAAAGCTGTTTTTCATCATTGCATCGGCTTGCGGCGACATTGTACAGTATTTTTGCGTTGCGGCAGGAGTCATTTTTGCATTGCAGGCAATGCCCGTTCCCTCAAAACGCTTTTGCTGAATGGCTCTTGCCTTGTCAACACGCTTTTTGATTTCAGCCGAGCTTTCCGCCTTTTCCTTGCTCGATATGGTTTCGTATTCCACATTTTGCACTTCAATGTGTATATCCATTCTGTCAAGGAGCGGTCCCGATATTTTGTTTTGATACTTCCTTTTTGCCGCATCCGAGCATCTGCACGGTGTTGTGGGGTGACCGAGATAACCGCACGGACATGGATTCATAGCGGCAACAACCATAAGATTTGCAGGATAGCTGACCGACCCTCCCGCACGGCTGATTGTAACTTTTGAATCTTCAAGCGGTTGACGGAGAGACTCTTTTGTTCGCCTGTCGAATTCGGGAAATTCGTCCATAAAAAGTACGCCGTTGTGTGCAAGTGAAATTTCTCCCGGGCGGAGATTTGTTCCGCCTCCCGTCAATCCCTGCGCAGAGATTGTGTGGTGCGGACTCCTAAACGGTCGTTTTGATATTAATTTTACATTTTCAGGCAACATTCCGGCAACGGAATAAATTGTTGTGGTTTCAATCTTTTCTTCAAATGTCATATCCGGCAAAATTGAGCCTATGCGTTTTGCAAGCATTGATTTACCAGTGCCCGGAGGTCCGATCATAATCAGGTTATGTGAACCTGCCGCAGCAATTTCAATAGCTCTTTTTGCGGCTTCCTGACCTCTTACATCTGCAAAATCAAGTTCTTCTTTAAGCATATCGTCATCGTTAATGTCGTGAGAAACAGGCTCAATGAGTTTGCCGAAATCAAGGTGTGCAACAATCTCTTTTATGCTTCTTGCCGGATAAATATCAATGCCTTTTACAACGCTTGCTTCAAATGCGTTTTGATACGGCACAAATATTGCACCTAATCCCTTTTCTTTTGCTCGCAAAACCATAGGCAAAACGCCGTTTGCCTTTCGTATTTCACCGTCAAGCGACAGCTCACCGATAAATGAAAAATCATCCAAATTTGCCTTGATTTGACCGCTTGCTTTCAGTATTGAAACGAGTATAGGCATGTCGTATACGGCACCCGCTTTTTTGATGTCCGCAGGTGCAATGTTAACCGTTATTCGAGAAACAGGGAAGTCAAAACCGCAGTTTTTGATTGAGGTTCTTACACGCTCACGGCTTTCCTTTACTGCCGCATCGGGCAAACCTACAAGGTCAAACCTTGGCATACCTGAGCTGAGATCGGCTTCAACTTCAACATCGTAGCTTTCTATTCCCAAAAGTCCTTCGCTTTTTACTTTAGCAAACATAATTTATCCTTTCAGTTTTTCTTTGTGTGAAAACAGCTTTTGCGATACCTGATTGAACAGCGGATTGCCACAGAAATACGCTGTCAGTATTGCAACAGGGATGATTAGATATGCCCAGCTGTCTGGAAAAACGGATTTGAATATACTTTGAATTTTTAATACATATACGGCAATGTATACGATTACATAATGGAACATATATATTCCGAGGGTGCGTTCACCCAAAGAGGTAAAGCCTTTGATTTTTTTCCTCGGAATAAGGCTGATAAGCAAAAATATTGCGGCAAATGAAATTGCATATGTCAAAAGCCGCAGTTCCCATCCGTAAGGTGCAAATCTGCCCAATTCCGAATATGTGTGCCTTGCTGTATTTAATCTGCTGATTTTGTTTGCTTGCTTTGGATAGAAATATATCAGCAAATAAATTGCAACAAAAAATATTACAGCCGTGATTTTTATGCTTATCTTGTTTGTTGCTTTTTCGATTTTCTCTCGGTCGGATATGTAGCCCAAACAGAAAAACGGATAAAATGAAAGCGTTCTCATCCAAGTGAAAAAGTCGGGATTGTTTGTTTTACAAAATCCACACATAACCCCTATAATAAGCGACAGTACAAATATGTATTGAGGCTTGTAGTCTTTTATGAGCATTGTTATCAAAAACATAAAGAACATCGACATCAAATACCACGAAATTCCCGATGGACTGAACAATTCAAAAACAGGTGCCCAGCCGAGCAATGCTTTTGTTATAAAAAGTATCAGCGTTGTCGCAAAAAAGCAAGTTAAGTACGGCAATATTTTTTTGATGTCTTTTTCATTCACGGCTCTTTTTGAAAACAATCCTGTCACAAAAATAAAAGCCGGCATATGAAACGAATAGATGAATACATAAATTCTTTGTAATATTTCGTTATCCGCTCTGAATTGTTGGGTATAATGTCCGATTACAACAAATATAATTAACAGGAACTTCAGATTGTCCCACAGTGCAATTCTCTTTTTCATTTTCATCACCAAAAATTTTGTTAATAATTATTATACATTATATTTGAAATATTGACAACACCCAATAATAAGTTTAAAATAAGATTATATTTTTATTGTCACCAAAATAGACAAAGGAGTTTGTTATGGATATTAACGCTTTATATAATGAATGGTTGCAAAAGGCAACGGGTGATCCCGACCTTACCGCCGAGCTTAAAAGCATTAAGGGCAACGATGATGAAATATTGGACAGATTTTATCGTTCGCTCGAATTCGGTACTGCCGGACTTCGTGGCGTAATCGGAGCAGGCACAAACAGAATGAATATTTACACCGTAGGCAGAGCAACTCAGGGACTTGCGGATTTCTTAAACGTTCATTATGAGTCACCGTCTGTGGCTATCGGTTACGACAGCAGAATTAAATCGGAATATTTCAGCAGGGAAGCGGCAAGCATTTTGGCTGCAAACGGTATCAAGGTTTATATTTATGACGAACTTGAGCCGACTCCTTGCCTGTCATTCGCAATTCGTCACTTTCACACCTCAAGCGGTATTATTTTAACAGCTTCGCATAACCCGGCTAAGTATAACGGATATAAGTGCTACAATCCAAAGGGCTATCAGATGACTGATGAGGAAGCTGCCGAAACATACGGGTTTATTCAAAAGGTAGATTATTTTACCGGCATCAAAAAAGTTGATTTTGACAAGGCTGTTGCCGACGGTATGATTGAATATATCGGTCTGGATGTTATCGAGCTGTTCCTTGACGAAGTTCAAAAGCAGTGCATAAATCCCGATATTGTAAAAAATGCGGATTTGAAAGTTATTTACACTCCGCTTAACGGCACGGGTAACAAGCCGGTTCGCCGAATTCTTGACAGAATCGGAGTTAAAAATGTTTATGTCGTTCCCGAACAGGAAAATCCTGACGGAAACTTCCCGACTTGTCCGTTCCCAAATCCTGAAATCAAGCAGGTGTTTGAACTCGGACTTGAGATGAACAAAACCATCAACGCCGATTTGCTCCTTGCAACCGACCCGGATTGCGACAGAGTGGGTATTGCGGTTCCCGATGACAAGGGCGAGCCTGTTCTTTTAAGCGGCAATGAGGTAGGTGCAATGCTCCTTAATTACATCCTTTCGGAGCGTAAGGCAAAGGGCACATTGCCGTCGTCGGCAATTGCGGTTAAATCCTTTGTTTCAACCGACCTTGCAGAGGTTATCGCAAAGAAATATAATTGTACATTCAAAAATCTTCTTACGGGATTTAAGTATATCGGCGAGCTTATCACCAACCTTGAGGAAGAGGGCAGGGCAAGTGACTTTGTTATGGGCTTTGAGGAAAGCTACGGCTATCTTGCAGGCACTCACGCAAGGGATAAGGACGCAGTTGTCGCTTCAATGCTTATTTGCGAAATGGCGGCTTATTACAAAACAAAGAATATGAATCTTGTAGATGTTATGAATTCGCTCTATGAAGAATTCGGCTACTATGCAAATGTTGTTGAGTCTTACACCTTTGAGGGTGCGGCAGGTATGGACAAAATGGCATCAATTATGGACACTTTACGCAGCAATTCACCAAAGGAAATTGCAGGTATGCCTGTAACTGCCGTTTCGGATTACAAAACTTCAACCGTAACATTTGCAGACGGTTCTCCTTCAAAAACAATAGATTTGCCAAAATCAAATGTCCTTGCCTTTGACCTTGTAAACGGCAACAAAGTTATCGTTCGACCGTCGGGCACGGAACCTAAAATCAAGGCTTATATCACCGCAATCGGCACAAATAAGGAAAGTGCACACGCACTTGCCGATACTATGGTTGCGGCAGCAGGCGAATTTATGAAATAAGAGGAAAATCAAATGAACAGAACTTGGATAAAAATTACAGCAATTATATTGGCAGTGCTTATGGGACTAAGCGGTCTTACTGCCGGTGTCTTTGCGTTTATAAACTAATAATGGGATAATTGGGTAGTTTTGTAACTATCCGATTATTTTATTTATAATTAATTAGGAGGAAATTTAATGTTTGACAATTTACACGAAGAGTGCGGCGTTTTCGGTATATTTGAAAACAAAACAACCTATGTTGCTCAGTCAACATATCTTGCCCTTTATGCACTTCAGCACAGAGGTCAGGAATCTTGCGGCATTGCCGTCAATGATGACGGTGTGTTCACCCATTATAAGGGTGACGGTCTTGTTCCCGATGTTTTTTCAAAGGAAAAACTTAAAGTTTTGGGAATGGGTAATATGGCTATCGGTCATGTGCGTTATTCAACTACGGGCGGCAAAAATCATAACAACATTCAACCGCTTGTTATTCGCCATATCAAAGGTAATCTTGCACTTGCACACAACGGCAATCTCGTTAATGCCAATGATATAAGAAAAACCGTAGAACTCAAAGGCGGAATATTCCACGGCACTTCCGATACAGAAAGTATTGCTTATACCATTGTAAAATATCGCTTGAGTTCAAAGAGTACCGAAGAAGCGGTTGAAAAAACTATGAATGATATTAAAGGTGCGTATTCCTGCATAGTTATGACTGCCACAAAGCTTATTGCTTTTCGTGACCCTAACGGCTTCAGACCGCTTTGCATAGGCAAAACTGCCGACGGTGCATGGTGTGTCAGCAGTGAATCGTGTGCACTTGACACAATCGGAGCTCAATTTGTTCGTGATGTTCTTCCGGGCGAAATTGTTGTTATTGATACCGATGGTGTTCATTCGAACAAAACTCATTGCAACGATGTTGAAAAATCAAAGACAAGCCTTTGCGTTTTTGAATACATTTATTTTGCCCGTCCGGATTCCGTTATTGATGGCGTATCGGTTGAAAAAGCAAGAATGAGAGCGGGCGAGTTCCTTGCAAAGGAGCACCCTGTGGATGCCGATATTGTTATCGGTGTTCCCGATAGCGGACTTGATGCGGCACTCGGCTATGCAAACGCAAGCGGTATTCCTTACGGCATCGGATTTATTAAAAACAGATATATCGGCAGATCGTTTATTCAGCCGTCACAAGGTCAAAGAGAGGACGCTGTCAGAATCAAGCTTAATGTTATCAAGGAAAATATCAAAGGCAAACGGGTTATTATGATAGACGACTCCATAGTAAGAGGTACAACCTGTGCAAGAATTGTCAGCTTGCTTCGTGAAGCGGGGGCAAAAGAGGTACATATGCGTGTTTCATCACCTCCGTTCAAGCACCCTTGCTATTTCGGTACCGATGTTGACAGCGAGGAAAATCTCATTGCCTGCCGTTTTGACACCGTTGATGAAATAGCAAAAGAAATCGGCGTTGATTCTCTCGGATACCTTTCGGTAGATGCAACAAAGCAGCTTGCAAAAGAGGCGAATATTAAGTTTTGTGACGGATGCTTTACCGGTGATTATCCTGTTAAACCGCCTGAAAATTCGGGCAAATCAAAGTTTGAGGAAAAGATGAATAATTTTTCAAACTACTATGATGTATTAGATTGATACAAAAAGTTATGGCATATTTTGTGATAAATGTATAAAATTGCGGCAGTTTACATTTATTTAATATATTGTGTTGCTTAAATTATTAATTTATGCTATAATTTTCTTGTATATTAGCCGTTCGTATGTTAATTTTTAACAACGACAAACAGATTAAAGGAGGAATTGTTTTGAAAGAAGCAAAATCAATGGCATTTGTCAACGCATACGGTGTTCTCGCAACATTAGAGAACCTTTGCGATATGGTTGACGAAGCAAAAGCAGTTTGCCGAGGACTCAAAAAGCCTGTTTCATTGTGCTTTGATGTTACAGACGGTCCTTGCGTAACCTATCATTTCACACAAGACGGATGCAAAATGACAGAGGGTGACTATGGTTGCACCTGTAAGATGAAGTTTGCATCTCCTGAAAAGTTCAATGCTCTTATCGATGACAGCAAACCGGGTGTTCCTACAAAGAACATTGCTCAGGTTTTGTCATTCCTTATGGGTCCGTTCACCAAACTTACAAACATTTTAACAAAGTATCTTATGCCGAGCGAAGAAGACTTGAAGGATAAGGAATTTTTCAAAAAGTCAACCATCCTTACAATGTATACAATCGGCGGTGCAATTTGTGCTTTGGGCAACACTGATTCAATCAGCAAGCTTTCGGCGTCATATATTCCTGACGGTGACGTTCAGATGGGTATTACAGACGCTTGCTATGTAACTGTCAGAGCAAGAGACCATCATCTCGAACTTATCAAAGAAAAGCCGGATACTCCGAGAGCGGTAATGGAGTTTAAGACTGTAGAACTTGCAAACGCACTTTTCAACGGTACTGCATCAACTATGGCAGAACTTTGTGCAGGCAATATCTATATGTCCGGTATGATTAATATGATTGACAATATCAACAGAATTCTTGACAGAGTTGCTGTATATTTGGGCTAAGGAGGACACGACATAATGAGTAAATATCCGGAATACAAACACGAAAAATCACAGGAGTGGTTCAACAGAGCACTTGCGGCAATTCCTTCAGGTGTTTACGGTCACCTCGGTCCGTCTGAAGGCTTGTTCCTTCCGATTACAAAGTGGCCTTTGATGTCCGATCATGCAAAGGGAACATATTTTTGGGATGTAGACGGCAATAAGTATCTTGACTTTATGTGTGCTTACGGTCCAAATGTTCTCGGCTATTGTGATGAGGATGTAGACGCAGCCGCTATGGCACAGCTCAAGCAGGGCAACTGCACAACT
Source organism: uncultured Eubacterium sp. (assembly GCA_900539325.1). GTDB lineage: Bacteria > Bacillota > Clostridia > Oscillospirales > Acutalibacteraceae > Eubacterium_R. The sequence goes on from UQCC01000004.1 coordinate 70,639, forward strand.
TCTCCGTCATATAAGATGGTAGAGTGTGCCGAACTCCTCAAGGACACTGTTGCAACAGCCGATTGGGCATTCTTTATGAAAAACGGCTCTGATGCCACAACATTCTCTGTAATGTGTGCAAGAGCACATACAGGCAAAAAGAAGATGATGTTCTTCAAGGGTTACTATCACGGTGACTTCCAGTGGGCACAAAAGGCTGACTATCCGGGTATTCTCCCTGAAGAAGTAGAAAATAATGTTGTTGTTCCGTGGTTTGATATGGACGCTATGCAAAAGGCATATGATGAGGCAAACGGCGATTTTGCAGGTCTTATCGCACAGCCTTATGACCACGGTAACTTCTTTGATAACACAACTGCAACCAAAGAGCAGTGGGCAAAGGTTCGTAAGTTCTGCGACGATCACGGTATGGTTCTTATCATTGATGATGTTCGTACAGGCTTCCGTCTTGACCTTGCAGGTTCCGACCATTACTATGGCTTTAAGGCAGACCTTATCTGCTTCTGTAAAGCACTTGCAAACGGCTATAATATGTCTGCTGTATGCGGTCAGGAACATATGAAAAATACAGCTTCTTCCGTTGTATATACAGGCTCTTATTGGATGAGTGCCGAGCCGTTCGCCGCTTGTCTTGCTTGTATTCCTAAGATGAAGAGACTTGATACACCTAAGATGTTCAGAGAAAAGGGCACACTTCTTTGCGACGGCCTTGTTGCCGCAGGTAAGGAACACGGCTTCAACCTTAAAGTTTCGGGTGAGCCTGCACTTTTCTATCTTCGTATTGCAAATGATGACAGCCTTATGCTTCATCAGGAATGGATTGCCGAGTGCGTAAGCAGAGGCTTGTTCCTTGCTTCTCACCACAACCACTTTATGAATGCCGCAGTTACCGATGACGATATCAAACTCGCTGTTGATATTGCGGAAGATGCTTTCGGCGTAGTTGCCGCAAGACATCCTGAATTAGGCCTTAAATAATTTTTGGAGTAAATTATTTTAATAAAATTTGAAAGGGGTATTTTTATGCCAGCAAATTATGTGCCGTTCGATAAAGAAGAATGGCTCCGCCTTGAAAAAAAGGCAGACAGATTAAGACGCTATTGCTTGCAAACAGCCGTATGGGGTGGCTCGGGACATGTAGGCGGCTCGTTATCTGCAATGGATTGTATGACAATTCTCTACAATCGTTTTATGAAGATTGATCCTCAAAATCCGGATATGCCGGACAGAGACCGTTTTGTTCTCTCAAAGGGTCACTGTGCAGTAGGTTACGCTCCTGTGCTTGTTGATCGCGGTTTTATGCCTGAAGAAGAACTTAAAATCTTTAACCTCACCGGTGCAAAAATCGGTATGCATATGGACTGCAACAAGGTTAAAGGTGTAGACTGCTCAACAGGTTCACTCGGTCACGGTCTTTCTCTTGCAGTAGGTTTTGCACTTGCAGGCAGAGTAAACGGCATTGACTATATGAACTATGTTCTTACCGGTGACGGCGAGCTTAACGAGGGTTCAAACTGGGAGGCTGCTATGAGTGCCGCACAGTTCAAACTTTCAAATATCGTTCTTTTTGCCGATAACAATAAGTGTATGATTGACGGTCGTGTTGACGATGAAATGAAGGTTGAACCTCTTGATAAGAAGTTTGAAGCTTTCGGATTCAATGTTTTCCGTGTTGACGGTCATAATATGAAAGAACTCAACGATGCTATTGAAGCCGCTATCAAAAATCATCAGGACGGCGGCGACAAGCCAACCGCTATTATTATGGACACATTTAAGGGCGCAGGCGTTGACTTTATGCAGGATGACTACAAGTGGCACTACGGTTCACTTGATGATGAAAAACTTGCAAAAGCATATGCATCACTTGATAAATATTTGGCAGAGCGTTGTGCTCGTGTAGAAAAGGAGGCGTAAGATATGGGTGGTATGTCTTATACAATGACAGATACAACAAAGCTGTCAACAGCAGAATGCTACGGTATCGCTCTTTGTGAGCTCGGTGAAGAACATAAAGATGTTGTCGCTCTTACAGCCGACCTTGCAAAATCAACAAAAATCGGAATGTTCGGTGAAAAGTTCCCGGACAGATTCTTCAATGTAGGTATCGCAGAGCAAAATATGTTCGGTGTAGCAGCAGGTATGGCTAAAAACGGATTGATTCCTTTTGCTTCAACATTTGCTATTTTCACCGCAGCAAGATCTCTTGACCAAATCCATACAGACATTTGCTATCAAAATGTTCCTGTAAAGATGATTGCAACTCACGCAGGTACATCATTCGGTCAGGCAGGTTCAACTCACCATGCACTTATTGATATGGCTTGTATGAGAACTTTGCCTCATATGACTGTTATTTGCCCTTGTGACGGTGCAGAAACATATAATGCGGTTAAGGCTGCTTATGATATTGAAGGTCCTGTTTATATCCGTATCAACAGAGGTTTCGACCAGGTTATCTATAAGAGCCCTGAGGAGTGCAATTTCGTTTGGGATAAGGCTTCTGTTATGAATGACGGTACAGATATCACTGTTATCGCTTGCGGCTCTTGCGTATTCGAGGCTATGCAGGCTGCTCGTATCGCTGCATCAGACGGCGGTCTTTCGGTTCGTGTTCTTAATATGCACACAATCAAGCCTATTGACAAAGAGGCTGTTCTTTCGGCTATTTCTGATACTCGTCGTATCATCACTGTTGAGGACCATGAGGTTATGGGCGGTTTGGGCTCAGCTGTTGCAGAAGTTGTTGCTTCTTCGGGTAAGGCTTGTGCATTCAAGATGCTCGGTCACCAAGACGCATTCTCAACAATCGGCTTGCAGGAAGACCTTCTTGCTATGGCAAAGATTGATGCAAACGGTATCGCAGAAACAATTCAGGAAATGATGCACGCTGACTTTGAGGCAGACGATGCTTGGGATGATGAGTTCTAAGGAATTTTCACCAATCTCAATTGTTATCTAACCGAAAGGAGTGTATTATTATGCCAAGCGATGAAGTTCGCTACACAAATAAAGTCTTTATGGCGGGCGCAATGCCACTCTTAAAGACTATTGCTACCGATGTTCCTGAACTTAAAAAGAAGTTTGAGGGCGTGGATGCAATATATCAGGTTTCCGCAAAGGTAAATGCGGAGGATAAAGAGGCTGTTCATTTTATTATCGAAAACGGTGAATGGACTGTTAAGCTCGGTGAATATCTCGGACAGAAGAATATTGATGCAGAGCTTGCTTTTCCGTCAATGGAAAAGATGAATGAATTTATGAAGGGCAAGGTTGCAAACCTTCTCCCTGCTTTGAGAATTAAGAATTTCGGCAAGTTCTTGAAATTTATGCAGGTTCTCCTCAAGATGTCATCACTTTTGGGTATCAAGGACCCTGACAGCGTTGATGAGCCAACCGCAATTCTTCTTTGCAAGCTCTATTTCTACTTGCTTTCATCAGGTATCTCACAGCTTAATAAGCTCGGACATCCTGACATTCACGAATGGGCGCTTAAATCACCTGACCGTTGCTATCAATGGGAGGTTATCGGCCATCCTGAATGTACAGCGTATATTCGTATCAAGGCAGGTAAGTCGAGAGCCGGCAGAGGCGAGTACAAGAGAGCAAAGCCGTTCTTCAATATGAAGTTCGACTGCCCAAAATCTGCTCTTATGATTCTTCTCGGCACAGGCGATATGTTCAAAATGACTGCTGAAAAGCAACTCATTATGGACGGCGGTCCTGAGTTCGGCGTTCAAATCGGCGACTATATGATGCTTGTCGGAGCACTTGCTTCATAAACAAACTTATTCAATAAAACACCTTGAATTTTAATTCAAGGTGTTTTTTATATAGAAAAATTGTCTGTGCAACCTAAAGTTGACAAATAATTGCTGGAAATCCATATAGATTGTTGATATAATTATTGTATGAAACGGAGGGCATTATATGGATTTGGGTCAGCGATTAAAACAACTTCGTACAGAAAAACATTTGTCACAGGAAACCGTGGCGTTTGAACTTAATGTGTCACGACAGGCGGTTGCAAAGTGGGAAAATAATGCTTCAAAACCGAGTACCGCAAATCTTATGGCAATTTGCGATTTGTACGGAATATCATTAGATGAATTGATTTCAAATAAATCGGATGAACTTTCGGCAGAAAAAACGGAACCGAATAAGTCAAAAGGCAAAACGGCAATCATAATTCTTTCCGTTGTCGGCGGAATATTGCTTATATTGTCCGTGATTTTAACTGTGTGGACAAAAAGAATGTCTGTTCCCGATAATATAATCGGTTATGCAGACGCACCAACAGCTATTTTTGTAACTTCTTTACCATGGTATTTGTATGTTTTGTATATGCTTGTCGGAATACTTATATTAACTATAATTACCTTACTGTTAAAGCTGAAGAAAAAATAAAATCGAGGCTACGGATTTCCGTAGCCTCTTTGTGTACTCAGCCGTTAGTTACAACCGCAACCGCAGTCGTTGTTGTTGAAACCGCCACATAAAAGAAGGATGATGATAAGGATAACAATCCAATTGCAGTTACCGCATCCGTTATTGCAACAACCCATTGTGCGACCTCCTTTCGTGTTTTCTAACTCATACTATGAAAATCGCACGGAAGTGTTACAATCGAAAAAAACCACACCGATTTTTCGATGTGGTTTGCAGAATGTGTATTTATTTAAAGATGACTATTAGCCCAAGAACTTTGTCATCTCAAGTGCCGCATTTGTGTCGCCGTCAACTGTGAGTTTGCCGGTTGTGAATGCTACAACAGGATTGAGTTTGCCGTTGATGAGCTTAATCCAGTTTGTGCCGTTGATGTGAATAATAGCATTTCTGTCATAATATTCATAAGGCTCAACATGTACCTGACCGTCTTTTATTTCTATGTAAAAAATGCCGTTTACTGCTTTGCCTTCAATGTTAATCTGAAAAGCCATTGTACCTTGTACGTTTGAAACATCTGCGTTGTAGAATTTTGTTCTGGTAGCTGCCACGATTGATTCATATGTCATACCTGCCATGATAATTCCTCCTTTAAAATATTATATTTATATTTTATCATACAATATTAATAAATGCAATAGCACTTTTATAGGTACATTTACCAAAAAACAAGGCATTTTTGGCGTGGTTTTATATTTATGGTATATTGAACGCAGTCGAATTTTGTGGTAAAATATTTTAGTAATTTTATGATTGTGAGGATAAGGTATGTCAAAATATGTTGATATGAAAAAGGAAGAACTTCTCAAAGAACAGTCTGTTCTCCTTAAAAAATTTGAAGAATACAAGGCAATGGGTCTTAAACTTGATATGTCAAGAGGTAAGCCGTCAAAGGAACAACTTGACCTTTCAATGGATATGCTCAAACCTATTGATTACACAGAGGACGGCTTTGATGTTCGTAACTACGGACTTCTTGACGGTATCAAGAGCTGTAAGCAACTTTTTGCGGATTTGCTCGGCGTTGAAGCAAAAAATGTTATCGTCGGCCCGTCGGCTTCTTTAAACCTTATGTATGACTATATCTGCCAGTGCTATTGCGAGGGTGTTCTCGGTTCAACTCCTTGGTGCAAACTTGACGAGGTTAAATTCCTTTGTCCTGTTCCGGGTTATGACAGACACTTCACAATTTTGGAGCACTTCGGCATTAAAATGATTAATGTTCCTATGACAAGCGAAGGTCCTGATATGGATGTTATCGAAGAGCTTGTAAAGGATGAAGCCGTAAAGGGTATGTTCTGCGTGCCTAAGTATTCAAACCCACAGGGCATCACTTTCTCTGATGACACAGTTCGCCGTATTGCCGCACTTAAGCCTGCCGCAAAGGATTTCAGAATCGTTTGGGATAACGCATATTGCGTTCACGATATTAAGGACGAGGGCGACACACTTCTCAACATCTTTGATGTTTTGGGCGATAACGAGGATATGGTTATTGAGGTTTGCTCAACTTCAAAGATGACTTTCCCGGGTGCAGGTGTTTCGGCACTTGTTGCAAGCGATGCAAATATCGCACAAATTAAGAAAAGACTTAACTGCGAAACAATCAGCTACGACAAGATGAATCAGCTTCGTCATGTAAAGTTCTTTGGCAATGTTGACGGACTTTTGGCACATATGAAAAAACACGCAGCTATTTTGAAGCCAAAGTTTGATATGGTTATCGAACACTTTGAAAATGAACTCGGCGGACTCGGTATTGCAGAATGGCTTGACCCTAAGGGCGGCTATTTCATCAGCCTTGATGTTATGAACGGCACTGCAAAGAGAGTGGGCGAGCTTTGCAAGGAAGCAGGCGTAACTCTTACAACAGTCGGTGCAACTTATCCGTACGGCAACGACCCTAACGACAGTAATATCCGCATTGCTCCGTCACTTCCTCCTGTTGCAGAACTTGACCTTGCAACACAAATCCTTTGCACAAGCGTTAAACTTGCTGCAATAGAAAAGTTGGTGGGTTAATGCAAGTCGGTGCTTCTTCCTCTTGCTTTTTTCCGCTTTTAACGGAAAAGTCGCTTGATAATGTTTTATCTCTCGGCTTCAAGCAAGCAGAGGTGTTTTTCAACACTTCTTCAGAACTTGAAGAACCGTTTGTAAAAGAACTAAAAAAGAATGCGGATGACCACGGTGCAAAAATTTTATCCGTTCATCCGTTTTCATCGGCTCTTGAAAGCAACTGCATCTTTGCCGAATATGAGCGTAGATATTACGACTTCATCGGACTGTATCAAAAGCATTTTCACGCTGCCGCTCTTCTCGGTGCAAAGAATGTTGTTATTCACGGTTCGGTTGCAGTTCAAAAGAGAAATATGAGCGAGGAATTTTATTTTGACCGCTTTGCTTCTCTTGTTGAACTCGGCAAAAAAGAGGGCGTCAATGTTTGTCAGGAAAATGTTGTTCGCTTCAGAAGTCAAAGCGTTGATTTCCTTAAAAAAATGAGAGCATATCTTGGCGACGATTTTCATATGGTGTTTGATATAAAACAGGCTATCCGCAGCGGTTACGACCCGTTTTATGTTGCCGATGAATTTAAAAATGAAATCACACATATCCATTTAAGTGACAACACCCCTGAGGTTGATTGTATGCCTCCGGGCAGGGGAACATTCGATTTCAAGCGCTTGTTTCAACTAATGAACAATGCCGGTTATAACGGCGGATATGTGATAGAGATATATTCAAAGGGCTATGATGTAATGAAAGAACTTGCCCTGAGTAAGGAGTATTTGGACAGTATAAAATTATGAATAAGTTAAGCAACAAGACAAAGGGAATTTTTTGTATACTTTTTTCCGCTCTGTGTTTCAGCGGAATGAGTTCGTTTATCAATCTTTCGGGGGATGTTCCTGTTCCGCAAAAGGTGTTTTTCCGCAATCTTGTTGCTCTTTTTTTCGCTTCGGCAGTTTTGATTAAAAATCACGAGCCGTTTAAGCCTACAAAAGGATGTCTTAAATATCATTTTTTGCGTTCAAGCGTGGGACTTTTGGGTGTGTTCGGCAATTTTTATGCAACAACACATATGGCACACACGGCAGATGCGGCAATGCTCAACAAGCTTTCGCCGTTTGCAACGCTTCTGTTCTCTGCAATTTTTCTCAAAGAAAAGGTTAAACCGAAGCAAGCAATCGCAATTATTATTGCCTTTGTCGGAGCAATGTTTGTTATCAAGCCGACAATGTCTAATATTGAGCTGATACCGTCAGTTGCCGGATTGATAGGCGGACTCAGTGCCGGTGCGGCTTACACCTGTGTTCGTCATATGGCAAATAAGGGCGAAAACGGCAGATTTACGGTATTCTTCTTCTCGCTGTTTTCGGTTGCTGTCACAGCACCTTATCTGATTTTTAATTATTCGCCTATGACCGGCAAGCAGTTTTTGTATCTTATGCTTGTAGGTCTTTGTGCCGCAGGCGGTCAGTTCGGAATTACCGCCGCATACGGCTTTGCTCCGAGCAGCGAAATCTCAATTTTCGATTATTCAAATATCATCTTTACTGCTATTGAAGGCTACTTTTTCCTCGGCCATCAGGTGCCGGATACCCTATCCGTAGTAGGCTATGCAATCATTATTGCTATGGCAGTTTGGATGTTTATATACAATAACAAGGATAACTCACTCAAAAAAGCATAACATAAACTATATATAGATTTGCTGTTTTTCTTGCATTTTTCTATATGTTGTGGTATAATAGCAATTATTCAATAAGAAACAACTGTTGCATTGGAGGAAAATGCTATGAAATGTCCGTTTTGCGGTTATACCGAAAGCAAGGTTATCGATTCTCGACCGACCGACGAAAATGAGCGTATTCGCCGCCGCAGAGAGTGTATTCAGTGTTCAAAAAGGTTCACCACCTATGAAACCATAGAGGATGTTCCTGTTATTGTAATCAAAAAAGATAGGTCAAGAGAAGTCTTTGACAGAAATAAAATTCTCAAGGGTATGCTTCGTGCCTGCGAAAAGCGTAAGGTTACCGTTGCAGAACTTGACGAAAAGATTGATGAAATCGAGGCACAGCTTCAGTCATCGGTTGACCGTGAGGTTTCTTCATCTCGTATCGGTGAACTTATTATGGAAAAGCTCAAGGAAATTGACGAAGTTGCCTATGTTCGTTTTGCGTCGGTTTACAAGGAATTCGATTCTGCCGAATCCTTCCGTGATGAACTTGCAAAACTCGGTGAATAAAATATAAAATTAAGTGCTTCCTCTGTTTAGGGGAAGCACTGTTTTTTTAATCCATATGTGTATTTGTCTTTTTCGGGTTGGTGTTCGGTTCTTTTTGTTTGAGTTCGTCTTTGGATTTTCTGCCGTTCTTGCTGTTTCGTTTTTCGTTGAGTTCCAAATCAATGAACATCATAAGGAAACTGACTGTCAGCAATGCACAGCATACCCAAATTGCTTTTACACCGAGTTGCTTTGTTATAACACTGCCGAGGCCCGCACCGATTGCAAACACGCCGATAACGCTGAAATATACAATTGCCTTTTCTCTGATTTTTTTGTCCTTGTACTGAAAATATGCAAACAGCGAAACGATTGCGCTCCTCATATTGCCTATGCACATTGTGGATGCGTAAACCTGACCGCGAACCTTGTGGAATGTTTGCACCTGCATTGCACATACAAATGAAACAAGGGCATTTGCAAGTGCGTTGTGTTTTTGTGAAATGAACCCAACAGAAAACAAAAGCACAATTTCGCAAAGAATAATGATTTGTCGCCAGTGTATTTTTTCAAGATATTTAAAATGGTAATGCACATGCTCCGCAACATATGTACCTATCATAAACGATATCAACGGTATTAAATATTTAACGCAACTTTTGAATTCACCTTGAAAGAGGTGTGAACTCATCAAAACAATGTTTCCCGTTTGAGCGTTTGCAAAAACCTCATCTCTGCACATATATGTGTAGGCATCCTGAAATCCGCCTGAAAGCACAACAAATATTGCTGTTATGAACGAATCGGACATTTGCGATATTTTCACTTTTTCAAAAATCGATTTCATCTTTTATCCCTTCGTTTATTTTTTGTCAAAATGATTATATCACAGGTAATTTTTGTGTTCAATAAATTGTTGCCTTTTTTGTCAGGATAACCAAATTTTTTGAAAATACCGCCATAGAAGCATAATTTTTGACTATATAATTGCACTTTACTTTTATTTATGCTATTATTATTTTCGGTGATGATATGACATTAAAGTTTAATAACGGAAAATTCAGAATACTTATGATAGCCGATACCCAAGAGGGTAACAAGGTTAATTCGGATACAATCAAGCTTATTGAGGCTTCTCTCGACAGAAGTCAGCCGGATTTGGTTGTTTACAGTGGCGACCAAATTTGGGGTAAGCACAGTTTTAAGGGCGATGCCGATAAGGTAAAAGAGGTGCTCTCAATTCTTGTTGAGCCTGTTGTAAAACGAAAAATTCCTTTTGCAATATGTTTCGGCAATCACGACAGACAGGTTGGACTTACAAACGAGGAACAGTTTGAGATTTACAAAACTTTTGAGGGCTTTGTCGGTGAAAGTGACGACGGCGTTGACGGAGTCGGCAACCATTGCTTCGAGATTAAGGACGGCGATGAAGTTAAGTTCTTGCTTTATACAATCGACAGTCACAGCAATCTCAAAGTTGGCTATGACTGTGTGCACGAAAATCAGATTGATTGGTATCGAGCAATTCGTGACAGCTATGAGCAAAAAATCGGCAAGGTTGTGCCGAGTGTTGTTATTCAGCATATTCCTGTGTGCGAGGTCTTTGACCTGCTCAAAAAGGTTAATTTCACAAAGCGTGGCTCTGTAAGAGGTTTCAGAACTCACGAGGGCGAATATTTTGTGCTCAAAAAGGATAGGGTGAACAAGGAAGCGTTTATGAAAGAATCTCCTGCCGACCCACAGGTCAACAGCGGAGAATTTGACGCTATGTGCGAAAAGGGCGATGTAAAGGGTATTTACTTCGGCCACGACCACAACAATTCCTTTAACGGCGAAATCAACGGCGTTGATGTTGGCTACACTCAAGGCGCAGGTTTCAATGTTTACGGTCCGGGTATGGACAGAGGCACAAGAGTTATCGACCTTTTTACTGACGGACATATTGAAACCTATGATATGCGTTATAAAGATATTGTTGGCAGAAAAGTGGACAATCCGCTCAAATATATCATTATGCAACTTTGCCCAACGAATACTTTTGATGCCGTAACGCGCATTGTCAAAGCGTTTGTTACAATCGCAGTTATTCTCGTTATTATTCTTTTGCTTACAATGTTTTTAAAATAAAATATATTTAACCGAATTAAGGCTCCTCTTACTTGTAAGGGGAGCTGTCGCACTTTATGTGCGACTGAGGGGTTAAAAGAAATTAGGCAACCGCAGGTCGCCCCTACGATATTTCAAAACTTTTTGGTGGATCTAAATTCGCTGTGCCAATTATGGCAAAAATAATAATTCTCTGCAACTTTTTGGCGTTCTGAACTGTTATAACAGTGAAAGGACCTTTCAGAGAGGAGGCGAAATGATGACAGAAGAAAAGTTTATACATGCTGTCAAAAGAAACAGTCAAAGGTTGTTTGTCATAGCATTTTCGTATTTAAAGAATAAACACGATGCCGAGGACGCTTTGCAAAACGCATTTTTAAAGCTGTGGAAAAGTAAAATTGAATTTAATGATGATTTGGGAATTGATAAATGGCTCACAAAGGTGCTTGTCAATGATTGTAAAAACTTTTTCAATCTGTCATTCAGGCAAAATAAATCTATTGAAGAAGTTTACGATGTTTCAACATTTGATAAATACTTTAATGTGGATTTATACAATGCTGTTATGTCGCTCAATAAAAAAGAGCGTTTGTGCGTGATTTTGTTTTATTATGATGATTTGACAATAAGCGATATTTCAAAGGTAACGGGTATTAAAGAATCAACGGTAAAATCATTGCTTAAACGCTCAAGAAACAAATTGAAACTTAAGTTGGGAGATGAATGGATATATGAACAATAAGGAAAAATTCAAGGGCACATTCTCAAATCTTTCTCCGTCTGATGAGTGTATGGAAAAGATTTTCGATATGACAAGCAGTAATAAATATTCTAAAAATCAAATTTTCAGACGCATTGTTTCTGCCACATTGGCGCTTGCGGTTTTAGTTGGCGGAGGCTATGGTGCAACACAATTTTTTAATGATAACGATAAACAAACAAAAATCGTTTCAAATGTTTCTCAAAACAGTAATCCTCTTTCTATAATGGTTGCATATGCCGGAGAATATAAATCTTTAAGTGAGCTTAAGGCAGGTAATATGTATGAGCAAGGCTTGTTTTATTCAATTCATTTTGCCGATATAAATGATACAAAAGCACTTGAAAACGCAGAAAAACTTTACAGTTCCGATAAAGTAAAGCTTGAAAAAGAATTGGATGCGTTGTCAGAACAAGGGTATAGTGGAGTTATACAAGCCGGGCGAAGCGTTATTAATTCTGTAAAAGGGGAAGCTACGGTAAGAGTGAATATACTGATGGGAGGCGCAATTGCATTAAATATTGATGATTATTCCGTTGTAAAAAAAGTGACAATAAAAAATGAAAGCAACTACGGAGAACTGTATTTTAATTATGCAACAAAGTCACAGAAAAACAGAAAAGAAATAATCGGCAACAATATTTCGGTTTCAGGCAAGGAATTGGAAATAAGTCAAGCAAGCAAGGTTTTTGAATGTGGCACTAAAAACCCGATAAACAAAGGGTATAGACTGTTTTGGGGAGTTACAGACAATTTGTATAAATCAATTGGTCAAAATTTAAACTTTGATTTAACACAAATTAAAGATACCATCACTTTTACGGTTGAGTTTAACGATGGAGAAATTCAAACGGCAAGACTTAATTTGTATTTTGACAGCGACGGATATATGCACATTGGATAAATAAAAACCTCACGGATACGCTTTTGTATCCGTGAGGCTTTTTATTGCTCAATATAATCCCTGACTCCTTGCAGGAATTTGTCCATTTCTTCATCTGTGCCGATAGTTATACGCACATATTTGTTGATTCTCGGCTGGTTGAAGTATCTGATAAATATCTTCTTCGTCTTTAGATATTCAAACATATCTTTGATGTCGAGCTTGTCGTTTGTCGCCATAATAAAGTTTGTTTGAGAATCAAGAACCTCAAAGCCGAGTGACCTCAATTCCTCGGTAACTCTCTGCCTTGTCGCTTTAATCATTGCAACCGTTTTGTTGAAATATTCAACATCGTTCATTGCTTCAACACCCATTGCGATTGAAAGTGCGTCAACCGTGTATGAATTGTAGCTGTTTTTCACCGCTTCAAGGGTGTTTATCAGCGTTTCACTGCCGATCGCAAAACCTATTCTTATTCCTGCAAGGCTTCTTGATTTTGAAAATGTGCCCGTAACAAGCAGGTTTTCGTATTTCTTTGTGAGCGGTACGCTTGTTTCACCGCCAAAATCACAATACGCCTCATCAATGATAACAACGCAGTCTTGATTGAAGTTGAGGATTTTCTCAATAAATTCCGTGCTCTCGCCGAGCGAAGTCGGAGCGTTCGGATTCGGAATAACCACACCGCCGTTTTCTGCCTTGTAGTCATCGGCGTTAATTCTGAAATTCTCGTCAAGTTTCGGGTTTGTGTATTCAATGTTGAAAAGACTGCACCAAACAGGGTAAAAACTGTATGTGATGTCAGGGAAAGCAATTGGCTTGTCGCTGTTGAAAAACGATTGAAAGGCAAGTGCCAAAACATCGTCCGAGCCGTTGCCGACAAAAACATTTTTTGCCTCAACACCGTAGAAGTTTGCAATAGCCAGCTTCAACGGCATACTGTCAGCTTGAGGATAAAATCGCAGTTTGTCTGTGTCAAAATTTTTCAGAGCCTCAACAGCTTTCGGCGATGGTGGATAAGGATTTTCGTTTGCGTTAATCTTCACAATGTCCTTGTCCTTGCTTTGCTCACCCGGTGTGTACGGCTCAATATTTCTCAAATTATTTTTCCATAAATCATCCATTCTTATCACCTTTTAACATATTAGCACATTAAAGCGTTAAATGCAATATGAAAAACAAAAAATTTCTCTTGACATTGCGGCGTGCTTTATGTATAATATCATTGCTGTAAAGAACATATACTTTACAAAGGCAAAATACTTTACAGGGAGGGTTCGTATGGCTAAAAATCTTGAGATTTCGTACCTTTTGGATTTTTACGGTGAATGCTTAACAGAAAAGCAGAGAAGTTTTATTGACTTTTATTATAACGACGACCTCTCTTTGTCCGAAATCGCAGAGAACGAAAACATTACCCGTCAGGGTGTGCGTGATGCTATCAAAAGGGCAGAAAACACCCTTATCGATTTGGAAAACAAGCTGGGTTTTGCAAAGAAAAACTCGGAACTTACCAAATGCCTGAATGACATCAGCGAGTGTGCGGATCAAATTTATGATTTCAACCTCACCACAAATGTGTCAAAGGATATAAACGATAATGTCGCAAAGATTAAGGCTCTGTGTGAATACCTAAATAGGATGTGATTACTTGGCATTTGAAGGACTAAGCGAACGCCTTGAAAATTCATTTAAAAAACTTCGTGCCAAGGGTAAGCTTACCGAGGCAGATGTTAAAGAGGTTATGCGTGAGGTGCGACTTGCACTTCTCGAAGCCGATGTAAACTACAAGGTAGCAAAAGAATTCACCAACAAAGTTACCGAGCGTGCTATCGGTGACGATGTTATGGAAAACCTGACCCCGGGTCAGATGGTTATTAAGATAGTTAATGAGGAACTTACCGAACTTATGGGCGGTACGGAATCCCGTCTTTCTATCGCAAAGCATCCGCCAACAATCCTTATGATGTGCGGTTTGCAAGGTTCTGGTAAAACAACTCATTCGGGCAAACTTGCCCTTAAACTTAAAAAAGACGGTCACAGACCGCTTCTCGTAGCGTGTGACGTGTATCGTCCGGCTGCTATCAAACAGCTTCAGGTTGTCGGCTCACAGATTGATGTTCCTGTGTTTGAAATGGGCACAATCAATCCTGTCAATATTGCCGAGGAGGCTGTCAAGCACGCTAAAGATCACGGCTATGACTATGTTATCATAGATACCGCAGGTCGTTTGCATATCGATGAAGCACTTATGGAGGAACTTCAAAACATCCGTTCAACGGTTCATCCAAATGAAATTTTGCTCGTTATTGACGCAATGACAGGTCAGGACGCAGTAAATGTTGCAAAAAGTTTTAATGAGTCGCTCGGTATTGACGGCGTTATTCTCACAAAGCTTGACGGTGACACCCGAGGCGGTGCGGCACTTTCCGTTCGTGCGGTAACAGGCAAGCCTATTAAGTTTGTCGGCACAGGCGAAAAGCTCGAAAATCTTGAGGTTTTCCACCCGGCAAGAATGGCGTCCCGTATTCTCGGCATGGGCGATGTGCTTTCGTTTATCGAAAAAGCCGAAATGGCTCTTGATGAAAAGAAAGCGGCAGAGCTTGAAAAGAAACTCGCAAAAAACAAATTCGACTTTAATGACTTGCTTGACCAGTTCGAGCAAATCGAGCGTATGGGTTCACTTAAGGACACAATTAAGATGATTCCGGGTATCGGCAAGCAGATTAAAGATGAAGATATAGACGAAAGGGCATTTGACCGTTTGAGATGTATCATTTACTCAATGACAAAGCAAGAACGAGCAAATCCCGAAATAATCAATCCGTCTCGCAAACGCCGTATTGCGGCAGGTTCGGGCACAAGTGTTGAAGATGTCAACAAGCTTATGTCGCAGTTTAAGCAAATGCAAAAGATGGTTAAGCAGGTCGGCGGTCGTAAAGGACCTAAGGTCAGCAAAAAAATGCGTCGCTTGATGCAGCAAAATCCTGAGATGGCTCAAAAAATGATGGGTCAAACAGGTGGTAACAACAATCCGTTCGGATTTTAATCAATTCAGTATTAACCCAATTAAGTTTGTAAATTTGGTTGATAAATAATAACTATATTTATTTGGAGGTAAGAAAAATGGCAGTAAAAATCAGACTTCGCAGAATGGGCGCAAAGAAGGCTCCTTTCTATCGTGTAGTAGTTGCAGATTCAAGATATCCTCGTGACGGTCGTTTCATCGAAGAAATCGGAACATACAACACAATGGTTGACCCGGCTGAAATTAAGATTGACGCCGACAAGGCTAAGAAGTGGATTGCAAACGGTGCTCAGCCAACTGACACAGTTAAGTCAATTCTCAAAAAAGAAGGCATTCTTTAATCTTGCATCAAAACAAGATTATAGTAGGAGGTGTTTTCTTTGGAGGAATTGTTGATATCCATTACAAAGGGTCTTGTTGATGATCCAACCAAAGTTTCCGTTGATATTGACGAGCCTAACGAAGAAGGCGTAACAGTTTATCATCTTCATGTTGCCGAAGGTGATATGGGCAGAGTAATCGGCAAGCAGGGCAGAATAGCAAAGGCTATCCGTGTTGTTATGCGTGCCGCAGCTACCCGCAATGATGCAAAAATATCAATCGAAATTGATTAATCCTAAAATCCCGTGCAAAACACGGGGTTTTTCTTTTGTATAATTTGTTTGCATAACATAAAAACTTATGTTATATTAATATCGGTGATTAAATGAAACAGTATTTGGAAATAGGAAAAATAAACAACACTCACGGCTTGCGTGGTGAAGTTAAAATGCTTATGTGGTGCGACGGTATCGATTATATTAAACAGCTGAAAACCGTTTACCTTGATGACGAGGGCAAAAAGCCGTTAACTCTTGTGTCTGCCCGTCAGCAAAAGAACGTTGCAATTCTCAAATTTGCCGAAATCACAAACATTGACTCGGCAGAAGAATTGAAAAATAGGGTGCTTTACTGCAATAGGGACGATGCCGTTATTGATGACGATGCTCATTATTTGGCAGATATTATCGGCTGTGCCGTTGTTGATGTTGACACAAACGAGGAATACGGCAAAATAGTTGATGTGCTCAATTACGGTGCAAGCGATATTTACGATGTTGAATTGAACGGCAAGCACACTTTGATTCCTGCTATTGATGATGTCGTTGTCGAGATTGACACGGAAAATCAGACTGTTCGTATAAAACCGATGAAAGGACTTTTTGATGAGGATTGATATAATGACGCTTTTTACCGATATGTGCAACAGTGTGCTCGGTGAAAGCATTATAGGCAGAGCAAGAGCCGCAGGCAAGGTGGAAATCAATACCGTTGATATTCGTGACTATACCAAAGATAAGCATCGCAGAGTGGACGATAAGCCTTACGGCGGCGGTATGGGTATGATTATGGCTCCGCAGCCTATATTCGATTGTTTTAATGCCATATGTGATGAAATAGGGGAAAAACCCCACCTTTTGTATATGACTCCGCAGGGTAAAACGCTTACGCAGGACAGAGTTAAGGAACTTGCACAGATGGATAATATTGCTATTTTGTGCGGCCATTATGAGGGTATAGACGAAAGAGTTATAGAGGAGCTTCAGCCTGAGGAAATCTCAATAGGCGACTATGTTCTCACCGGCGGTGAATTACCGGCACTCATTGTTGCCGACAGTATATCCCGTATGCTTCCGGGTGTGCTTTCAGATGATGAATGTTTTGAGGACGAGAGCCATTTTAATTCGCTGCTTGAATATCCGCAATATACTCATCCTGCGGTATGGAACGGCAGGGAAGTACCCGATGTTTTGCTTTCCGGACATCATCAAAATGTTGATGCTTGGCGCAGACAACAGTCTATTAAGAGAACTTTTGAACGCAGACCCGATATGCTCGAAAATGCAGAGCTTTCAAAGAAGGATAAACTATATCTTTCACAACTTAAATTGAATGAAAAAACAGAATGAAATTTTTGTTAAATATGCACAAATTAAGACATTTTTTGTTGTCTGTAATTAATTAGTTACACGAAGTTTGATTAATTAAGTTGACGATTGAAAAAATCGTGATATAATACCATTGTAAGATAAATAATTAAGTAGTGAGAGACTGCTTTGTTTTAAGATTAGTTGAGAGGTATTATTATGTTCGTAAAAGATGTTACTGTTGAAAATCAAGTTGGATTGCATGCTCGTCCTGCAACATTTTTTATTCAAAAGGCTAACGAATTTAAGTCATCAATTTGGGTAGAAAAAGAAGAAAGAAGAGTAAATGCAAAGTCACTCTTGGGTGTTCTTTCACTCGGCATTATGGGCGGTACAGACATCAGAATTATTGCTGACGGCTCAGATGAAGAAGAAGCTGTGGAAGGTCTTGTAGCACTTGTAAAGAGCGGTTTCAACGACTAATTACAACACAAATAAAACGGTACGATTTGATTGTCGTACCGTTTTTTATTTTGCTTGCTCAATAGATGAAAAATAAAAGCGGTAAAGACAAAATCTTTACCGCTTTGTTTCGTTTTGGATTAGCCCTCTTTGTGCTGAGCGTTCGAGATACCCTGACGGATTCTGCGAACATCTGTAAGTGCCTTGTAAAGTGCGTCGTCAATAGAAAGAAGTGTGTCGTCTGCATAGTTGTTAACGGCAGTGAGCATTTCTCTTGACTTGTTTTGAGCAGATGTTACCATTTCGTTTGCCTGTGTGGTTGCGTTGCTCAAAATTTCAGATGCCTGATTTTGAGATTCTGTTACCATCTGCTTGCCTTGCTCGTTAGCCTTTGCAATGATGTCTGCGGCTTCAGCCTGTGCAGTTTTTGTGATTTCATCCTTTGCAACAAGCTCTCTTGCTTCTTCCTGAGCCTTTTTGATGATTTCTGCGGCTTCTTTTTTTGCTTCTTCAAGAATTGTGTTTCTTGAGTCAACAATAGCCTTTGCCTGCTTTGTTTCCTGCGGAGTGTTGAGTCTGATGTCCTCAATGATAGTCTTTATTTTATCAACATCAACAGCGCATTTTTTAGAAAGCGGAATGGATGTAGCATCATCAAGCACATCCTCAAGATCTTCAAGCAAAATATCAGTATTAGTCATTTTATTGATCTCCTTTGCATCTTTTATAAATATCGTTTATTATTTCTTTCGGAACGAATGAAGAAATATCCCCTCCGAGTGAGCAAACCTCTTTTACCATGCTTGATGACAAAAACATATTTTTGCCTTTTGTGGTTAAAAATACTGTTTCAACCTGCGGGTAAAGTGATTTGTTTGTAAGTGCCTGCTGAAATTCGTACTCAAAGTCCGACACGGCACGCAAGCCCTTAACTATTGCGACGGCACCTTTTTGTTCGGCATAGTTTACCAAAAGACCGTCGTATGTATCAATTTTTACATTGTCGGAATGTATTGTCCTTTTCAGCAGGTCAATGCGTTCCTCAATAGTAAACAGTGATGTCTTTTTTGATTTGTTGCTCATTACCAAAACGATTACTTCGTCAAATAATTCGGCAGCTCGCTCGATAATGTCAAGGTGTCCGAGTGTTACAGGATCAAAGCTGCCCGGACAAATTGCGATTTTCATTGCTCCTGACCCTTTCTGTAATAGGTTAACTTGGTCTTGCCGTATTTTTTTTGTTTTGAAATCTGCCACGAATTCACTTCTTCGGGAAGTTCTTCATCCTTGGCGGTTTCGCAAATAATCACGCCGCTGTCGCTCATCATATTTGTAAGAAGCGGCAAACTGTCCGTCACCAAATTTTTGTGATACGGCGGATCCAAAAATGCAATGTCAAAGTTGTCTTTTTTCATCAAAAAGCTCTTTGCTTCCGAAAAAAATAAATTTGCCTTGTCGGTGATTTTGCACTTTTCAAGATTGTTTTCAATTATTTTGTATGCGCTTTTGTTGCTTTCAACAAAGGTGCAAATCCTTGCTCCTCTTGACAGCGCTTCAATCCCAAGCTGACCCGAACCTGCAAACAAATCAAGCACCTTTCTGTCCTCTATCTCAAACTGAATAGAACTGAACAGTGCTTCTTTTGTGGCTTGTGTGGTAGGTCTTGTGACATCGTCACCGCCTAAAGTTTCAAGATTTCGTCCTCTTAAAGAACCTGTAATTACCTTCATAAAAACATTATCCTTAATTTTTTACTATTATATTATACAGATACAACCGCTTTTCGTCAAGTTTTCTTTTATACTTTAATCATTTCTGTAAAATTGATAGACACTTTTTGCGTTTACTTTCGATATTCCGTTGACTGCTGAAAGTTCATCAACGCTTGCTTCCTTGATTGCAGAAATCGTTTTAAACTGCTTCATAAGTGCTTTTGCCTTTTTTTCTCCGATTCCGTCAATCTTAAGCAGAGAGGAAGTGAAAGATGATTTTTGGTGCTTTTTGTGGTGGTAGGTGATTGCAAATCTGTGCACTTCTTCCTGTATGCGTGACACAAGGGTGAATGCACTTCTGTGCGAATTGATTTCAATTTCACCGCCGTTATATGCTATTGCTCTTGTTCTGTGCTTATTGTCTTTGACCATACCAAAGACAGGCACATCAATGTTCATTTTTGCAATGACGGGGAGCACGGCGTTGACCTGCGGTTGACCGCCGTCAAGCAAAATCAAATCAGGCAAGATTTTAAATGTGCTTTCGTCATCGTCTTCGTAGTAATGCTTAAATCTGCGTTCCAAAACTTCGTTCATTGAGCCGACATCGTTTTGACCGTCAAAACCTTTTATGGCAAATCGCTTGTATGCTTTTTTCATTGGTCTGCCGTTGTGGAACACTACCATTCCGGCAACATTGTCTGCACCGAAGGTGTGCGAAATATCGTAGGATTCAATGTATTCGGGAGGCTTAGGAAGCCCCAAAAGTTCTGCCAATTCTTCAAGTGCCGCAAATTCTTTGCCGAGCCTTCCTTGATTTTGTGCAAGGTGTTCGTTTGCGTTCTTTATGCAAAGATTAACAATCGACAAATGCTCGCCCTTTTGCGGATGTATAAATTCAAGTTTTTTGCCTCGCTCTTTTTCAAGATATTCGTGCAAAAGTTCTTCTTCAAGTATATCACCGTCAACGGCAATTCTGCCTGGAATATCGCTTCTTATGGAATAGTATCGCTCTATCAGGTCAAATCTTGCTTCCTCAAGGTCGTCTACGCTGTCAATTATCCAATGCTCGCTGTCAACAAGTTTGCCGTATTTAAAGCGGATAACCTCAAAGCACGCCTTTTTGTTGGAATTTACAAGTGCAAAAACATCTTCCTCAGGCACATTGATTGATACAACTTTTTGCTTTTCGTCAAGGTTGCGTATGGCTTTTATTCTGTCACGCAGCTTTGCCGCCTTTTCAAATTCCATCGCTTCGGAATATTCATACATCCGCTTTTCCATATCTTCAACGGATTTGACTGCTCCGCCTTTTAAAAAAGCTATTGCGTCGTTGATTGAGGCTTGATAATCTTCCTTGGATATTCTGCCGCTGCACGGTGCTGAGCATATGCCCATAAAACCGTTTAAGCACGGACGGGATTTGTTGTAGTCTTTCGGAAATTTCTTGTTGCATTGCGGAAGTTTGAATATCCTCAAAGTTTCCTCAACTGCATTTTTAACCGAAAAATTAGAGACAAACGGACCGATGTATGTTGCGTTGTCATCAAGTACCTGTTTTGCTTCGCTGATTTTAGGGAATTCCTCTTTCGTTATTTTGATGTAGTTATAGCCCTTGTCGTCTTTTAAAAGAATGTTGTACTTTGGTGTATGCTGTTTGATGAGTGAACATTCAAGTACAAGAGCTTCAAATTCGGTGTCGCACAAAATGTAGTCAAAATCATCAACATTTTCAACCATTCTTATTACTTTGAGTGAATGATTTGTGTGCGAGCCGAAGTAGGAAGAAACACGGTTTTTAAGAGCCTTTGCCTTGCCGATGTATATTATTTTTTTGTCTTTGTTTTTCATAATGTATACGCCCGGATTAA
Organism: uncultured Eubacterium sp.; assembly: GCA_900539325.1. Lineage (GTDB taxonomy): Bacteria > Bacillota > Clostridia > Oscillospirales > Acutalibacteraceae > Eubacterium_R. The sequence goes on from UQCC01000004.1 coordinate 92,039, forward strand.
GCGGCAAAGACATTGCTTTTTTACGCAATTCTTTTTCTGTCACTGTGTTGCCTCCTTTCAATTTATATTTTGCTGTTTTATTTGCTTATTTGCTTTTCTTGCAACAAGAGGTCACAACCCTTGATGAACCGTTGAATGTGTTGCTGTAAATGTCAAGGTTTGTAACGCCTTTAGCTCTTATCGGAACATCTCTTGCAACAAGGAAGTAGTTGCTGCGTATCGTGATGTTTTGGTGCACCTTGCTGTTCATTTTGCCAAAAGTGATTGGTTTGATGAGAATCGCAGGGCATTTTGAATAAACAGACGGTGAAAGCAAAAACTTGTTTTCATATATTTCAACATCTCTTACAGGACCGCTTTCGTACCAAAACATAGAGTCGTCGCTGATAAAAATATGAGCCATCTGACTGTGTTTGAAGATGTTGTGATGAATTCTGACCTTACCCGAAGTTGTGCAGAGAACATCTCTTGTCGGAATAGCGGTGAATACACAATCGCTGATTTCAACATTTGGACAGTAGGTCTTGTTTTCAATGACAATATTTGATTGACGAAGATGCTTTTCGTCAATGTTTTGCGGAAGTGTTTCGTTGAATGTTACCTTGCAGGTTTTGCCCTCAAGGTCGTCAACAACGGATTTTACGGTGAAGTCACCCGGAAGCTCATTGAGATTGGTGCGACGGTAGAATTTTACCGTGTCACCCGGGAAGAAGTTTTTGTGACCGCCTTGCTGATGATGTACAAATTCAAATACTGCCGTGTGGTCGTCAATTTTTTCCTTAAATCTCATAAATGAGCCGTGAACATTGATGCAGTCATCGTGTGCGTGTGAAAAATAGCTGTTTGTAATTGTTACATCGCCCTTGCATCCGCAAATGTGGATGAGGTCGGCAAATGATGATACAATGTGGTCGCCGTCACCCTTAAATGTGATGTGGTCAAAACTCATATTTTCACACATCTGTGAAAGCCAGCCGAATCCTGCCATATAGTTTACGGTGATGTTTGTGCTTTTAACATTTGCACATTCGCCGAAGAATATACCGCAGGTGTTTCGGTTTTTGTTTGTTTGGTGGGTGAGTATGTCTCCGACTTTAAAAAACTTATTTTTCTTGTACTTTATTTCAAGTTCGGTTGCACTTAAACGCTTCATTGACTTTATGCCGGAGAACACCGATTTTTTGTTTGAAATTCTGTATACTGTGTTGCCGTCGGCACTATGGAATACACCGTTGTATGAGTTTTCGTCATTTCTGAATTCCCAATAATTCTTTTTTGTGTATGGGCTTTGCTCAAAGAAAACAACTGTGTTTTTCTTGGAATCGTCTATGTACCAAAGTTGAGAGTCGGGAAGTGAAAATCTGTATGTTTTGCCTTTTTTCTCAAGAACTTTAAGTTCAACACAATTCGGGCAGGCGTATTTTATTGTAAGATTGTCAATGTTGACATTCTTGCAGTTAATCATTCCGAATGAGCAGATGTCACCGTGGATAACAAGTGTTGCCCCGTTGCCTTCAATGTTAAAGTTGTTTTTGTTTTCAATCAGCATACCAAAGTATTTCTTCGGGTTCTTGAAGCTGTCCGTGTTGCTGAAATGAATGTGACGCTCTTGGCTGTAATCCTTAAAAAGGTGATATTCCTTATTTTCAAATACAAGGGTGTCACCGTCCTTCATTTCGCTTATAGCCTGTGTGAGCGGTATTGAAAAACAGTCTGCACTGCCGTATTTGTCTACTTTGATTTCCATAGTGTAATCCTTTCATCACTTCTTATACAAAATGGTAATTTTGCACAGTTTTAATATGTCTATATATACAATAATAACAAATATATGCACTTCGTTCAACTATTTATTGACGAATTTTTTTAAATATTGTATCATCTATAAGAACAGACTAGAAAAGGGAGCTGATATGATATGACTTGGCAGGAAATATATCAATCAAAGCTTACAACAGCCGAAGAGGCAATCAAGCTAATTCATGACGGTGACAAGGTCGTAACAGGTTTTGCTTGCGGCGAACCTATACATATTGAGCGTGCGTTGGCAGCTCATTACAAGGACTACAAAGATGTTGAAATTGTAACAATGCTTACTCTTATTGAAAGCCCGTGGTCTATGCGAGAATTCAAGGGGCATATAAAACTCAACACTCTTTTTGCATCAAAGTCCACACGAGCAGGAATCAACAGCGGTGACAGCGAATTCACCACCTCTCATTTTTATGAGATTCCTGATATTATTCAAAATTATATTTGCCCGAGAGTGTCGATAGTTATGGTTTCTCCGCCTGATGAACACGGCTATGTTTCGTTTGGCACAACTGTTGACTACACAAAGGGTACAACCGATTATTGCGAAGTCGTTATTGCACAGGTTAACAAGTATATGCCTCGTACTTTCGGCAACAGCATAAAGCATGTTCGTGATTTTACCTGCTTTGTTGAGTTTGATGAAGCACTTCCGGAAGTTGTCGGCGGTGCACTCAGCGAGGTTGATATGGAAATCGGCAAAAACTGTGCTTCTCTTATTAATGACGGTGACTGCCTGCAACTCGGTATCGGCGGTATTCCAAATGCCGTGTGTCTCCAGCTTACCGATAAAAAGGATCTCGGACTTCACAGCGAGCTTGTTGGTGACGGCGTAGTTCCGCTCCTTGAAAGCGGTGTAATCAACAATAAGAAAAAGCAAACAAATGTCGGCAGAACAGTGCTTGGTGCGGCATTCGGTTCCAAAATTCTTTGTGATTATATCAATGACAATCCGTCGGTTGAACTTCACCCGATTGATTATGTAAACAACCCTATTGAAATTGCTAAAAATGACAATATGGTGTCAATCAATTCTTGCTTGCAGATTGACCTTTTGGGACAAGTTGTGTCCGATACAATCGGTCTTTCGCAGTTTTCTGCGGTAGGCGGTCAGGTTGACTTTGTCAGAGGTGCAACAATGTCAAAGGGCGGTCGCTCAATTATCGCCATGCCGGCAACTGCAAAGCACGGCACAGTGTCACGCATTGTTCCGCTTATTACGGAGGGCAGTGCCGTCACAACTCCGCGAAATGATGTCAATTATGTTGTAACCGAATACGGCATCGCACAGCTTAAGGGCAAAACTCTTAAAGAGCGTGCAAAGGCACTTATCCGTATTGCACATCCGTCTTTCAGGCCGTACCTTATGGCGGAATATAAAAAGCGTTTTTCAGAAACTCCGTTTACAGAAGAAGAAATGAAAACCTTTAAAGACTCAATTGTGGAGAAAATTCAAAGTGAAAGAGACAAATTTCATTCTACAATTGAACAGAAAATAGATAAAATCAAAGCAAAAGTTCAAGAATAAATACACAGCACAGATGAAATCTTAATTTTTTATTAAATTTATCTGTGCTATTGTTGTGTATTTATATATTTAGTGATATAATGTACATACTTTTACAGATAACAAACTTTAGATAAAAAGGAGAAAGACATGGCACTTACTAAATCCACCCATTTCGGTATTGCGAGAAAAATCGTGTCGAATATGACTGCTCAAAGCTGGGAGGAAATTCCACATGCCGGATTGGTTTACGAGCCTGAGGTTACTGCTTTTCTTGCGGAATGTAAAAAGCTTAACGAGGGTTGCACGGATAAATCAAAGAAGATTACAATCAATACAGTTATGATAAAAGTTATTTGTGAGGGACTCAAAGTAGCACCTAAGATGAATGCTCACCTTGAATTTAACCGCAAACTTGTTCGTGGTTGCCTCCACGAGTTTGACCATGTTGATGTTTCTATGCCGGCACTTTTGCCAAACGGCGAGATGATGACACTCAATATGCACGATATGGGCAACAAAACTCTCACGGAAATGACTGCCGCTATTCATGACAGCTTGCGCAGAGCAAGCAATACCGACCTCAACGAAGTTATGTATGAGGTTTCACTTGACAACACTCTTCAAGGCTTGAAGGAGGGCAAGATTCTTCAGGCTATTCGCCGTCTTTACGGTTCAAAGACAGGCAAGCATAAAGTAAAAACTCTTTCGGGTCAGGCAAAGAAGGATTATTATTCTATTCCAACAACCGAAAGACTTACAAAGCACGATATTGAACAGGGTACAATCACAATTTCAAACCTCGGCTCAATCAAGCGTGATTTTAAAGGCTCATGTACACTTCTTGAGATTATCCCACCGCAGGTTATTGCCATTGCAATCAATTCAACACAGCAAAAGCCTATTGTTGTTGACGGTGAAATAAAGGTTGGCACAGTTATGCCTCTTTCAATCTGTATGGACCACAGAGCACTCGATTACGGCGATGTTGTTCCGTTCTTCAACAAACTTGATGAGATTTTTGCTCACCCTGAAATTATCCAAACTTGGAAATAAAAACCAACGAAAACCGCAAACGATTGTTTGCGGTTTTTTCTTGCGCTAAAAAATGTTTGAAAGTGTAATTCTTTGGTTCTCGTGGTATGCGTAGGTAAGCGCTCGTATTTCTGCGAGAGCCTCTTTTTGTTTTTCACCGCTTTTGCTGTTTAACTGTTCAATGCTCACTGCCAAATCGTCCACCATATCGTGCTCCGAAAAAATATAAATTGTGTCGTTCTTTTTGTCCCATAACTTCTTTATGCCGTCGGCGTCCTCGTGTTCGGTCATATACACCATCTTGTCGCAAAAATCTTCAATATATATCTGCTCGTATGTGCAAATCCCTGCCGATATAATCAACAAAACAACTGCTATCCAAATTTTTTTCATTGTTCATCCTTCTTTACTATATATGTCGTTCCGTCACTTTTGACGGTCATTACAAGAATGTTTTCAACCTGTTCGTTGTTTGACACGGCAAGCAGTTTTATTTCATTTTCTCCGATGTTTACATTGCCAAAGCAGTCTGTTACCGCCTTGCCGTCTATTACAACGGTTATCGGCACTTCCGCCTGCGATGCTTTTATTCCCGCATCGCTCGGGGTCAGCGGAGCATACTCGGACTTCTTCTGAACAGATACAACTCCGTTTGTTTCTACTATTGCATTTGCAACCTGCGAAATGTCAAACACTCCCGCCTGCCTGACTGCGTCTGTGAGGTCGTCTGTCGTAAAGCGTAATTTTGTAAGTTCTTTTTGCTGAATTATTCCGTCCTTGATGATAAATCTCGGTTTGCCTTTTATCAATGACCTGAATTTAATTGATTTCATTGAAAGCGTTGAATTTATGATTTCAAAGCTGATGAATATTGCAATCGGTATCAGCGAATTTGCAAGCGGCATACCGTTGTTTTCAAGCGGAACGGTTGCAACCGCACTGATAAGTATGGTTATAACAAGCTCTTGCGGATTCAATTCGCCAACCTGTCGCTTGCCCATAATTCGCACCGATACCGTTATAAAAATGTAAATAATTACAGCTCTTAACAATGTAATAGACATACAATCACCATAAATAATTTAACCTTAAAAATGAATAATATACACAATGCTTTTCATAATAAAAGTGGTGATATTATGTCAAATTTGTTTGATGATTACGAACTTAATCTTTTAACATTTAAAGACGATTTTAAAAATTCGTCCGACTTTCTGCTTAAAGAACTTCAATGTAAAAACGGCAAAATGTTTCTTGCCTGTATGGACGGACTTGTTAATTCGTTGTTGCTCAGTCAAATGATTGTTGAGCCGATTTGTGATTTTGACAAAAAATGCGAAACTCCGAGAGAATATCTTGAACTTTTGCAAACTCAAATTGTCCGTTGCCCCGAACAAAATGAAGTGACAACATTTGATGATGCTTATTATTACCTTATGTCGGGCTTTGCCGTTGTTGTGGTTGAGGGGTGCTCAACCGCACTTGTATTCGGTGTGCAGGGCTGGAACAGACGAAATACCGACGAGCCTTCAACCGAGGCAAATGTAAGAGGTGCAAAGGAGTGTTTTGTTGAAACGCTTAATGATAACAAAGCACTTCTTCGCAAAAGATTAAAGACATATCATTTGAAGCAAAAACAGTTGAGCCTTGGCAGCAGTGCACGCACGCCTGTTGCGATTTGTTATATTGACAACAGGGCAGATATGGCTATTGTTGATGAGGTTGAAAAACGACTGAAAGGGGCAAATTTCAATACGGTTCTTGATTACGGCGAGTTGTTGCCGTTTCTTGATACGGATATAAAAAGCTTTTTTTCATGTGTGGGTTCAACCGAACGCCCGGATGTTTTGGCTTCAAAACTTCTTGAGGGCAGAGTTGCCGTTATGGTTGAGGGCACGCCTTTTGTAATGTACACTCCTTATCTGTTTTCCGACAGCTTTTCGTCACTTGACGATTACGACAATCCGCCGTTTTATTCAAGTTTTATGCGGCTTTTAAAATACGGAGCGTTTATAGTTTCGGTGTTTTTGCCGGGGCTGCTTGTAGCCGTCGGCACTTTTCATCAGGAGCTTATCCCGTCAAATCTGTTGTTTTTGATTGCTGAAAATGAGGCTACAACACCGTTTACTTTAACCGTAGAGGCTGTGTTTGTACATCTTTTGTATGAGATAATGCGAGAGGCAGGACTGCGATTGCCCGAAAGTATAGGTCACGCAGTATCCATTATCGGTGCAATCGTTATAGGTGATGCCGCCGTTTCGGCAGGGTTAATCGGTGCACCTATGCTTATCGTTGTTGCCGGCACCGCAATATCTTCTTATGTTGTTTATCCGCTTTATGAGAGTATGGCTTTGATAAGAATTTTGTTTATTATAGTTGGCGGATTGTTCGGAATTTACGGTTTAATGCTCGGTGCGGCGATGCTGTTTTGCAATATTTGTGCACTTAATCCTTACGGCGTGCCGTATTCCTCACCGTGGTCACCGCTTACCAAAAAGTCGCTTATTGATGTTTTGTTCCGTGGCGGATGGCGTAAACTTGCAAAACGCAAGGTAAGAGTAAATCATTTGGAGGGAGTGTCGCTTGATGATTAACGCCAAACGAGGCAAAATTTCACCTAAACAACTGTTTTTTATGCTTTTTGTGTCGAGGCTTGTTGTGTCGCTTACCTATATTCAGGCGGTAACTGTTGGCAGATTTGACAGCGATGTTCCTATAAGTTTTGCCTTGTCGCTTCCGCTGACCTGTCTTATGTCAGTCCCTGCCGTGATGTGCGTAAAAAGGAAAAAATCACCGCTTTCAAATTCGGTGATTAGCATGCTGTATTTGCTGTTTTTTCTGTTTTTTTCTTCGCTCACGGTGGGCAGATTTGCATATTTTGCCACAACAAAAATGAATCCCGAAAGTCCGATGGTTATGTTTATTGCTCTTGCGTTTGTCGCCGCCTGCTACGGTGCGTATTTGGGGCTTGAACCGCTCGGCAGATTTGCGTCGTTTTGCGGTGCTCTGCTTACTGTGGTTATTGCCGTTGTTTTGATTTTTAATGTTAAAAATTTTGAATTCGTTAATCTTTTTCCCGTGCTTCAAGACGGTGCAAAACACATAGTGATGAACACATTTTTGTTCACCTGCAATTCGATTGAGCCCGTGCTTTTGCTCTCGCTGTATGACAAAATAAACGGCGACTGCGTAAAACCGTATTTTTCGGGCGTTGCCTGTGCGTATCTCGGTGTGTTTTTGCTTCTCCTTTTCTGCTGCGGAGTCCTCGGCAACAGTGCCGATTTGCAGTCTTTTCCGATATTTACGCTTTTTCAAACCGCTTCGATAAACGATATGTCAAGGCTTGATATTCTTCACACTTCGTTTTGGATTTTTGCCGTGTTTCTCAAAACCGCCGTGCTGTTGTTTTGTGCAAGCTCAATCTTAAAAAAATACAGCCATAAAAACAAAGTGCTTGTATTCGGAACAACGGCTTTTTTGGGTGCTGTGATTATGAATGAAGTTTTCGGTATGAAAATGACAGAAATATCAAAAACCGTAACGGTTGCGATGTTTGTTTTGCTTGCTTTTGTTATTCCGATTTTTACCTTGATTTTTAATAGGAGTGATGATGTTGAAAAAGGTGCTTAGCGTAATTTTGGCTGTCCTTTGTATTGTTGCGTTTTTTTCGGGTTGCAGCGACAGTCTGTCCGATATGTCGGTTGCACAAGGCGTAGGAGTGGATAAAACGGGCGATAAGGTTAAGGTGTCCGTGCAGTATCTTGATTTGACAAAGGGCAGCGGCACAACCGATAATTTGGGCGAAAACATAACCTCTGTTGCGTTTGGTACGGCAGGAAACATCAGCAAAGCCGTTTCGAGAACCTCGGCAAATATTTCAAGTCCTGTGTTTTTCGGGCAAAACAAGGTTATCGTTTTCGGTGACGATTATGCAAAAAACGGACTTTCAAATGTAGTTGATTATACTTTGCGTGCGGTTGACAGCCGCCCCGATGTGTTTGTTGCAATGAGCAAAACCACAGCCGAGGATGTTATCAATTCATCCGAAAACAAGGCAAAAGTGCCTGCTCAGGATATTTACGATATGCTCAAAACCGGTGAAAAGACAGGGCTTTCCTGTGCCGTAACCGTCAAGGATTTGCAAAACAGCTTTTTGTCCGAAACTTCGGATGTTTATCTTCCCGTGTTATCCGTAAAGGACGATAAAACAAGACTTGACGGCATCGGAATTTTCAGCAAAGGAAAATATGTAAAAACTCTGAGCAGTGCCGAAACACTCGGTTTTTTGCTTGTAAACAACAAGGTTAAAAGTGCCACCGTAATTCTTAATGATAAGAAATACGGCAAGGTCGGCATGGAAATTACAGATGTTAAGGTTAAAAATATGGCGTTTTATGATAACGGAGTTAATTTCCGTTCTGCCGTAAGTTTTGATATTAACTTAAATGATACTCAAAAAGGCATTGCCGCAAAGCTTGACGATGAGGATACAGAAAGACTTAAAAAACTTGCTAAAATAAAAGTTAATACTTTGTGCCGAAATGCCGTAAAAGCCTGTTTTGAAAGTAAGTCCGACCCATTTTTTGCAGGCAAACTGCTTTCAAGATACAGCTATGCTTATTATAAAAAACACAGTAAAAACTGGCGTAACGAGTTGTCGAATGTTAAGGTGTCTGTCACCGTTTCGCCTAAATTTAATTTGGTTAACGGCAACTATACAAGAAAGTAAACGCAGGAGTTAAACAGAGTTACAAGTTCATTGCCGTTTGATGCCGGTTTTATCAGCGTAATCATCGGCAGTAACAGCGTTGTTAAAAAGATTATGGCAAACAATATCATTGCTCTTTTCACGGTACACTCTCCTTGACATAAATTTTATTATTTAGTATAATATATTTTAAAAATGGTTTTTTATGCATTGCATATAACCGTATTCTGAATTTATCGAAAGGAGAAGTTAAGATGGGCACACAATATATTTCATCAGTTTCTCAGAATTATATTTCAGGTTTGTGCGGCGAACTTGAAAAGAATAACAGTATTAAACCCGGCGATTTTCAAAAATATCGTGTAAAACGCGGACTTCGTAACCCTGACGGTACAGGCGTTATGGCAGGTCTTTCTCATGTTTCGTCCGTTGAGGGTTATTATATTCTTGATAACGAGCGTATCCCTAAAGAGGGTAAACTCTCATATCGAGGTTATGACATTAAAGATATAATCGCCGATTGCGTAGCCGATGACAGATTCGGTTTTGAAGAGGTCGTTTGGCTTCTTATTTTCGGCAGTCTGCCGTCAAAGGATCAAATTGCGGAAATCAGAGAGGTCCTCGGTAAAAGCCGAGCTTTGCCCGATGAATTTATCGAAGACATGATTATGAAGCATCCGTCAAAGGATATTATGAATAAGATGGCACGCTGTGTTATGAGTCTTTATTCTTATGACGAAAATCCGGATGATATTTCAACGCCTAATGTCCTTCGTCAGTCGCTTCAACTTATTGCACAGTTTCCTACAATGATGAACTCGGCATATCAAATCAAGCGCAGAGCGTTTTATAACAAGTCGATGTATCTTCATCCTATCAAACCGGAACTTTCAACCGCAGAGTCGATTTTGCGTCTTCTTCGCTCAGACAAGCAGTACACCGATGAGGAAGCAAAACTTCTTGATATTTGCCTTATGATTCACGCAGACCACGGCGGTGGTAACAACTCAACATTTTCCACCCGTGTGCTCACATCAAGCGGCACGGATACATATTCCGCAATCACGGCAGGTCTCGGCTCTCTCAAAGGTCCCCGTCACGGCGGAGCTAACATCAAGGTTGCTCACCAAATGGAATATATTATGGAAAATCTTGATGATTCAACAGATGACAAACAAGTCAGAGATATGCTTGCAAGAATTATGAAAAAAGAAGCAGGCGACGGTTCGGGACTTATATACGGTATGGGTCATGCTGTTTACACACTTTCCGACCCAAGAGCCGTTATTCTTAAAAGAAGTGCCAAAAAGCTTGCTTTTGACCACGGCTTTGAAAAGGAATTTATGACTCTTGACGCTATTGAGCGTCTTACTCCGCAGGTATTTGCCGAAATTAAGGGAGTGGAAAAGCCTATGTGTGCAAATGTCGATTTGTACAGCGGACTTGTTTACAGAGTTCTCGGTATTCCCGAAGATTTGTATACTCCGCTTTTTGCAACGGCAAGAGTTGCGGGTTGGTGTGCTCACAGACTTGAGGAGCTTACCACATCATCAAAGATTATGCGTCCTGCATACAAGAGCGTAACAAAGTACAGAGCATATACTCCTTTGAGTAAACGCTGATTTTTATACGAAACGGGGGAGAAGAGTGAAAATCGGATATTCTCAAATATCATTGCTTCTTTTTGTAATTGCAATAGTTTTAAAAGCAATATCCGTTTTTGCTTTTGAGTCCGTTTTTCTTACCGTCGGATTTTTTGCGGCGGTTGTCATCGGAATTGTTCTTATCGGAGCGGAAACATTTAGGCAAAAAAAGTTTGCCGACGCTTTCGTTTTTGAAAATAAATTCCATATTTCGTTTTTCTCGATTTTGGCATCTGTCGGCTTTTTTGTTGATTTTGTATCCGATTCACTCGAACTTTATTCTGTTGTTCAAGACGGAGGATACAATGTTGCCGTCGGTGCGTCGGTTATCGGATTTGAGGGCTTGTTTGCCCTTGTAAGTGCCGCCTGTATGATTATGGTGTCGCTGTCGTTTAGTAAAAATACAAGGTATGATTTCAGAGAATTAAAAATTCTCAATATCTTTCCGCTTTTGTGGGCGATATTAAAGGGAATTGCACTTTTGTCGGATATTGGGCAGAGCTTTTCGCAAACCGAAGCAGTTAAGTACATAGCGGTAATATCGTGCATTGCGGCATTTTACTTTTTTGCCAAAGAGGTTGACGGCAAAGACGGTGCTTCAGCCTGTTCCGTTTTCTCTTTTAGATGTTTTGCATATTTTGCCGTTTTGTATTTTATTTGTATGCTTTGCGATATTTTAACCAAACAGACAGAAGCGTTTGACAGAAGTTTTGTTTTGTCTTTGTCGATTTTATTAAACGGCGTCTTTTCGTATTTTCTTGAGAAAAACATTCTTTCACATACAAAAATAGATTAGAGGTAGTTTTATTGAACGGATTTTTAAGCAATTTGCAAACGGTTGCCGTTCAGGTTGTTATTCTTTATTTGATTTCAGCAGTGGGTTTTGTTGCGGACAAATCAAAAATATTTGTAAAAGCCGATGCAACCAAACTTGTTGATTTGCTTTTTAATATGATATTGCCTGTTGCAATTATCAATTCGTTTCTTTCTATGGAAAGAACAAAAGAGCATATTGTGGGACTTGTTGTGTCCTTTGTGCTCGCATTTTTAACTCATTTTCTCGGTATGGGAATTGCCGAATTTTGCTTCAAAAAGCGTAGTTTGCTTGAACGAGGCATATATAGTTATGCAATGGTGTTTTCAAATGCCGCATTTTTGGCGTTGCCGCTTGCACAAAGCGTTGCGGGCGAGGAAGGCGTTTTCTATTCTTCTTGCTATGTTGCGGTGTTTAATATCCTTGCTTTCACCTACGGTATCAGGGAAATATCGGGAAGAAAGGCGAAAATAAGAATAAAGCATATTTTTCTCAATCCCGGCTCTATCAGCGTGTTGATTGCTATTCCGCTGTTCTTGTTACAGGTTAGGTTGCCTGAATTTTTGATGGATACTGTTGCAAGGGTCGGCGCTTGCAATTCACCTATGGCAATGATTGTATTCGGAACATTTTTTGCAAACTGTAATTTTAAAAATATTTTTGCAAAAAAAGAAGTTTATTTTGTGTCGCTCATTCGTCTTATTGTTATCCCTGTTATTATGCTGTTTGTGTTCAAACTTATCGGCGTTAAGGGTAATATGCTCACGGCACTTACAATTTCGGCATCCGCACCGGTTGCCACGAATACGGCGATGTATGCCGCAAAGTACGACAATGACACGGCACTTTCATCCGAGCTTGTGGGGCAAACAAGCATTTTGTCCGTTATCACAATGCCGGTTATAGTTGCTTTGGCACAGATTATTTGATAAAAAAGGAGGGCTTGCCTTGAATTTTGAAGATTTTGTCGGAAACGAAAAGGTTAAAGAACAGCTCTCTTTTCTTCAAGCGTCGGGCAGATTGCCTCACGCAATAGTTATTGAGGGTGATGAGGGGCTCGGCAAACGCACTTTTGCCCGTGAAATTGCACTCAACCTTTTGTGCAAGGGCGAAAATAAACCTTGCAGAAATTGTCCTCAGTGCTCAAAGGTACTCAAGGGCGTTCATCCCGATATATATGAATACAGTGCAACGGGCGGTGCAAGGTCGTTTCATGTTGATGTTGTTCGTGATGTAAAAGAAAATGTTTATATGCAGCCGAATGAGGCTGATTATAAAATATATATTTTGGGTAATTGCCAATGTATGAACGAGAGTGCACAAAACGCACTTCTCAAGGTTCTTGAAGAACCGCCTAAGTACGCAATGTTTATTTTGACCGTTACCAACAAATCCGCCCTCCTTGAAACCGTTCTTTCAAGAAGCGTTGTTCTTACTCTTGAGGGAGTCAATGAGGTTCTCGGAGCAAAATATATTTGTTCAAAAGACGAAAATGCCGATTATGACGAAGCACTCAAAGCATGTGCCGTATGGGGCGGAAATATCGGCAAGGCTATTGAAAGCCTCGGTGACAGCAAACTTTCAAAAATAAGCGGTATAGCCGTTGATGTGTGCAATGCTCTTGCAAGCAATGACGAGTATTCGCTTCTCAAAGTGTGTTCTGTATTTGATAAGGATAGGGAAACCCTTGTTTCTTCTCTTACTTTGCTTAAGACGGTTTTCAGGGACGCACTTGTTTATTCAAACAATTCCGATGTCCTTTCGGGGCAAAGGGAAACCGTGGCTAAGCTTGCCACCGATTTCAGCAAAAAAAAGCTGATGAATTTGATTTCGGCGTGTGAAAATCTACTTGATTTAACGCTGAAAAACGGCAATAATGCAATTCTTATCACAAAGGTTTGCTATGATTTTCGCCGTGCAATAGGAAGATAATAACGAGCAATTTGCTCTTGAATGGAGATATACATATATGACAAAAGTAGTTGGTGTTCGTTTTAAGGACACAGGCAAAACATATTATTTTGACCCGCAGGGTATTGATGTTAAGTCGGGTGATATTGTAATTGTTGAAACGGCACGAGGCATCGAAAACGGCACAGCCGCAACAGATGTAAAGGAAGTGACGGATGATGAAATCGTGTCACCGCTCAAGCCTGTAAAAAGAGTTGCAACAAAAAAAGACCTTGCTCAAATTGAAAAAAACAAAGCTGCCGAAAAAGAGGCATATGAGATTTGTAAAAAGAAAATTGCTGCTCATAAGCTTGAAATGAATCTTACCGAGGTTGAATATACTTTTGATGCCTCAAAGATTGTTTTTTATTTCACCGCAGACGGCAGGGTAGACTTCAGAGAACTTGTTAAGGATCTTTCGTCAACATTTCATACCCGTATTGAGCTTCGTCAAATCGGTGTTCGTGATGAGGCAAAGATGATTGGCGGACTCGGTGTTTGCGGCAGACCGTTTTGTTGCTCAACATTCCTTAATGATTTTCATTCCGTATCGATTAAAATGGTTAAGGACCAGGGACTTTCTCTTTCTCCTACGAAAATCAGCGGTTGTTGCGGCAGGCTGATGTGCTGCCTCAAGTATGAGCAAAATTCATATGAGTATCTTAACAAAATCACTCCGAGAGTCGGCACAACGGTTGAATGGGGGCACAACAGGGGTAAAGTTGTTGATGCGGCTGTTCTTACCGGTAAGTTAAGAGTTTTACCCGATGACGCACCCGAAGGCTCGGCACCGATAACAGTTAATCGTGATGAGGTAAAAATTGTAAAAAATAGATAATCGACATATATATAATTTTAAACAATTGATTAATTTTTACTAAAAAACTATTGCAATTTTGATTATTCAATGATATATTAAAGTCAATAGAATTTGGAAAATTACTATTAATCTAATTAGGAGGTATTGTATAATGGCTTACGCAATTTCAGACGAATGCATTTCATGCGGAGCATGTGCAGCTGAATGTCCGGTTTCTGCTATTTCAGAGGGCGACAGCAAGTATGTAATCGATGCTGATGCTTGTATCGAATGCGGAGCATGTGCAGGCGTTTGCCCTGTAGGCGCTCCTAATCAGGCATAAGATAAATAAAATAGTTAAAAATGCAGAGCCGTCAAAAGGCTCTGCATTTTTTATTTGTTTATTTTGTTATCGGCTCTTTTTCTTCGTCTTCGTCGGTGATGTAATCTTGCTCGGTGAAGTCTTCAAAGATGTTTTCTTCATCGGGCGACAACTGAATTGTGCCCTCAGCCATGCGAAGCGTTGCTTCGGTAAAGCCTAATAAGACAAAAAATATCATCATTTCCTTAGGGGATTGCAATGTGTGCTCGTACAGCGACATTGCGATAAACCCGATTATTGATGATGTGTAAAGCACTGCATAAGGTCTGTATGCGTTGTTTTTAAGATAAAAAAGTTTAAACAAATTTTTTGCAAAAACAACAATTATGAAAACTGCAATAGCTATTCCTATAATGCCGCCCTCTGTGGCAACTTCGAGAAACAGATTGTGCGCATGCGTGCGGTTAATGCCGATTCGTGCAATGATTTCCTGATGGATGTTTTCGGTTCCGGCACCCATGCCTACAAGCCAATGCTCTTTAAACAAGTCTGTACAAACCTGCCAAATCGCAAATCTGTTGTTGTTTGATGCTAAAAATTCATTGCCCGACGAGTTGTTTTTGTATCTTAATGCAATGGTCAGCGGAATACCGACCGCAAGTACAAACATAAACGGCAAGAGTTTTTTGAATATTTTTTTGTTGCTGATAAGCAATGTTATCAGCGACAATGCAATTGCAATATATGCACCTCTCGATTCCGTGCACAATATGCCGAGAAGTGAAAATGCAAAGCAAATTCTGCTGAGTTTTCTGTGCTTTGACTGCTTAAAATACACAGATGAAAAAGCACAAAAAGGAGTTGTAATAATTAAAAATGTAGCTAAAATAAGCGGATTGTCAAATGTTGCCGATGCTCTTGACAGATACGGACTGTTGATGATTTCAAACGGAAAAAGGCCGAAAATCCAATCGTTTATGCTGTAATAAAGCGGGTTTGAAATTGTAAAATTAAATCCGTCAAAATATTTTGTGAGATTGTATGTTGCAAATTCAAGCACGGCAATAAGCCCGATAATTCCCGAAGAAATGTTAAGTGCCGATATTGCGTTTTTCAGTTTGCTTTTTGTGTTTACGGTATTTGCGATTTCTATGTAAAACAAAAAGCACCCCATCCACAAAAGTCCTATCAAGGAAGAAAGGATATGTGTTTTGCTCCATATTCCCGATATAAGCATATAGCACATATATACCATAAATGCCTTACCGAAGTTGCCTATTTTTGCATTTCTTCCGGTTTTTTTGAAGTGAATTAAAAACGGAATGTAAAAGAAAAATACAAAAAGCGGTGCAATGTATTCCGGCAGTATAAAAGATATTCCTATGATGCCGAGCAACCACATAAATATCTTTTTGTCGTCTTTAACAACTGTAACGGTCATAGTGTCACCCTAAAATAATGTCTAAAAATGTAGTATTTTAATTTATGCAATGATAATAACATATTGTTTTTATTAATGCAACCATTATTTATTCATATTCATTTTACATTATATTTATAATAATATAAAATATATCTATTGCAAAAGACAGCAAAGTGTTGTATAATTTATCCGTATTTATTTTATTATTAGGAGTGATTTTGTGGACGAAAAAGATTTTGATTTGCAAAACGAAAATCTTGCTTCATCTGATGAACACGATGAAAAAAATGTACAGCCTGCCGAACAAAAGCAAGAGGCAGATGTAAAGGGTGCCGATGAAAAGGTTACATTTGAAGAAAATGATAATTGGAAGTTTGACGGCGAAGCTCAAACACTCAACAGCAATGTTATAGAAAATGATGTGTTTGAAATTCATATTCCGGAGTCGGCAAAGTATGAAACAGCCGAAAGACCTAAAAAGACAGCTTCGGTAAAACCGCAGGAGACACCTGCCAAAGCAAAGGGCATTAAGGGTGACAAAATTCACTTTGCTCTTATCTCTGTTGTTTTAGCGTTGGTGATTGCCGTTCTTGCCGTTTTGGGTACATTCTATTATACAAAGCCTAATTCAGATGAAAGAATGAATCCGGGCAATGTTGCACTTAAAGTCAGCGAAACTCCGGTTTCTATCGGTATGTACAATTATTATTACAGTTGCATAGTTAATAATTATCTTACCTATGCAAATTACGGTTATTACGATATTGATACCTCTGTTGATTACAACAAGCAAAAAACAACCAACAGCGACGGTAAAGAAGTAACATGGGCACAGCTTTTCAAGGATGAAACGATTAAACAGATTCAATATATCACAACTTATTATGAAAAGGCTGTTGATGAGGGAATAACGCTTACTTCCGCACAGAAAAAGTCAATTAATGAAAATCTTGATTCGCTTAAATCAACCGCTTCCGGTCAAAATGTAACTGTTGATAAATATATTGCCGACACATACGGTGATTATTGCGGACAGGCTACTATCAAGAAAATGCTTGAACAGTGCTATGTTGCCGAAAATTATTATCAAAAATTGTCTGTAAATAAGAGATTCTCCGATAAGGAAATTAAAAATTTCTTTAATAAAAATAAAGAAGATTATGAAAATGTTACATTTGCGTATCTTCAGGTCCCTTATGAAAATGACGATGCCAAGGCAACACTTGAAAAGTGCAACGGCTATGCAAAGCAAATCAAATCAGAGGATGATATGAAAAAACTCATCCCGACAGCGTGTAAGTCTTTGATTGATAATTTTGTATCTCAGGGTTATGCAAAGGACGCAGAATCCTGTGCCGAGCTTTTGAGTGCAAATATCGAGGCTTCCATAACCGCTAAGGAATCAAGCCTTGTTGAAGATGCCGTTAATTGGCTCTTTGATGACAGCACAAAAATCGGTGATGTAAAAGCATTTGACGATTCATCAAACAAAATTGTTTATATTCTTTATAAGGTTAAAGACCCACAGCCTAATACCGAGGAGGTTTACTCTGTTCGTCAAATCCTTATAATGCCTGACGGAGTTGACACTTCAAGATCTGATGTTAAACTTACGGATGAGCAACTTGCCGAGGCAAGAAAGAAGGCTCAAAAGATTCTTGACAAATACAACAGCGGAGCAAAAACAGAACTTGAATTTGCAAAACTTGCCGAAAAGTATTCTAAGGATACAGAATCCACATCAAGCGGCACATCCGGTAATTACGGCGGTTATTACGGCGGCGTTACACAGGGCACTATGGTAGAAAACTTTAATGATTGGTCAATGGATGATTCAAGAACATACGGCGATACCGGTATTGTTGATTCAAAGTACGGCTGCCATATTATGTATTTTATCAGCAAGCAACCTAAGTATCTTTTTGATTGCGAAACGGACCTAAAGGAAAAAACCGAAAAGGAATTTACTTACGGTTCAAGTGTAAAACAATACAAGGGTGCTATGAACAAAACCAAGGTTGCAAAACCTACATCGTCAAGTGGTGACAGCACGGCTTCAGCCCAATAAAAAAATAGTACTTGTAAAAATATGTACAATAGTGTAGAATACTATTGATAAAAAATCATAAAGGATGAAAACAGATGGCAGAAAACAAAGATAAACTTGCTAAGTTAGAAGCAAAGTATGATAAGGCTTATGACAGAAAGGACGCACTCGCTGAACAAATCGAGTCGCTCAGAAAAGATATTCTCAATGAGCCTGACCAAAAGAAAAAGAATAAATTGCGTTCAAAGAGAGACGCTCTTATAAATGAGCGTGACAGTATCATCATTACCGAGGATACCGTTAAAATTCCTATGGCACCTAAGACAAAGAAAATTATAACAGCAGTTATTGCAATTATTGTTGTGATTGCACTTCTCTTTGCATATGTTGCAACAGGCTTTGTCCGTAAGGGTATGGCTGCAACTCTCGGCTGGCCGCAAAAAACATTTACCGCATACACTCTCACCGATGCAGACGGCGAAAAGCACGACATTAAGGTGAATACATACAATTACTATTTTGCTTTGTATTATAACAATCTTCAGTCAACAGTCAGCTCATACAAGCAGTATGGCATTGACCTTGACGAAGCAAATATGAATGTTGACTTTGACAAGAAACTTTCCGAACAAACAAGAACACAGGACGGCAAAACAACTACTTGGCTTGAGTATGTTCAGGAGCAGGTTGAAGACAGCATCAAGGATACATATGCAAGCTATTATAAGGCTGTAAAAGAAAATAAGGGTAAAGACCCTGAAATTACAGATGACCAAAAGAAAGAAATTAAGGAAGCCCTTAAGAACTATAAGGAATCTGCTCATAAGTATGGCTACACTGTTTCGGGTTATATCGAAGCTGCAATGGGTCACGGTGTAACAAAAGATGTGTTTGTTCGTGAAGCAACAATTTCTTATATCGCTGAAAACTATGATTCCGACCATAAAAACGATTCGGATTCAAAGACATATACAGATAAAGAGCTCAATGCTTATAAAAAGAAAAATGAGTCAAAACTTCAGTCTGTGGACATCAAGATGTTTGAATGTGACAGCGAAGATGATGCCAAGGCATTCAAAAAGGCTTTGAAGGCAGACGGTTCAAACTTTGCCGCTCTTGCTTCAAAGTATTCTTCAGATGATTTTGATAAAAAGGCAAACAAGAATTCACAGGAAACCACATACAACGATATGGCTCGTTCAACTATGGAGGGTCTTTCGGTTGCTATTTCAACAGCAGACGACGATAAAAAGTATCCGGGTCTTGATTGGCTCTATTCATCCGACCGTAAAGCAGGCGATGTAAGACAGGATTCAACAACGGTTGTTTATGTTGTAAAGCCTGTATATATGTCTGATGCAAAAACAGTAAATGTTCGTCATATTCTTATTGCACCTGAATCATCAAAGTCAAGTGATGACAGCTCATCTTCAAAATCTGCAAAGGATTGCACGGATAAGGAGTGGGCAGCAGCAGAGAAAAAGGCAAAGAGTATTCTTGCAAAGTATAACAGCGGTGACAAAACTTCAAAATCGTTCGCAAAACTTGCAAAGTCAAATTCTTCAGACGGTAATGCAAGCGACGGCGGACTTTATGAAAACATTATCCCTAACCAAATGGTTCCTACATTTAACGCTTGGTGCTTTGATTCATCCCGTAAGGCAGGCGATGTAGGTATCGTAAAGACAGAGTACGGCTATCACATTATGTACTTTGAGGGTAAGAATGACCAGGCTGTTTGGAAGTATATTGCACAGCAAAAACTTGCCGCAGACGATACTCAAAAGGAGCATGATTCAATCACTCTCAAGAAAAATTGGTTTGGCTCACGCTACTTGGAAATTGACACAGATATTGATGCTTAACAGCAATAAATAATGGCGGGAATTATTCTCGCCATTACTTGTTTAGATAAAGGATTTGCTTATGCCGTTGATACCAAATAAGGAAGTTGAACAACTTAAAAAGGAAAATGCCCGACTTAAGGCGGCACTCGGTGAGGCTGAATACGAATGTCAGCGTCTTACCATTATTAATTCTAATCTTGAGGCTCAACTTAAAGAATCAAACAGGGAACTCGAAAAGAATATTGATGTTCTTCAAACGCTTAAAGGCGATATTGAAACCTTGGTTGACAATCTCAAATCAAACGAAAATAAATAAAAATGCCGACGGCTTGATGTTTCAAGTACCGTCGGTTTTTTTTATTCTGTGTATTTTTGAACTTTTGAGTTGAGATGACGAACATCGATGTAATCAGGAAGTCCGTTTCTGTAAGGTACCTGTGCAATGCCCACTACAAGCGGCCTTACATAGTTTAAAAACTCTTCTGTTACATAGTTGCCCTCTTCGTTAATCCATTCTCTCGGAACGGTTTTTACGGCGTTTGCAACAATTCTGACATCTTCAGTGCCGTATTCCACACAGTACGGCGAATCATTTGTTCTTTTGATTGTGGAGAAGACTCCCGTCTTTCCGTCAACTGCGGCTTTTACTGCAACTTCACCGAGATTGAATGCCTCGTTAATATCTGTGAGGGATGCAATGTGAGCGGTACTCCTTTGCAAAACTCCCGGCTCAAGAGCTCTTACCTTACAGCCGATTTTTTCTTCAATAACGCTTTTGAGATACTCACCCGCGCCGCTGAGCATAATGTGTCCGAATTTATCTGTTTTTGATCCCTCGGCACTGATGTAGTTGCCGTCTTTATCACGGATGCCCTCGCTGACAACGATGATAACGGAATTGTATTTTTCAAGCATTTTGTTAACATCTTTGATGAATTGTTCGGTAGAAAATGCAACCTCAGGCAAATAGATAAGGTGAGGTGCAAGTGCCGTGCCTTCTTTTGCAAGAGCGGCAGAACCGGCAATCCATCCGGCATCTCTGCCCATCGTTTCTATTATGTGAATACTCTTGATGTTGTAAATTGAGGTATCATATGCAACTTCTCTTACACACGAAGCAATGTATTTTGCCGCACTTCCGAATCCCGGTGAGTGGTCAATTCCCACAAGGTCGTTATCTATGGTTTTAGGTATACCTACAAATTTTACATCACTTTCAATCTTTGCGGCATATTCGCTGAGTTGCTTAACCGTGTCCATAGAATCGTTGCCGCCGATGTAGAAAAAGTAGCCGATGTTGTATTTTTCAAGAAGTGCAAAGATTTGCTTGTATTCATCTTCTGTTCCGCCAAGTTTGTATCTGCAAGAACCGAGGTACATGGCAGGCGAGTGCTTGAGGCAGTTCATCATATACGGTTTGTTCTCAAATGTTGCGTTGAGGTCAAGCAGATTTTCGTTTAAAAATCCTTCTATGCCGTTAATCATTCCGTATACTTTTTCAATTTTATCCTGCTTAAAAGCACAGTCTATTGCACCTGCAAGCGAGGAATTTATTACTGCAGTCGGTCCGCCCGACTGCCCGATTATCATATTTTTTTTGCTCATGGTTATAACTCCTACTTTGTAAGTCAATTATGTATTATATATTCTTTCACCATCTTTTTCAATAACTAAATGTTTAATAATGTCAAAAAATGAGACTACATATTATGTAGTCTCATTTTTAGTTAAACTTTTTTCTTTTTGATTTTTAAACTTTTTGCATATGTTATCATTACCGTGCCTATCACGATGCCTGCCGCAAGACCGAATGTAACTATCGCCGTGGTTTTTAAGTTGTTCCAAAACAGCGCCTTATCACCGTCCAAAAGTCCTCTCATTGTATAATAAAGAGCACCTCCGGGAATAAGCGGAATTGTTCCCGGTATAAGATAAACATTTGACGGAGCCTTGAGTATTCTCGACATAATCTGACTGTAAAGATAAACGAATAATGCCGCCGCAAAGTTGGATAAAAACATATTGCCGGTTAAGTGGTCTATCAGTAAAAAAAGTGCCCAGCCGAGTCCGCCGCCGATTGTTGAAGCGAGTACATTTTTTTCACTTACTCTGAAAAAAATCGAAAATCCGAGTGCACCTGTTGTTGCGGTTATGATTTGAATAACAGCCTCTTTCATATCAACCCTCCGAGCATAAGCATAGACATTGCATATCCGCCGGCTATTGCCACCGCTGTCAGCAAAGCTTCGATAAATTTGTAAAGTCCTGCCACAATGTCTTTGTTGAACATTTCCTGAATGGAATTAACAAGCAAAAGTCCGGGTATAAACAACATTATGTCGCCTATCATCACCTTGTCAATGTTGCTTCCTATTCCTATATACATACAAAGTATTGCAAGCACACCTGCCAAAAAACTTGCCGTAAAAGTGTAAACAATGTTGTTGATGTTCCTCAACCTAAAGTGATAATCCATAAAATATATAAATACTCCGATAAGTGCCGCCGCAAGTCCGTCGTATATGTTTCCACCGAAAAATACGGCAAAACTTCCTGCCGCAAGCATATAACCTACGCATTTTATAAACGGTTTCGGCTTTGATTTTTTCGGATGATTTATCAGTCGGTCAAGTTCTTCAATGTTTGGCTTGTTTTCACAAATGTATTTAAAAATATTGTTAAGTTCTTCGCTGCTTCCAAGGTCGGTGCCGCCTTTTGTTACACGGACGCTTTGGGTAAAATGCTTGCCCTCTTTTGTTTTGATTGTGGCAACTATAAGGCTTGTTACGGCGTATATTTCTATATGCTCAAAACCGTATATTTTGCATATTTTTATGAGCGAATCCTCAACCCTTTTTACCTGCGTACCCGATGAAACATATTTGCTTCCGAATTCAAGCAAATTTTCAAGGAACAATTCGCATTCTCTGTCATTCACAAGCCTCACCTCTCTTTAGTTTTATTATAAATTAATAAGTGATTTTGTCAATATGATTTGGTGCTTTTTAAATTTTGCTTTGATTGACAAAAACATTTTGGTAATATATAATCTATATGATATTTATTTTAGAAAAAGTGATTATTATTCATAAACTCGGTATTGTTTTTCATATTGCAAAAAACATAGAGGAAGTTGCAAGCAAAAATAATGTAAATAATTAAAAGGAATATGTTATGAAAAAAACATTAAACGGAGCGTGGCTCTTTAAACAGAATACGGACAACAAGTGGATGAATGCAACCGTTCCGGGTTGTAATTTCCTTGATTTGATGGCTAACGGCGTTATTGACGACCCGTTTTTGAAACTTAACGAAAAAGATGCAGAGTGGGTCGGCAAAACTGATTTTGAATATAAACGCACATTTGAAGTGACAGAGGAAGAACTGGCTTCAAACAGTGTTTTGCTTTGTGCCGATATGCTCGATACAGTTTGCGATGTGTTTATCAATGACAGTTTTATGTTTTCCGCCGATAACTGTTTTATTAAATACGAATTTGAAATTAAGAAATTTCTTAAAAAAGGCGAAAATGAGATTGCAATATATTTTCATTCTCCCGTTAATTGGGTCAAAGATAAGTACAAAAATTGTATGACTCCTATTAATTCAAACGGTCAAAACGGCATTGTTCATATTCGCAAGCCGCAATGCCACTTCGGTTGGGATTGGGGTCCGGTGCTTCCTTGCAGCGGCATTACCGAGGATATTTATCTTGAATTTATAAACGAGGGCAGAATCAATGATTTCACCGTTTCTCAGGTTTGCAATATTACCGACGCAACTGTTGATGCAAAAATCGAATATACCGCATACAAAGATTGTGAGTGTAAAATTACTCTTACATCTCCGAGCGGAGAAGTTATGTCGGCAAACGGTGACACCGCTCACTTTGATATTAAAAAGCCCGAACTTTGGTGGACTTACGATTTGTCCGACAAAAAAGAACAGCCGCTTTATACGGTGACGGCAACTCTTTTGTGTGACGGTACGGTTGTTGATGAGCGTTCAAAGAAAATCGGTATCCGTAAAATTGAACTTAACCGAGAACTTGACGGTTACGGTAAAAACTTCCAATTCAAGATTAATGATGTGCCGATTTTTGCCAAAGGCGCAAACTATATTCCGCCCGACAGCTTTATCACCCGATTTGGTGATAAGGAACTTAACTATTTGCTCGATGCGTTTCAGTTTTCAAATATGAATATGCTTCGTATTTGGGGCGGCGGATATTACGGCAGCGATGCTCTTTATAGTGAGTGCGACAAAAGAGGTATTCTTGTTTGGCAGGACTTTATGTTTGCGTGCCAGGCTTATCCGTTTTTTAATGACGATTTCCTTGCAAATGTAAAGAGGGAAGTCGAATACAATGTAAAACGCATTTCTTCTCATCCGTCACTTGCACTGTGGTGCGGCAACAACGAAATTGAGGATATGCACATGGCATGGATAAATATGCCTAAGTATATTGCGTGGACAGAAAAGTTTTTCTACGAAATTCTTGAACCTGAAATCAGAAAATACGATTCTCAAACTCCGTATACCCAAGGTTCGCCTATCGGTAAAAGCCACAACGAGGGCGTGTATGCCGATAATGTGGGTGATACCCACCTTTGGGGCGTATGGCACGGCTTGAAACCTATGGATTATTACAGAAAGCGTATGACCCGTTTTTGCAGTGAATTCGGCTTTGAATCTCTTCCCGATATGAACAGTATTCGTATTTTTGCCGACAAGTCCGATTATAACCTTAACAGTCCTGTGTTCCTTTCGCATCAAAAGTGTATGAACGGCAATGACAAAATGGTTTACTACATCGCAGGCAGATTTGATTTGCCAAAGCATTTTAGGGATTATGTTTATCTCTCGCAGGTGACACAGCTTGAATGTATTCGTGACGCAACCGAGCATTGGAGAAGAAACAAGGGCAGATGTAACGGCTCAATGTATTGGCAGTTCAACGATTGTTGGGGCGTTTGCTCGTGGTCGAGTATTGACTATTACGGCAACTACAAGGCCCTTCAGTACGGTGCAAGGCATTTCAACGCTCCGCTTACCGTGTCGTTTGAGGATACAAAGAATTATATCAAATTGTTTGTACTTAATGATAAAATCAAACCGCAGGAGGTTGTTCTTGAATATTCACTTTTTGATTTTGAAAAAGGAATACTCGAAACAAAGTCGTATGATATAACCGTTGACACAAGGGCGTCGTTTAATATTCCGACTTCGTGGCTCAATGATTATGACAAAAAGTCAACCGGCATTGTAGCAGTTTTGAAGCAAAACGGTAAGGTGATTGCCAAAAAGACCTGCCTTTTTGATAAGGAAAAAAATCTTGATTTGCCTAAAGCAAAACTTAAAACAAAGATTTATGTTAAGAAGGACAGCGTTGAACTTCATATCAAGACGGATAAATTTGCCCGTCTTGTAAAAGCCGAATGTTCTGCAACGCATCTTCCGTTTTCAGATAATTTCTTTGATTTGCTGCCAAATGAAGAAAAGGTAATTACTATGAAACTTGGCGGCAGCGTTACCGCCAAAGAAGTTGCCGAAAACACGGTTGTTTATAGCCTGACGGATATTGATTTTAACAAGAGTAAGGTTAATTCGTTTGTTAAGCGTGCAAAATTGTATTTTTCACCGGTTAACATCGGCAATGCCATTCACCACGGCAAAGTTCCAAAAGACGAAAAGCTATAATAAAAAGCAGTAGTTACAATGAATGTAGCTACTGCTTCGTTTTATTTATTATATTTTGCAAGTAAGGGGAGTGCCTGCTCAAAGTTAACCCCGTAAAATCGAGCGTCTTTGTCATTCATAGTGAATTTGATGCTTTTGTATACGAACTCTCCTGCAATTTCAACCGATTTTGCAAGCGAATAGCCTTTTGTCAGTGCTCCTACGCAGGCTGAGGAAAACACATCACCCGTGCCGTAAAATATCCTGTCTATCTTTTTATGAGCGTAAAAGCTGTATTCGTTATTTGTGCTGTCGTAACTCATAATTCCGTATTTGCCGTTATAATGTGCTCCTGTTATAATCGCTTTTGAAGAGCCAAGCTCGGTGAGCTTTTTAAGCACACCTACAATATATTCGTTATCGTACTCTTTTTTGTATTCTGTATCGGTCAACATACACGCTTCTGTAAGATTGGGCACAATAATATCCGCTTTGCCGCACAAAACTCTCATTTTGTTTGCAAATTCTTCGTCAAAATTTTTGTACAGTTCGCCGTTGTCAGCCATTGCAGGGTCAACAAAAACAAAGTTGTCATCTGTTTTGAATTTGTCAAAAAAATCGCACATAATGTCAATTTGTTCGATAGAACCGAGGTAGCCCGTGTATATTGCGTCAAAGGAGAAACCTTCGCTTTTCCAATGCTTTGCAACAAGTGGAATTTTGTCGGTTAAATCCTCACACATATAGTTGTCCCACAAAGTGTGAGTTGACAAAACCGCCGTAGGTATAATGCTTGTTTCAATCCCCATAGCAGAGATAATAGGCAAGGCAACCGTAAGCGAACACTTACCAAGACACGATATATCCTGTATTGTTACAATTCTTTTCACACAGCCACCTCCAAAATCACTTTATATTACCATATTTTTATGCTTTCAAAAAGTACCAATCTGCAATAATTTTCAGTATACAGCCTTTTACAAATACTATTTTATTTGCCTTTTGTGAATATTTTTTTAACGAGTATAAAACTTTTTTGGCTGATGTTACAAAATACGCGAATTATTTTGTTAAATATGTATATTGTATCTTAACCGCTCATCTATTATAATGTAACTATAGATCTATTATATTAGACTTACTGTATATCAAAAACAAGTGCTCCCAAATCAGAACAATGCACTTATTAAAAAACAGACAACGCTCCCAAACCGTTGTCTGTTTTTATGTTATAAAAGATATTCCGAATGTTGAAATAATATTTGCGTTTATGTTATAATAAATAAAAGGAGGAGTTTTATGAACATAAAAAACATAGGCAAGATTTTTGCCGCCCTCGGCGGATTGACGGCATTAACGGTATTGTCGTCAGAGATATTCTATGATTTTTCAATAAATACAAAATCGCCCATACATATGAGCAAACTTAACAATCTTGTTCAAAAAGCAACAAATACTTCCGGCAGCGAGGAAGAAGCCAGTGCAAAGTACAGCGGACTGACGGGCACACCGGAGATGAAAAAATGGTATGCCGAACACGGCGAGGACGTTTATATAATCTCCGATTCACTTCGTTTACATGGAAAAAAATTTAAAAACGACGGCTCAAAATATGTCATTGTCTGCCACGGGTATACAAGCAAGGCAAAGCATATGGCAGGATTTGTAAACAAATTTCATTCGCTCGGATATAATGTTTTGGCGGTTGACGCTCGTGCACACGGCGACAGTGAAGGAACAAAAATCGGAATGGGTTGGCCGGACCGTTTTGATGTTATCGAATGGATAAAACTAATTCTTTCTTGGGATGCAAATGCACAAATAATTCTCCATGGTGTGTCTATGGGTGCCGCAACGGTACTTATGGCGTCCGGTGAAGTGTTGCCTAAAAATGTTAAGGCTGTTATCGCCGACTGCGGCTACACATCAGAATGGGATGAATTTAGGTTGGAAGCGAAAAATCTGCATATTCCGTGGTTTCCTGTGCTCAATGCCGCTTCTGTTTTATCAAAGCTCCGTGATGGCTATGATTTTAAGCAGGCGAGTGCACTTGAGCAAGTCAAAAAAAGCAGCATTTCGACTCTTTTTATTCACGGAACAGAAGATGAACTTGTTCCGTATTGTATGCTTGATGAACTTTATACGGCGGCAAATTGCGAAAAAGAGCGTTTAACCGTTAAAGGTGCAGGGCATGCACTTTCCTCTTCTGTTGCACCGGAACTTTATTGGAACACAGTCGAAAACTTTATTGCAAAATATATAACCGAATAAACCAAGTCTGCAATTATAATTACTGCTTTTTGCTCTATTCTCCTATAATATTTAAAAATAAAAAGCTCGTCTAATGACGAACTTTTTATTTTTGGCGGAGACGGTGGGATTTTTCCGAGGCTGTCGCCTCTATCGCCTCGCTATGCTCGTTGCCACCGTCGGCAAAAACAGTCCACCGGACTGTTTTCTTCCGCTTCGCTCCCTCCTTGTTCGAATCCCACTATAATAAAAAAGCTCGTCTAATGACGAACTTTTTTATTTTTGGCGGAGACGGTGGGATTCGAACCCACGGTACGGTATAAGCCGCACAACTGATTTCGAGTCAGCCCCGTTATGACCACTTCGATACATCTCCGTATATAAAGGCAAAGTTTACTTTGCCTTATTTGTAATTTGGTTTACATCTGAAAATTTTTGATGTAGCTGTCAATACATTCCTGAATGATGTTTACAGCTTCTTCTTTTGGCTTAACTTCTGTTACGGATGTGCTTTTGTCATGCTCAAGAGATTTGTACACTTCAAAGAAATGCTTAATTTCGTCAAATCTGTGGCTCGGAAGCTGGTCAATGTCCGTGTAACAGTTATAGTTAGGGTCGTTTATCGGAACGGCAATGATTTTTTCATCTCTTGCACCGCCGTCTTCCATAATCAAAACGCCGATTGGCTTGCATTCAACAATAGTCATAGGTCTGATTTGCTCACTGCAAAGCACAAGAACATCAAGAGGGTCGTTGTCGCTGGCGTAGGTTCTCGGAATAAATCCGTAGTTGGCAGGGTAGTGAGTTGATGTAAAAAGCACTCTGTCAAGTTTGAGCATACCTGTTTCTTTGTCAAGCTCGTACTTGTTTTTGCCGCCCTTAGAAATCTCAATTACAGCGTAGAATCTGTCTTTCTTAATACGCTTAGGAGATATATCGTGCCAAATGTTCATAAACGCGCCTCCTTAAATTGTCTTACAGTATAATAACATTATCGGCACTGTTTGTCAATTTTAAATTTGCTTTTTTTTCTTTTCGGTGCTATTATATAACATATTAAATATATAGGAGAACATTATGGTTGCAATTATTGATTACGGTGCAGGCAATCTTCAAAGCGTAAAAAAGGCTTTGGATTTTATCGGCGCAGACAGTGTGATTACGGATAATAAAAATGAGATAAATGCGGCATCTCATATTATTCTTCCCGGTGTCGGCTCGTTCGCCGACGCTATGAATTGTATCAGAGAGCGTGACCTTGAAGATACAATCAAAAAAGCGGCTGACGGCTCAAAATATTTTCTCGGTATTTGCCTCGGCCTTCAGCTTCTTTTTGAGTCAAGCGAGGAATCACCGGGCGTTGACGGCTTGGGTATATTCAAAGGTAACATTGTTACAATTCCCAAAGATAACGGACTCAAGGTTCCGCATATCGGCTGGAACAGCGTAAAGCTGACTCAAACAAACGGTATATTTGACGGTATAAAGGATAACAGCTATTTCTATTTTGTACATTCTTATTATCTTAAAAATGCCGAAAACGATATAGTTGCAGGTACAACGCAGTACGGTGTGCCTATTCAGTGTGCGTTGCAAAAGGGCAGAGTTGCCGCAACTCAGTTCCATCCCGAAAAAAGCAGCGAGGTCGGACTCGCTCTTCTTCGCAATTTTGTAAACAGGGAGGACTGAATATGTACGCAAAGAGAATAATTCCGTGCTTGGATGTTAAAAATGGTAGAGTGGTAAAAGGTGTTTCTTTTGTTGATTTGCGTGACGCAGGCGATCCTGTGGAATGTGCGGCGGCTTATGATAAGCAGGGAGCGGATGAACTTGTGCTCCTTGATATAACCGCAACTCACGAGGGCAGAAGCACTATGATTGATATTGTGTCAAGGGTTGCAAACACCGTGTTTATTCCGTTTACAGTCGGCGGCGGTATAAAAACCGTTGACGATTTTAAAGAACTTTTGCGTGCTGGTGCGGATAAAATTTCTGTTAACTCGGCGGCGGTTCGCAATCCCGATTTGATTAATGAGGCTGCATATAAGTTCGGCTCACAATGTGTTGTTGTTGCCATTGACGCAAAGCGTAAATCAGACGGCGGCTGGGAGGTTTACCTCAACGGCGGAAGAATTCCTACGGGTATTGACGCTGTTGAATGGGCTGTTGAAGCCGAAAAACGAGGCGCAGGCGAAATACTTTTGACCTCTATGGATTGCGACGGTCAAAAAACCGGATATGATATTGAACTTACCCGTGCGGTGTCGGAGAGGGTTGGTATTCCCGTTATTGCTTCGGGCGGTGCAGGCAAGGCAGAACATTTTGTGGATGCTTTTGTTGACGGCAAGGCAGATGCGGTTCTTGCGGCAAGCCTTTTCCATTTTAATGAGCTTCCTATTCCTGTGCTCAAAGAGTATCTTGCAAAAAATAATGTAAGCGTAAGAAGATGATAATTTGACTAACAGTGAAAATGAGGCTGCCGATAAACAGTATAAAAAAATGACAAGGACACCGGTAAATAAACTGATATTTATTTTGTCCGTGCCAACTGTTATCAGTATGCTCATTACAATGATATATAATATGGCAGACACCTATTTTGTGTCAAAAATCAGCGTTTCCGCTTCGGGTGCAACAGGTGTTGTTTTCAGTCTTATGGCTGTGTTTCAGGCGTTCGGCTTTATGTTCGGTCAAGGTGCCGGCTCAAATGTTTCACGGCGGCTCGGTGCCAAGGATGTTGAAACGGCAAGGCAGTTTTGTTCAACGGCATTCTTTTTGTCACTTGGCATAAGTGTTGTTATTGTGGTTTTGGGCTTGCTGTTTTTGGATAAGCTTATGACTTTTCTCGGCAGTACGGCAACTATTTTGCCTTATGCAAAACAATATGGACTTTATATCCTGATTGCAGGTCCCGCAATGTGTACAAGCTGTGTTATGAATAACATCTTGAGGTATGAAGGACTTGCCCGACTTGCTATGATTGGCTTGACTTCGGGCGGTATTCTCAATATTGCACTCGATCCTTTGTTTATTTTTGTCTTTAAGATGGGCATTTCCGGAGCAGGTCTTGCAACGGCTGTCAGCCAATATGTAAGTATGGCAATTTTGCTTTCGGCATTTGTATTTAAAAAATGTCAATGCCGCATTAATCCGAAAAATGTAAGGCTTAAAGGCAGATTTGTGTGGGAGATAGTCGCAACGGGTTTCCCGAGCTTTATGCGTAACGGACTCGGAAGCCTTTCAACAATGATTTTGAATGTTATGGCATCGCCTTACGGTGACGAATGTATAGCCGCAATGAGTATTTCAAATAGGTGCTCAATGCTGATTTTCAGCGTGTGCGTAGGTATCGGTCAGGGCTTCCAGCCTGTCAGTGCATTTAATTACGGAAGCAAGGACTTTGACCGTGTTCGCAAGGCAATCAACTTTTTGTGGGTTTACGGTACAATCGCCGTAACTGTTTTGTCGGGCATTATGTTTGTTTTTGCACCTTGGGTTATCGGCAGATTCAGGAGCGAGGCGGAGGTTGTCGAAATCGGCTCAAAAGTTCTTCGCTATCTTTGTGTTTCGCTTGTATTTTTGCCTACTGCGTTAACGGCAAATATGACATTTCAAAGCATCGGCAAAAAGGGCAGAGCATTGTTCCTTGCCTGTTGTCAAAACGGACTTTTCTTTGTTCCGCTTGCACTTACATTGCCGAGATTTACAGGCATTACGGGCTTGGAACTTTCACAGCCGACAGCATATATTTTGGCGGCAATAGTTTCCGTTCCGTTTTTGATTACTTTCAAAAAACATTTAAGAAATTATTAACATTTGATTTGTTGACTTTTATACACTTGTATGTTATATTTAGGTCAAGACAGGGGAGTAATTCCACGGTTATCGTGAGTTAAGTCAACATCATGCCAAAATAGGCTGGCTTAATTGTAAAGAATGAGACTTGTGCATAGTGTAATACTATGTATGGGTCTTTTTTTATATAAATATGTAAGGCATAGAACTTGCATTGCAGTATATTCTGACGGAAGGGGTATTGTATGAAAGAATATTTAAAAACGAAAGATGATGTTTTAGCCGAAGTTAAGTCCGGACAAAGCGGCCTTTCTTCTGCCGAAGCGTCAACAAGACTCGAACAAAACGGCAAAAACAAGCTTGCCGAGGGCAAGAAAGACAGTCTTATAAAACGCTTTTTGTCACAGCTTGCCGACCCTATGATCATCATTTTGATTGTTGCTGCCGTTATCAGTGCGGTTACCGCAACGGTAGGCGGTGAGGGCGAAGGCTATGCCGATGTAATCATCATTATGGTGGTTGTAATCATCAATGCGGTTTTGGGTGTTTATCAGGAAAGTAAGGCGGAAAAAGCGATTGAAGCCTTGCAGGAAATAGCTGCCGCCACCTCAAAGGTTATTCGTGACGGTAAAATCTTTACCGTTAAAAGCGAAGATATCGCTGTTGGTGATATTGTAGTGCTTGAAGCGGGCGACAGCGTTCCTGCCGATTGCCGAATTATCGAATGTGCTTCTATGAAAATTGAGGAATCCGCACTTACAGGCGAATCGGTACCCGTTACAAAAACAGCAGAGCCTATTGACCCGCTTGGTTCTGACGATGTTCCGCTCGGCGACAGAAAAAATATGTGCTATATGGGTTCGTCCGTTGCATACGGCAGAGGTAAAGCCGTTGTTGTTGCAACGGGTATGGACACCGAAATGGGCAAAATTGCCGACGCTCTCACGCAGGCAAAGGATGAGGAAACACCTCTTCAAATCAAACTTAATCAGCTTTCAAAAATTTTGTCCTTTATTGTTTTGGGCATATGCGTGTTTATTTTTGCGTTTGATATTATTCGTGCGCTTGTTGTCGGTGACGCTGTTACATTGTCGTCAACACTTTCGTTCTTTATGGTTGCCGTGTCGCTTGCCGTTGCCGCAATTCCCGAAGGTCTTGCCGCAGTTGTAACAATCGTTTTGTCAATCGGAGTTACAAAGATGTCAAAGCGTAACGCTGTTATCCGTAAACTTACGGCTGTTGAAACTCTTGGATGTACACAGATTATTTGCTCGGATAAAACAGGTACTCTCACTCAAAACAAAATGACCGTTGTTGACCATAAGGGTACAGATGAAAAACTTCTTGCAACGGCTATGGCTCTTTGCTGTGATGCCGAACTTCAGGATGACGGCACGGTTAAGGGTGAGCCTACCGAAGCCGCACTTGTTGCATATGCCGATAAACTCGGCTTGAAGAAAAATGAACTTGAAGATTCTTTCCCAAGAGTGGGTGAAGCTCCGTTTGATTCAGGCAGAAAGATGATGTCAACAATCCACAAAACACAAAACGGTTTTGTTCAGTATACAAAAGGTGCTCCGGATATTGTTCTTTCACTTTGCACAAGTGCTTATGTAGAAGGTAAAAAAGTGCCTATGACAGACGAAATTCGTCAGGCTATTTCTGCATCTAATAAAGAAATGGCGGATAAGGCTCTCCGTGTTCTTTGTGCGGCTATGAGAACTTACAGCGAACAGCCGTCAAATGAGCCTGATGAACTTGAACAAGACCTTTGCTACATCGGTCTTACCGGTATGATTGACCCTGTTCGTCCTGAGGTTGTGGACGCAATCAAGGAATGTAAGAGTGCCGGAATTCGCCCGATTATGATTACAGGCGATCACAAAGATACAGCCGTTGCCATTGCAAAACAGCTTGGTATTATCGGTGCAAATCAAAAGGCTGTCACAGGTATGGAACTCAATTCTATGTCTGATGAAGAACTTGATGAGCATATCGAGGAATATTCGGTTTATGCCCGTGTTCAGCCTGAGCATAAGGTTCGTATTGTTCAAGCTTGGAAAAAGCGTGGAAAGATTACCGCAATGACCGGTGACGGTGTAAACGATGCTCCGTCAATCAAAAATGCCGATATCGGCGTTGGTATGGGTATTACAGGCACCGATGTAACAAAGAATGTTGCCGATATGGTGCTTGCAGACGATAATTTTGCAACCATAGTTTCAGCTGTTGAAGAGGGCAGAAGAATTTATGATAATATTCGTAATTCTATTCAGTTCTTGCTTTCGTCAAATCTTTCTGAGGTTCTTTCAATATTCTTTGCAACACTTTGCGGTTTCACATTGTTTGAGCCTGTTCATTTGTTGTGGATAAATCTTATCACAGACTGCTTCCCGGCACTTGCTCTCGGCCTTGAAAAGGGCGACCCGGACATTATGAGTCGTAAGCCTCGAAACAGCAAGGACGGTATCTTTGCAGGCGGTATGGGCTTTGATTGTGCTTATCAGGGCGTTATGGTAACAGTGCTTACTCTTGTTGCCTATGTCCTCGGTATTGTTATGGCAAGCCCGGAGCATATGACATTGTCACAAATCTTTGCAGTCAACGATGCAAACGAAGCTACGCATTTGCTTCACCAAAACGGTATGACAATGGCGTTTCTGACACTTTCTATGGCAGAAATTTTTCATTCGTTCAATATGCGTTCTCGCCGTCAGTCAATCGCAAAAATGGGCAGTATGAACTGGTATTTGCTCGGTGCCATGGTGCTCTCACTTCTGCTTTCAAGTGCGGTAATTTATATTCCGTTCCTCAGCAAGGCATTTGATTTTGCACCTATCGATGCAAGAGAATACTTTGCAGCACTTCTCCTTGCATTTATGGTTGTTCCGATTGTAGAAATCGTAAAGCTTATTCAGCGTAAAACTAACAAATAACTAATAAATCCCGAAGCCAAACGGTTTCGGGATTTTACTTTACTTTGTATTTAAAAGGGTGTAATATGAGGTAAAGAGGTGAAATGTATGTGGTGGTTATTTGCACTGCTCTCGGCGGTATTTGCCGCACTCACTTCTATTCTTGCAAAAGTCGGAATAGAAGATGTGGATTCAAATTTAGCAACGGCTATCCGTACTGTTGTTGTGGTCGGAATGTCTTGGCTTATGGTGTTTGTTACAAACGCACAGTCGGGTATTACAAATATCGGCAAAAAAAGTTGGATATTCCTTGTCCTTTCAGGTCTTGCAACAGGTGCATCGTGGCTTTGCTATTACAAGGCTATTCAAATGGGCGATGTTTCCAAGGTTGTGCCGATAGATAAACTCAGCGTTGTGTTTACCCTCATTCTTGCATTTATCTTTTTGCACGAGGATTTCAATGCAAAATCGCTTGTCGGCTGTATTCTCATCGCAGCAGGTACATTGTTTATGGTGTTATAAGAATAAAAGAGGACTGCATTTAGTCCTCTTTTTTGTATGTTTTGTTATTATGCACGGGCAACCATTTCGCCGTACTGTTCTTTTGATTTTTTGATGAATTCTTCAACCTGAAGTGCAGACGGCATAGCGTCCGAACAACTGTGTGATGAAATCAATATGCTTGCCGAAGCGGAGCCGAATTCAAGACAATCAATAATGTCCTTGCCTTGAAGCAGGCTGTAAAGGAACGATGAGCCGTAGCCGTCACCACCGCCGAAACCTTTGAGCATAACAGCAGGGAACGGCTTGATGTTGTAAAACTTGCCGTCATTTGTGTAAGCGGTTGAACCGTCTTTGCCGTGCTTGATGACGCAGATTGAAGCGCCGAAACTTTGCCAGTATTTAGCCGATTCGGGGTCACTGCCTTTAACACCGATAATGCCTTCCGTAAGGTCAAATTCCTCACGGCTGCCCATAATGATGTCGGCATTTTGGGCAACGATGCTGTAATATACGGCAATTTCGTCCTTGCTCTTCCAGGTGTATTCTCTGTAATCTATGTCGAATACAATCCTTGTATTGTTCTTTTTAGCAAGCATCATAGCTTTGAGGCAAGCCTCTCTTGACGGACTTTTTGCAAGTGCCGTGCCGCTTATAACTATTGCCTTTGCCGATGCAATGTATTCCTCGTCAATGTCGCCCGGCTCAAGGCAAAAGTCTGCAACATTATCTCTGTACATAAGAATTGATGAGCTTTCTTTTGAAAGAATTTCGGTAAATGTAAGACCGATTTTCTCTCCGTTTTTCGCTCTTGTGATTTTTGAAGTGTCAATGCCTTCATTTTCAAAATAATCAACCACATAGTCGCCGAATTGGTCGTCGCTTACGCATCCGCAAAAGCCGACCTTGCAGCCGAGCCTTGCCAAACCTACGGCAATGTTTGCAGGCGAGCCGCCCACATATTTGTTAAAGTTAGCCGACTCCGACAGCGGTCTGTACATGTCAGTCGGATTAAAGTCAATGGCTATTCTGCCGATCGGTATAAAATCAAGCGGCTTTGACATATCAAATGTTACATATTTTTGCATAATTTTTACCCCTTTATATGCTAAAATGTTTTGTTCTTGTTTGTCTTGCTTGTGCTAATATTAAGATTTTTTAATAGCAGAGTTGCCCGTAAGCCGAGTTCTGTCGTGGACGATTATCTATCTCGACAAGATGTTGCCACCTTGCTCAAGCCACCCGTCGGAGTTATGTGGCGAGCAACCAACTCTCCGGTCGGTGTTGCAGCGGATAGGGTTTACATGGCAGAGAATGTCTCCACTCTCTCGGTGAGCTCTTACCTCGCCTTTCCACCCTTACCGTAAAAACGGCGGTTTATTTCTGTTGCACTTTCCCTAAGGTCACCCTCGGCGGCCGTTAGCCGTTATCCTGCTCTGTGCTGCTCGGACTTTCCTCATAATCAAAGATTACGCAACCGTCTGGACAACTCTATCTTATATAATAAATTATTCCGCCTCAAATTGCAATATTAAATAAAAAAAGTTGAAAATAAATTCCATATGGTGTAAACTTACTTTGTTATATGATTTTAAAATAAAGGAAAGGTGTTATTATGCCTCGTTTTGATGAAGAGGGCTTTAACCCTAAAAAGAGAATAGACAATGACAGCAGGGACAGAAGCGTTCCCGTTGACGAAGATTATTTTAATCAAAATGATTTTAACAGCGATGATGTTATAGACAATCAGAATACCACCGATATTGACCTTGATGCGTTTATGAAAGAATTTGAAGAGCCGAAACGCTCAGCCCGTCAAAGCGCAGATGATTTTGTGCCGCAGGTTTATATTGACCGAGATGCCGAAAAACGCAGAGAAAACGAAGAGCGTGCACGCAAAAGGAGAGAATCATCGCCTCCGCCTCGCCGCAAAAGAAAAAAGAGTTCAGGAGCGAACAAGGCAAAAAATATTTTCAGAGCGATTATTGCCGTTATCCTTGTTGCACTCATCGGAGCAGGCTGTTTTGTCGGCAACGCAATGGGCAAAGTGACCTATGACGATAAACGCAAAAATCAATATGTCAGCAGGTCGGATTTGGCTCATTCGTCAAGCGTAACAAATATTCTTTTGCTCGGCGTTGATGCCCGTAATCCAAAAGACGATACCGCTTCACGCTCCGACTCTATGATGCTTATTTCTATTGACAAGGCACATAATTGTGTCAAGATGGTGTCGTTTTTGCGTGATACTTGGGTGTATATTCCGTGTATTGATAAAAAGCAACGACTCAATGCCGCATGTCAGTATGACGGATATAACGGCGTTGTTGATACAATAGAATATAATTTCGGCATAGATATTGACGGATATGTTGTTGCCGATTTTGAAATGTTCAAAGTCCTTGTTGACAGTATCGGCGGCGTAGAGGTTGAAGTAAGTGAAAAGGAAGCAAAAGAAGTAACTTCACATAAAGGCAGATACGGCAATGTTAAGCTTGACGCAGGTAAATATAAGCTTACCGGCGAACAGGCACTCGCTTATTGCAGAATCAGAAAGATAGACACCGACTTTATGCGTGCGTACCGTCAAAGAACCGTTATGCAAGCCATCCTCAAAAGCGTAAAATCGGCAAATCCGATTAAACTTGTTTCAATGGCAAGCAAAGCCGCACCGTATATCGAAACAAATCTTTCAAAGACAAAAATCATTTCATCCGGTTTAAAGGCGCTTCCTTGTATCGGCGATATGGCAGAAGTCCGTGTTCCGTTTGACGGCACTTGGCAGTATGCAACAATCGGCGGTGCAAGCGTTATCACAATAGATGTTGATAAGAATAAGGAGCAGCTTAAAGATTTGATTTATAACAAAACCGCCGCAGAGATAAAGGCAGAACAAAATAATTAAAATTTTTTGGCGTGCTTACTGTATACAAGCCTGAATTATTCATAGTTTGTAAATTGACTTTGTATATTCGGTTTGGTATAATGATATAAGTCGTTTTGTGCGGCAATAATATATGGAGAAAAAATATGTTATCAGTTATTCCTGCCCCTAAAAAGGCGAAAGAACTCGGCGGAATTTTTGTTCTGCCTGGAACAGTAAGAGTGAAATCCGATTTTGAGCTTCCGCTTTTGGAGGGTAAAGTTGAATTTTGTGACAGTGAAGAGGAAGCCTCCGTCATTGTCATAAAAGATGACAAAATTGCCGAAGAAGGCTATATTCTCGGTGTAACAAGAGAGAATATTGTCATTTTTGCAAGCAAAAAAATCGGCGTTTATTACGCACTTCAAACCGTTCGCCAACTTGCACATCTCGATACAGGCGGCAGGGAGGTGCTTTGCTGTGACATTGAAGATGAGCCTCGCTTTGGTTTCAGAGGCCTTTCTCTTGATGTTTCCCGTCATTTTTACGATGTTGATTATGTAAAAAAATATCTTGATTGGATGTTTATGCAAAAACTTAATGTTTTTCATTGGCACTTGACCGATGATGCGGGATGGCGAGTTGAAATTAAAAAGTATCCTCTTTTGACTGAAATCGGCTCAAAGCGTGCCTATACACAACTTGACGGTTGGCATTCAACAAAGATGGAACAAAAGCCGTATTCGGGCTATTATACACAGGAGCAGATTAAGGAAATAGTTGCTTATGCAAAAGAGCGTGGCATTACAGTTATTCCGGAGGTCGATTTTCCTGCTCATTGCGCTGCTGTTTTTGCAGCATACAGTGACCTTGCGTGCTGTGATTTAAAGCGTGATGTTCCGGGCTATTTCGGTGCAAAAATTCCAACAAAGATTTTTAATCAAAAGGATTGGAACAGAACGCTTTGTATGGGCAAGGAAGAAAGTTTGCAGTTCGTTTATGATGTTCTTGACGAAATCTGTGATATGTTTGATTCGCCGTATATTCATGTAGGCGGTGACGAAGCTCCTAAAGACGAGTGGAAAAAATGCCCTAATTGTCAAAGAGTGATTAAAGAGAATAATCTCAAAAATGAAGAAGAACTTCAGGGTTGGTTTGAAAACAAATTGTCACAGTACCTTAAAACAAAGGGCAGGCAAATGATTGGCTGGAACGAAGTTCTTGAAGGTAAAAATATTGATACAAGCGATAAGAATATTGTTGTACAGTATTGGACTCCAAAGCGTGATAAAAATGCGGAAGCGTATGTCAACAGCGGCGGAAAGATGATTATGAGCAATCATCAATCGTTTTATTTTGATATGCCTTACGCTCAATATTCGCTTAAAAAAACATACAAATTCAAGCCTGAAAACTTTGGTGTAACCAATGATAATATAAAAAATGTTCTCGGTGTAGAGGGCGAAGTATGGACAGAATGGATTAGAGGCAGAGAGAGGCTCGAAATGCTTGTTTTCCCGCGTATGCAGGCACTTTCCGAGGTCGCATGGTCACCTGAAGAAAAGCGTGATTTTGCGGACTTCAAGTTAAGACTTGATGATTTCAAGCCTACTTTTGACGCTATGGGTATCAACTATGCGGTTGATAAAATTTCTATGCTTACAAATCCGTTTAAGCGTTCAAAGATTTTGAAAAAGTTTTCAAAGGGAAATACCGAACTTGAAAATCAGTTGAATGCGCAATATAAAACTAAAGGAGAACGATAAAATGAAATTTAAAGATTTTCCGCAGGCGGTTATTGATGAAAATGTTGATTATACCGTTCACGAGATAACCAATGTTATCAAAAGATACGGACCTCGTGAGTCCGGCAACAAAAATTGCCTTGCAACACAAAAGCACATTGACAAAGAGATGAAGCCGTTTTGCGACGAAACGGGATTTGAATCTTACAAAATGGCACCAAAAGCATTCTTGCACTTTACCAAGACAGTTTCTGTCGTAATTATTTTGGCTGTTGTTGTTTGTCTCGGATTGGTTTATACAGGCGTCATCAGCGGTATCGGCGGTTCGGATTTCTTCCTTCCGCAGTGTATCGTGGGCGGTGTTATTGCAATCGGTCTTTTTATCACAGCAATGGAATTCTTGCTCTACAAGCAGTTCTGTGATGTTTTCTACAAGAAAATTGACGGACATAACTATTATGCAGTTCGTAAGCCGCAAGGCGAAGTTAAAAGAAGAATTATCATTTCCGGTCACTGCGATTCAGCTTATCAGTGGCGTCACCTTTACTATGCAAAGGGCAAAATTCCGCTTATGGGCATTTGTATGGGCGGAACAATCGGTGGTGCGTTCATTTCTGTAATAATTGCAATTATCGCAATTATTGCTAATTTTGTTGATATGGGTGCATTCGGTGACTTTATGGTGAATTACAGCTTCTATTTCCATATTATCACCGCACTGTTTATGGTAACTCTTTATCTTTTTGTTGACTTCAAAACTATTTCACCGGGTGCAAATGACAATCTTACAGGTACTTATTCTGCTGTATGTGCACTTCGTATGCTCGATATGGCAGGTGTTGAATTTGAAAATACCGAGGTTGTTGCAATGATTACCGACGGTGAGGAAGCAGGTCTCAGAGGCTGTAAAGATTGGGCAAAGAAACATAAGGATGAATATACAAATTCAGGCGTAGAAACCGCTGTTCTTTGTGTTGACACTCTTACCGACCTTGAATACCTCAATGTTTATTCCCGTGATATGACAGGCACAGTAAAACACTCTCAGCCTTTCAGCCAGCTCGTTATGGATTCTGCAAAGGAAGCAGGTCACGATGATTTGAAGTTTGCAAATGTGTTCTTCGGTTCATCGGATGCTGCCGCATTTACTCAAGAGGGAATTACAGCTACCTGTCTTGCCGCTATGGACCCTACTCCTGCCGATTACTATCACAATGTTCGTGACAACTATGACAGACTTGTTCCCGAAGCCATCAAAACAGGCTATGAGGTTATCCTTTCAACTATCTTTAACTTTGATGAAAAAGGTCTTAACTAACATATAATTATTAAAGAAATCCTGCTTTTAACGGGATTTCTTTTATTTTATATTGTATCTTATTATATTTTATGGTAAAATGGTTACATATATTAAATTATCGGAGGAATAAATATGTACAACGATTATTACGATTCAATCGCAAAGGTTGCCGAAACCGACAGCGAGGTAGCAGACGCAATGGCACTTGAACTTAAGCGTCAAAGAGAAAATATTGAACTTATCGCATCGGAGAACCTTGTATCTCCTCAGGTTATGGCTGCTATGGGCTCCGTGCTTACAAATAAGTACGCAGAGGGCTTGCCGTCAAAGAGATATTACGGCGGATGCCAGTATGTTGATATTGTTGAGGAAATCGCTATCAAGCGTGCTTGCGAACTTTTCGGATGTAAGTTTGCAAATGTTCAGCCGCACTCGGGTGCACAGGCAAACACAGCCGTTTATCTTGCACTTCTTAAACCTGGCGACACCGTTATGGGTATGAGCCTTGATAACGGCGGACACCTCACTCACGGTTCTCCTGCAAATATTTCGGGCAAGTATTTCAATTTTATTCCTTACGGTGTAAACGAGGAGGGATATATCGACCTTGCCGCTTTTGCAAAGCAGGTAAATAAGGTTAAGCCAAAGCTTATCGTAGCAGGTGCTTCCGCTTATCCGAGAGAAATTGATTTTGCAACAATGGCAGACATCGCTCATGCAAACGGTGCAATGTTTATGGTTGATATGGCTCATATCGCAGGCCTTGTTGCCGCAGGACTTCATCAGTCACCGATTCCATATGCAGATGTTGTTACAACAACTACACACAAAACACTTCGCGGTCCTCGTGGCGGTCTTATCCTTTGCAACAACCCTTATCTTGCAAAGAAACTTAATTCTGCTGTATTCCCGGGCACACAGGGCGGTCCTTTGATGCATGTTATCGCAGGCAAGGCAGTATGCTTCGGCGAAGCTCTCAAACCTGAATTTAAGGAATATCAACAGCGTGTAATCGACAATGCACAGGCTCTTGCAAACGGACTCATTTCAAGAGGTCAAAACCTTGTTTCGGGTGGTACAGACAATCACCTTTGCCTCCTTGATTTGAGAGGTACGGGCGTAACGGGTAAGGAACTTGAAGCACGACTTGACGAAGTTCATATCACTCTTAACAAGAATACTGTTCCAAACGAACCGTTGTCACCGTTCGTTACATCGGGTGTTCGTATCGGTACTCCTGCCGCTACAACCCGTGGACTCAATACAGATGATTTTGACAAAATTGCAGAGTATATCGCTCTTGCCGTTACAGATTATGATGCAAAGAAGCAGTACATCCTTGACGGCGTTGCCCAAATCTGTGCAAAGTATCCACTTTATGAGTGATTGATATCGTATTATGATTAACTTGCTTGGCAGAATATTTGGGGTTCTTATGAACTTCGTTTATTCGTTCTTTAAGCTGAATAAAACTAAA
Organism: uncultured Eubacterium sp.; assembly: GCA_900539325.1. Lineage (GTDB taxonomy): Bacteria > Bacillota > Clostridia > Oscillospirales > Acutalibacteraceae > Eubacterium_R. The sequence continues at coordinate 134,471 of UQCC01000004.1, forward strand.
AATCAGGTTGCTTTTATCTCTCGCCAGAGTGAAAATCCGTCACTTGATTTTCAGTATCTTATTGATGAAATTCAAACAAATTATCCGCAGTATGAGGTAGTTGTCCTTTGCAAAATGATACCTGCCTCTTTTGGCGGAAAAATCAAATATGTCGGCGAAATGTTCAGGCAAATGAAAGCACTGTCGCAATCAAAAGTCGTTGTGCTTGATGGCTATTGTATTTTGGCTTCTGTTCTTAATCATAAAAAGGACCTGAAGATTATTCAAATTTGGCATGCTCTCGGAGCGTTCAAACGCTTTGGCAAATCTGTTCTTGATATGCCGGGCGGTAAATCTTCCGCAACTGCCAATGCGTTCAAAATGCACAGAAATTATGATTTGATTGCCGCATCGGGCGACAAATGTGTTCCGTTTTTTGCCGAGGCTTTCGGTCAGCCTGAAGAAAAGTTTATTCCAATCGGTATTCCGAGAATGGATTATCTTACCGACAGCGAAAAAAATGCAAAGGTTGCGCAGAATATTTATTCTGTGTATCCCGAGCTTGATAACGGCAAAAAAACAATCCTCTATGTTCCAACCTTTAGGGACAAGCCGGAGGATATTGAAGCACTCCATAAAATGACGGAGGATTTTGTTTCAAAGGTTGATTATTCAAAATATAACCTTGTTGTAAAGCATCATGTGGTCGATACCAATTTTGAAGAGGTTTATATCGATTCAAGTCAAAATTTTTTCCACGGCGAGCATTTTTCGGGTATGGATTTTATGTGCGTTTCCGATTTTGTTGTGACGGATTACAGTTCTGTTATTTATGAAGCTGTGCTCAAGAATTTGCCGATATATATCTTTTGTTTTGACGGCGAAAGGTATCTTGACGAGCGTGGTTTTTACATTGATTTTTGGCACGATATTCCTGCCGTATATGGCAAAACAAGCGAGGAAATTTTGGCTTCAATCAATGATAACAAAACGGTTGATAATGAAAAAATCGAACGCTTTAAAGCCGATTATGTAAACAAAAAGTTTGACAGCATCACGCATATTTACGGCGAAATTATCGATTTGCTTATGCGTGGCGAATATGACAATAAATATAATTACAAAGCATAGTATGGGAAAAATCAAGTCTGCACTTTATCCTCATTTGCAGAGAATGAGATATAAAAATTTAATATCCGCCTTTGAAAAAGGGAAGAAGTGCAAAATGATTGAAAATCAAATTTTGATGCTGTGCACATCAAAAGGCAAACTCGGCGGCAATCTTGCGGCTGTTAAACGCTATATTGAGCAAAACGAACTTGATTATAACATCATTACCGTTACTTCAAAAGAGCAAATGTCTGTTGATGAACTCGGCAAAACAATGGCTCAAAGTAAGTATATTATGGTTGATGATTTTGAGCCGATGGTGTATGTGCTCACTCTTCGTGACGGTCAGCATCTTGTTCAGCTTTGGCACGCAATGGGCGCATTCAAACGATTTGGCTATTGTCGAGGCACTGCGGAATCAGGCTCGCTCACCCATAAAAATTATACCGAGGCTATTGTTTCGTCACCGGAACTTTGCCAAATTTATGCCGAGTCGTTCGGCATATCGGTTGACAAAATTAAGCCTGTCGGCACTCCGAGAACGGATTTGTTCTTTGATGAAGATTATGTCGCTTCGGCAAAAAAACGGCTTTATGACCGTGCACCGAGCCTCGTCGGCAAAAAGATTTGCCTTTTTGCTCCGACCTTTAGAGGTCAAAATGTAAACGATGCTTATTATCCCGAAGATTTTATTGACCTTCAGGGTCTGTCAAATTCTCTCGGCGATGATTGGGCGATTATCGTCAAACTTCACCCGTTCATTAAGGGTAAGTTTAATATTCCCGATTGCGAAAAAATTTTTGATTTCAGCGATGAAAGGGAAATTAACGACATTCTTTTTATTACGGATGTCCTTGTCACGGATTATTCGTCCGTGATATTTGAAAATGCCATTATCGGCAATTCGGCTGTTCTCTATGCTCCGGATTATGAGGAATATAACAGCAACCGTGGTTTCTATTTTGATTATAAGGATTATTCTTGCGGCAGTATTGTATCCAATCAAAATGACCTTGCCGATGCCATTAAATCTATAACAAACAATAATGATGATTATATTGCGTTCAAAAAACGATTTGTGTCCCTTTGTGACGGTCACTCGTGCGAACGCTTTGTCAAAGAAATATTGGAGGAAGGTTAAAATGTTACAGTTGTCAAATAAGTACAAAAATATGAAACCTTCGGCTACAAGAGAAATATTAAAAGCCACCTCCGACCCGTCCGTTATCGCATTTGCAGGCGGTTCACCGGCTGTTGAGGCTTTCCCTTGCGAAGAAGTTAAAAAAATCAGTGCAGAGATTTTGGAAGAAAATCCTGTTTCCGCTCTTGTTTACGGCGTTTCCGAAGGTTATGACCCGCTTCGTGATACCGTTAAGACTTGGCTTAAAAAGAGGAATAATATCGGCACGGATGACGACACCGTTATTATTACTGCCGGCGGAACGCAGGTTATGGATATTACCACAAGAATTCTCACTTCCGAGGGTGACACGATTATTTGCGAAGAACCGTCATTTATCGGTTCGCTCAACGCATTTCGTTCTCACGGTTGCAATCTTGTCGGCGTTCCTATCGACAGCGACGGTATGAATATTGAAGCACTTGAAAAAGCAATTAAGCAAAATCCGAACGCTAAGTTTATTTATACAATTCCAAACTTCCAAAATCCCGGCGGTACAACCCTTTCTTGGGAAAAGCGAAAAGCGATGTATGCACTTGCAAAGAAGTACGGCATTGCTATTTTGGAGGATGACCCTTACGGCAATCTTCGCACAGAGGGTGAGGATGTTCCGGCAATCAAAACTCTTGACGAGGACGGAATTGTAATATATGCCGGCTCTTTTTCAAAGATTTTGGCACCCGGTATTCGTGTTGCCTATGCCGTTGTGCCTAATTCAATCGCAGGGGCTTTCACAATCGGCAAGCAGGTGTCCGATGTGCACACAGGCGTCCTCAATCAAATGATTGTTTACCACTGGTTTAAGGAATATGATGTTGACGCTCATATTGACGAAATAAGAAAGATTTATCGCAAAAAAATCAACCTTATGTGTGAAAAACTCGATGAATTTTGCCCTCAAATTGAGTATGTCAGACCGCAGGGCGGCTTGTTCCTGTGGGCAAAGCTTCCCGAAAATGTGGATATGCTTGATTATTGCAAACGCCTTGTAGAACGCAAAGTCGCTGTTGTTCCGGGCAATGCTTTCATTGTTGATGAGTCAAAACCTTGTAACTATATCCGCCTTAATTTTTCCACTCCGAGTGACGAAAATATCATTAAGGGTGTTAAGATTATGGGCGAAGTTCTTAAAGAATATTAACAGAAAAGAGATAATATTATGTCAGAAGAAGTAAAAGTTGAAAGAAAGAAAAGATCATTATCACTCATTCAGCCGACCTCAATTCCAACCCTCGGCAACTACCTTGGTGCTATGAAAGGCTGGGCATCGTTTCAGGATGATTTTGACACAATTTTCGGTATTGCAGATTTGCATTCTATCACCGTTCGTCAAGACCCTGCAAAGCTCCGTGCACAAACAACACAACTTTATGCAATGCTTATGGCTGTCGGACTTGACCCGCAAAAGAGCATTCTTTTTGTGCAGTCGCATGTTCCGCAACACAGTCAGCTCGGCTGGATTTTAAACTGCTATACACAGTTCGGCGAGCTTAACAGAATGACTCAGTTTAAGGATAAATCCGCACAGCACGCAGACAATGTCAACGCAGGTCTTTTCACATATCCTTGCCTTATGGCTGCCGATATTCTCTTGTATCAGGCGGATGTCGTTCCTGTCGGTGCGGACCAAAAGCAACATCTCGAAATCACTCGTGACATTGCAGAACGCTTCAACGGTGTTTACGGCAATGTATTCACGGTTCCGGAGCCTTACATTCCAAAGGCAGGCGCAAGGGTTATGTCGCTTCAAAATCCAACTTCAAAGATGTCAAAGTCCGACCCTAATCCAAAGGGCACGGTTCATCTCACGGATGAACCGAATGTGATTATGAAGAAGTTTAAATCCGCAATTACAGACAGCGAAATGTCGGTTCATTATGCAGAAGGTAAGGACGGAATAAACAACCTTATGACCATTTATTCCGCAGTTACGGGCGACAGCTTTGAAACTATCGAGCACGACTTTTCCGGCAAGGGTTACGGCGATTTCAAAAAGGCAGTCGGCGAAGCTGTTGTTGCAGAACTTGAACCTGTTCAAAAGAGATATAACGAACTCTTGCAGGATAAAAAGTATCTTCAGGAGTGCTGGACACAGGGTGCAGACACCGCATCTCGCCTTGCAAACAGAACTCTCACCAAGGTTATGAAAAAAGTCGGCTTCCTTGCAAAATAAAATAGTGTAAACAAAAAAGACGCATTGATTTGCGTCTTTTTTATGTTTGTATTCTTATTTATATATTCTTTCAATCCTTGGATTTACCATAAGCGGTGATATGTCAACGCTTGCCAAATCGCCCGGTTTTACATCGCTTCCTGTAATGTCAACCGCTGTGTGGCTGAGCCCGATTCCGCCGATTACATGGTACATTCTGCCGTTGATTTTGACATACATTTGCTTCTTTTTGAGAAAACTTTTGAATACGGAAAGAACATATCTGAAAGTTATAATTTCCTTTTCTTTTGTAAGGCCAAAGCCGTCATAGTGACCGATTGGAACAATGGCAATCTTTGTTTCACGCTTTGTTTGGTATGTGGCGTTGTAGCCGACAAAATATCCTTTTGGCACGGTTTTAACATCAACAACTTCGGCTTCCAACGAACCGAGCCTGTGCAAACCGCTTTTGCTCTTTGTGATAACTCTGCCTGTAAATGCCGAGCCGATTCGCACGGTGTCAAGGCAAACATCCTTAACATTGAGTAAAGCGGGGGAGTTGCTTGCATGCAATATGCCGACATTTCCCACTTTTTCCTTGATTTTTGCCATAGTGTCCTTGAACATTTCAAGCTGTGCTTTGGTTAAATCGTGGTTTCTGAATGCCGATGAAAAATGCGTGTACGCTCCCGTAAATTCAAGATTTGGTAATGAGTAACATTTTATTGCGTCCTCAATTTCGCTCGGCATAAAGCCGTATCTGCCCATCCCCGTGTCGATTTTGAGGTGACATTTGACGGTGACGCCCATTTCGGTCGCAACTTCGCTCATTGCTTGTCCTGCCTGCAATGAACCGATTGTGGCTGTTGCACCGTACTTTGCAATTTCTCTGCATTCGTCCTTTATGCAGGTTGAACGCATAACGAGTATGTCCTCGCCAGTTAAAACCTCACGCAGTATCGGTAGGTCTGTAACTTCTGTTACTGCAAAAGTCTTGATTCCGTGCTCAACTAAAATTTTTGTTATTTCTCTTATTCCAAAACCGTAGCCGTTGCCCTTAACAACTCCGATAAGCGGCACTCCGGCTTTTTGCTTAACAATTTCAATATTTTCGTCAAGCAATTTTTTGTCTATTACATATCTGCTCATTTTCTGATTTTCTTCAATACCTTTGTTCCGATGTTGTAAAGATTGTATACAGGCTTGTTGATTACATAGTCAAATTCGCCCACAAATTCTTTCATATATCCGCCGAAGCCGTGCTTAAATCTCCAAAGTCCGTAGTGCGGATTGTCAGGATTTTGGCAGTCACCGCTGATTCCGCCAAAGTCGTAAACCTTGCAGTTGCATTCCATACCCCACTTAATCATTGCCCATTGAAGTGCGTAGTTAGGGTAAACATTTCTGTGAGCGTTTGATGAAGCACCGTATTGGTATTTCATAACATTTTCGCCCCACTTGATTGCAAGAGTTCCCGCAATCGGCTTGCCCTCGTAGTATGCCATATAAAATCTTGCGTCATCTGTCATACAATCAAGGATTTTTTCAAAATACCATTTCGGTCTTGTTGAAAATCCGTCACGCTCGCCCGTTTCCGCCATAATGGAAACAAAGTCGTCAAGTGCTTCCTTGCCGCAAATCTTAACTTCAACGCCCTTTTTAGGTGCTTTTCTGATACGGTTGCGATAGTCCGATTTAAAGGTGAGCATAAGCTCGTCCTCGCTCAAACCGTTGTAATCAAAGCAGTATACAAATCTCGGCTGTACATTTTCAAAATCCATACATCCCGGGTTAAGTTCAACAAATCCTTTTTTGATGAGGTGCTCTTTGTACGCCTTATTCTCAATAACAATTTCAGGGTCAATTTTTAGGCAATACGCCTTGTATTCCTTGCCGACTTCAAGAATTGCGTCAAATAATTTGTCAAAAGTGTCAAAATCATCTTCGTCACACACAAAGCCTCTGCATGCGTACATAAGCGAATTTTTGATAACGGGAATACTTCTGATAAGGACATCGGCAGAACCGATAATCTCGCCGTTGTCATCCTTGAGCATAACAGCCTCCCACTTCCAAGCGGATTTTACTTTTGCCCACTTTGATGAGTGCTGAAAAAGTCCCTTAGGATGTTTTTTTATAAAAGCCTCGTATTCGGCTAAATTGTCTTTGTTAACTCTCTCTATCATATCTGTCACCTTGTTTATTTTGTTTAATAATTATATCATAATACATTTTTAAAGTAAATAATAAAATACTGATAATGTAAATGCTCCCCGTAAAGGGGAGCTTGATATTTTTATTCTATTTTACTATTAATGACCCAATCACATATACAATGCCTGAGCAAAGCCAAGCAACCGAGCATTGAAGCAAAATTGTAATTCCTGCCCATTTTCTGCCAAGTTCTCTCTTGATTGAAGCAACCGCCGCAACGCAAGGTGTATAAAGTAGGCAGAATGTGAGAAAACTTGCTGCACTTACGGGAGTCAGTATGCTTGTAACTCCTGCCGAGCCTGTCAATACAGTCAATGTAGCAACAACGCTTTCTTTTGCAATAAAGCCTGTTATCAATGAGGTTGACATTCTCCAATCACCAAAGCCGAGAGGTGCAAATATCGGTGCAATAACACCTGCAATTCCGGCAAGTATGCTGTCTTTTGAATCCTCAACAACTCCGAGATGGAAGTTGAATGTCTTTAAAAACCAAATAACGATTGTCGCAATAAAGATAACTGTAAATGCTCTTGTCAAAAAGTCCTTTGCTTTTTCCCACAAAAGGTGTAATGTTGTTTTTGCACTTGGAAGTCGGTAGTTAGGCAGTTCCATAACAAACGGTACGGCTTCGCCTTTGAATACCGTTCCTTTTGATATAAATGCCGTCAGTATTCCTATGACTATTCCGCCGAAGTATAGCAAAATCATTACAAGCGGTGCTTTGTCCGGGAAGAATGCCGCCGTGAAGAATGAGTATATCGGAAGTTTTGCCGTACAGCTCATAAACGGTATAAGCGTAATTGTCATTTTTCTGTCACGCTCTGACGGCAGCGTTCTGCTTGCCATAACGGCAGGTACGGAACAGCCGAATCCTATTAACATGGGTACAATGCTTCTGCCCGAAAGTCCGATTTTACGCAACAATTTGTCCATTACAAATGCAACTCTTGCCATATATCCCGTATCTTCAAGTAATGAAAGGAAGAAAAATAATGTTACGATTATCGGCAAGAAACTTAATACACTGCCAACGCCCTCAAAAATTCCGTCAATTATCAGCGAATGTAACACCTTGTCTACATTCCAATTTGTAAGTCCTGTATCAACAAGGGTGGTCAACTGACTGATAAAATATTCCAAAAGTTGCTGGAGTCGCAGTCCGATAACATTAAAGGTCAGCCAAAAAATCAACGCCATTATAACAATAAAGCTCGGAATAGCTGTATACTTTCCCGTTAAAATTTTGTCTATCTTTCGGCTTCTTATACTCTCCTTGCTTTCTTTCGGTTTAACAACGCATTTGTCAACAAGCTTTGTGATGAACGAAAAACGCATATCGGCAATAGCCGCCGCCCTGTCCATTCCTCGTTCTTCTTCCATCTGTTTGATGATGGCTTCAACAAATTCTTTTTCGTTGCTGTCAAGATTAAGTGCCTTTTCTATTCTTTCGTCGCCCTCAACAAGCTTTGTTGCCGCAAATCTGATAGGTATTCCTGCCGATTCGGCGTGATCCTTGATGAGGTGCATTATTCCGTGAAGTGCTCTGTGCACTGCTCCCGAATGTTCGCTTTCGTCACAAAAGTCGGTTCTGCCCGGCTTTTCTTGATATTTGGCAATGTGCACGGCGTGTTGAATTAACTCGTCTATGCCCTCGTTTTTTGCCGCAGAAATCGGCACAACAGGAATTCCGAGCATATCCTCGGTTTCATTGATGAGCACACATCCGCCGTTGCCCTTGACCTCGTCCATCATGTTCAGTGCAAGCACAATCGGAATTTCAAGCTCCATAAGTTGCATTGTGAGATATAGGTTTCTCTCAATGTTTGTAGCGTCAACTATATTAATGATACCCGTCGGCTTTTCGTCAAGTATGTACTGCCTCGAAACAATTTCCTCACTTGTGTACGGTGAAAGGGAATATATTCCCGGCAGGTCAACAACCTCTGTGTTCGGGTAGCCTTTTATGATACCCGATTTTCTGTCAACGGTAACACCCGGGAAGTTGCCGACATGCTGATTTGAGCCTGTCAACTGGTTGAAAAGTGTTGTCTTTCCGCAGTTTTGGTTGCCCGCAAGAGCAAAAGACAAAACAATTCCTGACGGCAAAGGATTTTCACTTGATTTTACATGATATTTGCCGTTTTCTCCGAGTCCGGGATGCTCAATTCTGTCTGTGCATCTCTTTTCCTGTTCGGTTTGAACCGTCTTTTTTATTGGTTTTACTTCAATTTTTTTTGCGTCATCCACACGCAAGGTTAGCTCGTAGCCGTGAATTCTGAATTCAATCGGGTCGCCCATCGGTGCAAATTTTACAAGAGTAATTTCTGCACCCGGAATCAGCCCCATATCAAGAAAATGTTGGCGTAAAGCACCGTCACCGCCTACGGTTTGCACCACGGCAGTTTGACCTTGTTTAAGTTTATTCAGTTCCATAGTAATCTTCCAAATCACATATTTTATATATTGTACCATTTTTGGCAGATATATACAATCATATTATTATATAAATTTTAATTATATTTATTACTTATTTATGTATTATATATTACAATTATGTAATAGTTGAAGTTACTATATTGACAATTTTCTGTCGATGTTTTATTATAAGATTGTTAAATTGTTTAATAACTTTGTTAATGAATATATAAAGTTTTAGGGAGGACTTGCTAATGGGACTTACTTTAGCACAAAAACTTATTAAATCTCATCTTGTAGAGGGTGAAATGAAAGTCGGCACAGAAATCGGACTTCGTATTGACCAAACTCTCACACAGGATGCAACAGGTACTATGGCGTATCTTGAATTTGAAGCTATGGGCGTAGACAGAGTAAAAACAGAGCGTTCTGTTGCTTACATCGACCACAACACACTTCAAACAGGATTTGAAAATGCGGACGACCATAGATTTATCCAAACAGTAACCAAAAAGCACGGCATTTATTTTTCAAGACCGGGCAACGGAATTTGCCACCAGGTACACCTTGAACGCTTTGGTATTCCGGGCAAGACCCTTATCGGTTCAGACAGCCACACTCCGACAGGCGGCGGTATCGGTATGCTCGCAATGGGTGCAGGCGGACTTGATGTTGCCGTAGCCATGGGCGGCGGTACATATTATATTCCGATGCCAAAAATGACAAGAATTAATCTTACGGGCTATCTCAAACCTTGGGTATCGGCAAAGGATGTTATCCTTGAAGTTCTCCGTATAATGAGCGTAAAAGGCGGTGTAGGCAAGATTATCGAATACGGTGGAGAAGGTGTAAAAACACTTTCTGTTCCGGAGCGTGCAACTATTACAAATATGGGCGCAGAGCTTGGTGCAACAACATCAATTTTCCCGTCAGATGAAATCACTCTTGCTTTCCTCAAAGCACAGGGCAGAGAAAATGACTGGGTAGAGCTTCTTCCTGATGAGGACGCTGTTTATGACGAAGTTATCGATATTGACCTTTGCTCGCTTACTCCTATGGCAGCTTGTCCTCATATGCCTGATAATGTAAAAACAACTGATGAAATCGGCAAGATTAAGGTTGACCAGGTTGCTATCGGTTCTTGCACAAACTCATCGTATGTTGATATGATGAAGGTCGCATCAATCCTCAAAGGCAAAACAATTGACCCGTCGGTTTCTCTTTGCATTGCTCCGGGTTCAAAGCAGGTTCTTAATATGCTTGCTCTCAACGGTGCACTTTCCGATATGATCAGTGCAGGTGCAAGAATTCTTGAAAGTGCCTGCGGTCCTTGTATCGGTATGGGTCAAAGCCCTAACAGCGGCGGTGTTTCGCTCCGTACTTTCAACCGTAACTTTGAGGGCCGTTCAGGTACAAAGGATGGTAAAATTTATCTTGTCTCTCCTGAAGTTGCCGCTGCTTCCGCTCTCACAGGCTATCTTACAGACCCAAGAGAACTCGGCGACGCTCCACAGATTTCTATGCCTGAGCACTTTATTGTCAATGATAATATGATTGTTCCTCCCGCTTCACCTGAGGAGGCAAAGGATGTTGAAGTTCTTCGCGGACCAAACATCAAGCCGTTCCCAAAGACAGAACCGCTTCCGGCAGACATTACTGCAAAGGCTGTGCTTAAGGTTGGCGACAATATCACAACAGACCACATTATGCCGGCAGGTGCAAAGATTTTGCCTTACCGTTCAAACATTCCTCATCTTTCACAATATTGCTTTGGCGTATGCGACGAAACTTTCCCTGAAAGAATTAAGGCAGAGGGTAAAGGCTTTATCATCGGCGGTGCAAACTACGGTCAGGGTTCATCTCGTGAACACGCCGCTCTTGTACCTCTTTACCTCGGCGTAAAGGCTGTTATCACAAAAAGTTTTGCCCGTATCCATGTTGCAAACCTCGTAAACGCAGGCATTTTGCCGTTCACATTCAGTGACGAGGCTGACTACGATAAAATAAACCAAATGGACGAACTTGAACTTGTTAATATTCGTGATTGCATTGAAAATAACAAGCCTGTTGTACTCAAGAATATCACAAAGGGCGAGGAATACAATCTTGATTCTTCACACCTTTCGGAAAGACAAAGAGCAATGCTTCTTTGCGGCGGACTTCTTGATTACACCCGTGAAATGAATAAATAATAAAATAATCCCAAAAAGGAGTTACATACTATGCAAGCAGAAGAAAAAAAGGCTCTTGATGCGGCTTGTGACCAATTCAGAGCACTTATGGAAAAACAGCTTGAAAGAGCAAAAAAGATAAAAGAGGATAAGGACTTCACCGATTATCAGTCGCTTGACAAAATCGTTATCGGTATTTGCGGCGGTGACGGTATCGGCCCTATCATCACAAAGGAATCCCAAAGAGTTATTGAGTTTTTGCTCAAGGACGAGGTTGAAAAGGGTAAGATTGAGTTTAAGGTAATTGACGGCTTGACTATCGAAAACCGTGCCGCTCACAATCAGGCAATTCCCGATGATGTTCTTGCAGAGCTTAAGCAATGCCATGTTATTCTCAAAGGCCCTACAACAACTCCTCGTCAGGGCGACCCGTGGCCGAATGTAGAAAGTGCCAATGTTGCAATGCGTAAGGAACTTGACCTCTTTGCAAATATGCGTCCCGTTAAAGTTCCTGAAGAGGGAATTGACTGGACATTCTTCAGAGAAAACACAGAGGGCGGTTATGCAGTCGGTTCATACGGCGTAAATATTACCGACGATTTGGCTGTTGACTTCACCGTTGCCACTCAAGAAGGCTGTGACAGAATTGCAAAGCTTGCTTATGATTATGCAGAGCGTAACCACAAGGGCAAGGTTTCAATCATCACAAAGGCAAATATCATCAAAACAACCGATGGTAAGTTCCTCAACACAGCAAAGAAAATCGGCGAGCAGTATCCTGATATTGTAACTGATGACTGGTATGTTGACATCACCACCGCTAAGCTTATTGACCCACAGAGAAGAAAAGACTTTAAGGTATTTGTTCTTCCAAACCTTTACGGCGATATTATCACCGATGAAGCTGCCGAATTCCAAGGCGGTGTAGGTACGGCAGGTTCGGCAAATATCGGCAAGAAGTATGCAATGTTTGAGGCTATTCACGGCTCGGCTCCTCGTATGATTACAGAGGGCAGGGGTCAGTACGCCGACCCTTGCTCAATGCTTCGTGCAACAGTTATGCTTCTTTCTCACATCGGCTACCAAAAGCAGGCAGACGCTCTTGAGGCGGCTCTTGACAAATGTATGTTTGAAGAAAAGAAGCTTGTTATCACCGGCAGAGATACAGGTTGTACCTGTGATGAGTTCGGTGATTATGTAATGGAAACCATTACAAATATGGCCGAGTAATCGGTTTGTCAAAGAGAGGTTCATATTATGGCACAGGAAATTTCTATTTCTGTTATTAAGCGATTGCCTCGCTATTATAGATTTTTGGAAAATTTAAAGGATAACGGCATTGTTCGTATCAGTTCAAAGGAACTTGCCGAGCGTATGGGACTTACAGCCTCGCAAATCCGCCATGATTTTAACTGTTTCGGCGGATTCGGTCAGCAGGGTTACGGCTACAATGTGCCTGAACTTTATGCCAAAATCGGCAAAATCCTTTGCGTAGACGCAGGGGTAAAAACAATATTGATAGGTGCAGGTAATCTCGGCAAGGCTGTCGCTTCAAAGATTTTTACCAGACAGTCCGGCTTTAAGCTTGTAGGTATATTTGATAAAAACGAGGCGATTTCAGGCAAAATAATTCAGGGTATTCCGGTTCGTCATATCAATTATTTGGAGAATTTTTGTATAGACAATCAGCCTGTTTGTGCTGTTGTTTGTATTCCGTCAAACGATATGAAGGAACTTACGGACACACTTTGTCGCCTTGGCATCAAGAGTTTTTGGAATTTCAGCAATTACGATATTGCTATGGCTCATCCCGAGGTGCTTGTCGAGAATGTTCATCTCACCGACAGCCTTATGACTTTGAGCTTTCTCACAAGCTCCAGCAAGGAAGAACTTGAAAAGATTTCTTCTGCCGAATAATAAAGATTGGATTGACTGATTTTGATTAAAATAAGCAACAGAGAAATTATAGATGTTCTTAAATTTTCGGATGATAAGGTCATTTTGGTAGAAAAAAAGCCAAACCTTAATTCGGTCGGCTACGGAGTTAATTATTTTATCCTCAATTTTTCCACGGGCGAAAAGGAAATTATCACCAAGGACGCTTATCTTCTTAAAAAATACGGAACAAACAGAAAAATTATCGCAGACAAACTCGGCAATTTTGTAACGCCGAGTGCGGTTGTTATGCCGGATAGGTCGGTGCTTGTCATCTATCCTACGGGTGAAACCGGACTTTTCGATTCAAACGGAGAGCTTGTAAAGGACGGAGTGCTTGATTATAACGGCTCACCCGTTTCGGGCATTGCACTCGACGGCGAATATTTTTGGTCGGTATGCCAAAAGGAAAATTGCGTTATTCGATATTTTATCGATGGCGTCAAGGTTGACATCAGAGTAGGCACGGCAGAGCAAAATACATTTCCAAATCCGCATTTTGTTTCGTCGGATGACGAATATGTTTATGTATGCTGTGAACACCGCAGAGTCAGAAAAATTGATAAAACGGATTTTACCGTGTCGGATGTCAGCAAAACATATTCCGACCTTTTGGGTTATTACCGTTTCGGTAAATATGCAATTATCATCAAGCCCGACGGTGCATATTGCGATAAGGACTAAAATACAGAATAAAAACCTTTCGGATTTCGTAACCCGAAAGGTTTTTATTATTTCAGCTTTACTGATTTTTTGTATACAACAAATGATATTACCGCCGTCAGTGCTTCGGTTATCCAAAATGCGTTCCACACGCCGTTTGCACCGACGATTTTGCTCAGCAAAAATGCACACGGCACTATGATTACAAGATATCTGCACAGAGATATAACAAGCGATTCCTTACCTTTGTTGAGTGCTTCCAGTGCACCGCAGGAAGTAACCGATACCGCCGATACAACAAAGCCTGCACTGATGATTTTCAATGCAGATGCACCGACTTTTACTGTTTCTGCATTGGTTGTGAACAATGAAATTATGTTGCTCGGAATCGTCAGACAAAGTACAGTTCCGACCGCCATAATAACAGCAATCATAATGAGAACATAGTTGTAGATTTTTTTAACTCTTTTGTACTCTTTGGCACCGTAATTGTAAGCGATTATCGGTCGCATACCCTGAACAATTCCGTTTGCTGTGAGGTAAAGAAATGTTTGCAGCTTGTAGTAAACTCCGAGGACAAGCACATAAACTTGCGAAAATGCAGCCAAAATCGCATTGAGCGAAGATATAAGAAGCGACGGTAACGCAAGATTGAGTATAGCCGGAATGCCTATTAAATAAAGCGATTTGATTGTTTTACCTGTCAATTTTAAGTATGCTTTGTTAACCTTTACGCTTGTAGGTTTTGCAAGGTAGTATACTATGTAAATTACAAATGTTACACATTGACCGATGCCTGTTGCGAGTGCCGCACCTTTTATACCCATTTTGGGCATAAATCCCAAGCCGAAAATCATAATAGGGTCAAGTATAATGTTTGTTATACAGCCTACCCCAAGTCCGATCATTGTGATTTTCATATTACCGAATGATTGAAACAGTTTTTCAAAGTAAAGATTAAGGCTGTTTATAGTGGTAAACAAAAAAACAACACTGCAATATTCAATGCCTAATTTTATTATGCCGTCATTTGATGTAAATGCTTTTAAAAACGGATTAATAACAGCTATGCCGCCGATTGTAAGCACAATACCGTGAATAAGCGAGAGGATAAAGCCTTGATTTGCAATATCGTTTGCATTCTGTATGTCCTTTGCACCGAGGTAAAAGGCAATCAATGCGTTTATCCCAACACCAAAACCGATTACTACCGCATTGATGAAATTCTGAACAGGGAAGATAAGCGACAGCGCCGTCATTGCGTCCTCGCTGATTTTAGCAACAAAGTAGCTGTCAACAATGTTGTAAAGTGAGTTTACGCACATTGAAATTACCATCGGCAACGACATTGATATTATCAGCGGAAAAACCGCTTTTTCTTTCATAAAAGTTTCGTTTTTCATATATTCTCCTTTCGTTTGGGCATAAAATAAGCCACACGACATCTCAGTCGTGTGGCGAAAAGGTGATATAAATCATCAGGAAAAATCCACTACTTAGTTTTCGTGAGCATATTATATCACAAAATCTTCACTTGTCAAGATTTTGTTCGCTTAGACTTTTTTAATTTTGATATTTCATCAATGGCAATTAAAATAAATAATAGCATTGCGGTTATAAATATTTTCTTTGATGAAATTTCAAAAGTAAAGCATGAACTTGTAAACATAAGCGAGAATAGCACTGTGTATATAAAATCCAATTTGTTTTCGATATAATCTTTTTTGCTTAAAAGATATAAAAACGGAATAGTAAACAGTGCAGGTGTATACGCTCCGCTCCACATTGGGCACATAACCATAATAAAATTAAGCATAAAAAGCTTTTTCCAATTATCCTTGCTTATAAAGACAAAAATGATTGCCGCTGTGCCAAAGACAGCTATCATTGCTTTAGACAAAATTTCGTCAAATCCAAGCGAAACAAGGTTTGCATATATTCCGTTTGGACTTAATTCACCCCAAGTGGCCTGAACTTCGAGTTGATTGCTTAAAAACAAATTAAAGCCTTCAATTCCGCCTGTAAAAGCAAACGGAACCACAAAAAACAAAATTCCGTATATAATTAATCTGCCGGCTTCTTTGTATTTTCTTTCTGCTAAATACAGCAAACCGAAAACAGCAGGATAAATTTTTATTGCTGCGGCAATTGCAATTAATATCATTGCAAGTTCTTGCTTAAATTTACTGTCCGACTCTCTTAAATCAATAGCAAGCAGTAATAGCATAACAACTAAAAATGCTATGTTTGCACATTGAATTATTCCAAATGCAAAGCAACTTGAAAGGGTTAGTAAAATTACCGTGAGAAGCACTTTTTTGTCGTTTTGCTTTTTTAAAAACCGTTTTATAATAAAAGCAAAAATCAAAAATCCTATAATTAAATATATAACGCACAAATTGTACATTGCGTTGTAATTAATATCTGTTTTTGCATGCGGAGGCATCATAAGATTGAGTGCATGATAAAAAAGATATATAAGCGGCGGAAAGCATATGTGTATTGATTTTGTGTACACGGTGCTTAAATCATCCGAAAGATACAAATGAAATATAAAATCATTAAACAGTTTATGAAATCCGCCTGTGGCATTTACTGCCGAAAATGTATCATTCCCGAATACAAATGTAAAAAATGAAATTATGACAGATATTGCCGAAATGATTATAAATATATTTGTCGGATTGATTTTCTTTTTCATATTTTTCCACCTCTAAATATATTTATATTACAGTATTATCAAAATTTTGTCAATTTTGCTTGCTTATGTTTTTAGGCATCCATTTGCCGAATTTTGTGTAAATTATCATCAGTATCATACCCACAAGCCATGAGATAGGGTAGAGGATAAACACGCCGTCTATCGTTGAATAAAACGGTAATGCAATCTTTATCCACAATATTCTGAATATGCACATTGAAAACAAGAGAATAAGCATCGGCGGAACGCCTTTGCCTGCACCTCTGACCGTGCCTGCAAGTATGTTGAGTATGCCGAGTAAAAAGTAAAACGGGCAAAAATATTTCATTGCAAGCTGACCGTATGTTATTACATCATTGTCCTTTGTGAATAAGCCAAGCACGGTATGGGAGGTGAGCAAAAGTACAACGCCGATAATCACTGTGTAAATAACACCCATTATTAATGCGTTCCACATACCCTTTTTTACTCTGTCCGGCTTTTTGGCACCTACATTTTGACCCGTAAATGTTGTAACCGCCATGCTGATGCTGAGTACCGGCAAAATGTTGAAACCATCAATTTTGAGATATGCCGCATATCCTGCCATAGCCGTTGCACCGTAGGAGTTGACGCTTGACTGAACCAATACATTTGAAAATGAAATAACCATATTCTGTATTGCCGTAGGCAGTCCGACTCTTATGATTTGCTTTGCCGTGTTGCCGTGGATTTTCAGTTCCTTTATGATTAATTTGTAATCGGAATTAACACGCAGCAAATATCCCACTGCAAGAACACACGATAACGCCTGACTGATGTCGGTTGCTATTGCCGCACCCTTTACACCCCATTTGAGTTCTTTTATGAACACAAGGTCAAGTATGATGTTTGTAACCGATGCAATCGCAAGATAAATAAGCGGTCGTTTTGAGTTGCCGGCGGCATTGAGTATACCCGTAGCCATATTGTATATTACATTGAATATAAGTCCGCCGCAGTAGATTTGAAGATAAAACACCGAATCTTTCAGCACACTTTTCGGCGTTTTCATCCAGACGAGCAAATCACGGCTGAATATAACACCTATTGCCGACAGAATTACACCGAGAATAATTGCAATGCACATCGCCGTATGTACTGCAAGCTTTGTTTTTTGTTTATCTCTTGCACCAAGACTTTGCGAAACTATAACACCGGCACCGACTGCCGCACCTTGACTGAATGCTATAATAAGGTTGATGAGAGCCGTGCCCGAGCCTACTGCCGCAAGTCCGTTACTTCCTACAAAGTTGCCTACTATAATCGAGTCTGCCGTGTTGTACATCTGTTGCAGCAGGTTGCCGAGTATCAATGGAATGGAAAATATTATCAGCAACTTCCAAATGTTTCCCTCTGTCATCAAGAGGGTGTTTGATGAATGAATTTTGTTTTCTTTCTTTGCTTCCTGCAAAAAATCGCTTTCTTTCGTTACTTATTATTTCAACTGTATTATAGTAACCTTGTGCTTTAGTGTCAATAAGAATAATGTAATTTTAACAAAGAAGTTTGCCTAACATATCGTAAATTTAAAATATGCGTTGTCGCTGTACCAAAGAGGGAAGTTTGTTCCCCAAATATTGTCATAAAGAATATATGTCAAGCCGTCTGAAAGTTTGCCGTATTTGTTGTCAAAATGCAAAATCTTGCCCTTTCCCACAGCAACAAGAGGGGAGTGGTAATTGACAAATTTTGTACCGTCAATTTCAACATTTTCAACTGCCGATAAATTTCGGTTTCCGTTTTCGACAATGTCAAACGGATTAATCCGCTCACCGATTTTTGTGTATGTGATGTTTTCTCCTTTAGGATAAAAGTGCAGCATAATGCTCTCGGGCAGACGATTTGCACTTTTGCCCTGCCAAATAACTTCAATGTTGATTTTGCTTTCGGTAAGCGTGTATTTTATTCTAAAAGTTTTGGGTGCACCCAAATCGTTGCAAAGGTACTCGTCAATTATTAAATCCGATATTAAGATGATTGCATTGTCGGATTTGTTGACGGACAGCCTGTTAAGCGTGTAATTAAATCTGCCTTGTTTGTATTTGTTCTTGATTTTGTCAATGTTCGGTTTGCCGAAATCGGGAATTGCCCAATCAGCAACCTTTTTTAGGTTTCTGCTGTAATGCTCAAACCAATAATCATAATCTTCGCTGCCGTATGAATTATATGTAACGCAAGGCTCGTGATTGTCACGGATTATCTTTTTTCCGTTAATGGTCAAATGCTTTATTCCGCCAAAGGAATTAATCGCAACCGAGCTGTTTTTCAGCTTGTATTCTTCGTCTATATTGCCCGGTTCGTTAAACATCGCAAACAATTCGTCACCGTGTAATTTTTTCAGCAAGTCTTCCGCTTCGTTTTTGTGAGCGTTCGATAAGAGCGAAACTGCTTTTGCTATGTATTCACGCTGTTCTGCCCAGCTTTTTTCGATTTTTTTGTAATTTTCGCCGTGTCTTGCATTTTCAAAATCGGATTTCAGGTAATTACTGTATTCGCCGAGTGCAATTTTTACATCCATGCCGCAGGTGTGCTCTGCAAGACATAAGATGTTTTCGGCAAGATTTTTGTATTCCGAATCGTCACGGTTGAGGCTTCCGTCAGTCAGCCATTTGTTCTTTAGTTCGATAAGCGTGCGGAGTGCACCCGATTTGTACGGGTCTGCCGAGCTGCCGTGAATCCAAGTGTCGCCGATTTCCGATGTTATAACAGGCAGTTTGTCACGCACTTTCCATATTTTTTCTGCATAGTCATCAAGTGAGCCTGCAATAACTTCGTATTCTGGGTATTTCATCTGTATTTTTTTGATGTTTGCAAGTACTGCATCCTTCCCGCCGGAACCGTGATTGTCAAGTGTGTGGTCAAAATATAAGATGTCGTCAACATATTCGTTTTTGTAAGCTCCGCCGTATTCACCCGAATAAATAACAACAATTTCGCTTTCACACTGCTTCCACAAAAAACATTCGGGTACTTTCGGCATTGCCGATGCACCGTTAACGCCGATGTGGAGCAGTTTTATTCCTTTTTCTGCAAGAAGCGGAATGAGTGCTTTTGTGTGACCCGGTACATCCGTCATTTTTGCCGATATTGTTTTCTTGCCTCGTATTTCGTCTATTGTGTCAATCAGTGACAGTCCGTATTCAAGGCTGTCCCTGTCGAGCAGTTCGGTATGCAAAGTAAAGGGGAGAGCGTGTGCAACAATGTCACCGTTTTTTAGTGCCTTTGTAAGTGCCGCCGCATTTTCTCTTGTGCCGTTTTTCAGTTCTTCACAAAGCAACCACGAACCGGTTGTCCATACAAATTTTTTGTCTTTTGTATTTACACTTTCGGCTGTTTTTACGGCGTTCGGTATAAATTCGTCAATATATTTTTTGCGTATGCTTTCCGCAAAGTCGGTAAATCCCAAATCAAGATGTGTTTTTGAAACTACAATAACCTTTTTCATATTTTCTCCCACACGGCAATCAAATACCATATAAATTCCGATGCTTTTACATTCTTTTTGTCGGTACTGTAATTTATCGTACCGATTTGTGCTTCAGACATAATTATTTACCCCTTTTATAATAGTTAATAATTATTTTTGCTTATTTTCAGCACGGCGTTGTTATCTCTTTGGTTTTCGTCACCTATCATAGAAAGAATAAATGTGTCGAGGTCGGCTAAAATCGGATTTATATTTTTTACTTTTTTCTCTATGATGTGTGTTATCGGATGAAGTCGCTTCAGCATTTTACTCATCGTTTCATACATAGGCGTACCTTTTGTATACGGCTCGTCACCCATAAATATGTTGCGTACCAATTCAACGCCCACATCTTTTGCAAGCCTGTTTTCAACGCTTTTGTCAGGCTTGAAGCACAGTAATCTGCCGATTTTTTTAACCGTTAATTTGTCAACCGCTTTCATTGCCGGTTTTGGCAAAATTTCGTGCATTTTTACTTCAATCATTCTGTCAAATCGCCATTTAAAGTATTCCTGTGCGGTTCTGCCGCCTTTGTCATAGTCAAAATCGTTTATGGTGTACGATTTGATGCTAACGGTGTTTCTATCTTCAAATGTAATTTTTCTGTACGCACACGGACAACCCACAAAACATCCCGTTTGCACATCAGTTATTGTGTTGCCGCTTTCGGTTTTATATTCCGTAACGGATTGAGCGTGCATATGCCCCGTAAAAATCAGGTCAACTCCTGCGTCGGCAAGTGCCGTTGCGATTTTTTCCCAATCTGTCAAATGAGCGTCACTGACTAAATTCATAATCGGCGAAAACGGCAAAAGAGGGAAGTGCGTCATTGCAAATATGTAGTTGCCGCTGTCATGGGCCTTTTTAACTTCATTCAGTGCCCATTCAAGCTGGTTGTCAAATATTCCTATAAAGTCTTTTAAATCTCCGTCACAGTTCAGTGCAAGTAATCTTATTCCGTGGGTAAGCTGAATAACATACGACATGGTTTCTTTATGCTCGGATATTGCTTCGTCAAAACCGAAATCTTTGTAGAATTCTCTCAGTTCCTCTCTCGGCATGCCATTAACAGGTATCATTTTGTCGCCCTCAAATTCAAAGGAATCACCGCTGTCATAGTCGTGCCTTGCAGTGATTAAATATATTCGCTTTCCTTGTTCTTTCAGTCTGTAAAGTCGTTCCCTGAAACCCACATGGCTTTGATATTCTCCTCTGTATATGAGGTCACCCGGTATCAAAATAACATCGGTTTCCTTGTCTTTTGCAAGTTGTGCAAACCCTGCGTCTATAATTGCCGGAGTTTCGGCAACGCATTTTTGGTCTGTTCTGCTTCGTCTTTCGTATGACTCACCGCTTCGTTTGTACGAGTTGTCAAAGTAGTGGGTGTCGGTTACAAGGTAAAAACTGAATTTATCCATTCTATCATTCCTTTTGTTACTAATAAAATATCACATTTTCAACTGATTTTTATGGTATAAGCACAGCCGTTGTTCGTACCAACAATCATGGGTGAATCCATATCAGAGGAAAGAGCAAACACTAACCAAGTCGAATCATATTCACAATTA